>CAYLZD010000021.1:0-73695 GCA_964388275.1 uncultured Chromatiales bacterium
TAAAGGTCGCGCCTGTTGATGGTGACGCCGGGTCTTTTTTCGGGAGAAGCGCTGTCCTTGCGTTTTTCGTTCCATCTTTTCAGCCCGAGGTCCCAAAGTGCCAGCGCCTGCAGTGCGCTGCTCTTGCCGGAATTGTTGGGACCGATGAGCACGACGGCCTTGCCGAGTTCTATGTCCACGTCCTCGAAACGTTTGAAATTGCGCACCCGCAGGCGTGTGATCATAGTTTCAGTTCCTTCCTCAATTCGTTCTGCGCGTTCCAGGGATCGAGAAGCTCCACGAAGGCCCAGCGCCCGAAGCCGCCGTGGTTGTTCACCGCGGGTATCCAGAGCGTGCGCGCCGTGGATACCTTGGCCTCCTTCTCCTTCTTCTTCTGCCCGCTCACCTCGACAATGCAATGCAACGGCTCACGTTCGCCGCATCCGTCGCTCACGCAGGCGATGAAGTCGGGAATGTACTGCCTTTCCTCGCCGTTCAGCGTGTATGGTATGGAAAAATTCAGGTTGTGATTCTTCACGTAGCGTACTATCTCCGGCATCTCCTCCAGCGCCTGCGCGGTTTTCTGTTCCCAGGTTCCGGTATCCGCCACCACGTGTGAAACGTGGCATTTGTCCTCTCGCGTCGCATACACGGGACGCGCCGTGTCGAAATCCACGTAACGCGTGGAACCCGTGGAATCGTACGGCTGAAGCACGGGCAACAGCGTGGCGGCGCCTGCCGTGGATGCCACGATGCTATGATATACGCGGTCGGCCGCATCGTGAGCGAATTCCAGGAGGAGCAGCATCTGCGGAAAAGTGTTGTCTTTAAGCTCGAGGCATTCTGTCATCCATCTTTTACAGATGACGAGCAGCTGGGGAAAGAGCCAGTGCTTCACGTCGCCCTCGCCGCCGTCCGTTTTATCTCCGCGCTCTCTCACGTCCCGCCTGAAGTATTTTTCGAGCACGAGCTTTGCAAGAAGGAAGGCGACTTCATTTGGACGGTGTTTTTTGAGATCGTCGAGAGTGTGAACGCTTTTTTCCCCGACGATTGGAGCGTTCTTCGTCCTCGTCGGCACCGCGGCAGTGGACAGGCGGAGAAGGGAATCCTCGTTGAATGCGGCGGATATTCTTTCTCCTCCCAGATCGTAGCGGTAACCGAGAAGCCGCGGGAAAGTTATCTCGCAGGCGATTCTCTCCTCAAGCGCGCGCACTCTTGTGGTGGATACGGGCGGTTGCGGTTTTTCGACGATGCCGCTGCAAGGTATGAAGGAGAAGGGCACGCCGTAAATCTCGGCGTATTCGGGAAGAAAGCGCCCCTCGGCATTTGCCGCATAACTCATGCGCCTAAGGGCGCGTCCGACCACCTGTTCGCACAGCAACTGCGTCCCGAAGGCGCGCACGCCGAGCACGTGCGTTACGGTCTGGGCGTCCCAGCCCTCTGTCAGCATGGAAACGCTTACCACGCAGCGCACCTGTTCGCCGAGCTTGCCGCTTTTGCCTACCGTGTTCATCACCTCGCGAAGAAGGTCCTCGTCGGTCAGTTTTTCGGCGTCCCGGCCGGGGAAGCGGATCCTGTATTCCTCCTTGAACTCGGCAATTTCGCGAGAGGCGATTTTCTTGAACTCGTCGCTCATCGCCTCGCCGGATTCGAGCTGCTCGCTGTCGACGAGAATCGTGTTGGGTCTGTGCAGCCAACCGCCGCCGCCGTCGTCGTTGCGGAAAATGGGCAGTTGCCCCGCCTGTACAATAGTCTTACCGCCGATGCGTTTTTCCCAGCCGGCAACGTAATCGTACACCAGTTTCGATACGTTGGTGTTGTTGCAGACAACTATAAAAACAGGCGGCGTCACTCCGCGAGAAACGGCCTCAGCGTCTTTTTCCCAGAGCCGGTACCGTTTCTCGTAGTTCTCGTAGAGACTGTGCAGCGCGCCCTGCAGCTCGACTGGGAGCTTCGGTTCGCCTGAGACGGCGCCGGTTTTTCTGCCCTTGCGCGGAAGGTGTTCCCTTATTCTCGGCCATAGGTCGCGGTACGTTGGCATGGCGCCCGTCATGGAATCGTCCTCCACCGGAACGCGAGGGATCTTTACGACGCCCGCCTCGATGGCGTCGATAAGCGAGAAGTCCGAAACGACCCAGGGAAACAGCGTGCCTTCCGGATAACCGGAACCGCGCAGGAAGAATGGCGTGGCGGACAGGTCGTAAATCGTCCTGACCCCGAGTTTCGCTTTCACGGCCTCGATGCCTGAAATCCAGATGCGGGCCTCCTCCTCCCGTTTTTTCACCTCGGCCTTTTCTTCGCGGCTCATTCGCTCGGCGAAGTCATCGGGTCTGCGCCTGTAGCAGTGATGCGCTTCGTCGTTGATGACCACGATGTTCTTCTTGTTGCGGACGCTCCTGCAAACGCGTCTGACCATTTGATCGGGCGTTTCGGTGAAAGGATTTTCGCCGCCTCGAGCGAGGATGGCCTTGGTAAGTTTTCCGGCCGGCATCAACTCGCGCTGACGGAATGCATGGAAATTCGTGATCAGCACTTCGGCCCGGCCGAGCGTCTGCATGTCCGGGGCAGGGACGATGTCGCGTTTCCGGTAATAATTATCCGGATCGTTCGGCAGCAATACTCGAAGCCGGTCGCGAATCGTGATTCCCGGCGTGATGATGAGGAAAACGTCGGAGAAGCGCGCGTCCCGCGGATTGGCTATTTTATTCAGAGCGTTCCAGGCGATAAGCATAGCCATAACCACCGTCTTGCCGGAGCCGGTGGCCATTTTAAACGCGATGCGGGGCAAGCCGGGATTGGAGGATTCGTTGGCTTCGCGGAGTTTGTTCTCGATCCAGTTATCGCCGTAGCGCTGAGCTACTTCAGCGGCGTATATCGCGGTTTCAAGCGCTTCTATCTGACAGAAAAACAATTTGTTCTCTCGTTGAGGATCGGTCCAATAAGCGAGCAGCCGCGAAGTTGTAGGCGTCACGCCCATGTATCCGCCTTTTCTCCACATTTCCACACGGCGGCGGATATCGTTCACGACCTTGTTTTCTTCGATCCTGTCTTTCGTCCATTCCGTATTGATTTCGAGTTGCTCGGAGCTCTTTTTTTTACTTCCGGCAATAGGAATGAAATACGAACTATTCCTTCGGCGTTTCACAATCTCGTCCGTGATCCCATCGTCCGAGAAGCGGAAATGCAGTTCAGGTTCCGAATACGGGCTATTGATGATGGGATTTTCGATGACGACCTGGTTCATAAGGTTTCGCCCCTTTTCATGCCGCTTATGCGGCTTCTGGAAATTACGACGAGAAATTCAGGATTTTCCATCTGAATAACAACTATTAGCGCCGTCCGGCCAGGAGCGGATCCTGCCTTCCCTCCCGCACGCTACCGCATTTCGGCATTACGCAGTAACTGGGAAGTTTCGTAGGTTTTGGAAGCCGCAAATTCCATAATCATACCGGGTGACATGTAATGAAACTTCCATCGATCAGTCAGACGCTGCGCGATGCGGCGGGAACCGCGCGGCGATTTCCGCTCGTCCTCCTTACGGCATTCACGGCAACCGGCGCGGGCCTCGCTCTTATAGAAGCCGAGGAGAGCGACGGACTCCTGTTCCTGTTCAACGTGGTTTACGCCTGCCTGCCGGCCATGCCGCTGCTTTTCGCCATAGCCGCGGCCGCCGAAAAGGCCGGCATGAGCCGCGGGAAGTCCCTGCTCCTGCAGCTCGCGGCGCTCGCGGCCGCGGCCGTGTACGGCGCCACGCTGCCGGGGAATATCCCCGGGGCGCCGGGAACGCACGGCGCCCGTCTCGCGCTGCTCGTCGCCGGCGCGGTGCTGGCGGCATCCGTTCTGCCCTGGCTGAACCGCGGCGAGGTGAACGGCTTCTGGCAGTACAACCGCCGCCTGATCTTGCGGGGACTCACGGCCGGCTTTTTCGCGGGCGTTCTGTTCGCCGGGCTGGCCATCGCGATGGCGGCGCTCGACAATCTGTTCGGCATCGACATACCGGAAAAGCGCTACCCGCAACTGTGGGTGCTGCTGCTCGGCTGCTTCGCCGTGTGGTTTTTTCTTGCAGGAGTGCCTGCGGATCTCAGGGCGCTGGAAGGCGACGACTCCTACCCGAAGGGATTCAAAGTGTTCGCCCAGTATATCGTGCTTCCCCTCGCTCTGCTATACCTCGTGATACTGTACGCCTACATCGGCAGGATCATCATCGTCTGGGAATGGCCGCGCGGCTGGGTCACCGGCCTGGTGCTGGGTTTCGCGGCCACCGGCGCCTTCACGCTCCTGTTGCTGCATCCGTTGCGCGAGCTGGCCGGCAACGTTTGGATACGCAACGCCCTGCGCCGGTATCATCTCGCCCTGATACCGCCGGCCGCCATGCTGTTTCTCGCCGTTTGGCGCCGCGTGTCGGAATACGGCATGACGGAGAGCCGCTACCTGGCCCTGCTGCTCGGCGTCTGGTGCTGCGTCATGATCGTGTACTTCCTCGCCTTCCGCGGCCGCAGCATCAAGGCCATGCCGTTGGTCCTGTGCGCGCTGGCCCTTCTCGCGAGCTTCGGACCTTGGGGCGCCTTCTCGGTGTCGGAGCGTTCGCAGACGGCCAGGCTGGAGACTCTGCTCGCGGACAACGGCATGCTTGCCGGAGGCAGGGTGGTCAAGGCCGCCCGCGCGGTGTCCGGCGGCGACGCGCGCGAGATAAGTTCGACGCTCTCCTATCTGCGCGATATGCACGGTTACGAAGGCATACAGACGTGGTTCGCCGAGAATCTGCGCCGGGACGGAGCGCGGGACGGGGAGTTCAGGGATGCGGCTGAGGTGGCGCGCCTGCTCGGCGTGGAGTACACGAGCGGCTGGGCCGAGGCGGAGCAGGAGCACGTAACCTTCGAAGCCGCCGGAAACGAAGCGATCAGCGCCGCGGGTTACGACGGCATGCTGCCGGAACGGTATTTCTCGAATGCATCCGGCGAGCTGAAAGCCGGCGGCGCGGGATTGTCGCTGCGCTCGAGCGCCGACCTGTCCGGACTCACGATTTACGTCATGTCGGGCGATGTGCCGGCGGACTCGGCGGCTGTGGACATGCTTGCTCCGGCCCGGCGGATAAACGCTTCCTACGCCCTGAAAAATCCGCGCGCCGTGCCTCCCGACAGCATGGCCGTGGAAGCGTCATGCCCGTCGGCGGCTTTTAAAATCTTCATCACGCGCCTGTCCTTGCGCCGCGAAGAGGGAAGGATCTCGATCACAGGTTACCGCGCCGGAGTGTTGTTCCGCGGGATCGCCGATACGACGGCGCCCTCACGGTAATGGCATACTGGAACATGACGGCATAAGCTTTCAGGAATCGACATGTTCCCGGACTGCCGATTCATGCTGAATCGATTCCGCCTGATCAATGGTCCCCGCCATCCGGCTTGACGGGGGCCTGAGAGCGGACAGCCCGGCATACAACATTTGAATTGTGAAAGCCCTGCGCTCCTGTCGGACCCGCCGGCCGTTTGATGCATGTTTGCCGGTCGGCCAAGGGAAAGTCAGACCTACTCCTCCGGAAATGCGCCGGACGCCATTGCGAGCGCGCCGGGGTCAGCGTTGCAAAGCCCGGTGCGCGGTTCCCTGCAGCAATGCCTCCTCGAGAAAGGCCTCGATGTTTTCGAGCGGCGTCCCCGGGAGTATGCCGTTTCCGGCGGCCAGGCACAGTCCTCCATCGGGACGGTCGAAAATATCGATCAGGCCGCGGACCTCGCGGCGCACTTCGGCTTCCGTGCCGCGGGGCAGAATGTGCTGAACGTCCATCCCGGCGCAGAAAGTCAGACTGTCGGCGTACCGCGCGGCGACGGCGCCGGCGTTCATCGCGCCCTTCTGCACCGGGTGCAGCACGTCCACACCCGCGTCGATCAATTGCGGCAGGAGCGGTGTGTTGTCTCCGCAGCTATGAAGCCACCAGTGCATGCCATGCCTGCGCAATGTCGTCCCCACCCGGGCGTAATAGGGTTTCAACATGCTTTCGAAAGTGCCGGGGCTGAACATGGCGCCGGTCTGATGGCCGAGATCGTCGCTGGTCCAGAAACCGTCGGGAGCGATTGTCGCCGCGGCCCGCTCGAGATACGAGCAATATTGCCGGCAGAGCGCCTCGTGAAGCCGGTGCACTTGCTCCGGCGCCAGCGCATAGTCCAGCAGAAGATTCTCCATGCCTCGCAAGGCCCAGGGGCGCTCGAAGAAAAGCCGCCACCAGGCCACGATTATGTAGCGGTTATCGGCATGCAGTCGTTCGGCTTCGCGGCTCAGGGAGTCGAATTGCGGATCCGCCCACGGATCCGGCAGCTTGTCGATGAACTCGTCGAGCCGGGACCAGTCGTCGAGCGCGCGGCGGGCGTCGAGGGCGCCGTGCTCGAGGGGTTGCCAGGAGAGATTCATGCGGGACAGGTCCACCGGCTGCAGCCAGAGGAAAGCCGCGTCGTCCGGGTAGCGGTCGAAGCGGCGCAACGCGCCGCCGTGCAGCTCGCGGAAACCCTCGCCCCACCATTTCGTCATGACGAGCGGTACCCGGGAAGGCGAGAGCCGTTCCACGGCCTTTATCACTTCCCCGCGGGGCAGCGGCGCTATATCCGGTTTGTCCGGCACGGACGCAATTTGTCGAAGCGGGCCGAGAGGCGCAATACGGGACGGGCCGCGAGGGGCAGCCGTTTCCTCGATACGGTCCGCAATTGAGTGTGACGCGTGAAAAGGGAAAAATAAAATCGTCGCACATTGGACGGGTAACTCTTGTTTTTTTCTTTCAACCGGCTATATTAGGACATTAACAAGCACATATATCCCTTCTTCGGATATCCCGACTGGGTCCGGAGATTGAAGGATGAGTCCTTAAATAACCACGGTATTCAACACCCGGGAAATCCGCGCCGAAACGCCGCTGACGCCGGCAGGAAGAGCGCGCGATGGCGGTTTCAGGCGGGCGCCGGGCCTGGATAGATTCAACGGAGCGGTCGCAGCGCGAATCACGCAATGCGCCGGCCGCGTCCATCAATTTCCACTCTTATTATCAAAGGAGGACAGGCATGGGAAAATACTCTCGACAAGTTTGGATCATCGCGCCGTTGCTTTTGGGGGGGATGAACGCCTTGCTTAGTCAGGATTGGACAAGTACGACTTTCCGGCACACCGCCGATGACATAAACTGGATACTGCCCACCTCCGACAGGACCGCCATCGCTGCCGGGAGCAACGGGCTTCTGATGCGGACAGAAAACGCCGGCGACACGTGGATATACGCGCAGACCGGCACGAGCAATACTATCTGGTCGGTCGCGATCAACCAGGCTGTCAGCCATAATCCTGAAATTCCAAGCGCGGGCAAATGGGGAGGGGCTGTCGGCTCGAAAGGCACATTCTTATACACGACGGATAACGGCGAGACCTGGTCGCCGCGCAATATCGGAACCACGGCGGATCTTTACGGCGTCTCGGTGGCCGGTTCCTTTGCCGTGGTCGTGGGCGGAGGAGGTTACGCCCACCGGACGACCGACGAAGGAGGCAGCTGGACGAGCGTCGCCGTGCCGAACGCTTCCGTTCTATATGCGATTTCCCAGCCGTGCGGATCGAACCTGGTCGCTGTGGGACCGAACGGCACAGTCGTCCGCACAACGGATTTCGGATCCACCTGGACGCCCGGTTACAGCGGCGTGACTCAATCCCTGAACTTTGTCGCGATGAGGAATTGCTCCAACGGTCTGGCAGTCGGCGGCGGGGGAGTAATACTGAAAACCACCAACGGCGGCGCCCAATGGTCGCTTGTGCGCAACAATCCATACGACGCCCTTTACTTCCTCTGTTTCATCGACGACCTGCGGGCATATTGCGTAGGATCGAGAAACGGCGCCGCTCTATTGCTATACACGCTCGATGGAGGCGTTTCATGGATAGAACAGACCGGCATCGATTTCCGGGGGCGGATTCCAATCAGTGTTTGCTTCTACAATGGTTACATAGGATATATCGGCTGCAATGACGGCTTGATATTCAAGGCGCCGGTGATGATCATGCCGCTGCCGTGGCGCAATTGCTTCACACCCTTCATCCAAGTCTGCTATGTCACTCCCAATCTGATAATCGCAATCGGAAACGGCGGATTGATTCTAAGGAGCGCCGACGGCGGCAACACTTGGTCCCAGGCGAACAGCGGGACCACGCGGGATATCAGGCGTTTCCATTTTGCCGATCAAAGTGTCGGATACGCCGTTTATGAGAACGGCGTGTTGAAAACCATCGACGGAGGCCTGACCTGGCAGCCGTTGACCGCGTTTCCAAGCATTAGCACCGCTATGACTTCCTTGCATAATTATGATGTGGTCGCCTTCGATCCGAACAACGTGCTTGTCGCGGGCGGGATCAGCGTAAACGGCATTATTCTTGACGAACAGGGGGTGCTGTGGCGGAGCAGCGACGGCGGACAGTCGTGGAACAGTATCAATGTCGGTGAATCGGACGGTCATGTCAAACGAATCTCGTTCAACGGCGTTTCCGCCGGCATGGCCTTGCTCGCGAATGCAGGATCGCTCGGCACACCGGGCACGAAAGTGTATATCACATCCAACGGCGGCGCGGCCTGGACGAGATCGCAGGCCTCTCCGGCCGCGGAATCGTACGATATCCGGATGATCGCATCCAATACTGCTATCGCAATCGGCAAGGGAGGAAAAATATTCAGGACGACCGACGGCGGGGGAAGCTGGGAGCAGCGGACTTCGGGTACAGCCGAAGATCTTCTCAGCGTAGCTTTTTCAGACGGATTCAACGGCGTGGCCGGCGGGACGAACAATACCCTGCTTCGCACGACCGACGCCGGATTGACCTGGATCAAGGAACCCTGTTCGAACAACATTCAACTGGCCGTCAGGGCGGTCTGTTTCCGGGGAAACCTCGTGATCATCGGAGGCGACTACGGCACCATTTGCAGGCGGCCGTTCCCGATAAGCGGAGGCAATTGCTACATCACAGGTCCTTCGCTCGTGGACTGCGGATCCGTGAACCTTGGCCGGTATGTGGATCGTAACGTGGTTATAACCAATCCGACCGCATGCGCTATCGAGATCGGCAATATTTCAATTTCACCTGGAATATTCTCGATTATCGGCGGCGGCGGAAGCGCGGTCATTCCGGCCTACGGATCCATCACACTGGTGATACGATGCTCGCCAGCGGTTGCCGGGATCTTCAACGGCATTCTTGTCATCTCGTGCCTCAACGCGCCGGCTTTGACTATCAACCTCGGCTGCACCGGCGTATCGTTGAGGCCGCAAATACAGTTCAATTACGGAACCGTCGATTTCGGATCAGTGGCTCTGGGAGGAAGCGAAAGGAGGCTGTCGTTGAGCGTGTACAGCGTAGGGAACGCGCCGCTTTCCGTGCTCAATCCCATTATCGGAGGAGCGGATGCAAGCGACTTTTCCATAGCACGCGCATGCGCGTCGTCGATCCGCCAGGGCGAATCGGATTATTTCGAGCTCGCGTTTCACCCGACCGCCGTCGGTAACCGGTCGGCGATATTGACCTTCACGACCGATGATCCGGAAAAAGGGACGATAACAGTGATATTGACGGGAAATGCGACGTCGCTGGCAAGACCGCGGTTGTCCGCCGCTCCTCCGCAATTGGATTTCGGAACCGTAAATGCCGGATCTTCTTCGGACCTCAACCTGAACCTCGGCAACAGCGGCGATGCCCCCCTTGTAATCACAGGACAATATGCCGTCGGCGCGGGATTTTCGATCGTACAGAATGCGCAAAGCACGATTCAGCCCGGAGGTGTCACGGCAGTGACTGTCCGATTCAGTCCGCCGGTCGGCGGAGCGGCGGCGGGAACATTGCACATCGCGAGCAACGATCCCGCCGTGCCTGCGCTTTCGATACCGCTGGCCGGTTTCGGGCGGCAGGCGGCGCCACAAGCGACAATCAATCCGGATGCGCTGATTTTCGGCACAGTAACGGTCGGCTCATTTATGACGCGCAGCGTGACGATCGGAAACAGCGGGGACGCACCGCTTGTCTTATCCGACATTCAGCTCGACGGGTCCCCCGACTTCACCCGCGGCACAAACGGCAGTCTGACGGTTCAACCGGGCGGATCGACCTCGTTGGAGGTCCGCTTCTCGCCATCAGCGGCCGCCACGCGCAACGGCACTCTCACCATAAGCGCCAACGATCCGGACAGAACCGTGATATCGATAGTTCTGAATGGTATCGGCATCGTGCAGACACAGCCCCGGCTCTCGATCAGTTCCACAATGCTGGACTTCGGTTCGACTGAGCCCGGATCGCCGGTAAACAGGGAATTGGCGGTATCGAATACCGGAACCGCTGTTCTCACGATCACCGAGCAGGCCGTCACCGGGGAAGGCTTTTCGCTGATCGGGTTCGCGCCGGCGAGCATCGAACCAGGCAAGAGCGCGACTCTGCTGGCGCGGTTCAATCCGGTCTCGTCGGGACAGAAGTTCGGGACTCTCAGAATCGGGAGCAACGATCCAACGAATCCGGCCGTCCAGGTGGAGCTGCGCGGAATAGGAAGCTCGTTGACGGGCGGCGAACCGCGTGTCGCATTGAGCCGCTCCACGGTCAGCTTCGGTGACAGCGTTGAGATAAACAAAGCCGTTTATCGGACTCTGGCAATCCGCAACATCGGGGGCGGAACGCTGACTGTTCAATCCTGGATGATCGGAGGCGAAGATCCGCTGCATTTCGCGGTGGACGGTTCTCCGACGAAGCTGCAGATTCCGGCAGGCGACAGCGCTGAAATTAGAATCAGACACCTTCCTCTTTCTCTGGGCGTCAAATTCGCGGCCCTTCAGGTTAAAACCAATGATCTCGGATATCCCGGAGGAAATGTGGAAGTGTCGCTCGTCTCACGGAAAGTCGTGACGGACATCGCAACACCCGATCAGCCGGCGCCGGGCGCGCTCACCGTCGGCAACATGCATCCGAATCCGGCGCATGGCGCAGCGATTCTTTCTTTCACCCTCGGCGCAGGCCGTCATATCGACGCGAGTCTGCACTCGGTGACGGGTGAAAAGCTCAGGCGCCTGGTCTCGTCCTATTATTCGCCGGGCGTCCATGGAATGACAGTGGACACCGACGGTTTGCCCGCGGGTCTCTTCTATATCATTCTGCGGAGTTCCGACGGCGCCGTTTTCTCCAGGCCCGTATTGGTCAGATAATTTATCGTGGAACCTGAGCCGCCGGAACGGCTTCAAGACCGGTCCGGCGGCCCAGGCCCGCCTGTGATTCGATTTTGGATTATGGTGACCCAACGCGAATGTGCGGCGCGGTATTCATCGCCTAGAATAAACCGGTCTGCCGCGAGTACTTCTTTCCCGGCGCAATGCGGCAGGTTCACGCTTGTATCATATAGAAAATGACTTCACGGAGAAGCGCAATCAGGAAGCTCTATTGTCTCACGTCGGCGTATATGTGCCTGGCCGTGCTCATCACGTCCTGCAATGATGTTCCCGAAGACACGCCTTTTCCGGAACTCGAAACGGAGTTCCAAGCGCCCGATGAAACCGGATTTCGTCCATCCGAACCAGAAGCGATCCGCTGGGATACATCCGGATTCCGGCGCGCGGAGCTCGACAAAGGAAAAACACTGGACCTCGGCGACGACAGTCATTCGATCGCCTACTCAGGAGCCTTTGAACATCACGGATTCGCCGCGTATTCCTCCCGGCTGAACTTCGCCGGCTTGCCTTATTCGGTTCTCAACCTCGACCGAATCCCGTCACGGCAGCTCTCCTTTACAGTCGCCCGGATCGCGCCGCCGCAACGAATAAAGACAACCCCGCTTCGGACCGGAAACGGCGCCTTGTGCGGTGTGCTGCAACTTGGGAAGGATCAAGGCCTTCCCGGCGCCGCTATCCACTGTATCGGCGAAGACCCGCACGGATTCGTATGGCTCGGAACCGATCGAGGTCTTTGCCGCCTCGACGGCGAGAACATTGACGTTTTTTCCAAAGAGCAGGGTCTGCCCAATAACTCGATTCTTACAATGATGTGGACGCGCGGTGGAATGCTGGTTATCGGCACTTACGGAGCGGGCGTTACAATCTATGATCCCGGACAGGGATCGCTCAAAACGCTGACAACACAGGAGGGATTGGGATGCAACACCGTTCTCAGTCTACTGGAAGACAAATCCGGACGGCTGTGGATCGGGACAGAAGGTGGCGGTGTGGACGTGCTTGACATCCGAAAGGGAGTGATGTCAAGATTGAACAGGGATCATGCGCTTTGTAACGACACGGTGAGAGCTTTGATCGAAGATAGCTCGGGCAGAATCTGGATCGGTACCGGAAGGGGCGGCGTGAACATATTCGATCCGCCCAGAGGAATCCTTACGCTTTTGGACAGGGCGGCCGGTTTGTCGGGCAACTCCATATTCTGCCTCCTCGAAGACGCGGCTGGACGAATCTGGATCGGAACCGACGGGAATGGGGTGAACGCGTTCGACCCGGGACGCGGAACGCTTGCTCACATAGGCGGGCGCCAGGGTCTGCGGCACGGCGGCACAAGATCTCTGATTGAGGGAAGCGACGGCTGCATCTGGATAGGCGCCACGAGCGGCGGTGTCCACGTATGGGATCCGAGAACCGACCGAGTCAGGGTGCTTGATGTACAGGCGGGCATTCCGGACAACCTTGTGCTTTCGCTTCTTCAGGACAAACACCGCAATATCTGGATAGGCACGCACAACGGGGCGGCGATTCTCGGCGTTTTGGGCAACGCGATCACGCGCCTGAATAAAAGCCGCGGATTGAGCGACGATTCCATCTTCGGTTTGTTGGAGGATTCGGAAGGGCGGATATGGATCGGCAACGCACACGCCGGGGTCGACGTCTACAGGCCTGAAGACGGCGTTATCACGGCGATTTCGAGGAAGAAAGGGCTGGTCGGCGATGCCGTCTACGCCCTGCTCGAGGATCGCGCGGGAAGAGTCTGGATCGGCAGCACGACGGGCATCACGCTTTATGAACCGGGCGGCAGGCGCCTGAGGCAGCTGTCCCTGTCCGAAAAGGGCGGCCGGGCCGTTTCTTCTTTTCTCGAAGACCGCGACGGCAATATCTGGATCGGAATGCAGGGACACGGCATCGCGGTATGCGGTCCCGACCTCGGAGGACTTCGTTTCCTCGATGCCGGAGGCGGATTGAGCGACAATATGGTATCCTCTATGATTGAAGACGCAGACGGGCGGGTATGGATAGGCACATACGGATCAGGTGTAGACATAATCGACCGCAAATCAGGCACGGTCCGGAGATTCAACGTCGCCCATGGAAGCCACTCCGACTTCATATCATGTTTTGCGCGGGACGAGCTTGGACGAATATGGATCGGATCCTACGGTGACGGTGTGGCGCTTGTGGACATGAAACGGGCCGTAGTGTTTCATGCGGGTGTGAATCATGGGCTTTCGGATCATACGGTCACAAGCATCGGTCTCAGAAATGGCGACGTATTTCTCGGAACCGGCGACGGACTCGTCATCGTCAAGCAGCCGAAAAGAGACAATGACACCTGGTCGATCATGAACATTTCCACAGACCATGGCCTTCCGTATCCCGATTTTAATCCCGCTCAACCTGTGCTCGCGAAAGACGGCCGGTTGTGGTGGGCAGTACACGAAGGCGTCACCATCCTGGACGATATTGATGAAGAAAAAGCTGCGCCGACGGCCTACATTTCCGGCATCGATGTGATGGAGAAACCCAGGAGATTCGTGATGGAACAATCCGGCCCGTATGCAGATTCGAGCCCAGATACGGAGGCAGGAAACAGAAAGCCGGGATATCATCAGGCGGAGTCTCGTGAAAACGAGGGAGCGAGAGAGGCCGATCCGTTTCAAATCCCCGGACATATGACTGTGTCTTACGATGAGAATCATCTGACTTTTCACTTCACGGTTTCTCAATTGCCCGGCGCCTCGTCCGTCAGATACCGGCACATTCTCGAAGGATCCGAGTCCAGATGGAGTTCGATAACGGAGAAAGAGATGGCGGATTACAGGAATCTGAGTCCTGGAATTTATGTCTTCAAGGTCTCGGCCCGAGGTATGAACGGCAGATGGAGCAAGCCAGCCGTGTTGCGCGTGACGGTCGCCCCTCCTTTCTGGAGAACCTGGTGGGCTTACGCGATCTACGCGCTTGCCTTCTCGTTCCTCGTCTTCTCGATCGACAGAACCCAGAGGCAACGCGTGAGAAGAAGAGAGCGGGAAGCGGCCCGCATGCGGATCGCGGAATTCAGGGCCGAAGCCGCGGAATCGCAATCGCGGGCGATGGAAGCGCAGGCCCGCGCGCTCGCGGCTGAGAATGCCAGGAAGGAACTGGAACTCGAAAAGGCCCGCGAACTCGAGCGCGCTTACACCATCCTGAAGGAGACTCAGGCGCAACTGATTCAACAGGAGAAGCTCGCATCGCTCGGGAGGCTGAGCGCGGGCATTGCGCATGAGATAAAAAATCCCCTGAATTTCGTAAACAACTTTTCGGCTCTTTCTCTGGACATGCTGGATGAGATAATCGCCTCGCTGTCATCGACGGATTACCCAGATCCCGCATCCGGCATGCAGGAATTGCGCGCGATTGCGGCTGATCTGCGAGAGAATATTCTGCGGATTTCGGCGCATGGAGAACGCGCCGACGCCATTGTCGAAGGCATGATGACGCATGCCCGAAGCCGCAGTGAACAGCGGCGAGTGATGGAAGTGGAGAAACTTCTGGAATTGGCGATAGAAAGCGCGTCCAGATCGGTGGCAGCCAAACATCCCGGACCGCCGGTTGCGATAGAGAGGCATTTCGGTGATATCGGCGAAGCGGAGCTCCTTCCGAACGCCTTCAAGCAGGCGGTTTTGAATCTGCTCGACAATGCTTTTCACGCCGTTTGCGAGAAGGCCGGTCGGTCTGCGATTCTACGTACGGGAGGACCGGCAGGAGAGCGTCCGGCCGCTGAGAATCCGATCCCCGTGAATTGGCAAGAGGATGGTCCTTTCGATCCGGAAACCGGATCGAGCGGGGAGATCCCGGGAGCTTCCGGAACTGACGCTTATGCGCCGCTCGTCCGAATCTCGACGCGGCTTCAAGAAGGATCGATTGAGATCGACATCGAGGATAACGGTTCCGGAATATCAGAAGATGTGGCGAAGAGGATGTTCGAACCTTTCTTCACGACAAAACCGACCGGCGAAGGAACAGGGCTGGGCCTTTCCATTAGTCATGACATAATCGCCCAAGGACATGGCGGCACGCTCGAATTTTCCAACAGCGGCGGTATGACGCGATTCAGGGCGGTCATTCCTGTACGGAACGGCAATCTCCAATCCGGGGATGGTTGATCCGGGCGCGCCAGCGCTCCGCTGCGACCGGCGCTTTGCACAAATAATGTCCAAGGCCGGTGTCCGAATGCGATTCTGCTGAGCTTGCCGGCAGCATCGATCTTCAGTTGCCTTTCATCGTGCGGACTTTGGCCGCGCGTCGATCACTTCGACAGTGTCACGGAAATTTCCAGAAGCGATCCGGTGTCGGAGCCGGATTTTCTCCCGGTACAGTTCAATTCATACGTCGTCCATGTGTAGAACACGCTGCCGAACCATGACATCCAGTTCTTTCTGAGAAAAGTGTAAGGATATTCGTTCGCGCTCAAATCCAGCTCATCCGCGCTGAAGACGAATTTGTCGACGTCGGGGCATATCCCGTAGTTGCCGTTGTCCCGATAGGTTTCGATGGTTCCATTCACCGCGATGGATGAAGGATGTTCGATGTCATCGAACACAAGTTTGACGGTCGAGGCGCCGTTCGTCCACTGTGCCGTGTTCCCCATGATCGTGGGCGCGCCGGAAAACGTGTATGCCGTTCCAAATCCCAAACTGAACAGCGCATTGACGGACACGTGACGAAAACGGGAGAGCGAGAACGCCACCGGTGATATTGAGATGGGCACAGGATCGGTAGTATCGCCCTGAACGGCAACGCGAAGAAAGCCCGAAACCGCATCATCCGGCACGACGACGACGAGAACGGAATCACTCGCCGCTTTGGGAGTCGCGGCAATGTTGTTGATCAGCACGCGGTTCCGCCACGGATCCTTGTTGAAGCCGGCTCCGTAAACCAAAAGAGTATCGTCCCGTTCGACCGGCTGCGGCTCGATCGCGAGCACACGAACTCGCGGGGCTGCCGGAGGATTATTGACGCTTGCGGGATTATCACTCTTATTACAGCAAACCGACAGCCCCATTCCCAATGATAGAATCAGCAGAATCGTCACTCGTTTCATTCGGCGCCTCTCTCATATTTGTGATCCGGTTCCGGCGTTTTAAGACAAGGTTCACGAATATAGGGAGGAGAAGCATGAGTAAACAGGGTTTTCGCTTCATCAATTTCCTGTAGCTGGAATCCCTTTGAAACCTGAAGCGGTATGAACGGATATATCCATGAAGACGATTTTAAATCAACACGGGAAGATGAGATGAAACGGTCCATTCTACAAAACATTGTTATTTCGCTGGTTGTTATCGTAAGCAGTGCCATCCATGAGACCTCGGTCTGTCAGACGCCTGCGGCTGTTTCACGCAATGCAGGCCAAAATGGCGGAGAAATTCAAGACCCGAGACTCCGGATCGAAAAAACCATCTCCGGCTCAAACGGTTGCTCTGCCGGAATCCAGATGAAAAAGCCGTCGAGTCCGAACGCGTCCCGGGCGTCGGATTCAGCGCAATGGATCAAGAATTTATTGAGTTCTAAAACTGTTGGGCATGCTCCGACTGATAATACCAGCCGGGCCGTGCCGGCCGCTTTCGGCGGATTCACGATTCCGGGCGATGTCCGTGTCATTCTGCCGCAGCCGTATACCGGCATAAGTTCGACTTCCTCTGATCCCGTGACACGGCCACCTGACGGGCAGGCGCCGGACGGGACCGCCGGGCGCGGTTCGAAGCCGCAGCGCTGGGTGACAATCATGAGCGAGGATTTCGGAGACGACGGCGCCGCATTTTCCGATCCGCGCTGGCGTGTCGGCATCAACAGCGGCCATACCAACGCGATGTGGGGCAGCATCAGATATTACCCGCAGTATGGCGTGCCGGGACTGGCAGGCGGGCATTACGCCTGGTGCGCCGCGGCAGGCACCCAGGCGGGAACGATCGGACATGAATATCCGAATAATATGTTCACGTACATGATTTTCGGACCTTTCGATCTCAGCGATGCCGTCCATGCCAGCCTCTCGTTCAAGTACAGGAATGACTCGGAAACGAGCTATGATTTCCTGTGGTGGGCTCCAAGCATAGACGGTACCCATTTCCCTGAGAATGGCCGCATATCCGGACCTTCAGGTAACGTATGGAGGAATGTTGTAATCGAATTAACGAATTGGCCGACGCTCGGAACACTTGTGGGCAGGTCGCAAGTCTGGATCGCCTTCGTCTTTGAAAGCGACATCCGCGATGGCGGCTACGGTGCGTTTATCGATGACGTCGTATTGGAGAAGGACGTCGAGCTTCCGGATTTGGAGCCGAGCTACCTGGCGCTCGATCCGAACCCGGGTGAGTACTACTGGAACGCCGGATGCACGAAGGTCAGGGGAACATATCGTGAAAGGAACAACGGTGGCGTGACCGCTCCGCCGCATTCCTCCGAGATATTCCTCTCCGACGGCGTGCGTAGATATGCGCTGACGAGCGTAAGCGTTCCCGCTATACCTCCCGGCTTCGAGTCTCAGCCGGTCTCATTCGAGGCGACCGTTCCCGTGGATATTCCTTACGGCGAGTGGGTTATCTATGCTGAGGCGGACCACAGCGGCACGGTAGACGAATCCGATGAGGACAATGTAAGGCTATACAGCACTGATCCGCAGAAACGCGCATCGATCAGACCGATTGCCGAGCTGGAATGGACCAACATAACGACATCAAGCGGTTGGGATAATTGGAAGTGCGGCGACCGGCGCACGGTATCTGTTCGTGTCAAGAACAACGGTTCAGCAGACGCTCCGGCGCACAGAACACGCCTCATTCTTTCAGCAGACGGCAAAACGCCGCTCGAGACGCTGGCTGAACGCGACTTCTCCGCAGGAATACCCGCAGGCGAGTCGGTCGAATTGATGTTCCCCGAATTCACGATTCCGCAGCTTCCCCCCGGCAAGTACGCTCTGGGCGCGGTGGTGGATTTTCAAAATACTGTCAGGGAATGCGACGAGGACAACAACGGCGGCTACACGGACGTTTTTCTCACAATATCGGCCGGGTACGCGGATATCACTGTATCCGCGACGCCCGCCAGGACAAGCTGGACCGCCGGCGGCGCGGAAAGAATCACCATCCGTGAGTCCAACACGGAAACAGGAAGCGCCGCGTCCCACAAAACGAACCTGTATCTGTCGTCCAATCCGTCCATCAACGAGCATCTGCTTACGATTTCTCCCATACAGATTCCACCGATAGCGGCTGGAGGCAATTATCAAACCGAGGTGGACATCGTGGTCCCTCAGCAACTGCCCTCCGGGTACTATTATCTGATCGCCGTAGCGGATGTGAACGGGGAAGTAAACGAGCAAAACCTGTCCAACAACAGATATGCGTATGCTTCACAGATAATCGTCTCCCGCCCCCAGGGAAAGCTCGTGCTGCTTCAGGACGTCGTGAACTGCGGCACGGTTGTTATCGGGCAGGCGCCGGGCACGGGCACATTCTCGGTGCGCAATGAAGGGAACGGCGACTTGATACTGGACAATTTTGTCATAAGCGGATCGGACAAGGAGCAATTCAAAGTCACAACGGCGCTGCCTGTCAGCATCCCGCCGTCATCCACCCGGACCGTCGAAATATCCTTCACGCCGTCGGGGAATGCGGGCGCCAGGAGCGCAACACTCACGTTCTCATCCACCGATCCGGCCAATCCCTCGAAGAACGTCGGGCTTATCGGCGTCGCACAGACGGGATCGTCGGGCAGATTGCTCATTTCCGACCTTAACATTCTTTTTGACTCCATCGATGTCGGTTACACTAAAACTCGTGAGATAATAATCAAGAATGACAGTAACTCCGAACTTCTTCTATACAATCCCCAACTCAGCGGGGATTGGCAACACTTCAAATACGTGGACTTCCAGAACAGGCTTTCCCCGGGCGCTCTGTTCATCATGAAATTCCTCTTCACACCGGCCTGGAGTGGTTGGAAACAAGGGGAATTCACTTTCAGGACCACGGAAGCCAACAATCCCGAGTACAGAATACTCCTGAGCGGTTACGCCAGGACCACTGTTTACGCGGATCAGCCGGAGGTTCCGCCCGATGGAACAGTTTTGCTGAATTATCCGAATCCATTCTCCGATCATACGAACATAAGATTCAATCTGAACCGGGACGCACATGTTTCCCTGGAAATACACGATGCAATGGGCAAGCTGGTAATGTCTCTGGACAGGGAGCACAGAGCGGCCGGGCTTCACTCGGTTGTCTGGCAAGCGAACGGACTGCCTTCAGGCGTGTACAGATGCACAGTAACGGCTGAAAACCGGAGGATCGTGCGGCTTATGCATCTTATCCGCTGACGTCCTCGGCGCCGCCTAAGACGGTGGACCGGCAAATCCGGAGCGGCCGGCACTCAACCGGCCGCTTCGAACGCCGACTTCATCCAGCCGATCAATTCCGCGTCCACAGCGGAGACGGAGTCGAGCCGGACCTTGTAATTGCACATCTGTCCGGCCGGTAGTGCCTTGAGACGTCCGCCGGCCGGAAGATTCTTCGCGTTCAGTCCGACCTCGACGGCAGTATTGGTGGCCGGACCTATCATGACGAACTGTTTCTTCCTGCGATAGCTGACATAGGTCTTCTTGGGAGCTTCCTCGAAGTCGCCGAATTTCTTCAGTGCAGACAGTAGCAGGTCGTGAATCGGACGCAAAGCTTGCTTCGGACCGGTATACAGGCCGTTCAGCACGGCTTCCGGCGACGACTCCTCTTTCCCGGCCGCGCCGCTCTCTGACTTTCGCGCCACGTGCGCAAGGGTGTTGGCATCACCGTGTCCCAGTCCCAGCGAGGTCTTGAGCATGGCGACGATCTCCGAATGTTTTACGAGTCCGCTTTCCCTGATAATCGCGGCAAGTTCGGAGAGGGATTTGCCGCTGCGCTTTTCTATGTTCGCCAGCTGCGTTGCGAGAGCTTTATCCAAATCAGCCATTGTATTCTCCGGTGTCGATTGTTGAACAGAGGGCGCGGAGATCTATCGGCGCCGCGCGCGTGATTATGATCGGACGTATAACTGACAAAACACAAGCATTCGTCGAATAGTTCACTTGCGCGTCGCCGCGCCGCCGGCCGGAGTCATCCTTGCGACTCAGCAACCTTGTGCATATGTTATGTTCACACGTTTCAACAAACAGGACACATCGATGCAGCGTCACACACTTTCTCGTATCGGTTCTATTTCCCGGCATTTGCCGTTTCTGCTCATCGCCGCCGCGCTGTTGCTTCCGGCCCGGCGGGAAGCCGCCGCCCAACTCCTGCAGAACATCGGCGCGCGCGAACTGCTGACGGATGTGGAGAGCAAGGCCAGGACGGACCTCGGCAATGACGCGATTCCCACCAATGTCATCTTCATCGGCATCGATTACATGGGCTTTTCACTCTCTATGGATCTGAACAGCGGCAAGGCGACCGGCTGGGTGTACAGATGGTATTCGCCGTCGAGGGATTCCTCCGAGTATCTGCTCGCCGTCAGGCCCCTGCTGGGCGGTCCCGTCATAATCGCCCTTTCGCTGGACACTCTGGACAGGGCTCTGCCCTTCAACGTGGGCACGACCGCTCTGCTCGAGCCCTGGGTGGACTCTCCGGCGGCTCTATCCGGATCCAAGACAGGCGGGGCGGGAGCTTTCCTGCAGGCGCACCCCGATGCGCGCATGTCTCTCTCCGTGGTGCTCCGTAATACCACGCCGACTCCGATACTGCCCGTCGGACAATTCTGGCTGCTCGTCTACACGGCGCCGGGGGATACGATGACCTGCCTGGTGTACTCCGACTCGGGCGATCCCCTGCGCTGTACGTCGAGCAACGCCCCGGTCATCACCTCGTCGCCCAATACCCTCGCCCGAGTCGGCGAACCGTACACTTATCAGGTTAGGGCGCGCGGGGTCCCGGAACCGCAATTCTCCCTGATCGCGTCCCCGGCCGGCATGAGCATCGACGCCGTGTCCGGACTGATATCATGGACACCTCAGTCGGGCCAGACCGGCGTGCACGACGTTTCAGTGGAAGCGTCCAACAGCAACGGCGCCGACCGGCAGAACTATCAAATCAGCGTCGAGGAGGCGGCGGGCCCGCCGCAAATAACCTCGATCCCGGTCACCGAAACCAGAGCGGGCGAGCCGTACCAGTATAACATCACGGCCGGCGGCGCTCCGCGGCCCACCATGGAACTCGAGACCGGTCCGACCGGCATGATGCTGGATCCCGGCCGCTGGATAGTCACCTGGCAGCCGTCGCGGATGCAGACGGGCGGGCATACGGTGCGCATAGTCGCGCGCAATCAGGCGGGCTCGGACACTCAGGAGTTCACACTCACCGTAGTCAGCGACCCGAGATTGCAGCCAATAGCGGACCGCGCGATCAAGACCGGCGAGCTGCTCGAGGTGCAGGCGGAAGCCGACGGCTTCCCGCAACCCCGCTTCTCCCTGCCGGTTAAGCCCGAGGGAATGACCGCGGACTCCGTGACGGGCCTGATTTCATGGACTCCCTCGCCGCAGCAGACCGGCGTCCACAGCGTGGCCGTCGAAGCCCGCAATCGCGTGGGCTTTCATGCCACGAGCTTCAGCGTCACCGTAGACGCGGCTTCCGATGCGCGGCCGCCTGATCGGATGAACGGCTTCGGCCTTTCGGCGGCATATCCCAATCCGTCCTCTCTTTCAAGCGGTTCTGGCGTCTCGATCATGCTTACGCTTCCCGTCCGCGCCGCCTTGCATGTCCGGATCCTCGACGCTTTAGGCCGCGAGCTTCGTCTTCTCGACGCCTCCGTGCGCGACCCGGGCGAGCATCTGCTGCGTTGGGACGGAAGACTGTCCTCGGGCGAAGCCGCGTCTGCCGGTGTGTACGTGATAGAGGCCGCAGCCGGCGGAAGCGTTGTCAGACGCCTTGTCGCGGTTGCCAATACGGCCAGATAAACGCCGGCTCGCGGCGCAATCGGGGCCGCGGGAAGAGGGAGGATCGGCCGCCCGCCTTTTTCAGCCCGGCGGGGCTGTAATTGTGCATATGCCGACTATTGATTAGTTTTGAAACATATCGTGTTTTGAATTTTCATCAGGAAATCCATGAAATCAATCCAAACAGCCGCCATCGCCCTGCCGCGCCGGACCGCGCTCGCCGACGCCGCCCAGACAGGCATCTTTGCCTTGCTCACCGCGCTCGGCGCGCAGATCGTCATTCCCACGCTTCCGGTGCCGCTGACGCTGCAAACGGTTGCCGTACTGCTGTCAGGCGCCGTGCTCGGCGCCCGCAGAGGAGCTTACGCCCAGACGGCATATCTGGCCATGGGCGCCGTGGGGTTGCCGGTATTTGCCGGCTTCAGCGGGAGCATCGCGCACATTCTGGGGCCGACGGGCGGCTATCTGCTCGCGTTTCCATTCGCCGCATTCATATCCGGTTCTCTCACCGCATTCTTCAGACCGCTTCCCCGTTATTTCGCGTCCTTGCTTGCCATGACGGCGGCCATGACCGTTGTATTCGCTTGCGGAGTAGCGTGGCTCGCCATGTTCTGGCTGCACGACTGGAACGCGGCGTTCGCGGCGGGTTTCACTCATCTTCAGGTGTGGGACGCCGTGAAGCTGCTCTCAGCGGCAGGCATCGCCGCATCCGTCGGCCGCTTCACGCGCTGAGGCGAAACCGGAGCAGAGAGACGCTCAGGGTAAGCGAAATATTTCACAGCATTCAGGGTGAGGGCAGCCGCGCGGGGCTGCCCTGTGTTTTTGTGCGCCTGCAGGGATGCGGCCTCCGCTGCTCCTGGTGCGATACGCCGCACGCGCTGCAACATGGGACCGAGGGAGAATTGCTGTCCATCGACGGCCTTCTTTCCCGCATGGAAGGATACAGGTGCCGCTTCGTGGAAGTGACCGGCGGGGAGCCGCTCGAACAGGAGGATTGCCTTCCCCTTCTGGCCGGTCTCTGCGACGAAGGATACACGACCGCGCTGGAAACCGGCGGCCACATGGACATAAGCCGCGTAGATCCGCGCGTGATAGTCATAATGGACCTCAAGTGTCCCGGCTCCGGCATGTCGAAGAAGAACATCTATTCCAATCTGGAATACCTCAAGCCCTCCGACGAATTGAAATTCGTCATCGGAGACAGGGAAGATTACGATTGGGCGCGCGCCCTGATCCGGGAAAGATCGCTGGACGGCATATGCGGCAATATCCTGCTCGCTCCGGTTTTCGGAGAACTCGAATACAGGACGCTGGCGGAATGGATGCTGGCCGACCGTCTGCACGCGCGCCTGCAGTTGCAGCTGCACAAGCACATCTGGCCGCCGGACGCAAGAGGAGTATAGGACGCCCGGCGTCGGGTTCAATCAACACACTGATCCGCGAACTTACGGAAGCCCGCCATGATCGAAGTATTCCCGAACAAATACCCTAAGCGCGATTACGAAATATCACATGTCAATCCGGAATACACTTCGGTATGTCCCATGACGGGACTGCCGGATTTCGCCACGATCGAGGTTAATTACGTCCCGGACAAGCTCTGCATCGAATTGAAGTCTCTGAAGTACTATTATCTCGAGTACCGGAACATGGGGATATTCTTCGAAACGGCCGTCAACCGCATTCTCGACGATCTCGTCGCCGCCTGCAAGCCGCGGCGCATGCGCGTCACCGGGCGCTTCAACACGCGCGGCGGCATACACAGCGTCATCACCGCGGAATACGCATCCCCGAAACGCGCCAAACCGAAATCCCGCTGACAAACATCCGCTTCCCGCCGCCCGCTCCACAAATGCCCCCACTCGCCATAATACTAACGTCAGGCGGGATGGACTCCTGCGTCGCGCTCGCCATGGCCTCGCGCGAATACACGCCGGCTCTGCTTCACGTCAACTACGGTCAGAGGACGCAGGCGCGCGAGCTTGCCGCATTCACGGAGATAGCGGATTTCTACGGGGCGCCCGAGCGCCTGCGCCTCGTGGTCTCGATCGAGCATTTGGCCCGCATCGGCGGATCGAGTCTGACGGATCCGTCACGGGCGGTGCGCGCGGCGTCGGAGCGGGGCGGGGGTATCCCGGACACCTACGTCCCGTTTCGCAATGCCAACATGCTTGCGATCGGAGTGAGCTGGGCCGAGGTTATCGGCGCCGAGGCGCTGTTCATCGGCGCCGTGGAGGAGGATTCGAGCGGATACCCCGACTGCAGAAAGACGTTTTACGAAGCGTTTCAGCGGGTGATTGAAACCGGGACCAAATACGAACGTCCGCTGCGTATCGTCACGCCGCTGATAGGTCTTTCCAAAGCCGAGATCATCCTGAAAGGGGTCGAACTGAACGCCCCGCTTCATCTGACATGGAGCTGCTACACAGGGGAAGAACTGGCCTGCGGCGTCTGCGAGTCCTGCGTGTTGCGCCTGCGCGGTTTCAGCCGGGCGGGAATCGAGGACCCGGTCCCTTACGAACGCGCGGCTTTGCCCAGGTGAATTGAGCGGGATACTCTTCCGCGAATGCCGCCTGAGGCCGGCTGTGCGGGCGCTTTATCGCATCCTGCGGTTGAAGATCAGAAACTCGGACCGATCCATCCCGAGTGAAAGCGTACCTCGATTCGAGAGTTTATATCTTTTTGTGGGCCCTGCCGGACTTGAACCAGCGACCAACGGATTATGAGTCCGCCGCTCTGACCAACTGAGCTAAGGGCCCAGACACATAAAATTAGCCCTGCGGGAGAGGAAAAACAACTGGTCTCGTTTCAGCTCCTGATTATCGGCGCGTGAACCGGGCGCTTCTTCAGCGGCTTTGCCTCACACGCAAACCGCGCCGCCGAGCAGGTGTTCGGCGCGTTCCACAACGGCGCGGTAGGCGTCGATAATGGGATGACTCCAACCGGCCGATACCGCCGTCAGAGCTTCCACGTAAAAGCGAAGCGTTTTCTCCCGGCCTCTCCTGAAAGTGCTCCAGAGCGCTTCTCCGCGTTCGGCATAAGCATCGAGTATGGTGGAGAGGTTGTGGATCTTGTCGGCGGCGCACACGGCCTTAACTTCCGGACCCGAAGCCGCCACTGTATCGAGGTAGAGACGTTTGCGCTCCTCCCAGCGCAGGCCCTTCCGCTCCGTCACGGCCATGACAATCGCGCATACGTCTTCCCCGAAATCCCCTGCCAGTTCCTCGGGCGTGTATTCGGTGTCCTCGAGCGCATCGTGCAACAAGGCTGCGGCTACGGCAGTTTCGGGAAAACCGTGCGCCTGCACAATGAACGCCACATGGAACAGATGTGTGACGTAAGGCAGATCGGGATCCGTCTTGCGCGTTTGTCCTTCATGCAATCGCACAGCAGTCCGCACCGCGCGCTCGATCAGTGGCGAGTATGTCGGATTGATCGGCATGAACGAACATACCAAAATTTGAGCACACGCATTGCGTGCCGCATATCGATACGCCGGCGCCGGGTCAGGAGTGAAATCCCCGGGCCGCGGTCCGGCGTCGTTACGTTCTCACGTCGTCACGGCACCCGATCAAACCGCTCTTCACCGCCGCCAGAAACAGCCCCGTCACCGTCTTGCCGTCGCGGATCTCCCCGTCCGCGCACATCCGCAGGGCCGTTTTCAACGGCACTCTGAGCATGCGGATGCTCTCCTCTCCCTGCTCCAGATGTTGTTCGCCGGGGCGGAGTCCGGTCGCCAGGAAAATATGCAGCACTTCGCTGCAGAAGCCGGGTGTCGTCATCATAGAGGTCAGCGGATCCAACCGATCCGCGCGCCAGCCGGTTTCCTCCTCGAGCTCCCGGGCGGCGCAGTCCCGCGGATCCTCGCCCTTGTTCAATTTGCCGGCCGGAAGCTCTATGATTTCCATCCCGATGGGATAGCGGAACTGGCTTATCAGCAGGACATCGTCATCCGGAAATAATGGGACAACCACGGCGCCGCCGTCGTGTTCCACCACCTCGCGCACGGATAGATAGCCCGATCCGTGCCGGACCTCGTCGCGTTTGATAGTGAACACCCGTCCCGCATATATCAGTTCACTGTGAAGCACATCGAATTGACTTTTCATGTCATGCATGATCGCATCACCCGCCGCGGCCTCCAGCCTGCAGGCAGGCGCCGTATTGAAAACCGTAATCCGGCATCTTCCTTTTTCGTCTCGAATCCGGACCGTTCATATTCCCGGCTCCCCGCTCCCCGCTCCATCCTTCCTGCCCGGCGCCATATGCACGACCCTCTGCGGGAATGGTATTTCGATGCCGTGTTCGTACAGGGCATTGTATATCATGGCCAGAATTTCGCCGCTGCGGGGAGGAATCTGATTGGGATCCGTAATGCGCGCCATCGCGACGAAATTCACAGAAGAATCCCCGAGTTCCATGACGCGGACCTCTGTCCGCCCGGGCTCCACGACGTAAGGTTGCGCATTTATCAGTTCGGTGACAATGCGTTGAACCTTCTCTATGCTTGTGCCGTAAGCGACCCCGAACGGTACGCGGAATCGCATCACGTCGTTGGGATAGGACATATTCCAGATCTGGCTTTTCACGATCTCGGCGTTCGGCGTGATGATCATGACATTGTCGTCGTCTATCACCTTGGTGGAGCGGATTCCGATTTCCGCCACATTGCCGATTTTTCCGTCGGGGAGCCTGATGCGGTCGCCCACGCGGAAAGGCCGGTCGATCATCAACACGAAACCCGCGATCATGTTGGCGAGCGTTTCCTGCGCGGCCAGGGCGATCGCGAGAGAGCCGACTCCGAGAGAGACGACAAGCGTGGAGATATTCTGTCCGAAGTGATCGAGCACCACTATGGCCGCGACCGCGAAGACCACGATGTTCATCACCCGGTTGACGAGCGGCGCCAGTTCGTCGTCTAAACGAGTGTTGGTCTTGTGCGCGACGTCCTTCAGGTACCAGAGTATCACAGCGTCCACTATCCGCGCGACGGTCAGCGCGGCGTAGAACAACAGTATGACGAAGGCGAGGCCCGAGAGGACCGCGAACAAGGTTCGCACCCATTTATCGTATTCCGCGGCCGGCAGGCGCATGGCATCGAACGCCCAGTAGGTCACGGCCAGCACGATCAAGGGAGCCACGGCCCGCTTGAAGACGGCGAGCAGGAAATCGTCGAGCGACGTGGACGTGCGTTTTGCGAGCCGGTTTCTGACCGTGGAAAGCCCGAATTCAAGGGCTTTTCCGATCAGGTAAGCCGCCGCGATGTAAACCGCCGTCGAGAGGAGGGCGGAAAATATGGTGTCGCTGATGAGGAAGTTGAAAATATCCGGCACGATGGATCCGCGTTGTGATCAGTCGTGCAAATATACTCCCCCCGCGGGACAGTTGCTCCGGGCAGGCGAACCCGGCTATTTCACATCGCAGGTCCTTCGATCGGGATGAAGGTCATGTCGCCGTTCGGAGTCTGCACTCGGAGAAGTATCGATTCTCCTTTTCCCAAGGCCGATAGCACTTTCTTCAAATCGGACATGTTGTCGATTTCGGTGGTTTTTCCTCCGGAACGAGCCTCGAAAATCACAAGTCCCTGCCGCAGGTTGTTTTCCCAGGCGGGGCTGTACTGTTTAACATTCGTCACGAGGACTCCGGAGCTTCTGTCGAAACGTTTCCGCGCTTCTCCGTCGAGAGGTTTGACGGTGAAGCCGGCTTTTTCGAAAGTCAATGACGCTTTCGAGTCGACGGTCTCGTCTTCATCTTTCGCGGTTTCTTTTTTATCGGAAGACGCTGTGTCTTCCCCGTCCCGTCCCTTCAGTTTGACGCCGATGTCGATGTACTTCCCGTCCCTGAAAATCTTGAGTTTCACGATTTCGCCGGGGTGGTGCATGCCGACGCGGGCCTGAAGTTCGTTGGAGCTTTCCACTGGCCTGCCGTCGACTTCCACGATTGCATCGCCGACCTTGACTCCCGCCTCTTTGCCGGCGCCGTCCGGTTGCACGTCGTCGACGAGCACTCCCTTGAAGCGTTCCATGCCGAGGGCCCGGGCTTTTTTTGCATCGAGATTCGTGATGCGGATTCCGATGTAACCTCTGACGAACTTGCCGTCGCGTATTATGCCGTTGGCCACGACCTTGGCGAGATTTATGGGAACCGCGAAACCGTAACCCATGTAAACACCGGTTTGCGACTGGATGGCGGTGTTCACACCGATGACCTGGCCGCGGAGGTTCACGAGAGCTCCACCGCTGTTCCCGGGATTTATCACCGCGTCGGTTTGAATGAAGTTCTCGATGCCGGTGCCGTCGTTGTTGTTTCTGCGCATGATGCCGATGTTCCGGCTGATAGCGCTTACGATCCCGGCGGTGACGGTGGAAGCGAGCCCCATCGGATTGCCGACGGCCAGCACCCATTCGCCCACCTTCACTTCGTCGGAGTTGCCCAGAGATGCCACGGACAGGCCGTCGGTGTCGATTTTGATCACCGCGATGTCGGTATTGGCATCCTCGCCGATAAGCCTGGCTTCGAATTCACGCGAATCGTTGAGCAGGACCTTGATGCCGTCTTCCGTGGCGCTTTCCACTACGTGGCGGTTCGTGAGGATGTAACCGTCCCTGGTGAGAATGATTCCCGATCCCGCGCCCTGCTGTATGCGCTCTTCCGCATCGGGCTGCGGGATCATGTCGCCGAAGGGCCAGAACCGATGAATGCCGGACTCGACCTTGCTTTTCACCGTGATGGCCACGACTGTCGGGGTCACGATATCCGACACTGCCGTGAATGTCTCGTTGAGAGACACCACTCCTTCGGAAGGGGCGAACGGCGGCGTTGTGTTGAACGACAGGCCAGATTCCGCGAAGGAGAGCGACAGGCCGCCCAGACCGGTCGCCAAAACAGCGCCCAGCAATATGCCTGCGCTGACAAGCACGATGGCGGTGATTGTGCTGCGTTTCGACATGCTTCGATACTCCGGTATTAGATCTGTGATTGACTTTTCTGCCGTGATGCTATGATCACGGGTGAATAATAAAACACCGATTGTTATGAAAAAATGCCCGTATTCGTCGCCATTGAAGAATCCTCGTCGTCGGCGCGGTCAGCTTCAGCGCCGGAGGAAGGCGCCGGCTTCCGGGGCGTATCGCCCTTCGTTGCGCAGCGAGGTTACTTCCAAGACGGTTTCTGCTTGTTGAGGAAAGCCGTCAGCCCCGTGCGGAAGTCGTCGGTGTTACGAGCCAGCGCGTTGAAGGTTGCGGCATGGCGCATGGCGGTATCGGCATCCATGGACGCCGTTTCCAGGAAAAGCTGTTTTGTGAGCCGCACGGCATGGGGGGAGGTCTTACCCGCGATCTCGAATGCCAGGCGCTCGACGGAGGCGTCGAGTTCGTCCGCTCCGGTTACGTAGTTGATCATGCCGAGGTCCATGGCGGTATCGGCGTCCACCACGTTGCCGCGCAGAAGCAGTTCGCGGGCCGCTCCGGCGCCGACACGCTCGACAAGGAGGCGCATGACGATGGCCGGCACGAAACCGATGCGCACTTCGGGGAAGCCGAAAGTCGCGTTTTCCGACGCGACCACTATATCGCAAGCCAGCGCGAGTCCGCAACCACCGGCGAGGGCCGGTCCCTGCACTTTTGCTATCACGGGTTTGGGATAGGAGCGCAGATCGCTGAACATGCTCATCAGGGCTAGGGAATCCGCCTCGTTTTCGAGAGGAGTGTTCGTCCCGAGCGAAATCATGTACTCGAGGTCCGCGCCGGCGCAGAAAGCGTCTCCTTCCCCTTGCAGGACGGCCACTCGGATGGAGGGATCGTCCCGGTCCTCGAGCAGCGCTTCGCGCAGAGCCGAAACAAGCTCGGCGTTCAGGGCATTGCGTTTCTCCGGGCGGTTTATTGTAAGGAGAAGCACGGAATTGATCGAAGAGACTATTAGAGAATCGGACATGTGGCGCCCCTGCCTGTTGATGAGGTTGCTGCAGGCGAAATTTACCGATTCCGCCGCAGCGGTGGAAGCGATCGGCTTCAATCATCGATACTCGGACGCGTAGTGATACCGGCTTGACGCCGGATGTCACGGTTTCATAATACGCCAGTTAGGGCGGATTCGCATTGTCTTTGCTGTATGCATCATGTATTTTGATTTGAATTGAGAGCCGATAAACAGCCAGAGAAAGGGAACATGAAACTTGTATTGAGAAGCTTGAGCAGGGCCATCGAAACGCTAGGACGTTCTCTCACAGTGATCGAACGAGAGGGAGCGGCAAGCGCAATCGAGGCGGATGTCCTTGAGACGCTTAAAGCCGGTGTCATACAGAATTTCGAGGTCGCATACGAATTGTGTTGGAAATTCATCAAACGATGGATTGAGCAAAACGTGGGATCGACCGTGGCCGATGGCGTGACGCGCAGGGAACTTTTCAGACTCGGAGCGGAAAACAGGCTGATCGACGACGTAGATCTCTGGATGCGCTTTCATTCTCATAGAAACGAATCCGCACACACATATGACTCGGAAACCGCGGAAGACGTTTATTCGGTGGCGGGTGATTTTCTCGCGGCCGCCAGGTCGCTTCTCGATGCTCTCGAAGCGCGCAATGATTGATCTCAGCAGCGACGAGTTGCAGCTCGTTGCCGGTATTGTTCGCAAATTCGCACCAGGAGCTGAAGTGAGGGTCTTCGGCTCGCGCGTACAGGGAAGAGCCAAACCCTGGTCCGATCTGGATATTGCGCTCATGGATTCGAAACCCATTGAAGCGGCCGTCATGAGAAGCATCAGAGAGGCATTCGAGGAGTCCGAACTCTCCTTCCGCGTGGATGTCGTGGACTGGCATACCATCAGCAAGGAATTCCGGGATGTGATATCGAACAGCTACGAAATCCTCGGCCATTATACATCCGACGCCCGAAACGGCGCGTCGTGAACCTTTCCTCCGTAAATGCGTTTATTGATGAATGATGAGTGGGCGGCAGGGTTGAAGACTTCATGGCCGCGTCCTGCAAAGCGGATTTTCCATCATACAACTCCAACCAATGCCGAATAACCTGTATTCATCATTCATGATTCATAATTATTCCCATCCCCCGGCTCTCCGCTACCGGCCGATGCTAATTGTGCTTGCAACAATGATGCTGCTTCTGTCGGCCTGCGATGCCGGCGCCCAATCAGGAAAAAGAGAGGGCGGTTGCGATGTGCACGACGAAACGCGGGTAAACATGAAGGACGAGGATGCCATGAGCAGGGAAATCGAGAAAACCGACGAAGAATGGCGCGCATTGCTCACGCCCGAGCAGTACGAGGTTATGAGGCGTAAAGGCACGGAGCGGCCGTTCACCGGGAAATACAACAAGCATTACGAGAAGGGTCTTTACCTCTGCGGAAGCTGCGGCGCCGAGCTTTTCGCTTCGGATGCGAAATACGACTCCGGTTCGGGCTGGCCGAGTTTCTGGAAGGCGGCGGAAACCGGAAATATCGAGGAACGAACGGACAGGTCGCACGGAATGCTGCGCACGGAGGCGCTGTGCAGAAAATGCGGCGCGCACCTGGGGCACGTTTTCGACGACGGTCCGGATCCGACAGGATTGCGCTATTGCATCAACTCGGCGTCACTCAAGTTCAAGGAAAATGATGAGTGATGAATGATGAATACCGATTCAGCGCGGACGCCGGTTCCTCATTCACTTTCGCCTTGTATTGCAGCGCTTCAAGGGATAGATTAGAACTCTGAATCGCCGTTATGCGGCGCCTTGAGCAGGCATAAACGTCCGGAGCACGGAAATCGGCGGCATGGAATCATAATCGAGCAGCAAAATGTGCGGCATAGTTGGTTATATCGGATATCGGGACGTCACCCCAATACTTCTGAACGGCCTTAAACGACTCGAATACCGCGGTTACGACTCGGCCGGTATTGCGCTTCTGCAGCCGTCGGGCATATCCATGGTGAAAAGAGCCGGCAAGGTGGCCGACCTCGAAATGCTCATTTCACTGCATCCCCGCGAGGCTACCATCGGCATCGGGCACACGCGATGGGCCACGCATGGCGAGCCCAACGACGTGAACGCGCACCCTCACATCGATCATACGGGCACTATCGCTCTCGTGCATAACGGCATAATCGAGAATCACTCGGCGATCCGCGAACGCCTGCAGAGAGACGGCATACGCTTCGTTTCCGACACCGACACCGAAGCCCTCGTTCAGCTCATATCCCGCATAAACGAGATCACCGGCAACCTCGAGCAGGCCGTCCGCCTTGCTCTGAAAGACGTGGTCGGCACATACGGCATCGTCGTCCTGTCCAGCCGCGAACCCGACACAATCATCGCGGCAAGGCGCGGCAGTCCGCTCGTGCTGGGCATCAACGACGGTGAATATTTCGTGGCATCGGATCCGGCGGCGGTGGTCGGGCATACGCGGCAAGTGATTTTCCTTGAAGACGGGCATCTCGCCGTGCTGACCCGCGAGGGATATGAAGTGAAGACCTCGGCGAACGACATCGCGGCTCACCGCATCGAGGAAATCACTTACGACATCGAGCAGATAGAAAAGGGCGGTTTCGAGCACTTCATGCTCAAGGAAATTCACGAGCAGCCCAGAACACTCACGGATTCCATGCGCGGACGGATTCTCCGCGACAAGGGAACCGCCAAGCTCGGCGGCCTGCGCGACGTGACCAACGCGCTGTCGAGCGCCCGCCGCATCATCATAACCGCCTGCGGCACTTCGTGGCACGCCGCGCTGGTAGGCGAGTACATGCTCGAACAATACGCCCGCATACCGGTCGAGGTCGAGTATGCCTCCGAGTTCCGCTACCGCAATCCGATCATCACCGAAGACGACGTGGTCATAGCGATCAGCCAGAGCGGTGAAACGGCCGACACTCTGGCCGCATTGCGTGAAGCCAAGCAGCGCGGGGCCACTGTGATCGGAATCTGCAATGTTGTGGGCAGTTCCATAGCGCGCGAAACCGATGCCGGTGTGTACACGCACGCCGGACCCGAAATCGGCGTCGCTTCCACGAAGGCCTTCACCTCGCAACTGGTGGTGCTCTCTCTCCTCACACTAATGCTCGGACGCAATCGCGGCTTCATTTCCATCGACGAAGGCAAGGACTTCGCGGAAGAACTGCTGCTGATCCCGGAAAAGGTCCGGGAAATTCTGGACGGCGCGGTCCACATACGGTCGCTGGCCGAACAGATATGCCAGGCCAACAACAGCCTGTATCTCGGACGCGGGTACAATTTTCCCACGGCTCTCGAAGGCGCCCTGAAGCTCAAGGAAATATCATACATACACGCCGAGGGATATGCGGCCGCCGAAATGAAACACGGTCCCATCGCGCTCATAGACGAAAACATGCCGGTTGTGGTCATAGCCCCGCAGGACAGAATACACGAGAAGGTCATCAGCAACATACAGGAAGTGCGGGCCCGCAGAGGAAAGATCATCGCCGTGGTCAACCATCAAGACGACATGATCGGCGGCATTGCCCAGCATGTAATCGAAGTGCCCAGGACGGCCGATTTCCTCAGCCCCATGCTTACGATAATTCCGCTCCAGCTTCTCGCTTATCATATCGCGGTGCTGCGCGGATGCAATGTGGATCAACCGCGCAATCTGGCCAAGAGCGTGACGGTGGAATGAGGGCCTGACGGCGCAGGACAGAAGGATGACAGCGACGCCGACCACGCAATCCACGACGAAAACCGCGGTTCCCGCGGCCGAGCTGCCGGCGGCCATACTCGAGCTGAAGAAGCGGATGAACGCCGTGCTGCTCGCGCATTATTATCAGAACGCCGATATTCAGGATCTGGCGGATTATGTCGGCGACAGCCTTGAACTCGCCCGCAAGGCGATGGAGACCGACGCCGATACCATCATATTCGCCGGAGTGCATTTCATGGCCGAGACGGCCAAGATTCTGAATCCCGGCAAGCGCGTGCTCCTCCCCGACCTCGACGCGGGTTGCACGCTTGCGGAGAGCGCCCCAGGCCACTTGTTCAGGCGTTTCCGGGAGACGCATCCCGGCCATTTGGCCGTCACCTACATAAACAGCACGGCGGAGGTCAAGGCGCTCAGCGACATCATCTGCACGTCGAGCAGCGCTGAGGCGATACTCGGGCACATCCCGGAACACATCCCCGTGCTTTTCGCGCCCGACCGGAATCTGGGCGCGTGGCTGGCGCGCGGCACCGGCAGGCCTATGTTGCTCTGGCAGGGGACCTGCGTCGTTCACGAACGATTGAGCGAGAGCAGAATACTGGATCTTCTCGACGAACATCCGGACGCGCTGTTGATCGCTCATCCCGAATGCGAGGAGCGCGTGCTATCCCACGCGGATTTCGTCGGTTCCACCAGCGCTCTCCTGAAGCGAGTCAAGTCGCGTCCCGATGCGAAGTACATCGTGGCCACCGAAGTCGGACTTCTCCATCAGATGCAAGCCGCCTGCCCCGGGGCGACGTTGATTCCGGCGCCCACGGACGCATCCTGCTCCTGCAGCGAATGCCCTTACATGAAGCTGAACACTCTCGAGAAACTCTACCGCTGCATGGTCGAGCGGTCGCCTGAAATCGCGATCGACGAGACGCTGCGCGCGGCCGCTCTCGCGCCGATAGAGCGTATGCTGCGCCTCAGCGCGGCCGAACCCGGCGCCGCGCCGGGCGTAATCGAATCCATCGCGCTGCCGTTCGCCGGTTCATGATGCAATTCCCGAGGAAATACCGTACTTTTCTCTTTAGTGCATACGATCAATTCATCCTGTATACAAAACGTTCCTGAGGTTTTCATGAAGCATTTGGCACGATTCGCATTTCTCGGAATGATTCTCTTCGCGGCGTCGGCCGACGCCCAGGTGCGCTTCGAGTATTACAACGTCGAGGACAGTTATTTCGTCCTCAACATACCCACGAATTCGATAATGCTGACGCGTTTCGACGCCGTCGCGCCGGTGCGCATAAACGAGATCTCGGCGTGGTTCATCACCGGCTCGCCCGGCGGCAGCGCCGACCTGATCATGTTCGGCTCGGAAGGCGGCTACCATTTTCCGTATCAACTCAAGCCGCTTTTCCAGCCGATCAGGGTGGATATCCCGCCGTCGAAGGATTCGCTCTTCCGTTTTCAGCTCCAGACGCCGATCGACGTCGGAGGACCGACGCAGTTCTTCATCGGCATTGTCAAGCGCAGCGACAGTTTGAACGTGCGAATGGACCGTCTCACCCAGTACGTCCCCTGCGCGAACGACGAGCGCGATTCTTCCTTCACGAACATGTTCGCGGTCTATAATCCGGCGGATCAGAGCTACAGCTTCGGCGCGTGGTTCTCGAACCGCCAGCCGATCAACAACTGGTACATCGGGGCGGCCGGCGAGTATTACAACGAGCAGCCCGCCACTTTTTTCTCGGATGTCACCTCCGAGGCCGGCTTTTCAATGCAGCAGAGCGCGAACAGGCGACTCGCCTGGGGCGACTACAACAATGACGGATATCAGGATCTTCTTTCAGGAAACCGCCTGTACAAGAACAACGGCAACGGCTCCTTCGACGACGTCGCCTCGACGGCCGGGTACACGAGAGGCGGGCAGGTTAACATGTTCGCCGACGTCGACAACGACGGCGATCTCGACATAGTCTGCCAGCCCGACAACCTGGTGTACCTGAACGACCAGGGCAATTTCACTTCGACGGCCTCGCCGGGCCTGGCCCAGTCGGTGAACACGCAGGCGATGGCATTCGCGGATTACAACGGCGACGGCCTGCCCGACTTTTTCGTGGCGAACGGCGAATACATGTACGCCAGGAATCCCGCCAATCCTTCCGACTCGGCGGTAATCGAGGGGGCGGCATGGACGGCTCGCCTTTACACCAACACCGGCGGCGGGCAGTTCATCGACCACACCGCGAATCTCGGCGGCTATCAGAAAGGTCCGTACGGAAGGAATCCCTACAACACCAGCGTGACGGTGGAGGGTTTCCGGCCGGCGACCTGCGCGCAGTGGGTGGACTACGACAATGACGGCGATGCGGACCTGTATGTCGGCGTCGACCGTCTGCAGCCCAATTTCCTGTTCGCCAACCAGGGAACACCCAATTTCCGCAGCGTCGCACAGGCCCATGGAGCGCAGGGGGGCAGCAAACCGGCCTACCCTGGACTTTATGGAAACACCCGCGGCTGCGATTTCGGCGATTTCAACAACGACGGCACTCTGGATCTGCTGGCGGGCGAGATGGCCCACCCGTTCAGACTGGCTTACAGCGACCTGACCGGCATCTGGAAAAACGACCCCGGCCTGTCGAACAATTTCATCAACATGCAGGCGACTGCAAAGCTCAACTACGTCGTTTATCAGGCGGATGTAGCCTGGGCCGATATCAATCACGACGGCCTGCTCGACTTCTATGTAAGCACTGGCGAGAACTGCTATGGAAGCGCGCTTTACATGCAGAATCCGGACGGGAGTTTCACGGATGCGACCTGGGGATCCGGCACGGGAATGGCGGACGGCTTCGGCGTCGCCTGGGCCGATTATGACAACGACGGCGATCTCGACCTGGCGGTGGGATCCGTAAACGGCCTGCGGCTCTTCCGCAACGACCTGGCGCAGAAGGGGAACTGGGTGCAGCTTCGCCTGCGCAGCGTCAAGGGCAACTCGCAAGCGATCGGATCGCGCGTGCGGGTGTTCGCCGGTGGCAAGATCTACACGAGGCAGGTTACGGCCGGCAAGGGCGCCGGTTCTCAGCAGCCGTACGCTCTGCATTTCGGACTCGGCACGGCGGGGGCGATCGATTCCGTGGTCATCCGCTGGCCGAACAAGCGCTATCAAACGGTGAAAGGACTCGAGATCAACCGCATACATCAACTTGTGGAATCGGATCCCGCCTCCGTGCGGCCTCCGGGCGCCACCGTCGAACAACCCGCTCTGCAGCAGAACTACCCGAATCCATTCTCGAAATCGAAAAACGCCTCGACCAATATCGCCTACAATCTTCCGTCCGCGGCCGATATCCGGTTGGAGATCTTCGACATGAAGGGCGCCCTTGTTGCGACTCTGGTCAACGACCGCCAGGCGCCCGGAATGTACTTCGTGCAATGGGACGGGACAGGCGCGGGAAGCGAGGCGGCGCCCAGCGGAACATATCAATACGTGCTCAGTGCCGACGGCGCGGTGCTGACAAAGCAGCTCATCATACTGAAGTGACGATGCTCCACGCGGCTGGATCGGCGGGCGCGGCGATGATGTTCGCACTTTTCGGGCGACTGCGCGGAGTTTAGGCGCGATGGCCCGCTACGGACTGATAGCAGCCATCGTTCTGGCGCTTGCCGGACCTTCAGCACAGTCTCAGCACAACCGCGAAGGACTCTTCCGGGCGACCGTCGACGGTTGCGTGAGCGTTCCGGGGGATGAGTTCACAAGGCTGCAGGCGGGTTATACCTATAATCCTTTCGGGATGGCCGGGGTTGATTATTTCCTGCCTGCCTCCTTCGGAGCACACGGCGTCGTTTTCGCCGGGCTGTTGAATAACACGGCAAACGATCTCATACTGAAGAAATTTTACCGTCTGCAGTATAACGCCGTAAATTATTCAACAGTGATGTTCGGATTGCTAGCCGGAGCTTCCTTCTCGCTCCCGCCCGTGCTGGATTTCCGCGCCATGCTGTATGCACGCGCTGGATTGATGTTCTATTCGGCGGAAACATCGTTCGACGAACTCGTGGAGAAATCCAGCGGAACGACTTTTCTCTACGGACCCGGAGTCACCGTCGAATACCCAGTTACGCGTACCATGTCGCTGCGTCTATCATACAACGGCTTTTTCACGATGACCGATGTGCTGGACGGACTCAGCTTCGAGGGCAGCAACAGGGACGGATTTTCCATCTTCGGTGTCGGCCTCGGCTGGATCATCAATCCGGCCGATATAATCGAGGACGAAAGTCATTCGCCCGCCTCGCCGGTGTTCCCTGTCCGGCAACCTGCGGATTACATACCGGCCCCTCAGAATCCCCCCGATCAACATACCCGCACGCCCAGGGAAACACCACCTCCGGAGCGGCGCAGCGAAGGAGATGCCGCGCCCGAGATCCAGGAGGAAGCTGCTGTGGAGGAAGGAAAGCCGGCGCCGCTGACCGCGCTGCTGTCGGTGATGGATGTGGAGAATTTCGACGCCTTCAGGAACGAACCCGAGGCGGTGCGGCTGAACTTGGAAAACCGCACCGGCTCGGCCTTCCCGGCCACAGTGCGTTTTGAAGCGCGACAGGACGGCCGTCTCGTGGCCGGCAGCACGAGAACAGTGACGATCTCTGATCGCGAAAACGATCTGCTTGCTCCCGGCTTCCTGGATCTTTCCGCCTTCGAAGGCGGAAAGGGAAGCGGAAACCGGCTTCCAACCGGACTGTACGATATTTTCGTTTCGGTTCAGCCGGAGTCCGGCGAGGCTGCGACCACCGCCAGAACCGTCCTGACGCACATCGATTACGAGTCGATTTTCGGGGGCGACCAGGAGCGGGTCCGCTACCTGACGCAAACCGGGCAGGCGGGCGTGTCTCTTCCGGCCGGCGGCGAGGTCCTGTTCAATACTTTCGGCAGATCATTCCCGCGCGCATCCACTTCGGCCGCGCCGGTCAATGAGCCCGTCGGGCGCGAGGCGGCGGCGATAGCTCCCCTCTCCATGACGGAAGCGCAGCGCGAGTTGTACATATCCTCTATGCTGCGAGAATCCCTGAACAAGTCCATGCTGATCATCAACAGCGCCCAAAAGCAACCGACTTCTCCGGAGCGGGTCTCCAGCGTGGTCGCGGAAGTATACTTTCCGCGGGACGGCGCGGAGATCAGCGACGAAAGCCGCATCGTTCTCAACCAGGTGGCCCAATTGCTGCATCAGCATCCCGAGCTGAACGCGCAAATCCGCGGTTACGCCGACGAAGCCGCAGACGACGCTTACAATATGCTGCTCTCACAGCGGCGGGCAGACCGCGTTTATGAACACCTGAACCGCAACCAGATACCGGACACCCGGGTCAGATCGTTCGGCATGGGGCGCAGCACGACTCCCGCGCAGAATGATCAGGATGCTCGGCGCGCGAGGAGAGTGCAGATAGTCATCGGCGGAGGAATGCGCTGATCCTCAGGCGCGGGCGGCCGAGGCGGCAAGCACGAATTCAGCGGCCCGCCTTTCGTCCACCGGGGCGGAAGTTCGGCCTTCAGTCTTGATGGCGGTGCCGGCTATGACTCCGTCGGCTATGGACAGGATTTTGCCGACAGTGGCGGTTGTCACGCCGCTGCCTGCGTACAGGAACACGGAGACAGCGGATCGAACCCGGCGCAGATCGTCCGTTTCGACCGGTGATCCGGTGGCTGTTCCGGTCACTATCACCGCATCCGCAAGGCCTCGGAGCACGGTGTCGGCCGCAGCCTGTTCGAGTGTCACGCCGCCTGGCGGCGTCGCATGTTTGACGAGCACGTCGGCGAAAATCCGGACTTCGGCTCGCAGTTCGGCCCGAAGGCGCAGTGTCTCGCCCGCGCGGCCTTCAATCAGGCCCTGATCGGTGAACATCGCGCCCGTATGCACATTGACGCGAATGAACTCCGCGCCGGCCGCGGCCGCCGCCGACATGGCTGCCCGGGCGTCGTTGCGCAACACCTGAACGCCCGCCGGCAGAGGGCAGGCGCGCCGCAGTTCCGTCAGCACGCGGGTCATGGCGGCGGCGACGGGCGCGCCCGCATCGTCCTTCAGGAAAGGCAGGTCGCCGTAGTTCTCCGCGAGCAGGGCGTCGAACCCTGCCTTGTGCAGGGCGGAGGCGTCGAACAGGGCACGATCGATAATCTCATCGAAAGAACCCCGGTAGCCGGGAGAAGCCGGCAGCGGGAGCAGGTGCACCATGCCGATCAGACGAGGCGGTGACATGATTTCGGTCCCGGGATCGCGGCGCCGGCCGGGCATTAAACCCGGGCGGCGATCATTTGAGTTCAGATGTTCACCGACTCGTCGAACGCAACGGCGGCGGCTTCCATCAACGCTTCGGAGAGTGTCGGATGCGCGTGCACCGTTTTGATCAGTTCGTGTTCGGTGGTTTCCAGCGTGCGGGCCACGGCGGCCTCGGCGATCAATTCAGTCGCCTCCGAACCGATTATGTGCGCGCCGAGCAGTTCGCCTCTTTTCGCATCGAAGATAAGCTTTACGAAACCCTCTGTATGGCCCGCGGCGACGGCCTTGCCGGAAGCGGTGAAGGGAAACTTGCCAATTTTGAGTTCAAGTCCCTGCTCGCGGGCCTTTTTCTCGGTCAGTCCGACGCTCGCCACCTGCGGCTGGCAGTACGTGCAGCCGGGTATGTTGCCGTAGTCGATGGATTTCGGCTTCCTGCCGGCTATCGCCTCCACGCAGGTGACGGCCTCCGCCGAGGCCACGTGCGCCAGCCAGGGCGGACCCACAATATCGCCGATGGCGTAAATTCCGGGCACGTTGGTCCTGTACATGCCGTCGACGGCTATGTATCCGTTCCGCAGCTCCACGCCCGCCGTCTCGAGGCCGATGTTTTCCACGTTTCCCTGCACGCCGATGGCCATGAGCGCGACTGATCCCTCGAGCGTCTCGGAGCCCGCGTCGCTCGTCACATGCACGCGCACGCCTTCATCCGTCGCATCGACTCCCGTGACGCGCGCGCCGGTCTTGATGGCGATTTTCCGCTTGCGGAAACTCCGCGCAAGCTCCTTTGAGACGTCCTCGTCCTCTATGGGCAGAATATTGGGCAGCATCTCCACGATGGTCACGCTGCTTCCGAGCACGCTGTAGAAGTATGCGAACTCCACTCCGATGGCGCCCGCTCCGAGCACTATCAGACTCTTCGGCAGCTCGGGCAGGGACATCGCTTCGAAATACGAGATGATTTTCCGACCGTCGAAGGAAATGCCGGGAATCTGTCTCGGCCTTGCGCCTGTGGCGATAATGATGTGCGAGGCGGAGATCTCCCGCTGCTCCGCGCCATCGCTGTCGAACACGCCGAGTCTGCCCGGGCCGAGCAGACGGCCGAAGCCCTGGATATGCTCGACCTTGTATTTCTTGAACAGGAAAGCCACGCCTTTCGACATCCGGTCCGCGATTCCGCGGCTTCGTTCGATGATTTTCCGGAAATCGAAAGATGCTTCACCGACAGTCACCCCGTAATCGGACGCATGGCGGACGGTCTCCCAGACCTCGGCGTTTTTGAGCAGCGATTTGGTCGGAATGCATCCCCAGTTGAGGCATATGCCGCCCAGATGCTTTGCTTCCACGCAGGCGGTCTTGAAACCGAGCTGCGCCGCGCGCACCGCCGCGACATATCCGCCGGGTCCGGCGCCTACCACAACGACGTCATATGTGTTTGTCATTTATGCTCCTTTTGCTTTCTGAAGTGACGGCACAGGCAAAAAATACGCGAAACAGGCCCGATGATGCAAAAATGTGTTCTGGTATTTCTGCGGTGTATTGGCTATCCTTACACGATATGAGGATTTTTCACAGAAAAGTAACTTGTTGCTCACATTCCTTGTCAATGATTTGATGAAACCGCTTGCCGTCGGTCTGGCTGTTCTGGTCGGGATTGTTCTGTTGCTCATTTTGCCTGTTCGCGTCCCGCGAAGCGTAAGCGCGGTGGGAGTGCTGGCGCCTTCCCGCGAATGGCAGGTGGTGCGGCTGACAGGCGGCCGCCTGGAGGTAACGCTATACGAACACGCGGCCGGCACAACCCGGTCAATCCTCATCCATCAGTTCGAGCGGGAGGATGCCGTGAGCGTGGAGCTGCTGCACGACAGGTTCCCCGGCGGCTTCGTTTCAAAAGGCGACACGCTTGCCTTTGTACATTCCGCGGACCTGGCTCTGCAACTGGCTGAATTGGACGGCTCGCTCGGCGAGGCCCGCGCCTCGCTCGATGTTTTCAGGACGGGCGAAAAGTCGTCGATAGTTCAACAGGCGCGGGAGGACAGGGCCCGGGCGCGCGCCGACTACGAGGGATTGAACAAAACCCGCGAGCGCGCCAGGCGGATGTTCGGGAGCGGAGCATTGTCTCAGCAGGAACTGGACGAAGCCGAACGCGCCGCCGATGCCGCGGCGGCGGCCGTCGCATCGGCCGATGCCCGAGTCAAAGCGCTGTCGACCGGCGCCAAGGACGAGCAGGTCCGTTACAGCCGGTCGCTGATAGAATCCCTCGCCCGGCAGCGTTCCGCGCTGGATCGCAAGCTGTCTTTTTTCTGCCTTCAGGCGCCTTTCACCGGAAAAATCTACAGGACGGTTTTTTCGGACACCTTGATCCGGCTGGGGGATCCATCGAGCTTCGTCGTCGTGATGAACGTTCCGTGGACCGAGCATGCCGTTATACACGAGGGCGCTCCGGTTTCCGTCGCCGCCTCCGGATTGAACGCCGTGCTGCCGGGACGGGTTGTGGTTAAAAGCGACGTGGTGCAGACACGGAACGGCAGGCAGGTAACGGCGGTGGTTGCGCAGGTCAGCGAAAACACCGGAGAACTGACGCCGGGTCTGCCGGTCTCCTGCACAATGGATTGCGGCGATATGCCGCTCCGAGAGTGGCTGCTCGACCGCCTCGGTCACATGCTCAGGCCCAGGTGATGAGGAAAGAGTACAAGTACGTCGTGCGGACAGCGGATCTTCTGTCGCTTCGCGAGCGGCTCCGCCCCTACCTGACTCCCGATCCGCTTGCCAAAACAAACGGAGGCGGATATTATACGGTTCGAAGCATATACTACGACACCGCCTCCCTGCAATTTTACAGGGAGAAGGTCGAAGGACTCGCGCAGAGGCGCAAGGTGCGTGTGCGCGTGTACAACGAGAAGCAGAAAAACAGCCTGGCCTTTCTCGAGATCAAGCGCAAGGACAGGGAATTCATTTTCAAAACCAGGGCGCCGGTGCCGGTCGAGGACCTCGATCTGCTGTTCTCGAGCGGCGACGCGGAGCATCTGGTTGCCCCGCTGCAGGGATTTCCGCATGCCGTCGACCATGCGCGGAATTTCCTCTTTCACCTGCGCGCTTCGCGGCTGTTGAGCACTTCCCTGGTCACCTACGATCGCGAAGCGTATCAATGCAGATACGATACCGGACTGCGCATCACTTTCGACATGAATTTGCGCTGCAGTCTCCGGCCGTCCCTGGAGGAGATATGGGACGAGGAATTGCTGGAACCAAGCATGCAGGGTTTCGCGGTGCTCGAGGTGAAATTCTTTAGGGGACTGCCGTCCTGGCTGAAACATGTGATCGAGGAACGCGGCCTCCGGAGGCAGGCGGTGTCAAAATACTGCATCGGGCTCGACGTCTGCGGCGTCGAGAACGCCACGCGAAGCGTCGTTTAATCAAGGGGATAAGGAATGTTCCAGGACCTGGAGAATATCGCAACCTTTCAGCTCACCTTCTCCACCGTGCTTGAGAACACGCTGACGGCGCTCGTCTGCGGGCTGCTCGTCGCCGCCTTTTATCGGCTCTGTTTCAAGGGACGCATGTATTCGCCTTCGTTCGCGCATTCGCTGGTGCTGCTCTCGATGATCACCACGATCGTGATCATGGTCATCGGCAGCAACCTCGCGCGCGCCTTCGGGCTCGTGGGCGCCATGGCCATCATACGATTCCGGACGGCTGTCAAGGACATGCAGGACATCATGTTCATTTTCTTTTCCCTGGCGGCAGGCATGGCTTCAGGGGCCGGATTGCCTCTGGTGGCTTTCAGCGGCACTCTGGCGGTGGGCCTGGTGGCTGTGGCTCTGGCGCGCATACCCGCCGCGCGCAGCGGACGCCGCGAGTACCTGCTGCAATTCGTTTATGATGGCGCGTCCGACAGCGAGGCGCCGTATCTTCCGGTGCTGAAAAAACATTGCAGCGGATCCCGCATGTTGAACGTGAAGTCGATGGCCGACGGCGCGCGGTTGGAACTTTCCTTCCACGTGCGCCTCCGGGACGAAGGCAAGGGCGTGGCGCTGCTGAAGGACCTGCGCGCTCTGGAATCCGTCAGCAGATTGAACCTGTTCTTCGATGAAGAATACAATTGACGGGAAGTCCGGATGCGGACGTTGAGAATGCTGACCGTTCTGTTTCCGTTAATACTGGCCGCGGCCTCGGCCCAGGACCTCTATAATCCGGCCGCATTACGGGAATTCCGCCTCGTCTTTTCGCAGCCGGACTGGCGAGAACTGCTGCAACGGAACATCCCGCTGGAAATGGACATACCCGCGCGGCTGTCGGTGGACGGAGTCACGCTCGACAGCGTGGGCGTCCGCTACAAGGGCAATTCGTCCCTGAACATTCCCGGCGAAAAGAAGCCGTTCAACATCACGACCGACGCCTTCATTGACGGGCAGGATCTGTGGGGATACTCGACGCTCAACCTCAACAACTGTTTCAAGGATCCCACGTTCGTCCGCGAGATGATCGCTTACCGGCTGGCGGCTCTCTACCTGCCTTCGGCCAGGACCGCCTACGCGCGCCTGTATATCAACGACGAGTATTGGGGGCTTTACCTGCACGTGCAGCAGATCAACCGCGCCTTTCTTCGCGAGTGTTTCGGAAACGACGGCGGAAACCACTACAAATGCGATCCGCGCGGAGACCTCGCATGGATGGGTCCGGATACGGCGCGTTACCGCGCCAATTACGAACTCAAAACCAACACCGGTCTGAACGACTATTCCGATCTGGTGGAATTCATCCGCCTCCTCGATCAACTCCCTCAACAGCAGTTCGCCGAAGGCATGAGCCGTGTATTGGACGTCGACCGCGCCCTGTGGTATCTCGCCTTCTGCAATCTCCTCGTCAATCTCGATTCCTACATAGGCAGCGGGCACAATTACTATCTGTACCACAATCCCGCGGACGACCGCTTTTCCGTGATACCCTGGGATCTCAACGAAGTGCTGGGGACCTTCAGCATGCAATTGTCCATCGGCGACAGGGAGAAACTTCCGGTCTTCCACAACGTGCAGGCGCCCAACCGCCCGTTGCTTTCGCGCCTCCTTTCCGTTCCGGAATTCCGGGCCCGCTACACAGCGCATTACAGAACCATGTTCCGGGAGGTGTTCACGCGGGACTACTGGGTTCCGCTGATACAACTCTACCAGAACCTGATTCGATCTTCCGTGCAGGCGGACACGAAGAAGCTGTATTCGATGCAGATGTTCGACGAGAACGTCAACACGAATGTGCAGCAAGGAGCAGGCACGCCGGGGGGCGGCTTAATTCCGGGCATACTGTCCTTTATCGACAACCGCCGCTCTTATCTCATGACACAGCCCGAATTGAGCCGCCTCCAGGCGGTCATATCGCGACCCATCCTGGCCCCCCCCCTGCCGGCCGCAGGGGCGCCCGCAAGGGCAAGCGCCGTGATCGAGGGCGCCGCGCAGGCGTTCCTATGGCACAGCGCGGGCGGCAAGGCGTTTTCGAGAGTGCCGATGACCGACACAGGAGGAAAATGGGAGGCGGTCATGCCGCCGCGAGAGGCCGGGCAGCGCGTGCGCTACTACGTTGAAGCCGTCACGGCGGAGGGTGTCGCCGCTTACAACCCGGAGAGGGCCGAGAATGAGTCCTACTCCTACACCGTTCCGTATCCGCCGCCCGCCGTGCCCGTCGTGATAAATGAAGTCATGGCCTGGAACACGAAAAACATCACGGATCCCCAGGGCCAATCGGACGACTGGCTGGAACTGCACAACACCGCGGACACGGCCTTCGACATTTCCGGCTGCCGGCTCTCCGACAAGCCCGGCGATCTCTTCAAATGGCGCATACCCGACGGAACCGTCATCGAGGGCAAAGGATATCTGGTAATATGGGCGGACAACGACACGGATGATACGCCGGGCTTGCACGCGGGTTTCCAGATAGACAAGGACGGCGAAGGGATATATTTCAGTGACTCCGACGAGAGGGGAAGCGGCCTCATCGACTCGTCGGGGGCTCCGGAGTACCGTAAGGACACTTCGTGGGCGCGGCTGCCGAACGGCACGGGAACTTTCGCGCACCGCCCGCCCACGCCGGGCGCTGATAACGACGCCTCTGCCGGCGTGGAGGCTGATTCCGCCCCGTACAATACCCTGCTCGAGGTGTTCCCGAATCCGGCGACGGCCGCCGCGTTTCTGCGGACCGGTCTGCGGCCGGGAGAAAGCGCCGTGGCGAGTCTGACGGATCCCCTCGGCAGAGTCGTATTCAAAAAGCGCATCGAGGGCGCCGGTGGGCTCACGAGCATCGACGTGCACGCGCTGCCCCGCGGCGCCTATCTGCTGCGCCTAACCGACTCCCGGAGATCGGTTGCGCGTATATTGCGGCTCCGCTGACGCGCATTGCCCGCGCGATCCGGCGGCACGCGGATTCGAGCGCGGATTGGCGCGCATCATGCATATGCGTACTTTTCAGCGAAAGGAGCCCGGACATGCGAATTATCGACCTGGATGAAGCCAACGTACCGTCTTATCTCGTCTGTCTCGAAGACTGGTCCGAAGAGATGCGCGAGGCGGGCGATCACAAGGCGCAGTGGTATTCTCGGATGAAGGAGAAAGGACTGCGCGTAAAACTTGCCCTTTCGGACGATGACACGGCGGGCGGCATGATACAGTACGGGCCGCTCGACATTTCCTTCGCCGAGGGCGACAACCTGTACTTCATCTTCTGCATCTGGGTTCACGGATACAAGAAGGGACGAGGCGATTTCCGCGGGAGGGGTATGGGCGCTGCGCTTCTGCAGGCGGCGGAGGAGGATGCGAGGTCTCGCGGCGCGAAGGGCATTGCCGCCTGGGGCTTGCGCCTGCCGATTTGGATGAAAGCGTCATGGTTCAGAAAGCACGGGTACCGGATAGCCGACAAGGACGGGATGAGAGCGCTCGTCTGGAAGCGATTCACCGACGACGCCCGGCCGCCTAAGTGGATCAAGAAAGTGAAAACTCCCGAATCCGCCGACGGGAAGGTAAGCATCACCGCCTTCCGCAGCGGCTGGTGTCCCGCGATGAACATCGCCTTCGAACGCGCGAAGCGCGCGGCCGCGCTCGAGGAATTCGCGGGTGTCGTGGATTTCAAGGAGATCGACACATCCGGCCGCGACAAGCTGCTCGAATGGGGCATAGGCGACGCGGTTTACATGGATGGAAGGGAAATCCGCAACGGACCGCCGCCGCCGTACGGAAAAGTCGTAAAGAGGATCCGGAAAAGGGTGGGAAAGCTACACTGATTCAGCAGGAGGAAGATCATGGTTGCATCAAATAATCCGGCAGGGCGATTCAGGAGCGTATGTCGCCCGCTGTTGCTCGCGCTCGTTTTCTCAACCGTTTTAACCGGTGTTCCCGGCGGCGGGTTGTCCGCGCAGGATTATTACTCCTTTCCTTACCGGGAGGGGAATTTCCTCAGGTACCGCATAGAAAACGGCCCGTCACCGGTCGACACCGCGTTTGTGCTTTCCTTCGGTTATCCCGGCACGGAATTTCCCGATCCGGACCTGCTTCTCGATTCGATACTCGTCATGCGAAGCGGACCGCGCATGTTCAACATGCTGAATATGGCAATTGTCTGCATAAAGCCGGACGGTTTGTTTCTCGTATCCGATTCTCTTTTTCCGCAGAGCGCGGGCAGGCGGGTATGCGAATACTTTCCGGTCTTTCCACCACCGGCGGACACGATGATACTCCGGAATACGAGAGTGAATGGAAGCGGCACTGAGATAATTTCCGAGCATCCCGTCCGTCTTCTCAGGCAGTTCGACACGACGGTCTTCGACACGCCGACCCGCGCTTTCACCGTCAGCATCGGGGGAGGGGATACGGTCGAGATTCTGACGATAGCGGACGGATTCGGGATCGCTAGCATCGAACTGCAGACTCCGGAGGGGGCGCCGCTCAACTCGGCGCGTCTCACGGGGGGTATAATCGCCGGCAGGCGCTATAACTGGGATCCGCTGCAAAGGCAGTTTCTGCCGTTGTGCGAGGGAGACGTATACCAATTTAAAATCCATGTGATCCAATTCTGGCCCACACCCGGCGATACGACGTATTACGCCGTCGACACGGTGCGCTCCGCCGGCATGATCCGGGGCGAGGAATACATGTCGTATAAAGGATCGATTCTCCGCAATGAAATCGACGGGGTATACGGTCCGGGCTTCGGCGAAGCCGATACCTCCGCCGTGCGCAAGCGTCTGTTTTTACCGGCCCACGCCGAGATCGGCTGCATTTTCAACGGAAGCAGGATCACCGACACAACGACGTTAACCGTGCTCGGAGAGAAAAGGATGGCCATCCTGCTCACGCCGTTTTTCGGAGAGCAGGCTATCGTGGACGGTCCGGCAATGTGGGAGAGCTGGACCGACGGCATCGGAATGGACGAGTCGTTCAGCGGCTGCCACGGCTGCATGTGGGCGCCGACCGACGATTACGTCACACTCGTGTACGCGGAAATATGCGGACAGAAATATGGAAGCAAGGCCGGTATACCAAGTCCCGACGTCTCGTCGCCGGAAGGAATATTCATTCACCAAAACTATCCCAACCCGGCATCGAGAGCCGGCGGAAGCAACATCGACGTGACTCTTGACGCCGGCGCCCGCGTAAGCGTGGAGCTCCGTTCTCTGCTCGGCCGCCGCATAGCCGTGCCGTACGACGATCACCTTACAGCCGGCCGGCATACCCTGCACATCGACACCGGCGGCCTGACGCCGGGAGTGTACTGCATAGTCGTGCGTACGGGGAAGCAGGCGCTCGTGAGGACTATGGTGCTGAGGTGAACCCTGCCGCCCGCAGCTTCTCGAGCAAAGCATTGATTTGCCCGCGCAATTCGTCTGTCGCGTCCATCTCCGACGCTTCCTCGAGAAGACGTTGCGCGCGAGCCGTGTTGATGCCCTTGACCAGATAACCATAGGCTGCGAGGTATCTCAACTCCGGATCATCAGGAAACCGCTTCAGCGCGGTTTCGAAAGACGCCTCGGCCTCGGCCTTACGCCCAAGCATCAGCAGCGAATTGGCATGCAGCGCCGCCAGTTTGCCCGTAACGAATCCGTGGTCGAACGCGCTTTTAGTGAGAGCCAAAGCATCCTGGTAGCGCTCGGCCGCGAAGGCGTCCATTCCTTTGATGACCATGCCGGGGGTCTTCAGTCCAAGTCTCTCCAACTGGTCCAACTTGCCGTTCAAGCCGGTATGAATTCCGAAGAAGTACGCCTGATATGCGACCGCCGCCGCGATTGAGTCGGCCTGCGCGATGCTGATCGCGTAGTCCCGGTCGACTTGTTCATCGAGAAGACCTGTAACCTGGACGCGCAGCCGTTCCAGCATCCAGTTCATCTTCTCGGTCGCGCGTTCCGGCAGGGAAGGCGCGATGACAAGCGAGGATCTGAGGAGCAGGCGGTAATGCTCCGGATAGCCCAGGCGTTCCACCATTCGCTTTTCAATTCTGATTTCGTCTTCGATCTCATTTGAATGCACGTAATGCTTGCGCAACGCTTCGAAACCGCTGAGAGCATAATCGGCGAAGAGCCGCCCGGCGTCCAATTCGACGATGTGTTCAAAACGCTTAACGGAGTGCCGATCGTCGAGCATTACCGTCATCCAGGGGATCACCAGGATGAGCGACGCCAGCGCGGCGACCGCCGGAACACCCGATTTCATGGTATTATTGATCCTCATGATCCGGTATGCGAAAAAACACAGGAACAGACCCAGCGGGGAGGCCAGGTCCCAATCCCTTGCAAGTCCGAATACCGAGTTTGCGAAGATCAGGAATCCGAGAAAAAAGAGAGAAGTGAGAAAATGAAAACGATGAACCGGTCCGATACCCTCCGGACGCCATTTCCGAACCGCGGCGACGGCCGCGAGATACAACGCGGGAAGAGGCGCCAGGAGCAGGACAATGTTGAGAATATCCAGGACGTGAATCAGAGAAAAGACGGTGTACGCCTGAACGCCCGCTCCCGCCTTGACCGCGTAGAGCGGGATCAGAATCCTGTTATACGGCAGGAGCAGGGAAGCGGAAATGTACAGGACGGAGATAACCGCCACGGCGCCTGCGCAGAGGAGCAGGAAGTTCCTTTTGGGAGCGATCAGACTTCTTAACTTTTCGCTCCTGACCGCCGCCACATAAGCAAGCGAAGGCAGTAGGGCTATGCTGTAGAAATGCGCCGCGCACGCTACCGTGAATGCTACCGCCGGCAACCACAACGGCCCGTCGTCTTTCAGCGCGCGCTCGGCTGCGAGGAGATAAAATACGAGCGCGGCATAAACCGGAGCGTAGAATTCCACGTAGCCGAAAAAGAGTATCGTGCCGCCCAGCCCGAGCAGCATTATTAAAAGCAGCAAGCGTTCCAGGTTGCCGCGCTCCAGTGTAAGCGCCATGACGAAACCCAGGAAACTGAACAACCCGAGAATAGGAAAGGGAAACATGGATGACGTCGGCAGCGGCAGCTTGATCCAATGGAGCAGTTCAGGCGTCCAAAGGGCAATATATCGAAGCAGAATGCCGGCAAGAGGCGATGACCTGTAATTCTCCAGTATATCGCTCGTGTATCCGGGATCTTTACCGAGTTTGAAAATCTCGGGAATTATGCTCCCCCCGTCTCCATAGAAGAACGTGCCCATGGGATGGATCAGGATCAGCGCTCCGACCCCTGCGACGATACTCCAGAAGAGAAACACTCCGGATATGTTTATTCTTCCAGCGCAAAGGCGGCCCAGAGCCATGCGAACCTGCGGGAGAGCTAACGACGCCGGTAGTACGGAAAAGGCGATTATCAGGGGTGTTTCGAAATAGATGAGCATGTCCACACCCCAAAGGCGCGCCTGAGGCAACAGGAACGGCGCCAGACGGATCGCGGCGGCGGCAAGGACGGCGAAAGTCAATGCAAGCACGGTTGCCCGGCTGCCGGGAGTCGACGCTCTCGAGCGGGCTTTTTTTCTGCGAGTGATTTGCATGCGACGGGCAAATTAGCATGGCTCGACAGAGAAACAAAGAACGGAAGATCCTTCCCGGGTGCAACTTTTCGCCGTTCGGATTGTCAAATCTCCGGCGTCTGCATATGTTTCCCGCTGCAGGCGTTCAACACGACAAGCACCAATCCGGAGACTGAGATGAACACCCTGAGATCATTTTCGATCTTTTCCATGCTTGCTTCCGCGTTTCTGTTTTGTTCCTGCGGAGGTTCCGACGACACACCCAACACGCCGGACAACAACGTCCTGGAGAGAAGCGGCGGCATGGTCCGGATTCCGGCCAAGGGAAAGTCCTTCCTCATGGGTTCCACGGCCGGCAATGCCGACGAGAAGCCGGTGCATTCGGTCAGCTTCGCCTCGGATTTCTGGATCGACACCACGGAGGTCACGCAGGGGGCTTACGACGCCGTCATGCGCGACTCGTATCCCGGCTACATATCGCCGGTTTGGAGCGACACCTACGGCGTGGGCGCATCGTACCCGGCATATCAGATAGAATGGGGCGACGCGGCTCTCTACTGCAATGCTCTCAGCAAGCGGAACGGTCTCGACACCGTGTATTCCTATTCGGCGATCAACGGGATTCCGGGCAACGGCTGCACTCTGGAAAATCCGGCGGCTGACTACGGTAAAAACGGCTACCGGCTTCCCACCGAAGCCGAATGGGAATTCGCCTGCCGCGCGGGCGCCACGGCCGATTATCCTTGGGGCAGGACGTACAATCCCTACCCCTCCACTTCAGCGGACACGGCGGATTTCAACGCCCACGCCGTGTGGGCCGGCAACTCCTGGAACCACAGCGCCGACAGTCCGGAATTCGGCGCCTTTCCCGCCGCCTCCAGGCTGCCCAACGCCTGGGGGCTTTACGACATGATCGGCAACCTCTGGGAATGGTGCGGCGACTGGTACGATGAGAGCTATTACGCCGTCAGTCCCGGCGCCGATCCGGCCGGACCGCAATCGGGCGCGTGGCATTCCCTCCGCGGAGGAAGCTGGGGCAACGAGGCCGCCGCTATGCGTTCCTCCTCGAGGACTTTCATCGTGCCGGATTACATCTACTACTTCATCGGCTTCAGAACCGTGCGGCCGGCCCGGTGAACGGAGTGCGGATGGGAAGCTTCCGCCGAGTTCTGCTCACCGCGCTTCGGAACGCCGCCCTGCCGGGCTTGGCCGCGGTTGTGTGCGTCGCTGCGGCCGGAGCGCAACCGGTCGACTCCTCGGCCGTTCTCTTCGACGACGGTGTCGTGCATGAGTTCAACATCACATTCTACATCGACGGTTGGCAGGATTCGCTGCTTGCCAATTACGCCGCCGGGGAGCTGTACATGCCGGCGCGTGTCGAGTACAAGGGGATGGTCTTCGACAGCGTCGGGGTGCGTTACAAGGGCAATTCGTCCTACGTTCAATCCAGACATACGCCCAAGAAACCCCTGAAATTCGCTTTCGATGAATACCGCGACAAGCAGACCTGCTGCGGCATGAAGACGTTGAACTTCAGCAACGCCGTCAAAGATCCCACCTTCCTGCGCGAAAAACTCGCCTACGGCATACTCGCCGGCTTCCTGCCGTCGCCCCGGGCGGCCTACGCCACGGTCTCCGTAAACGGGGCGCCACTAGGGCTGTATCTCATGATCGAGCAGGTGGACAAGACTTTCCTCGGCCGCCATTTCAGCAGCAAGGGATACAATCTGTACAAGGCGAGCGACAACGGGGCAACGCTTGAATACAGGGGAGGCGACAAGGAAGCCTACAAGTCCGAATACGAGCTGAAGACCAACGAGAAAGCGGACGACTGGTCGCGTTTCATCGCCATGCTGCAAGCCCTCAACAATTCCCCCGCCGATTCGTTCGCGGCTCAGGCCGGACGGCTGCTCGATTTGCAGGGCGCGGCGCGGTTTCTGGCCTTCAGCATGGCCGTATCAAATTTCGACAGCTACCTCGGATCCGGCCGGAACTTCTACCTGTACGACGACGAAAGCGAGGGCCGCTTCAAATTCATACCATGGGATCCGAATGAAGCTTTCGGCGCGTATTCCAACGACTGGGACGTCATCGGGCAGGACGCGCTCACCATCGCGAACCTGTCACGGCGGCCGCTGACCAGACGCATACTCGAACACGAGCCGCTCCGCATCGAGTATCTGCGCGCGATAAGGCATTTCATCGACGGACCGGCGTCCTACGATTCGATTTCAGCGGCCGTCGCCCGCTGGAAGTCCTTCCTGGACCCGCTCGTCGACGCCGATCCCAACAAGCTGTATTCCTATCAGAACTTTCTCGACAATTTCGAGCACGATGTGGTGGTCGGCATAAACATGACCGCGCCGGCCCTGCTCCCGTTTTCACGCGAGCGCTGCGAGGAACTCCGGGCGCAGCTCGCCGTCTATCTCGGGGAAGGAACGCCGGGAGAGGGCGGCCCGATCCCGGAATTCGCCTGCTTTCCCAATCCCGGAGGCAGGGGCTCGTTGTTGCGCTACCGGCTCAGGCGCGCCGGGAACGTCGCACTCGAAATGAGCGATCTATCCGGGAGAATCGTGAAAACCGTGGCATGCGGCCTGCAGCTCCCCGGCCTACATTCAGTAACCGGCCTTGACGGCGGCCTGCCGAGCGGCATTTATTTCTTCAACCTGACATTCAGTGATATGGCAACAGGCGCCGCCGCCGTTTCCGGAAAACTCGCTGTAATCCGCTGAGGCGGCCCGGCGAATGTCGCCGGCCCGTGAAAACGCCTCACCAATAATTACGCCTATGACACAAAGGAAACATCGGCTTATCCGTATCTCCACACTCGCGCTGCTCGCCACGATGATCGCGCCCGCCGCGTCCCGCGGCCAAAACGGCGCGTTCGACGGCTACACGCTCTTCAATCCCACCAACAGCCGAACCACCTATCTGCTCGACATGAGCAAGCGCACGGTTCACACCTGGCAGCATTCACAGAGCGGAGGGTACTCGGTTTATCTGCTTCCCGACGGCTGTCTCATCAGACCCGCATCGGCGCCGAACGCGGTAATCCGCGGAGCGGCGTACTCGGGACTGATACAGAAAACGGACTGGGACGGCAATCTCGTCTGGGAATACCTGTATTCGAACTCCTCCCACATAGCCCATCACGACGTGGAACCTATGCCGAACGGCAACGTCATGCTGATAGCCTGGGAAGTCAAGAGCGCCGCCGAAGCCGCCGCCGCCGGCCGCAGCAACGCGACCGTTATGTGGCCGGACCATCTTGTGGAGGTGAAACCGACCGGCCGGAACACCGGGGACGTAGTCTGGGAATGGCATGCCTGGGACCATCTGGTTCAGGACAAGGACCAGTCGAAGATCAATTACGGCGTCGTCAAGGATCATCCCGAGCTGATCAACATCAATCTCGGGCAGGGAGGAATTGGGCCGGGAGGAGGGGACTGGCTGCATATCAACGGCGTCAGCTATGATCCGGTCAGGGACCTGGTGGTCATCAGTTCGCACTTCATGAACGAATTCTACGTGATCGATCACAGCACCACGACAGCCGAGGCGGCGGGGCATACGGGAGGGAGGCACGGACGCGGGGGAGACATTCTTTACCGCTGGGGATCTCCGAAAAACTACGGAGCGGCGGGTTCCACGTATTTCGATGTCGTGCACTGCTCCTGGTGGATACCGCAGGGATTGCCGGGCGCCGGCAATGTTCTGGTGTTCAACAACAACGCCAGGGCCCGCGCTTCCGTGATAGCGGAAATCGTGCTCCCGCTGGACGGCGACGGCCGTTTCGTCAAGACCGAAGGCGCCGCCTGGGGCCCCGCCTCGCCGGTCTGGACTTACTCGAACGGCACATCCTTTTTCTCCAACCATCTCGGCGGGAACCAGCGCCTGCCGAACGGCAACACCTTCATCACCGAAGCGACAAGGGGACGCCTGTTGGAGGTGACTCCATCCGGACAGATCGTTTGGGAATACCCCCACACACGCGAGATAGCGAGGGCGCTCCGATACGCGCCGGATTATCCGGGTCTCGCGCGCCTCTTCACCAGCCGGACGGATGATCTTTTCCCGTCCGAAGGCGCCCCTAGTCTTTCGAACACGCCGAATCCGTTTTCAGCGGAGACGGTTATTAGTTTCTCAGCGCCCGGAGCCGGCCCCCTGCGGATAAGCGTGCACGATGCTCTCGGACGGCAAGTCGCGGTTCTGCACACCGCCGGCGCCGGTCCGCGCTACGGCAGCCGGGTCTGGAACGGAAGCGATGCCGCCGGCCGCCGGCTGCCGCCGGGCGTATATTATTGCCGCCTGCAAAGCTCGAAGGCGGCATTGACCGTGCCGATGATACTCCTGTAACAGCGCCGTCGCGGCGCGCGGCGGACGGGAGCTTCAGAGACTCACGACCCGGTTCGTGTCATGCGGGCGCCGCGCCGCCACGATGTTGAATGCTTCCGGCCGCGATTCTGCGAGCGCGTATGATCCGCCGGCCGCGGAAGCTTGATTGCATTGCATACATTCATATGGCTGTCTATATTAACGCATATGAAAAAACGACGAATATATTTCAGGCCTCAACTCCCGGCTGCCGAGGAATTGACACCGTTGCCGGAACGGAAAAGCGATAATCTTCTACTGGTGGAGCGTCTGCTCGGAGAATTGTTGCAGGAAGTCGATATAAGCGAGATTTCGGACGGCGCCGGGGTGAGCGTATGGACGCTGCGCAATCTGGCGCGGGGCAAGAGCACGCGCGTCACGAGACAGGTGCTGTTTGCCGTACAGGGACTTTACAATCGCTGGAGAAAGGGTCTTCCTCTTGCGGCCGAGGCGAAGGCCGGACGCTCCGGGGAGGAGGCGTCCGCCGATTCCGCCGGCGTCGTGACGGCGCCCGCGTTATCGCCCGCGGCCGTTCCTGCCGCGCCTGGGAACTCGGAACCGCCCGGCGCCCGGACGCCGGCCTCATTCTCCGGCGCGATTAACAGCCGGACGCCGCGCGGAATCAATTTGCCGGCGATAGAAGCGGAAATCGAGCGCATCGAGAAACGGTTGCAAATCCTCAACAGCTTGCGCGATCTCGTCATACAGCTCTGATCCGGTACGGCCGTATCGTTTCAGGAAGCGGCGCGTGATGGTTTTCAACCGCCAAGACGCCATTTTGAACCGCCAAGGCGCCAAGACGCCAAGGATTTTTTATAGGATCATGTAATCCGCCCGGGGTAGCCGCTACGCGTCAACCCCGGGCTCAGTTGATGGAATCCCTTCGGGATAGGATGAACAGAAATTGCCGTCCAACGTCCCACGTACACCCAGTTCCCAGTTCGCCTTTCCCCCGTGCCGGGACGTGTTTCGAATCCGCAGCGAGTACTCCGTCGTCACACTTCGTTCGCTTATCGTAAGCGCGGAATAACTTTGCCCGTCCGTTCCATGTATTGAACATACGCATCCCCGAATCGCGCGCACATCATCCTCTCTTCCGCCGGAACGCGCACAAACCAGATGAGCGCGACCGCGAATGCTCCGCTGAAACCCGCGACACTGTTCTGAAGCAGGATCGGCTGTGCAACGGCCCAGAATATGAGCGATGTGTAGAGAGGATGTCTGATCCACCCGTAGATGCCTGAGGTCACCAACCGCTGTTGACTGCCGGTCTCGAGCGACGGGGACCACGATGATCCCAAAGACGACTGCGCCGCCCATCGGAGCACGATACCCGCCAGGAAGACTCCAATCCCGAAGCATCCGGCCCAGTCCGGCAAATAATAGTCGAAAGCCTGGAGCAAATCCGTGAAGACGTAGAGTACCGGCAAGATCCAGATCCCGCCGGCAATCACTGCAATGACGGCCGCCTCGGAAATACGCCGGAAACTTTCCGGCCTGTAACGCTTGTGTTCGGAGGAGGCCCGGAGGAAGCGCTGACGAAGGCGGAGCCCCTCGGCGGTCAATAGGCCGATGATGTAAGCGGTGGCAAGAATTGCGCGCAACTTCATTCTCCTTTTTGCATGTACAAATTGCCCGACGGTTTTGCTTTCAGCGGCGGCGGTCAGCCGTTCGCAGCACTTGGCTGCTTAGGTGCAAATTGCAACTATTCCGAGCAAGTATGCCAGGGACCAGCTCAAACCAAATTATGCTCCGTATCGGCGCTCGTCTTGTTCCCCTTTGTTTTCAGCAGAAGCCACTCTCGTGACATGAAATATTCCGCCCTCAAGTATTGCAGGAGATCAAAGACGATACGCTGGATGAGATACACTGCAATTGTGGGTTCTTCCGGCATGGTCTGTACCCTAAAGTCCAACAATAATTGGCTTACCCGCAATAAGCGGCCGGAGTTCTCTTTCTGTACTTATTAGACACTTTCGAATACTTTCCCGGGCGCGCAGGCGGCGCTGGCGCCTTGGTTGAAGCCGTGCTGGTACATGTTGACCAGCGGCGGGCACACCATGTCGGGCGAAATGTCGTAGCCCATGAAGATGGCGACCGACCGCGCGTGTTCGTTTAGGGTGAGATTATTGGCCACAAAAGGCACGAAACACACAAAGCACACAACAAGGAATACCCTTCTCTCGTGCCTTTTGTGCTTTTTCTGGCTATCCGTTCAACCGCTTCACGGTGGGCGGCTTTGTGATCGCCTATCGAATTTACCCGTCACTAAAAATGGTACACTCCCGCGCGGTCCGCCGAATCGATCCCTGACAAGGCCATATCTCAACAAAAGAAAAGTTCTTCAACGGTTACGCCTTGGCTGGTGCAAAAGGCCAGTAATGCATCTCCATCGAGAGGAAGACTCTCCGATACCAAACGTAATTTGGTTGACGGACTACAGTGCTTTCCGCGCTCGTTCATGCCGATGCTTCCTCCTGGGTATGGAATTGGTGTGCGTGATCGCCTCTCGCGTGATACCCACGAATATAGCGTAGCTACGGGAATTCCCGTCTCCTCCGATATGACTGGGACCGACGGCGCTCCCGGCTGTCGAAGTCGAGTAAGTATCTGTTCTTTGTTCTCCCATTTCTTGGTCATTGTCTCACTCTCCTGTGCCCCATAATGATCAGTTCAACCGGACATCTTGACCTGAAACGAGGGGCCCACGGTCGGGGACATGGGTGTGAAACATGGTTGTCATTTCATCCATCTCCGCCTGTGTCTGCACAGGCGCCCTTCTAAAACTTGCAGCCGTCCTCGCGGCACCCTGAACGGCCGCTCGCGCAAATTTGCAGCCGTCCTCGTGACGACCCGCATAGTCCTCTTGTCGACTTGCGCTGTTTTCCCGCAGACTGCAGCGCCCTTCGTGATGACGTGCACAGGCACGCGTGACAACTTACAGGAGTCCTCGCTGGGACCCGCACAGCCACTCGCGCATACCTCCCGGCACTTTATGCGAGCTGATGAGCACGGGAAGCAGACCTGCGCGCACTTATAGATGCGTGCACAGCACCAGATGCACGCTTGCAGGCAACTGATGCTCGCTTCCAGGCGTCCTTGCGGAGACCTGCACAGGCACTCGTGACAACTTGCAAGCGTCCTCGTGAAGGCTTTCACCGGCGCTCGCGCAAGCTTCACGGCGCCTATTGCGTACCGACGAACACTCGAAGCACGCATGCGCCGGCACTCGCGCAAACCTGCAGCCTTCCTCGCGACAAATTTCGAGGACACTCGCCAAGCTTGCCGGAGTCCTCGCAGAGGCTTGCACAGCCGTTCGTAACAACTTGCAAGCGTCCTCGTGAAGACATGCACAGGCGCGCGCAACTTTGCCGGAGTCCTCTCGGCGGCTTGCACGGGCACTCATGGATAATTCCCTGAACCCATACACGGATGCTTGAGCCTCGAAGGTCTACCGCACTGTGCCGAATCCGGCTTGCACTTCACTACAAACCGGCGTTTGCGGCAGGAATTCGTCCATTATGCTACGAAAATCGTAATATTTTCCTTCCCTGGAATGAGAAGCTCATCGATCCGTTATGCTGCCTCATATTCCCCGGTTCGCTTTGCCGTACTATCCGGGAGGTACGAATCGACGGGGACAGCCGGAAAGCACGTGAAAATATTCTAATGACCCGGGAACATTCTTTGTACGCCGAGCGTGTAAGAGTCCGGAGTCCTGAAAACAATGATCACACGGGCTGTCACACGGCAATGCAGTGATGAGATAAAAAGACCGGTCCATCTCATCTCCTACAATGCCGGGATTGCGCGTGCGGCCATTTTCAGGGTTCTCGTAACCGAGGCCTCGGTTGAACAAATTCCCAAACCACCAGCAAAGGAAACAGTTATGACTGATCGACAGATCAACCGACTCATGATGTTTCGCGCAGTCAGCGATTATTTGAGCGGCAACGCTGAAGCCGTGAAAAAGATCAACGCGCTCGTCGAACTTGCTGACGAGCTCAAGCGAAGGATCTCCGCCATCGAATTTGCGACCGAGAGACACTCGTCGATGATGAAGGGGAGAACCGACACCAAGTACGAAGCAGAGGATCGTCTCACCGATATCCTCAAGGCCGTCAGCGCCGCATTGTACGCGTACGCGCAGAAGAAAGGAGACAACGAGACCAAGGCGGTCGCGTCAATGCGGGAATGGCAATTCCGTTCGCTGCGTGATGAAGAACAGATTCGGCATGCAAACGTCATTCTACGCAAGTGCGAGTCCGCAGCCGCGGATCTCGAGCATTACGCTGTGAATGCGGAAATGATCGAAGCGTTCCGAAACGCCATATCGAATTACGAACGTTCCCTGCTCGTGCGCGACGCGACGAAAGCCGACCGCACCGTCACCACCGGCGATATAGGCGCGATGTTCAGGGATCTCGGCATTTTCCTCGTTGAACAGCTCGATCCTGTAATGCGCATGCTTCGCAGCATCGAGCCGCACGTTTACGACGGCTACAAGGCGGTACGTGTAACACAATCTCTTGGAATCCGCTACAGAAAAAACGGCGAAACTACGCCCGAACAGGTGCCTGAAGCGCCCGCGGAGACAGCGGCGTGATACCTATGAATTGACACTTCGGTTACCGACTGCGGCGTCCGGTGCGGTCATCAGGCACGTGTCCGACACCGGACGCCGCAACCCAACTCCCAACTCCCTACTCCCTACTCCCTACTCCCCACGCCCCACTCCCTACTCCACGAAGTTGACATACACCACCGGATGCAACTCCCACGAACTCCCGTGCGTGTACACACGCCCATGGTCGTCAGGTCCATGCCAGCCATCGTAAAAACCCAGGCCCATCAAGGTTATCGGGATGCCCGGGTTGAACTCCCGCCTCAGCTTGTAACTTGTTATGCGGGTTCCACGCGCGGCCAGATAGTCGGTTATGTACTCGAAAATATGCCTCTGATTGCTGCAATACTCCATCGTCAGTTCCACCACGGCTCGTGTTGCCGCGGAATCCTCGGGTCCTATTTCCATATGATAGTCGCAATCGTCCTCCATCTTGATATAGTACAGGTATCCCTTCAGGATATACAGCGTGTCTTCAGGCGTGTTGGTAATTATGTCGAGGCGCTTTGAACCGCGGTTCACGTCCCTTGTCGAGTCCGCGTAGATCTGCTGCCATTCGATGATCTCCGCAGGCTCTATAATCCTCGTGGCGAGAGGGTAACGGCTGTATGTTTTCCTGTGCTTTACCTTGCTGCGATACTGCAGCGTCTGATTCGTGCCTGTACAGTCGCAGGGATCCTGCTGCGCAAACAGGCCGGTAAAGGGATATAGCAGAAAAAGCGCGAGGGATAGGTTTTTTGGTGACATGGCATTGCAATGTGCGCGTGAATCGCGTTACAATAAACCCAGCGCGGCTTTGGTCACGCTGCCCACCTCGCCGTCGGCGACCAGTTCGTATGCGAGTTGAAACGCAATAACAGCCGCATGTGTCTTGGGACCGAAAACGCCGTCAATGCCGCCTGTATCGTAGCCGTTGTCCGTAAGAGCCCGCTGTATGAGCGTTATGTCCTCTCCTTTCATTCTTGGCGTTTTGAGACGATATATGACACCGGAAGGCAGCGCAACGGTTACCGGCCTGGACTCTGTGTAAGTGATGCCCGGAACCAGTATTCCCATGTCCCAACGCCGTCCCGCGAGTTTGGAAGCTATGACTCCGAGCTTGCTCGAATGCGCTTCCACGGTGCCTCCTTTGCCGTCGGATATCACGATATGCCCCGTAGAGCCGGTCTTGGGAATGCGCAACACCGCCGCGCCCGGAATGCGCGCAGCTTCCTCGATCGAAATCATCTTCCCGAGCGATTTCGCATCCCTGGCCCAATGACCCGTGTAAGCGTCCGCGACCGCCGGATCGCAGTTGTTCTTGTGGCAGCCGTAGAGTTTCTCGCCGGCCTGGTATACAAGCCAGGATGCAAACTCGGCGCAATCCCAGGGACCTTTCCACTTGCCGTTGTTCTTAGGCGCCAATACGCCGAGTATGTATTTCTCTCCCAAATGCTTGCGGGAGAGGGATAAAATCTTCTTGCCGGTTGCCGCCATGATATTATCTCCAGTTCTGTGTGATATCAGCCGTAAGAGTGACGTTGACTGTATTTTATCCGGGTGTATCTGCAAATAGGCACTGCCTGAGATTACCGGAATATGCTGCTCACTTGCTCCTCAGCACATTCTCCGCGTTGCCGAGTATCGTATCGAAGAACCCGTGCGCCCTTTTTATCAGCACGTCCCTGTCGAGCGGGTTCGCCGCGCGCCGTATCTCGAGATACTCTTTCATGTCCACGTCGTGCGTGATGAGCGGCAGATGCGGCCACCCGTCTATGGGTATCGGGAAATCGCTGCCGTGCACAAGGTATTCCGGCGGGAAAGACCGAAGTATCTCGGGGATGAACGGAATCCTTGTGGACAGCGACAGGGCGGAGGTGTCGGCCCAAAGCTGCACATTGCCGCCCGCATTCGCGCTTTTCATGAAAGCGGCAAACTCCCGTATTTCGTTCTTGTCGATGAGAGGAAATACCGGCGTGGCGCAGTGTGCGGCTATTACGGTTACACCGTGTTCCAGAGGCGCGTCGAGCAACCGGAAATTGTCCAGTTCCTTATTACGCAGGCCCTCGGGAAATGTGTATTCCGGCCCCACGTGACAAAGCAGCGGGAGCTTCGCTTCAGCCAGAGCGTCGTAAAACGCTCTGTGACGGTAATCCCGGAGCTGAATGTGTTGAGTGGATGGAATCAGCTTGAGTAATACCGTCTCATCCCATTCGAGTACCTTCTCCAGTTCCGCTTGCCAGTCCTGCCTGTTCGGGCTCACCGAGGCGCCCAGAAAGAAACGCTTGTTCCTGACGCGGGCATCACCCTCATTAATGAGGCGCTGGTTGAGATCCCGTACCTTCCTGACGAGGTAATCGTTCGTGACCCACAGGTCGGTGCGCTCAGCGTCCAGCGTGCCGTTCCTGGGCGAATACACGGCATCCATGGCCAGCAGCACCAGGCCGTCTATTTCAGTGGATGATGCCAGCATGCGGTAAATATGTTGTCCGTACTCCTGCGTGGAAATGACGCCGTCCCTGTCGAGATCCGCGCTGTTTCGTTTAAGGTCCTCCTCGAGCATGTTAGCCAGCATGCGGGTAAACCAGTGCTGATTGTCGTCAGGGTAGAAATAGACGTCGTCCAGCGCATTGTCCAGGTTTCTTCCGTTGCCGACCATGTGGCAGTGAACGTCGATTTTCATGGTTTATCTCCTTTAGATTTAGCCTATTCAGGAGGAAAGTGCAATTCTGATGAAGAGTTCGCGTAAGGAATCCTCCTCGTATACCGTCCTGGACATCGAAGATCTGTTCCATTTGACCAGCCGTATGCTGCCGCGATCGATCTCGATGGCGGTCATGCCCGTATCATAGATGCAGCAGCCGCTGTTGAAATAGCAGGGCGAAGAGGCGCCGACAGAGCCGAATCGCGGATCGGGACTGCCGCCTGGGAATTCCTTTTTCAAACGTTCATCGAGTTCGCGCTTCCGTTTTCTGACATCATTCAACGCCGCCGTGTAACCGTCAGTACCTGTTACGCGGTATGAAGCGATGCGGATGGCTTCGTCGAGTTCCCTGCGCAACTGGTCCAGCTTCGATTTGGAGCCGAATATCGCCCGGTGCGTATGGCCCGCGATGAAGAGCAGTCTCGTCTTCCGCGCCCAGTCGTAGTATTCGCGCTCTCTCCTGTTGCGCTTCTGCGGATCTTCCGAAGCAGGCGCCTTCCAGCCGAATGCCTGCTGCAGCGGACTCCAGAACCACCGCACAGCCAGGCGGCTGATCCGCCAGAGTTTGTCCGAGAAGAACTCCCCTTGATGTCCGTGCGTGAGAAATATTCCGCCTTCGGCCGCTTTGAGCAACAGCGCTTCGTCTATCAACGGAGGCGGGTCGCGATGCGGAAGGAATTTGCGTACGTATCGGCTGTTTCTCCAAAAGATGTCGTGATTTCCGTAAACTCTGCGCAGCTTGCCGGCCGCCGCGAATTTGCCGTATATGGCCTGGACGTCGCCGTAATTATTTGTTATGACATCGAAGTCGGTTTCCCACAACTCCTCGCCGTCGCCGAGTATTATCAGCTTGTATCCCTGTTCATAATACCAGTTCAGTGCTTTTTTATAAATTTCCCTGTTGTCTAAAAAATCATCCGAACCTCGTCTGCCGTTGCCGAGATGCTGATCGCTGACCACGATGTATTTATCCATTTCCACGTCGAAATCGACTACCCGGGCGTGCTTCATCGCTTTTTCGAGATATTTGCTCATTTCATCCTCTCATTTTTACAGGTTCATTATCTTATGGTAAATGCAGGATCAGTCCGATATATCCTGCTCAGGACCGCCGGGTTCGCAGGGCGTGTGCTCGAGAAAATACCTCAGGTTGTTCCTGTACAGAGCGCCGTCTACTATGCCGTGAGTGCAATTGTAATCGAACAACAGAAGTTTATCCCCGTCATAAACGAGTAGCAGATAATATCCGTCCAAGGGTGTAAGAACGAGCCTGTAGTCTTTCAGCAATGCGTGTTCAGAGAAGCGTTCGCTGTGGAGCAACAGAGCCATAAGGGAGTCCGCTGTGAAATCCCGCGGTATTCCCGACGGGTAATTGCCGTATACGGCCAGTTCCACATTTCGCACGGCGCTCTCAATAGGGCCGTATTCCTTCCGGAGCTTCTCGGTTGTGCAGCAACCCGCCAGGCAAAACACGGCGTAAGTTATGGCAAGACAGGAAAACACTCGTTTCATGCAATCAGCTCCAGTACGTCAATTCATTGCTGCCGTCAATCGTGATCCCTGTATCCAGATCCCAGTTCTTGGCGATTTGAGGTTGGCTGAGATTGCCTTCCAGGTCGTCGTATAGCGCTTTCTAGGCCGCGGCCAGATTATCCACGGCATAACCGAAGACGTCCACGCGAAACGATCCCTTGGCGCCTCCGGGCAGCTTCACTTTGCTGTAGTATTTCGCGCATTCCGCCTTGTGGTTGCTTCGCAATTCCCGCGCGGGCATGTAGACAACGGCCTCGGGCCGCTCCACTATTCCTGAATGCCGGAATGCGGCAACAAGGAAGCCGTCGTCGTCGGACAGGTCGAACATCCTTCTGAAATACTCGAACCATTGCGTGGGTTCGGGGCGCGGTTTTCCGGGGTATGCCGCGATAAGCAGCTGCTTCCAGAATGCCATGATGCCGTCGAAGAACGACGAGGCGGCGCAGTTGTCGAAACGGTCGCTGTACTCGGCGTAAGTTATGTCCTGTCCGTCGGTAAGCTCGTGGAAAAGCAGAGAGTCCTGCAGCTTCTCGCATTCGCGGTGCGGAACGCGGTTTGCTTCTATCCTGTAAGGCCCTACAATATTTTCGATTACCGGATGAATAGTCACGTCGACTATTATATGTGAGAGATATCCCATCAGCCAGGCGAGTTTCGCCCGGTCATTGCGATCATTAGCCCGCCAGCCGGGCTTTATCGCCCGCCTCCCCTGTTCAATTACGAGGTTCGTGTTCTCATAATGCAGTGCGTTCGCCCAGTCGGATTGTCCGCCCAACAGCATTGCGTAAGGCAGATCTGGGCATGCCGCGCCCAGAAACATCCAGTCGGCGTGCGCGCTGAGCAATTGCCTCAACTGCCGGGGGATATTTCCGCTGAACAGGGCTTCCTGGCATGCCATGAAATGCGTGATTATTCCCGCCATATGCCGTCTCCGGAATGCATTGGTAAGTTCGACGTTCTATTTAAAGCTTGTCCGCAACGGCGCCCATTTTGAACAGCGCTGATTTCAGGTTTCGTGTGATGGTGGAATAGGGTAAGCCAAGTTCGTCCGCCAGCTTCATCAGTTCACTGCCTATTTCTTCCGGAAGTTCCGCGCCGAACGAAAAATCGGGCGGTATCGGCGCCGGCCGGGCAGGAATGTGTTTTTGTTCTTTCATGGCGTGCCGGCCCGCGGCGGACGGTTTACCTTTTACTTTACGGGTCAGCATCTCGAGATATTCTATCCACTGCATATATCCTTGAAGACCGTGTATGGCGCGTTCTTCAAACGGCGTAAGCTCCGCTTTCTCGAGAATGCTAGATGATAGTTCGCTCGCTACGAGCATTCTCCATGCTTGTTTCAGGAGGCGTGCCATGTCCGGTCTTCGCTCCCCTGGGGTGATCTCGTGTTCGGGACTTTCCCATATCATCCAGGGACCGCCTCCGTACAGCCGGTCCGCCACCAGCGAGGGCAACTCGTCCGGACCGGCATTTTTATAGCCGAAATCATTGCGCAGCAACAACGACCAACTGTCGCGAAGCATCGGTATAGCCGGGGACGCGGCTATGCGCGGTTCCGGCTTGCGCCCGGTGAATTTTGCAATGCCCGTCTCGAGCGCGTAAACATCCGGATGATCGCCCAGCATACCGGTCAGGTTATCGGTAACCTCTCTCAATAGTTCAACCACGCGGTCACGGGTTAGAGGTCCGAATATGCCGTCCGAAGTTGTGCCGAGGAAACGCTGTAAAGCAGCCAGCGCCTTTTTGTCCTCGTCGTTGTACCGGATGCGGTTCCGCGGTGTTTCAGCGGTGTCTAAAAGCTGTATGAGCATATTCGCGGCAAGCAGACCCAGCATAGGATTGTTGAATTTCCCGTACAGCATCTCCCGCAAATCATCAATTGAAACAGGGAAACGGCCGCTGGAACGTCCCTTTTTCACAAGTTCCGTAAGCCGCAAGGATGGCGCTTGCGGATCGAATCCTTCGTACGGCTTTGCGAGAAAAACGGCGCCATTGTCGAAATCGATCAAGCCGGGCGGGGATTCTGCTTCCGCCACCGCTTCGCTATGCAGTAGAGAACCGCCCCAGGATCTGACGAGGAAAACCTGCGTCTGCCAATCGCGTGAAAGAATAACCGACTGCTCCAAAAACGCGCTTGGCCGTTTCGACTTCAACCGATAGAATCCCGGATCAAGTTCGAGATTGCAGGCGAACCACGATGCAGTATCCTTGTCGTCGACGAGTACCCCTACACTCTCGGTCAAGCAGAGTATTTGATTGCCTTGCGCATCGGCAAGAATCAGACCTTCGGCGGGATTTCCCATGGGAGTCTTGTCAACGTCCCTGACGAACAAGAACAGCATGCTTCCGCCTCCATGGTGTACCTCAACAGGTTGATGCCTGCTGATGTCCGTGGCGGAATTCTGATGATACTCGTGAGAGGTCGTGGTCTGTTCGATAGGCGCGGCCGAAGTAAATCCGAGCGAATTGTTAGGAGGATACACCTGCACGTCCTTTCCCTCGCCGAGCAGGTCCGCGTCCACCTCTACAATAGCATCGCCTCTTTTGAACTTGACGGAATAGAGACCTGGAGGCAATTGAACATCCAGATTGTTAAGCGCGGAAGCGCGTTTTCTGAAAGCGCCGTCTATCACGAATATTTCGGTGCCGTTTTCCGCGTACGCCGTAAGGCGTACCGTGACCGGGGATTTATCGGAAGTCGACATATATCACCTCCCCGGGAGCGCCTATCACGCGCACGCGTTCATGCAACTGCGTTCCCTGGATTTCCATGCGGTATTTGCCGGGTTTCAGTTGTATCCTGATTTTGCCATCCGCAGGAATGGGGTGCGAAGGCTGTTCGTTCAACTCCCAATCGATTATGCGAAGCGGCCCGGTCGATCCGGGCGGACAGCCGATCTCCACGGCAAGTGTTTCCGGGCTGGCACCGCTTCTGAAGACCACCTCTCCGGCGCTGTCGACCCTTATTTCAGGTTCCTGCGCCACGTCCTTTGCCAACGTCCTCATGTAATTCAGAATGTATTCCTTCACGGCGCTTCCGTTTACTTCGCCGTTTTCGTCGGGATTGGCCTGCTCGAGCGCCGCGAGCAGAGCATGAGTAAAAAGGCCGCGCACTTCCCCGTCCGGCGGCAGCGGCTTTTCCCTCGCTTTTCTGTATGCCTGCGTGGCGAAGGCCTCGAAGCGTTTAACGGCGCCCGCCGAAGGCGATTCTTCCGGCGGCCAGGGAAGCGGCTGAGGCGGTATGGCCGTGTACTGGTCCCGGCAGCAGTCCATGATCAGCACTATCTCGTCGAATTTCGCCGAAGCATGGAACCAGCGCGCGAATTCCATGCCGGGAACGGCGGGGTAGGAGCGCCCGCCGGCATTTGCCATCAGCAGAGCCGCCTCATCCACGTTCGGGGCATATCCGTGCCCGGCAAGATACAGATAAAGGCGCCGGCCGACTTTCCCGCGGTCATTTACATTGTCGAGTATCGCATCCAGAGCATTGATGATCTGATCGCGAATCGGCGTGGCATCCCTTCTCTCGAGTGTTCCAACGGCCGGGGGACTCGCAAGCAGATGAATATGGACGGCGGGCACTTCGCCTTTCGACAGCAACCACTGTTCGAAGGCTTTCGCGTCGTTTACAGGTCCTGCCAGGTCCCCTATTCCGGGGTAGCGGCTTATGCCGACAAGCAATGCGTAATCTTCGGCGGCCATTTCAGAATCCCTTTCCGCAGATGTGCCGCACGCTCTCCAGAGTGGCGGTGTCATTGTCGAAATCGCCGTGCTTCCGCGAGCCGCTTGCAAGGCCCGGCCCGTCGTTTTTTTCGGACCATACAACACTGTTTGTGCGTTTATCGACGAACCTTATACACTCGTCTATCGAAGCATGTCTGCCCGGTTCGAAAGGCGCATTTTGGGAGAAATATCGCTGCATGCCAACTATCGGCTTGTCGGGCTCGTCTTCGAGAATACCTGAGACAAGGTAGAGAAGCGACCTCGGATAGGCGATTCCGAGCAATTTGTCGGCCTTCTCGATATCGTCCTGCATTCCGAAACTTCGAAAACCGTTTATACGGCCTGAGTTCTCGCTCAATGTTCCGGCGAACTGTTCGAAAGTGACGGCCGGCGCCAGGAATACCACATCGAATTTGATTTCAGGTGTCAGGCCCATTGAATCCGCAGCCTTGAGCAGGTTACAAATGAATATGGCGCCCGTGCTGTGTCCGATCAGGATCACGCGCGGTTTGTATCCATCCATCCATGCGGAATCGAGCCGCCGGAGGAATCCGGCGCCTCCGCGCCGCTTTCCGCTATTGCCCTGCGAGGCATAGTCGAAAGCGTCGGCCGTGTCTTTCTTCATCATTTTCCATACGAATCCTCCCGCATTGGCAGCATATAACTCCCTCAGTATTTCCTCCACAATCGTCGGGAAAAAACCGTGGTCGCGGCGCTGTGCGAAGCGTCCAATCACATTAACGAGTATGGACAGGGCCCCTTTTACGAGACGCGCAGTGGAGAAAAGGCCGCGCGAAGCTTCGTGCTCCGAACTTGCGCGGATCTCGTCTATCACGGACGGCGAAATCAACGAGGCAACGGCGGTTTCCACACGAGCCCCGCGATCGAGTTCCCTGCCTTCCGGCAAAATATTCGCGGCCAGAGCCCGGGCTGCCCCGATAAACTTTACGTCCGCCTCCAGCCGTTCGCCGAATTGCCGGAGCTGCGTCTCACTCAGCACCGCATCCCGGGCGACAGCTCCGGCGTCCACTCCGGCAAAAGGCAATCCGCCTCTTTGCAGGAGATCGAGGTGAGACCATACCTCGTCGTCTTGAGGCAATTCGAGACGAGTGCCGCGCCCTCCGGCGTCCTCCCGCAGCTTGGCGAGCGCAAACTGCGACACGTGCTTAAGCAACGACTTGAATATGACTTCAGCGGCAATTTCACCTAGGTTGTTTTTAATGGTTTCCAGCGGATGGGATTCCCATACGAAGAACACCGGATAAGCCGGCGGCATATAGCACCCGCCCAGCATCCTCTCGCCGATCTCCAGGCCGGATTTCCGCGACACCAGACCTCCATGGAAGTGAAGCGCCAGCGTGCCGCCGTACTGATGATCGCGCATATTGCGGAAAAGATCGTCGAGATCCCGCTCTGAATAATCGACGCCGTTCAGGAGACCGTTTTCCAGGTGAACGTAATGATTTTTGGACAGAGGCATCGCGTTATCTCCTACGGAAGAATTGCGCACGACCTCGCCGGCGAGAAATCAGAGAAATGCTTCGCACGCCGGATCGCGGCCGGCGGAAGTGCTTTTCTGAAGCGATAATGCGCGAATATAGAAGCGGGATGAGAGATAAGCAAGCTCATCGCGGGTTAGGCGAAGAAGAAAACAGGCAGGTCGCCATATTAAACCGCCAGGACGCCAAGGATTATTATGACCGCTTCGCGGGGAAGGAGCGAACGGAGCGCCGGCGCAACGGTGTATCGGTGAACGGAGAATTGAACAGACCAGAACGGAAAGTCCCTAAGGGGCGGCATTCACCAACCCCATTGGTTCTGCATTTCTGTTACCCGGAGACCTCTGGCGCCAGGGTCCGGCTTCACAGATTGTTGAGCGCTCGCTCCATCGTTGTTTTAATGAGTTTCTTCTGAATCTCCGGATCGAGTTTCTGTATGAATTCAACCGCAGCGAGATCGTCACCCCTCTTTCGATTCTGTCTGGGCTCAAGAGCTTCAATCAGCAGGGCTTCCAATGTAGGTATCACGCTGTTGCCAGTGAAAGTATCAGGCATGTCGCCGAGCTTGCCGTCGTCCGAAACAGGAAGAACCCCAAACCAGGAGAACCTGTTCCATCTGGCCGAGAGTCTGTCGGCCGTATGCTCATAAAGACGTTTCCCGAGCGGGCGCTCCGTTGCTCTCCCCACATAAATCACTTCCCTGCCGTCGTAAAGAAGGTAAATGCCGATTTGCCTGGAGAAGTCGACGGGCTCGGCGCCTATCTGCTGCATGCCGAGTATCTTCGGATTCGCAATCCAATCGATGGCTTCACGGCTCCAGAACATACCGAATGAACTCACGATCGCATACTGCTCTTCCTCCACTTCCTCTTCCTCAAAAGAGGTCGCAGCTTGCGGCTCGGGTGAACTGCTTTTCGAAGCCTGCCAGACATAAAGGCCCTTGCCTATCTTTTTCCACGGACATTTGGCACCTTCGTTCTTGATAGTACCAAGCAATGTGGATGCAACGGTCGATGCCGGTGTGGCCCCGAGTTCGGTTCTGAGACCCTTCTCAATGATCCTGTCGGTGATATCCTTGTAGTGCATCGCAGTGGCCGCTTCGCGAAGGACTTTCTCGATCGATTGACGCCAGGTCAGTTGTTTTTTCATGCTTTAAATCCTCTTTGTCGAGTGAATTGTAGACTTATGCGTTTTGGAATCTACTTCTTTTGTATTACAGAGATTCAAAGGAGTATTTGCCGGTACTCAAGCCGGAGGCTGTACGATGGATGTGGGAAATGGAATAGCGGCGATTTACAGAACCGGCAAGCGCACAGCGCCAGGTGGAAGCTGTTTTGCATACCATATCACTCAATCCGATAGTTTTACCGGCCTTTGCGTGTCAGCTGGGTCGATCTCCAGCTTGAACCTGCACCACTTACCGGCATTCGTATCAGCACTAACGATCCTGATCCTCATGTGTTTTTTCGAAACGTACGCGGTGAAATGCAGCGGCGGGGTCAACACATCGTCGTAGCTGTAATCGATCGATATGTATGCTACCGCCCCATGCACCGCATAACTCGAATTGTTGACGACTCGCGCCGTGATTCGCGAACCCGCCCTTGCCTCCGGTTCGAGGCGGATTTTCTTCGAGGTGCGGCGAATACGCAACCAATCCTGAATGCTGTTAAGCCATAAAGTCACTAAACCGCCAGCAATAGCACCTGTTAGGGCTCCGATTAAAGCGGCTGTTACTTCGCTATTCATATCGTTTCTTGTTTTCTCAAACGCTCAGGTTAAGCGGCGGAGCGGAGCGGACAGGCCGCCGCATGCTGATGTTGGGCCGTGTTGCCCAACGCTAGTTATGGATTCGTGATCGCATACACCATGTCGCCGACAAATCGCTTGAAGGATTCGTTCTCGACGAACTGCTTGTAGACCTGCGTGTCGTCCTTCAGGAGGTGCTGCATCACCTTGGCCAGGGCCTGGTCGTGGGCCATGCGTGCGGTGTGCGGCGTGTTCTCCTTGGCGTTCCGGTAGGCGGCATCGGCGGCGACCTTCGGCGCGATGTCGTCGCGGATCCGCTTGGCGACCCGGTCCGAGTCGGTGAACAGCGTCCCGAACTGCTCGTTGAACATCTTGAGGATGTTGCTCAGCCGGTCCATCTCGGGTTCGGACTTGTGGCCGTGCACATCCGTCGGCACCGGCTCAATCTCGGCGTCCTTATCAGCCAGCGCGATCTTCATGGCCGCCTTCTTCTCGACGCGGTAGCTGTCCATGTCGATGGCTTCTAGGATGCCCTTGGCGAGGTCATCCTCCTTCGGCGCCGGCAGTTTCGGCGTGAGCAGGTCGAGGAAGATCGAGAGCTTTTCCCACTCCGCGTTGCTGTACGGAAGCACCGACGACAGGAAGGCATAGGTGCGGCAGAACACTTTGGCCTTGCCCTTGAACTCCACCTGGCCGTCCTCGTCGAGCCGGTCCACATAGACCGCCACGCAGGCATCGAGGATCGGGTCGAGTTGGTCGCGATCCGCGCCGCCGAGGAACAGCTCCACCACCTGCCGCACATGTTCCGCCGAGTACACCTGGGCCTTATCGAGCGCCGCCTTCAGGTCGTGCAGCTTGTTGGGGTCGGTCTCCTCGGCGAGCAGCGTGGTGCGGTAGTAGTCCTGGAAGGCGAAGGTGATCGCCTCGCTGTTGTTCTGGAAATCGAGCACGAAGCAGTCGTGCTTCTGCGGGTGCGCGCGGTTGAGGCGCGACAACGTCTGCACCGCCTTGATTCCGGAGAGCGGCTTGTCCACGTACATTGTGTGCAGCAGCGGTTCGTCATAGCCGGTTTGGAACTTGTCGGCGCAGATCAGGAAGCGGTACGGGTCGGTCTGGATCTTCCTCGCGATGTCCCCGCTCGAGAACCCGTTGAGCGATGCCTCGCTGACCTTGACGCCGTTGTAGTCGTGCTCGCGCGAGAAGGCGACTATCGCCTGGTACGGGCTCTTGCGCTCTACCAGGTACGTTTTGAAGGCGTGGTAATACTGGATGGCTCGCTCGATGCCGCTCGTGACCACCATCGCCCGCGCCTGACCGCCGATCTTCCCGGCCGCCATCACCTGCTCGTGGAAGTGGTCCACCATGATCTCGGCCTTGAGCCGGATGGCGTGGTCGTGGCTCTCGACGTAGCGGCGCAGCTTCTTCTTCGCCTTCTTGGTGTCGAACTCCGGGTCGTCCTCGGTCTTCTTGACCAGCTTGTAGTAGCTGTCCACCGGGGTGAAGGCCTTGAGCACGTCGAGGATGAAGCCCTCTTCGACCGCCTGCTTCATCGTGTAGCTGTGGAAGGGCCGGTGCTTTACCTTGCCCTCGGCGTCGGGCGGCAGCGGTTCGCCGAACATCTCCAGCGTCTTGTTCTTGGGCGTGGCAGTGAAGGCGAAGTAGCTGGCGTTGGTCAGCATCTTGCGCGCCGCCATGCGCCGCTCGAGCGCCTCGTTCACCGTGTCCTCGGGGTCGGGTCCCCCGTCCTCGTTCTCCGCCGGGGCGCCGAGCGCCTGGCTTATCGCCGCCGACGTCTTGCCGCCCTGGCTCGAGTGCGCCTCGTCGATGATGATGGCGAAGGTCTTGCCGGCCTCGGTGGCGATCTCGTCGAGGATGAAGGGGAACTTCTGCACCGTCGAGACGATGATCTTCTTCCCCTCCTCGATGAAGCGGCGCAGGTCGCCCGAGCGCTCGGCGTGCCCCACCGTCGCGCTCACCTGCATGAACTGCTTGATGGTCGCCTGGATCTGGCTGTCGAGGATGCGCCGGTCGGTCACCACGATCACCGAGTCGAACACCTCCTTCTCGTCGCGCTTCAGGCCGATGAGCTGGTGCGCGAGCCACGCGATGGAGTTGGACTTGCCGCTGCCCGCCGAGTGCTGGATCAGGTAGCGCCTGCCCGCGCCGTGGGCGCGCACGTCGGCGAGCGCCTGCCGCACCACGCCGAGCTGCTGGTAGCGCGGCCACACCTGCTTGCGCTTCTTCCTGCCGCTGCGCGGGTCCTTCTCCTCTATGATCTGCGCGTAGTTCTCGAGGATGTTGGTGAGCCCCGCCGGCGTGAGCACCTCTTTCCACAGATAGTCGGTCTTGAGGCCGTGCGGGTTGGGCGGGTTGCCCGCGCCGTCATTGTGCCCCTTGTTGAAGGGCAGGAACCAGGAACCCTTGCCCTTGAGCTCCGTGCACATCCGAACCTCACTGTCGTCCACCGCGAAGTGCACCACGCAGCGGCCGAACTCGAACAGCCGCTCGC
>CAYLZD010000022.1:0-73489 GCA_964388275.1 uncultured Chromatiales bacterium
GACCCTCAGAGCCACAATCTGATGCTCTGCCAACTGAGCTACGCTCACCGTAACAAATTATAAAATAGCGGTTTTCGAGCACTTTGTCAAAACGCAGAATGTTACGCCTGATTTCGAAGCCACGGCGCACCTTCCCCATTCCCCGGTCCCCGTTCAACGTCCAACGTCCAATGAAATTTGTTTCAGTCCGGCTTCTTCCATAATTTTGTTTGCTATAGTTGTTTGTGAGCGTGAAAAAGCGAGAACATCATATCCCAATACGCATTTCCGGCCTTTCGGACGGAGAGCACGTATTCGAGCTCACCGCCGTTCCGGGCGAAATCGGATTGCCGAAAGAATTCGAGTCAGAGCTCGCAGTGGATGTGCGCATGGACAAGACCCATTCGCAGCTCATTCTGCACATACGCGTCCGCGCCGAAGCTGCGTTCCTCTGCGATCGATGCCTCGAAAAGCTTTGTATACCGATCGACACTTCCTTTATGCTTTTCTACGCGCGCGATCTGGCGGCCGCGCGGCAGTTGGACGAGGATGACGTCCGCATAATCGAGCCGCATGAGCCGCTCATCGACATCGGCGGCGACGTGCGCGATTTCGCCCTGCTGGCCGTTCCGATGCGACGTGTATGCGGGGAGTTCGGCGGCAATCCGGATTGCGTCGCTCCGTCGCTCGAGGAGCGCTTGGCCGGCGCGCAGGTTTCATCCGATCCTCGCTGGGAGCCGCTGAAAAAGCTGGCGTCAAAGAAAAGAAAATAGAAATCTGAACGTTTATAAACCGGAGACAACTCATGCCGAATCCAACCCACCGACATTCGAAAACCCGCAAACGCAAGCGCCGCACGCATTACAAAGCCGCGTCGCCGGCCACCAGCCTCTGCTCCAACTGCGGAGAGGCCAAAATGCAGCATCGAGTCTGCCCGAACTGCGGTTACTACAACGGACGATCAATCGTCACACCGAAAGCATAAACATCCTGCCGTCCGTGCCGACGCCGAGAGCGTGCGCTGAAACGGACCGGATTCGATGTATTCAAGAATAATCCATGAAATGCGGGAACGCGCATGAGCGAGTCCCCCGTCATCATCGCGGTTGACGCGATGGGAGGCGATTTCGCCCCTGAGGCGACTGTCAAAGGCGCCGTCGACACAGCGAGGGATCCGGGCTGTGATTTCGCGATCCGCCTTTTCGGCGATGAGCAGCTCCTGCGTCCACTGCTTTCGCGAGAGGGCGGCCCTGCCGCTCTCGAAGTTATCCACTGCTCCGAGACCATAGGCATGAACGAGTCCGCAACCGGCGCTCTCAAGACGAAACGGGATTCCTCGATCGTCCGCATGCTCGAGGCGCAGCGCGACGGGGAGGTCGACGGCTGCATCAGCGCAGGCAACACGGGGGCGGTGATGGCCGCATCCACGCTCATACTCGGGCGGCTGCGAGGCGTAGCACGGCCTACCATCGGCGCGTTTTTCCCGAACATGCGAGGATGGACGCTGGTCGTGGACGCCGGCGCCAACGTGGATTGCAAACCTCAACATCTTCTCCAGTTCGGACTCATGGGATCGGTGTTCGCGGGACAGATCTTCGGACTGAAGAAACCCTCCGTGGGTCTGCTGAATGTCGGCGAGGAAGAGGGCAAGGGCAATGAAACGGCCGTCGAAGCGCACAGGCTGATGAAAAAGGCGCCGATGAATTTCGTCGGCAACATAGAAGGCCGCGACATACTCAAAGGCAACGTTGACGTGGCCGTCTGCGACGGATTTACCGGCAATATTCTCCTGAAATTCGCCGAATCCTTTCCCGTTTTCCTCAAAACGAAATTCCGCGACGCCGCCAGGCGCGGCCTGCGGGCCAAACTCGCCGTCGGACTCGCCGCCGGCACGCTGCGGACCATGATGAAGGAATGGGACTATCAGGAGCAGGGCGGCGTCCCGCTGCTCGGTGTCAACGGCGTCAGCATAATCGGACACGGCAGTTCCACTCCGGCCGCGATCCGCAGCATGATTCTCAAGGCAAAGGAAATGATAGACAGGCGCGTGAACGAACGCATAGCCGAGGCGCTGAGCGCGTCGTTCGCGACCGAATAACGCACCTTCACATCCGATTTAATCAATCATGATAACTCCCGCAATCACAGCCATCGGCCATTACGCGCCGGAAAAAGTACTCAACAACGCGCATTTCGCCGCATATCTCGACACCACCGACGAGTGGATCGTCTCCCGAACCGGAATAAGGGAGCGCCGCATACTTGAAAACGGCGCGTCTTCCGACATGGGCGCGGAAGCCGCCAGACGCGCGCTCGCCATGCGGGGCATCGGCGCCGAGGAGATCGAGCTGATCATCGTTGCGACCGTGACTCCGGACATGATGTTCCCCAACACAGCCGCGCTCGTGCAAAACAAGATCGGCGCGTCGAAAGCCTGGGGCTTCGATCTGAACGGCGCCTGCTCCGCATTCCTGTTCGCCTTGACAACCGGCTCGCAGTTCATAAAGGCCGGCACTTACAAGAAAGTCCTCGTCATCGGCGCCGACAAGATGTCGTCGATCGCGGACTACAAGGACCGAAACACTTGCATCCTTTTCGGGGACGCTGCCGCGGCGGTCATCCTCGAGCCGTCGGAGGAACCCGGGTACGGCATACTGGATTGGGCGAACTACATGAACGGCATAGGCGAGGAGGCGTTGCATATGCGCGCCGGAGGAAGCCTGCATCCGGCCACGCATGAAACGGTCGACAAGGGTTGGCATTACCTGTATCAGGACGGCAAGGCGGTTTTCAAGGTAGCCGTCGTGGGCATGGCCGACGTGGCCGTGGAGATCATGCAGAGAAATAATCTGAAGAGCGAGGATGTCGCCTGGCTGGTTCCTCACCAGGCCAACATGCGCATCATTTCCGCCACCGCGGATCGCATGGGCATCGATTTGAGCAAGGTCATGATCAACATCGACCGGTACGGCAACACGACAGCGGCCACCATACCCAGTTGCCTCTTCGAATACCATGCCGACGGGCGTCTGAAACGCGGTGACAAGATCATTCTCGCCGCCTTCGGCGCGGGATATACTTGGGGCGGCGCCTATATCCGCTGGTCGATCTGAGCCGGGGAGCCGCACATGAAAATCGCTTTTCTATATCCCGGACAGGCCTCGCAGCATGTCGGCATGGGCAAAGACCTGGCCGAACGCCATCCCGTGGTCCGGGAGATTTTCTCTCTTGCCGACGAGATCATGGGCGCGCCGCTGTCGCGCATCTGTTTCGACGGGCCTGAGGAGGAACTGCGGCAGACCATGTACACGCAGCCAGCGATCTTTACGCACAGCGTGGCCGTGACCCGGCTGCTGGGCATCATGCCCGCGGCCGCGGCAGGGCATTCGCTCGGAGAGTACTCGGCTCTCGTTGCGGCGGGCGCCATGAGTTTCGAGGACGGCCTGCGCCTTGTGAAGAAACGCGGCGAATTGATGCAGGAAAGCGGCACGAGATCGCCCGGAACCATGGCGGCGGTCATCGGCGCGGCGCCCGAGCTCGTGGAGGAGGCATGCGACGAGGCTCGCAGCGCCGGGATAGTCCAAACCGCGAATTTCAATTCGCCGGGACAGATCGTCATCTCGGGCAGTGTGGCGGGAATCGACGCGGCCGCCGATGCTCTCAAAGCGAGAGGTGTGCGCATCGTGAAGAAGCTTCCCGTCAGCGGCGCCTTTCACTCGCCTCTAATGCAGTACGCGCAGGACGAAATCGGAACGGTTCTGGAGGCGACGCCGATACAGGACGCCGCATTCCCGGTTTATACGAATGTGACAGGAGAAGCCGTCACAGACTCCGCCACGATCAGGGAAATGCTTTTCAAGCAGATAACCAGCCCGGTTCTCTGGGAGGCCGGCATGAGGAACATGCTGCGCGACGGCGTGCGGAAGTTTTTCGAAGTCGGCCCGGGCAGCGTGCTGCAGGGTCTGCTCAAGCGCATCAGCGCCGAAGCCGAGTGTTCCGGCGTGGGAACGGCCGACGAAGCGGATCTCGTGAAATCAACAGTCTGAAGCATCAGGCAAGGATACGTCATGAAACATCTCGAGAAAAAGACAGCCCTGATCACGGGCGGAGGTCGCGGTATCGGCAGGGAAATCGCCCGCGAGTTCGCTCGGGAAGGCGCGGACATAGCGGTTTTCGACAGGGCTTTCCCCGGGGACTTCGCGGATTTTCTTCAGGAAATCCGGGCCGAAGGCAGGCGGGCCGAAAGCCGCAACGTCGACATAACCGACGGCGCGGCGGTGGAGGCCGCGGTCGAGGAAATCGCCAAATCCATGGGAAGCATCGATGTGCTCGTCAACAACGCCGGCATCACGCGCGACAAGCTGCTGATGAGAATGAACGACGAGGACTGGGACGCGGTTCTCGCGGTCAATCTGAAAGGCGCCTTCCTCGTCACGCGCGCCGTGTCGAAAGTGATGATGCGGAAAAGGGCGGGGAAAATAGTGAACATCAGCTCCGTGGTGGGAGTGATGGGCAACGCGGGCCAGTCCAATTACTCCGCTTCCAAGGCGGGTCTGATCGGATTCACGAAATCGGTGGCCAAGGAACTCGCGGGCCGGAACATCACAGTGAACGCCATAGCTCCCGGCTTCATCGAGACGGATATGACGGCCGCGCTCAACGACGAACAAAAGGCCCTGTTCCTGAGCGCCATACCCCTGAAGCGCGGAGGCGCCCCGGCGGATGTGGCCGCTACAGCCGTGTTCCTCGCTTCCGAAAAATCTGCGTATATTACAGGACAAGTCATTTGTGTAGACGGCGGCATGGTTATGTGACTTGTCAGTCCAAAGAATACAATACACATTTTCTCACATTATTCCGGAGGTTTCCAAATGTCCGAAGAAATCGTCCAAAAGGTCAAACAAATCATCGTCAACAAACTCGGCGTTGAAGAAAGCCAGATCACCGAGACCGCATCGTTCACCAATGATCTCGGCGCCGATTCTCTCGATACCGTAGAACTGGTCATGGAGCTCGAGAAAGCCTTTAGTCTGACCATCGCCGATGAGGATGCCGAAAAGATCACAACAGTCGGCGACGCCATCAATTACATAAAGGAACACGCTGCGTAAGCAACGATTCTTAAGCGATTTCCATATATACATCAAATCCAAGCGGCGGCCCATCGAGGCCGCCACGGTATCCGGAGAATCTGCATGAAAAAGCGACGCGTCGTGGTCACGGGGATGGGCACAATCAACCCGCTCGGGAACACCGTCGATGAATACTGGAAAAACCTTCTCGACGGAGTGAGCGGCGTCGATCTCATCCGGAAATTCGACACCGAGCCTTTCAAAACGCACATCGCCGCGGAGGTGAAGAACTTCGATCCGGCGCAATACATGGATCGCAAACTGAGCCAGCGCATGGATCCTTTCGCCCAATACGCCGTCGCGGCCGCAGTGCAGGCAATTGCCCATGCCGGTCTCGACCGGGCCGATATCGACAAAGAGCGTGTCGGCGTCGTCGTCGGATCCGGCATCGGAGGCATGTGGACGAATTTCAACCAGCAGAACCTCTACTACGAATACAAGGGCCCCCGTCAGATCAGCCCGTTTTTCGTGCCGATGCTCATCATCGACATTGCCGCCGGCTACATATCGATTATGTACGGCTTCAAGGGGCCCAACTACGCCACCACTTCGGCATGCGCCACTTCGTCGCATGCGATCGGAGACGCGTTTATGCTCATCGAGCGCGGCATGGCCGACGTGATGGTGACAGGGGGGGCCGAAGCGGCGATCACGCCGATGGGACTGGGCGGTTTCGGCGCCATGCGCGCGATTTCCACGCGCAACGACGATCCGAAAACGGCCAGCCGCCCCTTCGACAAGGACCGCGACGGTTTCGTCATGGGCGAAGGAGGCGGCATACTCGTTCTTGAGGAACTCGAGCACGCGCGCGCGCGCGGCGCAGTCATTTACGCCGAACTCGCGGGCATCGGCTTCACCGCCGACGCGCACCACATCACGGAACCCGCGCCCGGAGGCGACGGCGCGATGAGGTCGATGCGCAATGCGATCGCCGACGCCGGATTGACAATAGACGACATCGATCTCGTAAATGCGCACGGAACCTCCACGCCCTACAACGACAAGACCGAAACCACGGCCATCAAGTCGTTGTTCGGAGAGCGCGCCTACAAAATCAAGGTGAACTCCACCAAGTCCATGGTGGGCCACCTTCTGGGCGCGGCAGGCGCGGTGGAATCCATCGCTACGGTGTACATGATCGCCAACGACGTCGTACATCCGACGATCAACCAGATAACCCCCGATCCGGACTGCGACCTGGACTACGTCCCCGGAACGGCGCAGAAGTGGACCGTCAGCGCCGCGGTGACCAACACCTTCGGTTTCGGCGGACACAACACATCCCTGGTTTACAGGAAATACAACAGCCGGCAGGAGTAGATCCTTTCTCCGTATGTTCCGCCTGCTGAGGATTTTCCTCGCTCCACACAGAACACAGAAGAAAACGCCTCCCGTCCCGTCCGCGGAGTTGAACCAGGATGAAGGCCGAGTGGCGGTAACCGCGCGGATCGAATTCGACAGCGATGAATTCACACGACGCACGGGTTATCATATCAGGCATGACAAGTATTTCATGCAGGCGGTTATACACCGCTCATATCTGCAGCTCTGTCCTGTAGGCGCGGTCAAATCCAACGAACGGATGGAATTTCTCGGCGATTCCATTCTCAACATGGTGGCGGCCGAATACCTCTACAATGCCTTCCCCGACGCCGAAGAGGGCGAACTTTCCAAAATCCGCGCCCGCATGGTGAGCAGAAACTCGCTGGCAGAATGCGCGAGGCGGCTGCGCCTCGAGGATTTCCTGCTCCTCAGTCCCAGCGCCGTTCAGTCCATCAGAGCAGGGAGCGAATCCATACTCGTCGACGCGGTCGAGGCCTTTGTCGCGGCGATCTATCTCGACGGCGGATACAAGGCCGCGAGGACCTTCGTCGAGGACCAGGTGCTCGCTCAGTTTCCGAATGACCGGCTGGCGATAGACGACAATTTTAAAAGCCGTTTGCTGGAATTCGCGCAGGCGCAGGGACTCGGCATACCACGCTACGTCACTCTGGACGAAACGGGGCCGGATCACAATCCCGTTTTCACCGTCGAGGTGCAGGTAAACGGAATACCCGTTGGCGCCGGCGTCGGAGGCAGCAAGAAAGCCGCCGAGCAGAAGGCCGCCTCCAAAGCGATGGATTTTTTCAGATCGCAGGAAAACACCGCCGACAGAAAATGAACCCTGGCAGGACGCGCTCCCGGCAGGACGAAGCCGATTACCGGGCGCAGGCATCGCGCCATCACACAGCAAAGAGAGCACATCATGGAAAAAAGCCTCCCAGTCGAAGAATCATTTGAAATACGTCATATAGGTCCCAACGCGGCCGAGGAACGCGAAATGCTCGCAGCTCTCGGGGCGGCCGATCTGGACGAACTAATAGCACAGACGGTGCCGAAGTCCATTCGAAATGCCGAACCGCTGGATATTGACGACGGGATGAGCGAGCAGGAGCTTCTCCGGTACGCCTCGAGTCTCGCGCAGAAGAACCGTCTGTTCACACCGTTTATCGGTATGGGTTATTACGGAACCGTGACCCCGGGCGTCATTCTCCGGAACATACTGGAGAATCCCGGGTGGTACACGCAGTACACTCCGTACCAGGCCGAAATCGCGCAGGGCCGGCTGGAGGCCATGCTCAACTTCCAGACAATGGTATGCAGCCTGACAGGGATGGACATAGCGAACGCGTCCCTTCTCGACGAGGGCACGGCGGCTGCGGAGGCGATGATAATGCTGCTCGGAATCGCGCACAGGAAATCCGACCGCTCCGGCTCGGTCCGCTTTTTCGTATCGGATACATGTTATCCGCAGACCGTGGACGTTCTCAAGACGCGCGCCCGGCCGTTCGGGATAGAGATTGTCACCGGCGACCACATGACGGCGGCTCTCGACTCGAACTACTTCGGCGCCATCATCCAGTATCCCGCCCAGGACGGCGCGGTTAACGACTACAGGACGTTCATCCGCGACACGCATGAAAAAGGGATACTGGTTGTGGTCGCTGCGGATCTGCTGGCCTTGACGCAGCTCGTGCCTCCCGGGGAGTTCAACGCTGACGTGGTTGTCGGAAGCGCGCAGCGCTTCGGCGTGCCGATGGGATACGGCGGTCCGCATGCGGCGTTCTTCGCGACGAGACAGGACTACGTGCGGCAGATGCCGGGCAGGATCATCGGCGTTTCGGTGGACGCGCAGGGACGCACGGCGTACAGGATGACCTTGCAGACGCGCGAGCAGCACATCAAGCGCGAGAAAGCCACGTCCAACATATGCACCGCGCAGGCCCTCCTGGCCGTCATGGCCGGCATGTACGCGGTATTCCACGGTCCGGAAGGCCTGAAACGCATTGCCGGGAACGTACACCTGCGGGCTTGCGCTCTCGAGCGTCGGTTGAAGACACTCGGGTGTGAACAGCTGAACGAAGTGTATTTCGACACGCTGAAACTGCGCGTGTCGGATGCCGCGCGGCTCTGTGCACTCGCGGAGCGGAGGAACATGAATTTCCGGCTCATCGACGGGACGCATGTCGGCATCTCGCTGGACGAAACGACAACGGATGAACATCTGAACGGTATAGTCTCCGTCTTCGCGGAAGCGGCCGGCATTGACGTCCTGCCGGGCGACGGATTGTTCGAAGGGCTCGATGCGGCGTATCCGGCGTCTTTACAGCGCGGCAGCGACATTCTCACGCATCCGGTGTTCAACATGAATCATTCCGAGACGGCGATGCTGCGCTACATCAAGCGTCTCGAGAACCGCGATCTCTCCCTGGCGCATTCAATGATCTCGCTGGGCTCCTGTACCATGAAACTCAATCCGACCACCGCCATGGCGCCGATCACCTGGCCGGAATTCTCACTGCCCCATCCCTTTGCGCCGGCATGGCAGATGGAGGGCTACGGTCGGCTCTTCGACGAGTTGGGTTCCATGTTGTGCGCGGTGACAGGTCTCTACGCCTGTTCGCTGCAGCCGAATTCGGGGGCGCAGGGGGAATACAGCGGACTCATGGTGATACGCGAGTATTTCCACGACCGCGGAGAAACGCGGCGTGACGTCGCCCTCATTCCGGCCTCGGCGCATGGCACAAATCCGGCCAGCGCGGTCATGGCCGGCTGCAAGGTGGTGATAGTCGCCTGCGACCAGCAAGGCAACATTGACGTCGAGGACCTTCGCGCGAAAGCGGCTCAGCACGCCGATGCGCTGATGGCGTTGATGGTTACCTATCCGTCCACGCACGGCGTTTTCGAAGAAAGCATAATGGAAATCTGCTCGATCATACATGAGTTCGGCGGCCAGGTGTACATGGACGGGGCCAACCTGAACGCGCAGGTAGGATTGTCGAATCCCGGGGGAATCGGCGCGGATGTATGCCATATTAACCTGCACAAGACCTTCGCCATACCGCACGGCGGCGGCGGACCCGGAATGGGACCCATCTGCGCCGCGGCGCATCTGGCGCCGTTTCTGCCGGGGCATCCAGTGGCGAAAACCGGCGGGGACAAGGCGATCACCGCCGTAGCTTCCGCGCCTTGGGGCAGCGCCTCCATTTTACCCATCTCCTGGGCCTATATGAAGCTGCTGGGGGGCCGCGGACTGGCCTCGGCTTCGAGGTATGCCATACTCAACGCCAATTACCTGAAAGCCCGGCTAGAGAAAGAGTACTCGATCTTGTACACGGGCCGGAACGGCAGAGTTGCGCATGAGTTCATTCTAGATCTGCGGCCTTTCAAGAGCGCGCATGTGGAAGCCGAGGACGTGGCGAAGCGGTTGATGGACTACAATTTCCACGCTCCCACGGTTTCATTCCCAGTCGCCGGAACCCTGATGATAGAACCGACGGAGAGCGAATCGAAGGAGGAGCTGGACAGGTTCGTCGACGCCATGCTTTCCATTCGCCGCGAAATACAGGCGATCATGGACGGCACGGCGGATCCCGAGGACAACGTTTTGCGTAACGCTCCGCACACGGCTCGTGAGATCGCGCGCGGCGACTGGCCGCATCCATACAGCCGGGAACAGGCGGCGTTTCCGCTGCCCTATGTGCTGCAGAACAAGTTCTGGCCGCATGTCGGACGCGTGAACAATTCGTACGGCGACAGGCACATCATGTGCTCCTGCCCGCCGATTGAAGCTTACCTGCCGTAACTCGGGCGGATCGACGAGACTCCGCGGTGTTCCTATTCCATGCCCTCCGCGCGGCCTCGCGCGGAGGATGCGCGTGTGTTCCATAACTTCACAACCCGCGCGCGACCTTCCTCGAACCCCCGGCCTCCACGGTGTTGCATCGATTTTTCGCAAGGCCGTTGCCTCGCGTGAGCGCCCCGCATCCCGCGCCTAACCGCTCGCGAGCTCCGGTTCACGACGCATGGTATCAGCCGCAAAAGGCGAAAAGGTCACTATGTATTTGTGCCTTTTATGCTCCTTGAGGCGATCCATTCACCCACGCCACAAGGCGAGGCTCAGTCCAGCGTTCCGAACTGATAATCCTGAATCGACCGGACGCGCTTCTTGTAAGCGTCGCCATCCTGGTCCTTGCCCTGCTTCTTGCACATTGCGGCCAGCTGGTTGAGAGTATTGACCAGCGACAGGTGATTCGGACCCAGCATTTCCTCCCGTGCCCTCAGTATTCGGAGAAGAGTCTCCTCGGCCTTTTGCCAGTTTTCCATGGCCGCGTAGTGCGCCGCGAGACTGCCGAGTATGTCGGGGTAAAGCGTCGTGTTCGGGCTGCGAAGTTCGGATGCGATGCGGACCGCGCTCAACAGCGTCTCCTCGGCTTCGGCGGTCTTTCCCAATTCCTTTTGCGCGACTCCCAAAGTGGACATTGTGACGACGTATGTGAAATGATCCTTCCCGAGCTCCTTTTCAACCGCCTTGAGGAGCGAGTCCGCCATGGCGAGAGCCGCGCCATGCGAACCCTTCCGCAGAAGCGCCCGGATCTCTTGGTTTTTCACGCTCCACGCTTTCAGATGCGCGGGGCGCTTTTCCAACGATTTCCTGTCGGTATTGAGCAGGTTGAGCAGCTTTGTGCATTCGTCTCCGGGCTTCTTTTGGCAAAGTTCTTCAGCGTCTGTCACGGCGCCTTCCAGATCGTCGGGAGAGTCCGCCCAATGAAAGGCGTTATTATATGCATCATCCATTTTCTTCGTTTCACCCTGCGCGAAATGGTAAAGTCCCAGGTTGGCCCATGCGTAAGCTAACGTTTTGTCCAATTCCAGACAGCGCAATGTGGACGAGACCGCCTTCTCGAGGTCGCCCGCGAGATATGCGTTCCATCCCATGTTGCCCCATGCGGTCGCATACTTCGGGCGCAACTTCAACGCTTCCTCAAGATATGCTATACCCCTCTTCGGGTCGATTTTGTCAAGCAGATAGCCCAGCTTGAAGAGAATGTCGAATCGCCGGTCGGCATCGTCCTTCGGCAGCGCGTCGAGGGCCGGCAGCAGCACATCGCGGGCCTCGGCCAACTTCCCCTGACTGATCAATGTGTCGGATTTCCGCAGGGCTTCCTGCGCATCCTGAGAGAAAGCGGTTCTCGATGAAGCGATGGAGAATAGAAAAACGGCGGCGGCAAGGATCAAGTAGGATCTGTGAGATCCACATACAACGTGCTGATTCATTGTTCGACTCCAGCAGGGAAATTGGAGATTCAGTGAATTTGTTTCGGACCTGCGCGGGATTCCGAATTCCGAAACGCCGCATACTGGAATCGGAACCCGATCTCGAATAATATACAATCGGAAATTAGCGCCTTTTCAGCTTTGTGTCAATATTCCCGACCGCTTCGTCCGTGAATTCTCTTTCTGTTGCAACAGAATGAAATTCCTGCACGACTTCGAGGATTTAAGCTTGGCGGCGCGAATGTTCGGGGCTAATTTGCCGGGTGAAACGAGTCGGGACACTGGACATGATACTTCGAATAACATTGCTTTCGGCTTCCTGCCTTCTTATCGCGGCATTGTGTTTGCTTCTGTGGCCGGAGCCGTCCATCACACACGCGCCGGGTATACTCTGCCCTGATGAGCCGGTACAAGAGAATCTCGAGGAAGCCGAGTCCTTCCGTCACGAGGATTTCACGATCACGCCGCTGGCGGCATATGAGATACGCGCACTGGTGTTGAGCAGGAAAGAGTATTCCGACAAGGCGGCCGAAATCTCGCCGCTCGATCTTGCGCTCGGCTGGGGCGCCATGTCCAACCAGGCTGTGATCGACAACCTCGACATTTCACAGACGAATCGCTTTTATCTCTGGAAAACAAAACGTCTTCCGATATCCGTGTCGGAAATCTCAGTATCCAGCGCGAATGTTCATGTCATACCGGCCGATGAAGATATCGAGAATCTGCTGGACGGGATTGTACGCGGCAGCGTAGTAACAATGAGCGGCTGTCTAGTGCAGGTCGCACGCAGCGACGGTTTCCGCTGGCGAAGCTCACTGCGTCGTGATGATACAGGAAACGGGGCTTGTGAGATCCTGTATGTCGAGAATCTGTCGGTGGAATGATGCCGCCGGCGGGTTTGCGCATACTGCCCTTATGGCCGGCCGGACGACGGAACACCCGGCAGGAACAGGCACAATCTTATCGATGATGAACACGAGCGGACGCAAAACAATCAACCACGATATAAGCGGACTGCTTGGGCGGGCCAGGACTGTCGCGGTGATCGGAATTTCGGACAATCCTTCGCGCGCGAGTTATCGCATAGGATCGGATCTTCTCCGCCGCGGTTACACGGTGTACCCGGTGAATCCGAAACTCGAGACGTGGCGGGGAATTCCGGCATATCCCGATTTGGCTTCGGCGCCCTCCGGAGTGGACATAGTCAACGTCTTCAGGCGATCGGAACACGTGGCCGGAATAGTGGACGAAGCGATTGCGGCAGGCGCCCGGGCGCTATGGCTGCAGCTCGGGGTTGTCGATGAAAAGGCGGCACTGAAAGCGCTCGACGCCGGACTCGACGTCGTGATGGATCGCTGCATATCCGTCGAGCTGTCCGCGCTTTAATGAAACGCCCGCGCTGCAAGGCGCGGGCTCAAGTCCATCGGGCGGGAAGCGCTCGATCGCGCATCCGCGATCAGCCCTCAGCTTCCACGGCGACTTCGACGAGGAGGGTGTCGTCATCGTATCTGACGTGGAGCGTGTTGGGACGGCAACACACTTCGCAGTCCTCGACGAAAACCTGATCCTTCCCGGCCGTGAGATCCACATCGATCTCATTGGGCTGGAAACACCATGCGCACCAGAAGATTTTGCGTTTCATTACGACCTCCGGTATCCTTGTTCTTCCGCAACGTATGCATGCGCGGCACGAAAGTCAAGGAGTGAATCCGTCCGCTCACTTGAGGCTTTTCTCGTACTCCTCAGCGAATTTGTCGACGGTCTGGAAGATCAGATTCGCTACATGGGTCTGACCGGCCTGGGAAGCCAGGAACGCTTCCTCCTTCGGATTGGACAGGAAGCCCGATTCGATCAACACGCCCGGCATGGACGCTCCCACGAGCACATAGAAACCGGCCTGCTTAACGCCCAGACTCCGGATTTTGCCGTTTTTCTTGACTGTTTCATGGAAAATGTCGGCGACGCGTTCGCTGTACTTCATGAACGCGCTCTGTGCCATGGTCACGATGATGAAATTCTCGTCGGTCAGTTTCTTATATCGTTTTTCATAGTCCTGTTCGAGACGGACGACGGAGTTTTCGAATTCGGCCACCCTTATGGCTTCTTCAGTGCGGCCGGGTCTGAGGAGGTAGATCTCCGTGCCGGTGGCCGTGGACGGTTTTTTTTCCGTTGAATTGCAGTGAATGGAGAGAAACAGTTTGCCCTTGGCCTCGTTGGCTATTTTTCCTCTTCTGTCCAGTTCTACGAACCTGTCGTCGCGCCTCGTGTAGACGACCTTTATTCCTTTGAGTCTTTTTTGGATCATCTCGCCCAGCTTCAAGGCGATGCCGAGTGTGACGTTTTTCTCCTTCAGGCCGGAGGTGCCTATGGCGCCGGGATCCCTGCCACCGTGGCCGGGATCGATGACTATGCAGTCGAGCGCCCATTTGCGCTTTCTCGCGGAGGACTTATCCTGCTCCTCGTCCGAAAGGATCTCCTGGATTTCGGCTTCCTTGTAAAGCGTAACGAGAAGGTCGTTGCCTTCCGCGTCGCGAAGTATGCTTCTGGTGCGGATTCCGTTTCCAAGGGCGATTTCGAGCCGCGCATCGGGTCCTACCTGCACACCGTTGATCGATTTGACGTCATCGCCGGCTATGGGTGTTTGCCGGAACTCGCTCTCGTCTATCCGCGCACCGCTGAAAGAGAGTATCAGCATTTCGTCGCCTGCTTCCTCCCGGGCGGGATCGGGAAGCTGTTTCCTCGAATGTATGCGGATGACGGTGCCGTTGCGCCGAACGTCCACCGTCGCATGCGTGATGTCGGCCTTGGAAGCAGTCTCGGCGGCAGGCGGTTTTTTCTCCGCGGCGACCGATTGCGCGGAGGGCGAGGTAGCGGCGGGTTTTTCCGGAGAGCGGATTTCCGTTGCCGGACGCGCGTTTCGCGCTTCGCCGGAGATGTCGAGCGTGGGTGGAGTTTCGCTGAAAGCGACGCCTTTGTCCCATGCGGCCGCGAGTATGGGCGAGATGGCGGCGGCGGGCGCGTAAAGGGCCGTGTCGCGGCGCAGCACCTCAAGCGGGAGCTGGGCGACTTTCTCGATGGCGTTCGTGGCGTGATCTATGACGGGAATGAAGGGATTGTCGGCCGTAAGCTTGATGCGGCGGTTGCCGGTCACGATTTCCATTTTTCCCCTCTTTTTATCCGAATACAGCCGCAACGAGCATCCCGACGCAAAGGCGTCCATGGAAACATAGACCACGCCGTTGCGGTCGAAGGCCGGGGCATTGAATTCGCCGCCGGGGAAACGGACGAGCACCGACGAGTGGGATTGTGACGCGGAAATGGACGAGTGAAGTAAAATCAGCAGCGGGATCGCGATAGAAATGTGCGGAATCCGGCGGGGCGTTGCCGTCACGGTCGTGGCGCTTTTCAACTCGAATGTTTTCATAATGTCTGATTGCATGTTTCCGGCGCCGTCGGACGGCCGAAGGTTCAGCGGTAATTGACGAACTGTGCGTCGAACGGCAGATCCGCTTCGCGTACCTTCTGTATGATCGTCTGCAAGTCGTCTATCTTCTGCGCCGTCACTCTGACCTGGTCCTCCTGTATCGCCGCCTGAGCCTTGAGTTTCATGTCCTTTATCATTTTTACGAGCTGCCGTGCCTGCTCCTTGTCGATGCCGGCTTGGAATGATACCGTCTGCCTGAGCATTCCGCCGCTCGCGTCCTCGATATTGCCGTATTGAACCGCCTTGAGCGGTATGCCTCTTCTGATGAGCTTGTCCTGCAGTATGTCAATGATGGCCTTTCTCTTGAAGTCGTCGTCGGCCAGCACGACAATCCGGCGTTCTTTCTGTTGCAAGGTGATTGAGCTTTTGGATCCCTTGAAATCGTATCGCGTCCTGATTTCCTTCATCGTCTGATTGTAGGCGTTGTCGACTTCCTGCATGTCGACTCTTGAGACGATGTCGAAAGAGTGTTGTGTCGCCATTTCTACCTCACGCGTTTAATTACGACGATGGTCTTGTCGTCCGAATAGGGTCCGGAGGCGCTGAAAGTCTGCACCTGTTGCAGCACTTCGCGGCAGATGTCCTTCGGCGTGTTCCCGGCGCAATCATGGATAATCGAAATAAGGCGTCGCTCGCCGAATTCCTCGGTTTCATTGCCGGCTTCGGTGATGCCGTCGGTGTATATGGCGAGAACGTCGTTACGGGCGAGCGCCGCGCTGCTTATGCCGTAGGTGGCGTCGGGCATGAGGCCGATGATGGGCCCGGTGGTTGTAAGCGTTGTGCAGCGGCCGCTCGCGGCATGGTAGTGCAACGGTCTCGGGTGGCCTGCGTTCGCGTAGAGCAGCAAGCCGTCGCGGGTATCGAAGAGTTCGCAGTAAAACAGGGAAAGGATGCGGTCGTCCGGAAAAATCTTGGTGTTGATGGCGTTGATGCGCCTGATAGCGGTCGACATTTTCGATTCGTATTCGACGCCCATCATCAGGGCGCCCGAAACAAATAGCGCCTGCACCGCCGCCGGCAGGCCCTTGCTTGCGGCGTCACCGACGGCGACTCCCATCCGCGAGGCGTCGCTCGAGAACGTATAATAATTGAAAAAATCGCCTCCCACCGTGCGGTCCGGGACGCTGACGCCGTAGAGTTCATACGGTCCGAAACTGTGCTCGTGGGCGGGAAGAATCTGGCGCTGCAGGACGGCGGCATGCTCGAGCTCCGACAGCAGGGTGCGTTTTTCATCGTCGCTGCGCCGGCGCGCCAGCATGTTGGTCACCGCCTGGCCGACAATGTTCATCGTGTACCGGAATTCATGGTCGGATTCGGCGGCGTTGAAGGCCATGAGGTACTCGTAATATGCCGTGCGGCCCTTGCGGACGGTGGTTCCTATGCCCGTAGCCGAATACTTCATTATCCCCTTGCTGCGAAGCACGACGTTTGTCTCGTCGGCCAGCACGGTGCGGCGGCGGGCGACCTCCTGGAAAATCGAGTAATCCTTGAGCCGGATTTTGAAGCCCCTGCCGACGGGCTCGATCATGCCCTCCTCGTAGGCGAGCTCGTAACATTCCTCCTCCGGGTGAAGTTTCCAGATCCTGCCGCCGACAATACTTATATCGTTGTGTTTGACGATTTCCGAGAGTATGGCCCTGAGCATATCCTCTTCCGAGGAGAATTCGGCGTAGCCGACTTTCTCGATTGTCTTGTACAGTGTGCGTTGCGTCATTGCCATTTTGCTTGTCTTCGCCTTTATGCTCGTTTGTATGCCAAATTCGCGCCCGGTCTCTCGTTCACCGTCCCGACATGTTCGCGCAGGTTCCGTTCAAAGGGATCTCCATGCGATGATAAGGACGAGCAGGAGGACGGCGCCTCCGGTGAAAAATGGATATTGATGACCGGCCGCCTGGAACATGAAACTTCCCCATACCGGCCCGGTAGTTCTTCCGAGGGCGCCGAGCGACTGGTTGATTCCGAGAATGCTGCCCTGTTCGCGGCTGTCGGTTCTCCGGGAGAGGAGTCCCAGGAGAATCGGGGTTATCAGCCCGGATCCGAATGACAATACGGTGAGCACCGCATGCAACGCCAGTGTGTTGTGGAATACCGGGATGAGCGTAAGACCGATCATCGTGCAGGCGCTGCCGATGAGAATCAGCGTGACATCGTTCGCGCGCTTCATCAGAGGGCGTATGGCCCATCCCTGCGTCAGCGCTCCGATGATGCCCATGTAACCGAAGAGATAACCCACCTGATAGTCTGTATATCCGAATTCCCTGATGGAAAGGATGGGAAAGGTCGCATAGATATTCGCATAGCCGAAAGTCGCCAGGAAGAACAGCGCGAGAATAACGCCGATTCCGGGGCGGGAAACGGCCGCTCGAAGCGAGCGCAGTGTGAACGCCGAACTCCCGCCTGCGGTAAACGACCGTTTCTCGGGCTCGGGCAGTATGACCGCCGTCAGCGTGAGCGCGACGGCGGAAAGGCCGGCGGCGGCCAAGCCCGGAACCGCATACCCGTAGTTGCTGAGCAGTCCGCCGATTACCGGACCGAAAACAAAACCCAGTCCGAATGCCGCTCCAATTAGACCCATGCCTTTGGCGCGATCATGTTCTTCCGTCACATCCGCTATGTATGCCTGCGCCGCGCCTACGTTGGATCCGCCGATCCCCGCCAGCAGGCGGGAAAGGAAAAGAATGGTGAGAGAGTCCGCCAGACCGAACATGACGTAACCGATCACTGTAAAGCACAGTCCGACCAGTATAACGGGTCTTCTACCGATACGGTCCGACCATCTGCCCCATAACGGTGTAAATACAAGCTGCATCAGCGAAAACGAGGCGACGAGCAGCCCCACGGTTAAATCGGAGGCGGCGAAACCGCGCTGCGCATATGACGGCAGTATCGGAATCACTATCCCGAACCCGAGCAGATCGATGAAAATGATGAAAAATATTATTAAAAGAGGCGTTTTCTTCATGAATCGGCTTTAACTGTCAGGTTTGCGCGCTCTTCGGAGTCTTTGTCGGTTGAACAGGACGAGCAGACAAGCACGGACCGGATTTGCCTGATTTTAAATCATTCAATAAAGGTATCGACTATAACAGGCAATTCCAAGAAACCCTATTCAAGACCATGTCTCCTGCATATGCTATTTTACGTCATTGAGTTATAACACGGAGCCCGCGTATGAATAATCCCCATCACTCGACAATTCGGTTAATCGCGCTGCTGGCGGCTTTCCTGTTGCAGTCAATCGCAGGGCAGGACGGCAACAAGGCAGCCGCGCAGAACACAGGCGATCACACGACTCGTATTCGTCATGCTGCCTCTTCGAAGCTTCTCCGGCGCGATCAGCAGACCGGCGGGAATATCTGCCCCCGGAAACGCGGATTACTCCGGGACGGAATCGACGCTTACTGGAACGCGCGAATCGGCGCTCCGGGTCTCGACAACGCGAACATCTCCGCTCTCACCGTGCGTGACGGCCTGTTGTACGCCGGTGGTGATTTCAGAGCCATCGGCGGAATAAAAACTCCTTGCATAGCGGTATGGGACGGAAACGACTGGAAACCGCTCGGCACGGGCTTGCGCGGTCCGGTCACTTCAATAATTGCCGATGAAAAGGATTTATTCGCCGCGGGCGCTTTCTATTATGTGGGTCGCGGCGTCGGCCGCGGGCTCGCGAGATGGAACGGGTCGGACTGGCAGCCTCTCGGCTCGGGCCAACCGGGTGTCAACGGCAGTGTCAACGCGATGGCCCTGTTGGGCGACGAACTGTACGCCGGCGGCAGATTCAGCGAAGCCGGCGGGGTCAACGCCATGAACATCGCTGTCTGGAATAGGACAAGCGGGGTTTGGAGTTCGCCCGGCGCCGTCGCCAACACCGAAGGAACCGCCGTCGTCACGGCTGTCGCCGCCTTGGACAGCGTGCTGTTCGTGGCTGGATCCTTCAACCGGGTCGGCGGCGCGCATATCGCGAACGTGGCTGCCTGGCATCCGAAAGAGCGTGTCTGGACACCAGTGTCCGCGCCCGCCGGCCCTAATCCCGAGGGCGCCGTTTCGGCGATGACAGTCCATCAAGGACGCATTGTCATTTGCGGGGACATCTCGATCGGCGGAACGCAAACATGCGCCGCGGAATGGGATCCGGAGGACTCGACCTGGACGGCTCTGGGTTCGACTCCGAAGGGGACGGCCTACGCCGTTTACAGCTACAGCGCGAGGCTTCTTCTGGCGCTTCCGGCGGAGACGGCGGAAACCGATGTCTGGACGCTTTGGGAATGGGATGGATCGCAATGGTATACGGTCGTTAACCGCGCGCAGGGGGCCGTTTTCGCCGTCGCCATCGCCGACATCGCGGAGCTCGTTCTGGGCGGGGAATTTACATCCATAGAAGGGAGACCTCTGAGATATCTCGCGCGATTAGCGGGACGCACGTGGACCGACATCGGAGGCCCTCCCAGAGGCGGCGTTTCTTCAGCCGTGAACGCCATCTCGCAGACGGCGGACGAAGTGTATTTCGGAGGCGTGTTTTCGAGCGCCGACGGATTGCCGGCACGCAACATAGCACGCTGGGATAAAAGGAACGGAAGCTGGAGCGCTCTGGGTGCCGATACGGCCAACGGCGTTGGAGGCGAGGTGTCGTGCCTCCTTTCCTCTGACGACGATCTGTTCGTCGGAGGATTCTTTTTCAGGGCGGGGGATGTGAAGGCAGCTAATATCGCTGTACGTAACGGAAACACGGGGAAGTGGACGCCTCTGCAGACGCAGCCGCCTTACGGTCCCGACGGCGCCGTTCACGGGCTGGCTTTCGATGGTGAAACATTGTACGTGGGAGGCGCCTTTACGCATGTCGATACGCTCGAAGTGCTCGGCATCGCGGCCTGGGACAGAAGGACAGGCGTATGGCATCCCGTCGACGCGGGATTGAAGAACACGTACAGCGATGTGGTGGTGGACGCCGTCGCTTGCGCCGGCGGCAATCTGTATATCGCCGGATACTTCCAACCCTTTGCGGGAAACGGCGGATATGCGGTCGCGCGAATGAAGGACGGAGTCTGGTACATGGTGACCCCTGAGATAGAATGGGCGGTGCATACGCTTCATGCTTCGGGCGACGATCTTTACATCGGAGGTGAATTCACCTCGATAGGAGGCGTTGACGCGAGCAATATTGTCCGATGGGACGCCAAGCGCATGCTGTTCAGCGCTCTCGGCGAAGGCGTCGATGGGCCGGTGTTCTCCATCGCTTCCGACGGCGAGCGCGTGTTCGCCGGAGGGGCGTTCGCCAACGCCGGCGGCGTGCCCGCATCGAATATCGCCCGCTGGAAAGACGGCCGATGGACAGCGCCGGGAAGCGGCGCGGACGGGCCCGTCGGCGCGCTGTCGTTGTCGGACATGAATCTGTTCGCCGGCGGCGCTTTCACGCAGGCGGGCGGGAAGGAGTCGGTCAACGCGGCCGCGTGGGACGACAGCATTCTGCCTGTGGACGGAATTCCTCCGGCTCCCGGGGACTTCATATTCAACATATCTCCAAATCCGGCCGCGGACGCGGCACGGCTGCATGTGTCAGCGCTCGCGGAGGAACACATTGCAGTTACACTGCACGACGCTCTCGGAAGGCGGCTGTCGTCCCTGTTCGATGGTCCCGTAGGTCCGGATATGCGCACGATACATGTTGATGTTTCAACACTGTCGGCCGGCGCGTACCGGATCGCCGTTCATCGCCGTTCGCAAGTGGTGTCGCTGCCGCTGCTGGTGGATTGAACGGCTGAACACCACTGTAACCCCCCAAGGCGCAATGACGCTGAAAGTTGTGAAAATCCCCGCCTGATTTTACGCTTCCAACGGCACGATCCCGGCCTCGGCCGGCGCTGCCCGTTCCGGCGGGTTCAGCCCTGAATGGGCGGAAGCGGTGGCTGCTGTTCGGCCTTTGTCAACGCAGGCTCCAGTCCGAGCAGGCGTGTGAATACCGTGAGCTGTCCGCGATGATACATTTCATGCGCGATCGCATCGGTCAGCATCGTGAAACGGGTTCCCTTGCCGCCATCCGGTTTCGTGATGTACTGCATCATGAACAAACCGCCCGCCGATTTCAACCGTTGCACGGCATCCTTGTACTGCTCGACCAGAAGATCGACGAGTTTTTCTTTCGTATCCGCTTTGCTGATGTTCGGCGCATAATTGTGCAGGAGCTGCGGATAAGGTGCGCGATGAAAATTCGTGTCCTCGCGCAGGAGTTCTTCCACTGTGGCTATGGCCACTTCCAAAACGTGCTGCAGGATCTCGGCCACCGTGCGCGTTTCCAGTGTGGCGCGGAAATTCATGCGCGCTTCCGGGACGACCTGGAGTTCCTTGATCATTCCTTTGCGGACTTCGTACCAGTAGTCCAGGACTTCATCGAGAAGGGAGGATGGTGAGCTCATGGCTGTATTCCGGTGTATGGATTTGGGTGACTGATTTATTCAACCCTTCTTCAACTTACGAAATGCTCCGCTTAATTGCACCGCGGAATCCGGGTCCCTGCGCGACCGAAATCCGCGCCATCGGAATACTGCGAGTCAGGAGGTCCGCAGCAGGTGACGGATTTTCTCGACCTCCGCGGGATTCGACATCAAGGCGCATTCCCATGCGCGCTCGATGTTGTTTTCACTCAGGAACGCCTTCGTCGTGATTTGCAGCCTGTGGGAAATTTCCTCAACCGGCGCATCCGACAGTATTAGTCCGAACACGATGAAAAGGGCGTTGCGCGCATTTTCGGTTGCAATCTCAACTTCGAAAATGTCGGGGCCGTCCTGGCCGGGTCTCATTCGCAATAGGTCGCGCAGCCATTTATCCCGTACCGTGTCGGCTTCGGGCAGGGAGGCCGCTCCCGCAAGTATGCCCAGGTCATTCCCGGTAAGCAGTGGGCTCAGACGGACGTGATCGGGCAATGCGTCGAAGCCGATTCCAGCATGGCGCGGCTTCTGAAGGCGGAAGAGGGCGTCGCCCGAGGCGCGGCAGTACCAGTCCTGCCCCAGACGGGCCACCAGATCCATGCGCCGCGGATCGATGGCATCGTTCTCGAAGGCGGATTCCCTGATATGAAACATCAGGATCTCGCCGATAAGTATATTTCCGCCTCCGGGCGAGATGCCGAGATCCAGGCGCTGCAGCAGGCGGCATTCCATCAGGAACGGAGACTCGGCAACTCCGGGAGGAGCAACGCACCGGGATAAGAGAGGTGTAAAGCCGGCCTTATCGAATTCGTTCACACCGCTGTCGTAGTCCGAGGACGCGAGGCTCGCTTGTTGCGCCATCGCATATGACACTGCGCTGACCGTGAACTCCTTCGTCTGCACAATGTTCAGGAAAGTGTGTTTGGGCGTTGCATCGGTTCCCCGGTATGCCGGAGAAACCGCAATTATCGGAGGATTGGCTCCGAAAGCGTTGTAATAGCTGAAAGGCGCCAGGTTGCATCGGCCTTCGGCGTCCATGCTCGAAACCAGCGCAATGGGTCTGGGCGCCACTCCGCTCAAGAGCAGGCGATGCACGAATTGGACGGGGTGGTTTTTTGGATCGATATGACGCATGGCAGGCCTCGACTCAGTCTTCGAGTTCCAAACGGTTCTCGAGTTCTCCCAGCAGCTCGATGGAGCAGGTCACCGTGTCTCCCGGTTTCAGCCACCATGCCGGGTCATGGATTTTTGATCCGTTCAGTTCGAGGAAGCACCCTGTTCCGACTGTTCCAGAGCCGATGACGTCGCCCGGATACAGGGTAACGCCGTATGAAGCGCGTTCGATAATGCGGGCGAAGGTCCAGGTCATGTCTTTCAGATTCCCGCGACTGACCTCGATGCCGTTCACGCAGGTCGTCATCACGAGATCATAACGCTCTCCGTCAGGGCCTGCGATGCGCCTTTCGGCGAGCTCGTCCCGTGTCACCAGCCAGGGTCCGAGCGAGGTGGCGAAATCCTTTCCCTTAGCAGGACCCAAGCTCAATTTCATTTCTTCCATCTGAAGTGCCCTGGCGCTCCAGTCGTTCATCACCATGTAACCGGCGATGTAATCGTCGGCCTCGGCCGCCGGTATGTTACGGCCCTGCCGGCCGATCACGATCGCGGCTTCGAGTTCAAAATCAAGCTTCTCGCAGTGCAGCGGACGCACGGCGACAGGCCCGGGGCCGGTGACCGCCTGGTGGTTCGTGAAATAGAATACCGGAAACAGATCGAATTCCTCGATCATCGGGACTCCCCGATTGCGCCTTGCTGCTTCCACATGCTGACGGAAGGCGTAACCGTCGCGCATCGACGTGGGGCGAGGCACCGGCGCGAGCAGTTCGACGTCCTGTAGCGGATGGGCGATGGGAGTATCCCTGAACACGGCCTTCGACCCCGTCTTTCTGAACCAAGCCTCCACGCGCCGGGCCGTTTCCGTTCCTTCATCGCCGGACCGAAGCAGGGAAACGACGTCGGCGGGCAACAGGTCCTCGCCGGTCTTTTCGTCCAGCCTCCGCATGGTGTGAGCCGCCTGCAGGTCCATCGCGCAGCCGTCGACGATGGCTCCGGCCCTTTCCAGTCCGTTGTGTTTGAATGTGATCAGTTTCATAGTGTTTTCAGCGGCATGTGTAGAAAGCGCCCTCGTCAGTCCTCAAAAGTCATTCCCATTTTCTTTCATCCGATATCAATTCAACGGCCAATTTACGCCCGGCGTCATCGATCTTGTACAGAGGCATTATTCTTCCGGCGTGCACAATGGCCATGTCGAGGCCGGCTTCGACCGCGTGATGGAGAAAAACGGAATTCAGAGCTTGCCTTGCTCGAGGCGCCAGTCCGAACGACACGTTGGAGACGCCGAGACTGGTGAAGCAGCGCGGCAGCTCCCGCTTTATCAGTCTGATGGCATCGAGAGTTTCGACGGCCGAGCGCCGGTACTCCTCGTCGCCGCTGCCGAGCGTGAAAGTGAGCGGATCGAAGATCAGGTCTTCATCCCTCATGCCGAATTTCCGGACGGCAAGATCCCTGATGCGCCGCGCTATCGCAAGTTTTCCGGCCGCCGTGCGGGCCATTCCGCTCTCGTCGATGGTGAGCGCGATTACCGCCGCGCCGAAATCGCGGCAAAGTCTCAGCACTATGCCCGCCCGGTCTTCGCCCGACTCCAGGTTGATAGAATTGACGATTGCCCTGCCGGCGATGCGCTTCAGTGCGGCTTCTATCACGGGTGCTTCCGTGGAATCGATCATCAGGGGCGCCGTCGCCTGCGTGTTCAGCCGTCGCACCGTTTCGATCATGTCGCGGGTCTCGTTGCGGCCGACGTAAGCGACGCATATGTCCAGAATATGCGCTCCCTCTCGCTCCTGCTCCTTGGCAAGCGCGGCGATGCCGTCGTAATCCCCGGCCAGGAGCAGAGCCCTGAATTTTTTCGAGCCGTTGGCGTTGCAGCGTTCACCGACGAGAAGAGGCGGCAGATCCATGCGCAGAGGCGTCGCGGTGTACGTGGACGCTGCCGAGGGGACCGCGACAGGCCTCCGCTCCGCGGGCGGAACCCTTCCCGCAATGCCGGCCAGGCGGGCGATGTGTTCCGGAGTGGTTCCACAGCAGCCCCCGATGAGCCGCACTCCGTACTCGGAGACGAAGCGGGACATCCATTCCTCCATTTCATCGGGTGTCAGCCGATAGCAGGAACGGCCGCCGATATTTTCCGGTATGCCGGCGTTCGGCATCGCGAAGACGTGGCCTCGAAATGCTCCGCAGAGCGCCCGGAGGTTTTCTTCCATTTCTATGGGTCCCGTGGCGCAATTCATACCCAGGACGTCCACTATATCGTACGGATCCATCGCGGCGACGGCAGCGCCGATATCCGTTCCCATGAGCATGGAACCCGTGGCTTCAATGGTAACGGACACTATCACCGGCAGTCTCTGGCCGATTGCCTCGAAGCAACGACGAGCCGCGGCCAGGGCGGCTTTGGTCTGGAGAAGATCCTGGCAGGTCTCGATGCACAGGATGTCGACGCCTCCCTCGATGAGGCCGGCCATCTGTTCCTGATACGCGTCGCGCAAATCATCGAAATCGATGTGCCCGAGAGACGGCAGTTTTGTCGTCGGCCCTACGGATCCTGCAACGAAGCGAGGCTTGTCGGCAGTCGACCAATCCTCGGCCATGCGGCGGGCGATTCGCGCCGCCGCCGCGTTTATTTCCCGCGAGAGGTCCGCGATTCCGTATTCCTCCAGCACGACGGATGTTGCGCCGAAAGTGTTCGTTTCTATCACATCCGCGCCGGCTTCGAGAAAACCCCGGTGTACGGACTCCACCGCCTCCGGCCTCGAGATTACGAGATGCTCGTTGCACCCCTCGAGATCGGCGCCGCCGAAATCCACGGCGCTCAAACCCAGCGCCTGCAAGCTGGTGCCCGTGGCGCCGTCGAATACGAGCACCCGCCGGTTCAGCTCTTCAATGAAATGAGGATATTCCATGGGATAATTCCATCAGCCGATGCAATATTATAAAATTCGGCGAAAGTTAATGATGCCGCCGGCGAAGGCGATGCCGTCCGAGGCAAGAGGGACATCGGGCGTCCGCCGTTCCGGGAGAACAGTCGAACAGCGGATTCTTCGGAGCCGGGCATCCCGAGCGGTTGAATCTCTCGTTCGCGCCTGCTATGTTTCATGCCCAGTAAGCGTTCAGTCAACACAGCAAGCGATCATTATGGCTCTAACTTATTCCAAAGGCATGCCTTCAGGCTCTCCGATCCCGGATTTCTCGCTGCCCGGCGTCGACGGCCGGACATACTCCCCGTCTTCCTTTTCCGACGCGGAAGTGCTTGTGATAGTATTCAGCTGCAACCATTGCCCTTACGCCATTGCAAGCGAGGACCGGCTGATCGAACTCCGGAACCGCCATGCTCCGCGCGTGCAATTCGCGCTGATCAATTCGAACGACGCTGAAAGATATCCGGAAGACGGATTCAATGAGATGACCGTCAGGGCGAGGGAAAAGAAATATCCGTTCCCGTATCTGAGGGACGAATCGCAGGAGACGGCGCGCGCTTTCGACGCCGTCTGCACGCCCGACATATTCGTCTTCGACAAGAGCAGGCGGCTTCGATACAACGGCCGCATCGACGACAACTGGCAGTCGCCGGAAAAAGTCTCGCGGCGCGATCTTGAAACCGTCCTGGAAGATCTGCTCGCCGGTCGCGAGATCTCCATCGAGGCCATTCCCTCGATGGGTTGCAGTATCAAATGGAAGGCGTAGCGGATGCTCGCCGCCGCCGCATGTGCCGACGCTGAAGCGAGGATCGCTTAAAATCTGTTTGTAAGAATCGAGGCTATGCGTTCGGCGGCGCGTCCGTCCCAGAGAGGCGGTATGACGCCCGGTTTCGCTGCGCCGCCGAGCGCCTCGCGCGCCCGCGCGACGATGAGGTCCACGTCCAGACCGCAGAGTCGATTTGTGCCGATTTCGACGGTCACCGGGCGTTCGGTGTTCTCGCGCAGCGTGAGGCAGGGCACCTGCAGGTAAGTCGTCTCTTCTTGAATGCCGCCCGAGTCCGTGAGCACAAGCGCCGAGCCGTCCATCAGCGAGAGGAAATCGAGATAACCGATCGGCTCGCACAGATGCAGATGGCCGAGCGAGCGGAACTCGGCGCCCAGTCCGCATTCTTCCATCCGGCGCATCGTGCGCGGATGCACCGGGAACACGATTCTCGTGTCGTCGCGCAGAGCGGAGAACACGGATAGAATCCGGCGCAGGTTCTGCTCGGAGTCCACGTTGGACGGCCGGTGGAGAGTCACCAGAGCATATCCGCGCGGCGAGAGGCCGAAGTCGTTCAGGATGCCGCTCGCTTTTGCCTTGTTCCTGTATCTTACCAGCGAATCGATCATGACATGGCCGACGAAATGGACCTTGTCCGGCGGGATTCCCTCACGCGAGAGGTTGACCATACCAGCCTGTTCCGTGACGAACAGGTGGTCGGAGAGGTTGTCGGTCACGATGCGGTTGATTTCTTCAGGCATGGACCGGTCGAAACTCCTGAGACCCGCCTCCACGTGAGCGACGGGTATGCCGAGTTTCGCAGCCGTGAGCGCGCAGGCGAGAGTTGAATTGACATCGCCGACTACGATGACGAGATCCGGCTTCAATTCAGCCAGGGCCGTCTCGAAGGCGAGCATGACCTTGGCGGTCTGCTCGGCATGGGTGCCGGAACCCACTCCGAGATAAATATCGGGAGGCGGGAGTTCGAGATCCTCGAAGAACACCTTGGACATTTTTTCGTCGTAATGCTGGCCGGTGTGCAGTATCAGATTTCGCACGTCGCCGCCGTACGCGCTGAAAGCCCGATGCAGAGGGGCCGCTTTCATGAAATTCGGCCTGGCCCCGACCACCGAAACGAAAGTACGCACTTATTTTTTTCCGCTGCCGAGTACGGTCACGTGATTCTTCGGTCCCTTGACTACCCGGGTGGCGTTGCGCGTGTCGATGATGCGTTTTGCATGGCGCACGATCATGCCGTAATCGTACACGCTGTGGTCGGTCGTGATGACAACACAGTCGGCGCTTTCGAGAAGTTCCGGAGTAAGCGGCTGCGAACGCAGTTTCTTTCCGTTGATCCGGACTGTGGCGACGAAAGGATCGTTGTAGGAGAGCTTCCTGATGCCGTCGTCCATCAGCAGTTCCATGACGCGCAGAGCGGGGGAGTGGCGGACATCGTCCACATCCCTTTTGAAAGCGACGCCGAGCATCAATATTCGCGCGTCTTTGAGTGGGACGGAGATCATGCTGAACACGCGGTACATCATGTTCTTGACGTAGAAAGGCATGTTCTCGTTCGTCTCGGCGGCCAGCGTGATGAAGTTCGTCTGGAAATCGTATTTCCGCGCGGCCCAGGAGAGGTAGTAGGGATCGATGAGTATGCAGTGTCCGCCGATGCCGGGTCCCGGATAGAACGGCATGAAGCCGAAGGGCTTTGTTTTTGCCGCCTCGATGACTTCCCACATGTCGATGCCGCCCATCCGGTCGCAGAGAGTCGCCAGTTCGTTCACCAGCGCAATGTTCACGCTGCGGAATATGTTTTCGAGAAGTTTCTCCATTTCCGCGACTTTTGGATTGGAAACGGTCACCACCTGTGAGATCACCCGGCCGCTCACGAGCGCCGCCGCCTGCGTGCAGGCCTTCGTCACTCCTCCCACCACGACCGGAGTGTTGCCCGTCGTGAAAATCTTGTTTCCCGGATCTATGCGTTCCGGTGAAAAGGCGAGGTGATAGTCGCGACCGACTACAAGACCGGTTTTCTGCAGTATCGGCAGAACATAACCCTCCGTCGTATTGGGAAACGTCGTGCTCTTCAGTATGACGACATGCCCCTTTCTCAGTCCGGGAGCAATGCCCTCGGCGGCTTGAACAATGTAGCTGATGTCCGGATCCTTATTGTCGGAGAACGGCGTGGGCACGCATATGAACAGCACATCGAGATCCGGTACGCTGCGGTAATCCGCCTCTGCGCGCAGGTCTCCTCGCTTGACCACGCTCTTCAGCTCGTCTCCCTCCACGTCGTCGATGTAGTTTTTCCCCGCGTTGATGGCTTCCACTTTCGACTTGTCGACGTCGATTCCGATGGTTGGGAAACCCGCTTTCGCATATTCGACAGCCAGAGGGAGACCTACGTAGCCGAGTCCTATGACTCCCACGGTAAACTGGCCGTTCTGAAATTTGCCGGTTGTTGTCAAGCTGACCTCGGAAAGTTTATTGTTGTCGTTGAAGATATTGCTTTTCGTAGTATTCGATGTACTCGCCGGTCATGACGCGTTTCCACCAAGTCTCGTTCGTCCTGTACCATTCGACGGTTTCACTCAAGCCGTCCTCGAAATTCACGGAAGGCGTCCAGCCGAGCTCTGCCACGATTTTCGCCGGATCTATGGCGTAACGTCGGTCATGCGCCGGCCGGTCCGCCACGTATCGGATCAGATTATCCGGTTTCCCGAGCAGGCGGAGTATTTCGCGGACAATGTCTATGTTCCTCCACTCGTTTTTCCCGCCGATATTATAGACCTCTCCGGCGCGTCCTCGGGTCAGCACTTCGCGCAACGCGGTCACATGATCTCTTGTGTGCAGCCAGTCACGGACGTTCAAGCCGTCGCCGTAGACCGGAAGGGGGATATCACGCACGGCGTTGATGATCATGAGAGGTATCAGCTTCTCCGGAAACTGGTATGGGCCGTAGTTGTTGGAACAGCGCGTTATCAGAACCGGAAAACCGAAGGTTTTGAAATATCCCATTACGATGAGATCGGAGGCGGCTTTGCTCGCGGCGTAAGGGCTTGTCGGGTCCAAAGGCGTGTTTTCCGTGAATGCGCCTTCCGGACCCAGAGCTCCGTAGACTTCGTCGGTGGAAACATGCAGGAAACGTTTTACACCGTGCCTGTATGAGGCCTCGAGCAGCGTGTGCGTCCCGAGCACATTGGTTCTTGTGAAAACCAGCGGTCCGAGTATGCTGCGGTCGACGTGCGATTCGGCGGCGAAGTGGACCACGGAATCGATGCCGTGTTTCTCGAGTGTGTCGCGAACCGTTTTCTCATCGCAGATGTCCCCGCGGACGAATTCGAAACCATCTTTCAGATCAGCCAGGTTTTCGAGGTTGCCCGCGTAAGTCAACGCGTCCAGCACCACGATTCCGCCGGTGAAGAACCTTTCCATGACAGCCGCGCGGACGAACGCGCTGCCGATGAAACCGGCGCCTCCCGTCACAAGCACTTTTGCAGGATCGCTTGGTGGGTTCTGTTGCATTTTGGAGCGCTGGATAATCCGCTATGATTCAAACTACAAATGTAGAAAAGTTGAAGTCCTTGAGCAATATGCCCGTTCGGCCCCTCCGGGATACCGGTGAAAAAACGGTCCTGCCGCGAATATTTTTACTTCGAGGCGGGAACTTTCGCGTGGCCGGACGCGTGTAAGGCGGGCGTCGGGAAACGACCGCCGGCCGGCGAGGCGGCCGCGACCATGCGCCGAAACCGACCGAGCACGCAAAAGGAAAGAAACAAGGACGATTTCCTGAAGACCGGGACTCGGAACGTCGACGCTTCACACCAACCTATCATTTCCACTCATCAAGAAGGGAGAATCAACATGCATCGGAAAACACTTCTCATGGTTTTACTCATTTCGACGATTGCGACGGCGGGCATGTCGGCTCAATCCGCGTCGAACGTCGAAATCATCGATCCGGCCGACATCAGCGGTTTACGGGATCCGTCGGGAGATCCGTGGACCTCCTACGTCGATGTCGCTCAATTCTATCCGTCCATAGCGCTCAGGATGATCGTCGGCGAGGCGGCGGTCGTTCGGGCGTCTGATAGAACGGAAATACGATGGGATCACCCCTTGTCGCTTCAGAAGGCGACTCCGTACCTGCCGCTGTATGAATACAACAGCCCTTCGTACGCGAACGAGGCGATCACCAAACCTTTCATCCTCCGGTCCGAGGACCGCCTGATGATGTTCCGGGATTTCGGATTTCGTTTCCCGTCGGTTACGAAGGACGGCGCGGAATTGAGCTTTCGTGACGGCGCCGCCGGCATGAACATTTCCGACACGATCGAATTCAGGATAGAGATCGTAGATGCCGGCGATCGACGGGTCATCAAAACACTGGACGGTTTCATTGTTCCGCCCTGTGACGACTGGAGTAAATTCACCGAAGTGCTGGCCCGCAGGGCGGCATCGCCGGCATTCGCGTCCGCGTCGTATCCGTTTCTTCTCACCTTGATTCCGGATGACGATGTCCTGAACCGTTCTATACGCCTCAGGGCGACGGCCGTTCACAGGCCGTCGAAAGGCGCGGGTTACGAGGACAGAGCCATTTATATGCGCTTTCAGGGATACGAACGGGTGTCAAAACATCTCATCGAGACATGGGGAGAACTGACGGCGGATTTCGAGAAAAAGGCGGAGACCTTGATAGCGGAGATGGGCAAGCAGAAGGCCGGGGACGCGATTCCTTACGGGAAAGCAAGGGATGGAAGCATCTCCATATATCCCAGCGTCCTGGCGGCGAGCGAGCCCGACCTCCTGATCGACGGAGGGGGGAAGGGCTTCGACGGCGATGTGATCGTCACGATAGCGGATGCGGTGGGTCGAGTATTGCATCAGGAGCGCAGGGAAGCCGTGTCCGACGCCGATCTGATGTTCCGCCTGCCTGCGTCCGCGCTCGGGAGCGCGGTACTCTTCGCTTTCGTACGTTGCGGTGAACGGTTCAATTACACCCTTATCCGGGTGACAAAGTAAGGGGGCGGCCATGAAAAACACAAGATTCATCACGGTCATGATTTTCGCCGCCATGCTGTCGCTTTCCGGCAGTTCTCTCGCTTCGGATTACCGGGCCGACGATCTTACATACGAGGAGTGGCTGGAGAGATACGGAGGGTACCTCGGCGGCGGCGGCATGGTCTGCAAAAACGGTTATCTGGATTACTCGCTCGGCGGATTGGGCACGGTTACGAAGTATATCGTTTCACCGGTCATCGCAGTGATCATCGCCACGCGCACGGGTTGTCCGGTAGTCGGCGCGCTGGCCGGCGGGCTGCTCAATTACGGAGCAACCTTCGCCACCGATGAATTGGCGTGGCTGTGTCGCTGCGCTCCGGTGATGTTCGATACGGAACGCATTTATCGCGACGCGGACGGCCACCCTATCATGACCGAGACCAGGACGTTGAAGACACAGTGCTGTACGGTCACTCCCGTGCATCTGATGAGCACTTTGCTCGCCAAGTGCATGCTGCCTTATCCGACGATAGACATGTGCATAAAAGACACGGAAATCGGGGCGAACCGTTGTTTCAGATAGATAATTGCGACGTTTTTCCGACGCCTACAGCCCGCTGAAAACACAGGAGCCGTCCCGGCATACTCCGGGACGGCTCTCTATATATCGGCAACCGCTCGATCTTTATATTCTTTACGACTGCAATGGCCAGGCAACCGGTCACTTGTTCACAACCGCAATTCCCGCAATGCGCGTGCGCAGCGATATGGACCGGATGTGTTCAAGTGTCTCCATGTTGTACCACTTCAATTCCTCGGCGGCGATATAGCATGTTTTTCCGTCGGGTGATGTCATGATGCCCCGTTCCACCACACCGGAATTGAAAAGCTTGACCACCTCGTCCTTGGATGCCTCTATCACGTTGACGCCGTCAACTTCCTTGAGATTGGTTTTTCTGTTGATCACGAAAGCGAAACGGCCGTCCTGTCCGAAATGGATTCCTGTCTGATTGCCGGTCTTGTATTTCGGTATCGCGATCTCAGCGCCGGGCGCATACGTGTCGGTATTGAACGCCTGCGCCTTGTTTTTCGCTCCATAGATGACATATCCTTTGGGCGAGGCCGGGCTGCATGCGATTCCCGAAGCGTCGGCGACGAGACCGGGGAGCAGATCCACCGTCCCTGTTTGCTGCAGATCATCGACGCCGAAGACGCGCAGACCCTCTCCTTTGTTCAGAACGAAAAGTTTGCGTCCGTCGTTCGAGACCGACATCGCTGCGATGTTCTTTCCGGCCTCGCATTGCCCGACTATCAGTTCTTTTTGCGTGTCGATGACATACACCCGCAGTTGTTCGTCGTCTTTCTCGCCTCTTTCCGCGACGAAAATCTTCAGCCCGTCGGGCGTACGCGCAATCGGTCCGGCGAATATGCCTCTGCGGTTCACGGGAAGACGCAGCACCTGGGATACGCGCTTCTCCTTGAGCGACACGATCGATACCGTGATCTCGCCGGTGTTGCTGACGAAAACCTTGCTCGCGTCGGCGTTGAGGGCGATCATATCCGGCGCCCGGCCGATCTGTATTCTCTGCACCAGTTGTCCCTTTTCGGGATCGACGATGGCAAGGTTGCCCTCGTCATGGAGGACGGCGTACACCATGTGCTTTTGGGCGTTGAGTTCGGTTGCGGGACCCGTCAGGAATCCCGCCGCGAGAAGTACAATGCAAGCGGTCTGGAATAATGAAGTTTTCATGGCGTCGGGGAAGTGCTGTGATGGGTGGGTTGAGCATACCGTATAAATACAATGGTAGCAAAGTGACGCATCGCAATCAAGAGCGGAGATCGGAGCGTCGCTTGCGCATCCCGCTCGAGCATAAAAACAGCGGGCCATCCTTGAGCGCTTCCAGGACGGCCCGTGCAGGAGATCACGGGGAGGTCAGACCTCCATTATTTCCGACTCTTTGCTTTTCAGGAATTGGTCGATTTCAGCGGTATGTTTGTCCGTCATCTCCTGAATCAATTTCTCCGCTTTTTTCCGCTCGTCTTCGGATGTGTGCTCTTCCTTCTCCGCTTTTTTGAGATGCTCGTTCGCGTCGCGCCGTATGTTCCGGAGCGCGACTTTCGCTTCCTCGCCGAAGCGGCGGACCAGTTTGACGAATTCCCTGCGGCGTTCCTCGTTCAGAGGCGGGATGGGAACACGGATAACGGCGCCGTCATTCGACGGATTGAGTCCCAGGCCGGCCGAAAGAATCGCTTTCTCGATTGCCTGTATCGTGCCGCGGTCCCAGGGTTGCACGGAAAGAGTGTGAGGGTCGAGAACGGACACGTTGGCCACCTGATTGAGCGGCATCGTGGCGCCGTAAGCTTCAACTTTTACCGAATCGAGCAGGGCGGTCGTGGCCTTGCCGGTGCGGATTTTGTGAAGTTCCTGCCGCAGCGCGTCCACTGATTTGTCCATGCGCGAGGACGCGTCCTTAATATAAGTGTTGATCGGCATGCGGTGCTCCGTCTATTTGTCTGAATTGTATGTCAAGGCGGCAGCGGTATCCGAGGAGATCAGTGTTCCGATATTTTCGCCGAGGAGAAGGCGTCTCAGATTACCGGAGCGCATTACGTTGAAGACGACGATGGGAAGATCGTTTTCCCTGCAGAGCGTGATCGCGGTCATGTCCATCACGCGCAGATCCCTGCGGATGACCTCGTCGAAGCTGATGTATTCGAAGCGGACCGCGGAACTGTGTTTTTCCGGATCTGAATCGAAAACGCCGTCGACCCGCGTTCCCTTGATGATGACGTCGGCTTCGATTTCGACGGCTCGGAGCGCGGCGGCCGTGTCGGTCGTGAAATTGGGATTGCCCGTGCCCGCGCCCAGAATCACGACACGTCCCTTTTCGAGGTGCCGTATGGCTCTGCGCCTTATGTAGGGCTCCGCGATCTGATTCATTTCGATCGCGCTGGTGAGACGAGTGAAAATACCCTTGCTTTCGAGCATGTTCTGGAGGGCGAGGGAGTTGATCATGGTCGCCAGCATGCCCATCTGATCGCCGGATGCCTTGTGAATGCCTTCGGCAACGGCGGCGACCCCGCGATAGATATTGCCGCCTCCCAGCACAATTCCCACCTGGGCGCCCAGTTCCAGCGCGGAGATTATCTCATCGGCGTACTTTTCCAGCACGCAGCGGTCGATTCCATAAGAGCGTTCCCCCATCAGGGATTCGCCGCTGAGTTTTAAAAGAATGCGTTTGTATTTCAGGTCCGCCATTTTTTCAACGGTGCTGTCTTATCGGTCGTCTATCGGGTGGCGGCTGCTCCGGCGGGCCGCCGGTGCTTCAGGCGCCTTCGCCGACCTGGAACCTGACGAAGCGCTTCACCAGGATCGGGCAGCCGCCCGTTCCGGCGATTTCGTCGACGTGTTCCTTGACGGTTTTTGTTCCGTCACGAATATAGCTCTGTTCAAGGAGGGTGAACTCCTGAAAGTACTTGTTCAGCTTCCCTTCGGCGATACGGTCGACGATGCCGTCGGGTTTGCCCTGCTCGCGGGCCTGCTGGCGATAGATGTCGAGTTCCTTTTCGCGGACGTCTTCAGGCACCGAGGAACGGTCGATCGCCACCGGATTCATGGCTGCAACCTGCATGGCCAAGTCCTTGCCCAGCATCGTCACGGCGTCGGACGCCGGCGCTTCGAGTTCGAGCATCACTCCGAGTTTTGCGCCGGGGTGAATGTAATCGATTATGACGCCTTCCGACGCGAAGATCGCGAAGCGCTTGACGTCTAGTTTTTCCCCGATCCTGCCCACGGCTTCGGTCAGCGCGTCCGCCACGGTCCTGTCTCCCTTGCGGGAGGCCAGCAGCGACTCGATGTCGGCCGGCCGGACTTTGCGGACGGTTTCCATGACTTCGGAGGCGAAGCCGAGGAAATCCGCGCTACGCGCCACGAAATCCGTTTCGCAATTCACCTCCAGGATACAGCCAAGGCCGTTTTCAATGCTGGAGAGGACCACGCCTTCATTTGCTGAACGGTCCATGCGTTTTTCCGCGGTGGCGGCGCCTTTTTTCCTCAGGTAGTCCACCGCTTTTTCCATGTCGCCTTCGGATTCGGCCAGCGCTTTTTTGCAGTCCATCATGCCGGCGCCGGTTTTGTCGCGGAGGGCCTTTACACTTGCCGCTGTGATTTCCATAATTCTATCCGTGTCTGCGAGATTTTGGGTTTCCGTGATATTACTGCGAGACCGGCTCTTCTTCTTCCTGAGGAGTTTCCTTGGCCAGCCGCTCTTCTTCGGCCTCTTGTTCCGCTTTAAGGAGCCTGGCTTTCTCGTGACCTTCCTCGACTGCTGCCGCTATCGATTGTGCCACGATTTCCACCGTCTTGGAAGAGTCGTCGTTTCCTGGAATCGGATATTCGACGAGAGTGGGGTCGCAATTCGTATCGACTATTGCGACAACTGGGATTCCAAGCGTGCGCGCTTCCTTCAGCGCGATATGCTCCTTTTTGATATCGACGACGAACACGGCGCCGGGGAGTCGGCTCATGTCGACTATGCCGCTGAGAATCTTGTTCAGCCGTTCCTTTTCGCGGCTGAGCATGAGGCGTTCCTTCTTGGTTATTTTGTCGAAGGTGCCGTCGATTTCCATTTTTTCAATGTTCGTGAGGCGCTTTATGCTCTTCCGGATAGTCGTGAAATTGGTGAGCATTCCGCCGAGCCAGCGCTCGGTGACGTAGTTTTGTCCGCTTTGTTCGGCAATTGAGCGGATGATGTCTTTCGCCTGTTTTTTGGTTCCGACGTACAAGAGGCGTTTGCCCTGCGAAACGATTCCTGTAACGGCTTCGCAGGCGGCATCGATTTTTTCCTGCGTTTTCTTAAGATCGATGATATGGATGCCGTTGCGCTGCATGAAAATGAACGGTTTCATTTTCGGGTTCCATCTTCTAGTCAGATGGCCGAAATGCGCGCCTGCGGCAAGCAGTTCTTCGAGCTGAACTCGTGGCATGATTTGACTCCTCTACGGTTTGGTTGTTTCCACTGCGCCCATCTTCTCACCGGGTATTGCGGACCTTTCGGTCCGCACACCGTCCCGGCGATCCGGACGCATGAGTGATTATTGTGTTTTCCGGATCAGCGTTTGCTGAACTGGAAGCGCTTGCGCGCCTTTTTGAGCCCGTATTTTTTCCGTTCCACCATGCGGCTGTCTCTTGTGAGAAGACTGAAGTTTCTCAACTTGCCACGGTATTCCGGATCGAGTTCCAGCAGCGCGCGGGCGATGCTGAGTTTGACGGCGCCGGCTTGCCCATGCGAACCTCCGCCCCGGACACGGACAAACGCGTCGAACTTGCCGTTTGTTTCCGTGGCAGTGAAAGGTAGCCGTACCTCGTCCAGCAATTCCTGTGTCGGAAAATATGCGTCGAGTTCGCGGTCGTTCACGAGTATTTTTCCCGCGCCAGGGACGAGATGAACGCGGGCAATCGCTGTTTTGCGACGGCCGACGCTGATTGTGTGTTGCTGCTTCATGAGTGTCCTTGTCTATCGCTGCTGTTCTGCTTCTGTTCGAACGGGATCAACCGAATTTCAGGACTTCCGGTTGCTGCGCTTCATGCGGGTGCTCGGCGCCGGGATATACCTTGAGTTTTTTGAGGATGCGGCGTCCAAGGCGGTTGTGCGGCAGCATGCCTTTGACTGCATGTTCTACGACGAAACGCGGATTGGATCGGATCAGATCCTTGAACATCCTGACTTTTGCGCCACCCGGGTATCCCGAATAATGGAAATATGATTTCTGCTCGAAACGCTTTCCAGTCAGGCGGACCTTGCCCGCGTTGATCACGATCACGAAATCACCCGCGTCCGTGTGCGGCGAAAAAATCGGCTTGTGCTTGCCTCGCAGTATTCTGGCTACGTCTGCTGCAAGCCGTCCCAGAATCAATCCGTCGGCATCTATTACGTACCACTTCTTGTCGACGTCTTCTTCCCTTGCCTGGAAGGTCCTGACGGTTGTCTTTGTGCTCATGGATTGCCTTTAATTAAACTTTTCTGCTCGGTATAAAATAAACCGATCTACAAAGTAACACGGCGGATGGCAAAAAGTCAACAGTCCTTCCGTAATCGATACGGCTCGATATGCGGGAGCGCGGCCGGCGCGATACCGCGAATTACGAAGCAACACTTTTCCAAAGCTGGATTCATTTGCATGTGGCGTCTCGCATCACTATTTTGTTTCATTGCCTTGGAGTCTTTCGTTCAAGTTATTATTTAATTTCGCGGTTATATGAAAATATTCATCGACAGCGCCAACATCACCGAGATTCGAGAGGCGGCCGAAATGGGGCTTATCGACGGGGTAACAACGAATCCTTCACTCGTCGCCAAGGAAGGCAGGAATTTCCGAGGACTTCTCAAGGAGATCCTGGAAGTCGTGGACGGTCCTATCAGCGCCGAAGTCGTGTCCGTCACGGCGGCCGATATGTTGCCTGAAGCGCGTGAACTGGCCGCCATGCATCCGAATATCGTCGTCAAAGTGCCGCTGATGAAGGAAGGCCTGAAAGCGGTGCGCGCCTTGTCGGTTGAAGGCATCCGGACGAATGTCACCCTCTGTTTCTCGCCGACGCAAGCTCTACTCGCGGCCAAAGCCGGAGCCACATACGTTTCGCCCTTCATCGGGCGTCTGGACGACATCAGCAGCGAGGGGATGGAACTTATTAGGCAGATGACAGCCATATTTCAGAATTACGGATTCCAGACTCAGGTTCTGGCGGCGAGCATCCGGCACCCGATTCACGTGCTGGAATCAGCCCTGGCCGGCGCGCACGCCGCCACCATACCGTTCAAAATCATAGAGCAGTTGTTCAAGCATCCCTTGACCGATCTCGGCCTGCAGGCCTTCCTCAAGGATTGGGAAAACAACCGATCCAAGCTGGTATGACATCAAGCGCAATATCGAGTCCATTTCCTCAATAATTTCGTCGCACATCTGTCATGAAAAACACCCCATTCCACGATTTCCATGTCGAGCTCGGCGCCAAAATGGTCGAGTTCGCAGGCTTCCATATGCCCGTTCAATACGAAGGCATCATTTCCGAGCATAAAAAAGTCCGCAATGCCGTCGGCGTCTTCGACGTCACGCATATGGGCGAATTCGAGGTTCGGGGAAAAGACGCTTTCGCTTTCGTGCAGAGAATGACGACCAACGACGTCACCAAGCTGGCGCCTGGCCAGATCCAGTATTCCGCCATGTGCTACGACGACGGCGGCATAGTGGACGACCTGCTCGTTTATCATTGCGGCGATCACATTCAGCTGGTTGTGAACGCCTCGAATCTTGCGAAGGATTTTTCCTGGCTGTCCGAGCATATCACAGGCGATGTTTCTCTTATCGACCGAAGTGATGAAACGGCACTGCTTGCGGTTCAGGGACCGAAATCCCTGGAAACCCTGGCAGGTCTGACCGACCTCGACCTGGCCTCGCTGCCGTATTATCACTTCCTCCGCGGCCGACTGGCAGGGATCGATTGCCTGATTTCCCGCACCGGCTACACCGGCGAGCTGGGATTCGAAGTGTATTTCGCAGCCGATCCCCAAGCCGCGAAGAAGGCATGGGATTCGATATTCGACGCAGGCGCCCGGTTCGGCATCGGACCTATTGGGCTCGGCGCGAGGGATACCCTGCGTCTCGAAGTCGGCTTCTGCCTCTACGGAAATGATATCGACAACACTACCCATCCCCTCGAAGCGGGGCTCGGCTGGATCACCAAACTCGCCAAGGGAGAATTTGTCGGCCGGGAGGCCATACTCGCGAAAAAGGAAGCCGGTCTTGCGCGCAAGCTCGTCGGAATGGTTGTCGAGGGAAAGGGAATCCCGCGTCACGGCTACGAGATCATCGCGGACGGCGCGCCGGGCGGAGTGATTACAAGCGGAACCATGTCGCCCGTGCTGGAAAAGAACATTGCGCTCGGATACGTCCCAGTGAGCAAGTCGGAAGTCGGCGCGACCGTGCATGTCAGAATAAGGAACCAGGACGTCCCCGCCCGGGTGGTTAAACCGCCTTTCATCGAAAAACGCGCCTGACGATTATTTGTAAAAGGAGCTGCGGATCTTAATTGCGGCGCAAGAGCACACACGGCCGATCCGAAACAAAGAGCAAGTCCCGGCGGTCACCGGATGCGGGGCGGAAGCTCGACATAATCGGCATACTGATGATGGCTGCCGCCGTGCTGCTCCTGCTCGCCGTCATATCTTATTCTCCTTCTGATGAATCGGTTGCCGATCTTGGACCGGGAGATCTGCTCCGCCTGTTCGGGGGCGATCCTGATATTCAGGCGCGCGCGGATCTCACGAAGAATTGGCTCGGCCTTGTCGGCGCGATTCTGGCCGGCTTTATAATACGCTCGACCGTCGGCTATTTCGCGCTTGCATTTCCAATACTTCTCGGAATATGGGGTTGGCACATTTTCAGAAAGCTGGATGCCCGCACACTCGCCTATTACACGAACTATTCAATAGTCTTCATTTTCCTGGTAGCATCGTTTTTCGGCATTCTGCGTCTCGTGCCGTGGATGCCCGACATCGGTCCCGCGTGGTCAGGCAACATCGGGGACTTCGTTGCGGGATTGATATCGCGGTTGCTCGGAACCACCGGAAGCGTCATTCTTCTCCTCACCACCGTGACGATCCTCGCAATTGTCGTCGTGGACTACGACATACATCGCACAGTGGATCGCCTGCGCAAGATAGCCGCCGCTTTCGCTTCCTCGTTCCGGAGCGGGAGAGCGTCGAGCGGCATCGAGGAAGCTTCGGTTAACAGCCATTCTTCGGAAGGGCGCTTGCAGCCGTTGCAGGCGCAGGAGGCGGCGAAGCGCGATCGCGCAACAGCCACGGCAGCGGCAAAGACGCCTCCGCTGCGAGCCGTCCAGTCTTCCGAGGCGCCGACGGCCCCGGCTCGCATCCCCGTGTCGATCGCGCGTACCGACCTTTCTCCGACGGCTTCCGCCATTCCTCAATCCGGCGAAGCGGCGATGCGGTCCAACGGTGTGATCCCCCGCGAGAGCGTGGAGGAACTGCGAGGAATCTTCGACGAGGCGGATTCTCCTCCGGCGTCTGCAGCCGGCAGGTCCGACGCACGCGGCCGGGAGACACCGGCTCGGGCGAGCTCCGGAACAGAAGGTATAGCGGACGAAAGCCCGGCATCCGATGCCCCAGCGGCGAATTCGGACGAACAGATCTTGAGCAACCACGAAAAAAAGGCGGTGCAACAGGCGGTCGCGCGCACAGTCGCCATGTCGGCCGCTGCGCAGGACAGCGAACAGGTCAATGAGGAAACCTCGCGGGAAAAACTGACCGGGTACAAGCCGCCATTTCCCGAATTACTCGAGGAGCAGGCGAAGGCCGGCGCCGTTTCCGACGTGGAATTAAGCACCAAAGCGGGGCAGGTGATCGAGAAGCTCGCGGTTTTCGGAATTGGAATCCGCGATATCAAAGTGGTCCCCGGTCCTGTGGTCACCCAGTTCGAACTTGTTCCGGACTCGAGCGTGAAAATCAGCAAGATTGTGTCTCTGGCCGACGATCTAGCGCTTGCACTGGCTGCGCGCGGCATCAGGATCATAGCACCGATACCCGGCAAAAGCGCGGTGGGAATCGAAATACCTAACAGCACGCCTGAAATAGTCGCTTTCCGAAGCGTCGTTTCATCGGCGCATTTTCACAAGGCCAGGCACCATCTTCCTCTCGGGCTCGGCGCATCCATCACGGGAGACATCTTCTGCGACGACCTGTCCAGGATGCCTCACCTGTTGATCGCAGGCGCCACCGGATCCGGGAAAAGCGTCGGCATCAATGTGATGATAAACAGCCTCCTGTTTAAAATGCATCCTGCCGAGGTAAAGCTCGTGATGATAGATCCGAAGAAAATAGAGCTGCAGCAATACAGAGGATTGAGCGGACATTTCCTCGCCAGAGCCCCGGATATAGACGAGGACATAGTGACCGATCCGAACAACGCGATTATCGCGCTGAAGAGTCTGGAGCTCGAGATGGATATGCGTTACACGAAGCTAGCAAAAGCGGGTGTGCGCCATATCAACGATTACAACGCGAAGATCGAAAACGGGCAATTGCGCGGGATGGACGGGCTAAAGCATTACCGCCTGCCTTATATTGTGGTGATTATCGACGAACTTGCGGATTTGATGATCACCGCCGCAAGAGAGGTCGAGGAGCCGATAGCCCGCCTTGCGCAGCTTGCCCGGGCCGTGGGCATGCATCTGGTCGTGGCGACGCAGAGGCCTTCCGTCGATGTGCTCACGGGCGTGATCAAGGCGAATTTTTCTGCGCGAATCGCATATCAGGTCGCGAGCAGGATCGATTCCAGGACGATTCTCGACGCGCAGGGCGCCGAGCAGCTGCTGGGCAACGGCGACATGCTTTACCAGCCCAGCGGCCAGCCGAAACCGATCAGAATACAGAACGCATGGCTGGCGACATCGGAGGTCGAGAGAGTAGTGCAGCACATCGCCGGACAGCGCGGATACTCGAGGGCCTATCAGTTGCCCTCACTGAAACTGTCGCGCAGGAATCAGAGCCGCAACGACGCATCAGACGCCGATGAACTGCTGTCCGAAGCCGCGCGCCTGATAGTGCGCTATCAGCAGGGCTCGGTTTCCCTTCTGCAGCGTCGTCTGAAAATCGGTTATTCCAGAGCCGCGAGAATTGTTGACCAGCTCGAAGCCGCAGGTATCGTCGGCGCGGCGGACGGGAGCAGGGCCAGGGAGGTTTTAATAGAAGACGAAGCGCTGCTGGATGACATGTTGTAATACAATTGGATCACGCCAATGCGAATATCTGGAAAGCTCTCAATAACCGTGATGTTCATCGTCTGCCTGTGCGCGCAGGCCCGGTTGCAGGCCGCCGGTGCCAAGCCGTTTTCCATCACGGCGAAAGAAATAATCGAAAACGTGCAGGACACTTACGATGACATGAAGGACGCGGTAGTCACTTTTTCCCAAGCCGTGCGCTTCAAGACTTCCCGTTCGGAGCAACAGACCACCGGAACCCTTTATTTCAAGAAGAAGAACAAGCATCGAATAGAAACGGAACAACGCACGATCGTTACCGATGGCGTGACTTCATGGTCGTGGACTCCGCAGAACCGCCAGGTGATCGTCAGCGGCTACAAGGAGGATTCGCGCTCTCTGTCGCCGGAGAGGATACTGCTGCAGGCGCCGAAGGACTACTACGCCACACTGGTCGGACAAGAGAAAGTTCTGAATGAAACCTGCTATGTGCTCAAATTGACTCCGCGGGAGAACAGCGGCCTGTCCAGGAGCATCAAGGTCTGGATTGCGAAAAACTGGACTATCAGGAAGGTCGAGATCATCGAAGCCGGAGGGACCGTAACCACATACACGATTACGGAAATCCTGATGAACAAGGGAATTCCGGATTCACGCTTCGAATACACGCCACCCCAGGGCGTCGACGTCATCGACTTGAGATAGAAACGAAGACTTCCACACGGATTTTCATCTTCGATCCGCTGCGATGAAACACGAAATCCATGAGATTCTTTCATTTAAAAGAACCGCAAACTCATGTCAAATCCCGGTTATCTGCTCGCGAGAGACTGTCATGATTTTGACGCGGATGGAAATATTGGCTTTTTATTGCCTATTTGTGCCTTTTTTAGGCTGGCAAGCAATTTGCTTTATGGAAAGGGCCTGACTTGTGCAGTCATGGTAACGAGAAGCGGTTCGACAGCAATTGGCAGCACGAGTTGATCGGCAAAGATAAAAATTCTATATTAACAGGCTTGAGCATTCAAATACCCCGAATTCATTATGCGTCATCTTTTCGATACAAACGAATGTTTCAATTATTCACAGGAGGAACTGAATGAGCGGCTAGGAAGAAACCCTTCAAACAGCGAGCATTCAACCAGTCAACCCTGTCTTAAATCAATCACTAACCAGGAGAATTTTCGGATGAAAAAAAGCCTCACCTTGCTCTCCTTCTTGACCCTTCTGTTCGTCGCCGCGACGGCACAGGCGCAGGTCAGGACGGGGACGGGCGACTTTTTCAACATCACCCGAACCGTCGAGCAGACGGCCGACTCCGTGACTTTCGTCACGGATACGTTGTCCGTTTACGATACGGGAGGTGGTGTTGCCAATTTCATCGACCAGGACTCCGTGGTCATCATGTTTGTTCAGAACAGGTTTAAAATCGTCAACAACATGTTGACGAACAACCGGTTCGACTACGTGAAGGCCCGCGTGGTCACGTCGAGCCCGGGCATGAGCCTTGCGCGTCAGACGTACAACAACGTCGTGACGACCGTCGGTGTAACCGGCGCGGCTTACGGGACCGACCCCACAACGTCCGGTCGTGAAATCGGAATGCGTCCGGTGTATCGCCTCGTAGGCAACATCGCGACGTCGTCTCCCTTCAATTCGGAAGCTACCGCACTCCGCCAGATGCTCACGTTCAGGGTGTTGAACCCGACGGCCAACGGCGATGGCGTTCAGATCCGCAACATTTATTTCAAACCGAATATCAATAACCTGACCGGCCTTGCGGTTCCGCCGGATACGACGAAGGACACCCTTCGCGCGTATCACGTGATAGGCAATGTCGCCAACATCGCCAACGCGGGCGACGTAGTCAGTTATACCGATCTCGCGATCGTTCGTCTGCTCCCGGGCACGACCCAGGTTCTCATGTGGGTCAAGGACTCGGCTCAGGCCATCGATGCCGGCGAGTACATCGGCTCCTTCGGCGACTACTCCCGCGGACGTTACTTCCTCGGTGACGACGGTCTGCCGATGCAGTTTACACGGACGATGCAGTTCAGGCCGTCTGCCATCAGGACCTTCGATGACGACGATATCATGACTCCGCCCGTCATAAACGTGAATCCGGACGAAGGAATCATGATCGACGGTTTCCCGCCGGAGCGCAATCCGCTTAAGTTCACAAATATCTACCAGACTTTGGCGCCGTACTGGTACAACAGTCTTTTCGGCGCAAGAGTAGCGAGTGTCAACCCCGTTGATGTAGCTCTCTATCCGGTAACCGAGCTCAGCAAGCGGCTGGGGATCGCCTGTTATCCCAATTTCCCGGGTGATCCGTTCTGGCCTCCGTACGGGCCCAATCCGAATCCGGAAAACGGTCTCATCCCGCCGTATCGTGTCGGACCCTACGCGGTTGCGCACAACCCGTATCAGCCCGGTCTGGTTACCTCGGGCGTCGACACTTTGCGTTTCTTCGACAACTGGGGCAACCGCACATGGGATCGCATGACGGCGCCCAGATTGACGGCGGTCGCCTACACAATCTGGAATCCCCGCGGCGAAGACCGCACCGTTTATTTGAAAGGCTATCAGGCGGCCGATGACACTCTGCGCCAGTTCGGACAGATCGTCTATCGCCGTCTTACCTATGTGCATGCCGACGTCGGCGCCAATGCCGGCGCGGTCGAGGACTCCGTGCGCATAGTCGCCAACGCCTCAGTGAATTTCATAGGCCAGGGCGGCTGGCAGCAGTCACTTGAAGCTTCCCCCGATACTTCGGGCGGCTTCCCGCGCAATTGGCTTTACAGCGTACGCGCCGACGAAGCCCTGCTGGACAACTCCACCAGGATACTCGAGCAGTGGCAGGTCGACGACCTCCGCGGCGCGGTCGACTCGCTCGGAGTGAATTCCCTCCCGTACTCCGGCGTAAAGATCGTCGTTCGTCCGAACATTCCTCGCGCCATCGACATCGAAGCGCGCGACGCATGGAAGGGCACTGCCGACCGCAACTATCTGCGTCTTGACATCGTCATGACGGACGGATGGGGCAATACGGTGGATGACAACGAGAAGTTCAAGTTCGAACAGAGCGATTTCGGACATCTGACCTATCTCAATCCTCCGGGCAGAATTCCTTACCGCGTCAACGGTTTGTTCGACACATTGATCACAACGGTGCCGCAGGTCATAACCGGTCCTCCGGGATCCGCCAATGACTCCGGCCGCGTAAATGTGACCATGGCGAACATGGGCCGCGCGACCCGCGTGTTCCGCGTAGCCACCGGCAGCCACAACGCCGGCGCCTACCGCATCCGCGTCCGTTCGACCTACGCGTTCAACGACCGCTTCACGGATCTGAGCGATCCCCTGAAGCTCGATCCGAATCCGGGTCCCGGCTTCAGCCATCTGTTCATCATCCCCGACGGTTCGCCGAACAACAACTTCGGTGTCTGGTTCGGACCGAACCAGCCGCCCGATAATGTCGAAAATATTCCGAATATCGACTCGAAGCTCGGCAAGCCCATGAACCAGACGACGGCCATGGACTCCACGGATGTTTACTGGGACGGCAATGAATGGCATCTGTTCCCGGTCAATCCGCGTGTCGAGGTCGTCTCCGGAACAGGCGACGCGCTTATCGTAGGCAGTGTAGGTTCCTTCGCTTGCCCCGGCAAGCCCAGGCCGATCTATGACAGGCTTTATATCCGCATAACGGATATCTACAGCAATCCGCTCGATATCACACCGTATTTCAATGCGGCCGACCGCCAGCAGAACCGCGTGTGGGTCGAGCTTCCGGACAACCCGCCTTTCGTGGACGCATTCAATTCCGGACTGACGAACAAGGTTTTCTTCGGAAGCGTGTCCCCGAACATTGCATGGCGTGGTGACGGCTCCCCGATTCCGTATGATTGCCCGACGAATCCCGCGGGCTTCGAACCCTCAGTTCCCGAGGGACATCCCAATGCAGGACAGACTCTGCAGGCGGAACTCGTAACGGTTCCGGCAGGCCAGGGCCTTCCCGGCATACAGGGCGACGTGCCGACTCTCAAAGATTACGGCGCAGTCCGCTTCTATCTCCGCGCGCCGAAGAACGTGTCCAAGCTCAGTCTTGCCGGCACGGACGTGATTCGTCTCCGCGCTCATCTCATTATCAACACCAATATTCCGAATGTCGGCGACTTCTCGGTCTCCAGCGGTTTCGCTGAAGTCAGCGTCGTTCCTGACGTTGTACAGACCGTTGAAGTCTTCAAGTCCTGGGGCAAGCCGTCAGGAACCACGACTCCCATGGAAGGCTGGAGCCCGATTTCAGAGAGCGACGCACGGGCGGCTTGGTACCCGACCGGTACTCCCAGAAACGCTGCCGAAGGCGCCGAGTTCTACAAAGGCTACTTCTTCCGTACCGTCGGCGCCGTTCCTCCGACAATCGGACAGACATTCCCGACTCCTGCGGAGCCCGGCACCAGGGGCATCGGCGGTTTCCTCGCGAGTGACGTCAGCCTCGACGGCGACTGCACCGCGCCGATTCCGCTCGACACCGTCATGGTTTCCGAGCACAACCAGCAGATGCGTATCGTCGCGCGCCTTCTCGACCAGTTCAACAACCCGGTCGGCGGCCGCCTCGTGAAGTTCTTCGTCGAGAGCGAGACCCTTCCCATCACTCTTCCCAAGACGCAGTTGCAGACCAACGTGCAGCGCGGCGGCTTCGGCGAGTTCGGCAAGGTGTTCATCGCAGACGATACTCTCAAGCGCACAACAATCGGTGATACCGCTACGGCGGGATGGGTCACCGCATACTACGTATCCGGTCGCGTTGCGCACCAGATCGTTCGTATCGCCCTGACTCCCGACACTCTCGCGTTCGATCTTTGCGCGAACGGCCGCAATCTCGGTGAAGGCACCGCAGTCGGCGAAAGCCGCCGCGGCTATGCCCCGCGCGTGATCATTCCGCTGTATCTCACCAGCGGTCCGACGATCCGCGTGCAGATCTATCCGTACACGGCGGCTGCGACATCGCCGATTCCGTTGCCGGTGGATCTGGTCGAAATGCAGGCTCTTCAGCACAATTCCACATTCGTTGACACGTGGCAGGGCGGCTCCTACACCGGACCGACTTTCACCGCCTACTCAGCGAATCCGTTCTTCGTCGAAAAACGCGGCACCCACCTGGGCCGCATGGCGAATTCCAATATCCGTCCCTACATCCCCGACACTCTCAATCTGACTCAGGGGCTGCTTCCGGACGGCACCATCGATCGCAACAACCTCAGCGCAGTCACAGCCGGCCGTACGGTCACGCTTCTTGCTCGTGAATACGACAGGTTCGGAAACTTGGTCGAACTTCAGATCAAGCCGCCGTACGATCAGAACGAGTACGATCGCATCGTCGACACTGCGCGAATCAAATTCCGCATGTGGGGCGACAACTGGGGCAACGTTCCCTCTCCTTACAACGCAATAGGCGGAACTATCGCGCCGTCCCGTGATTGGACTCGCGATGAGTACGGCCCGATGCGCAAGGCGCGCTATCGCCACACCCAGATCAGCAACCTCGTCGCAGGCGTGCATATCAACCAGACCACATTCCTCACAGCTCTCGAATATCCGACGCCGAAGACAAGCGACGCGACGGTGTTCGTGGAAGCCTGGGCGGATGCATGGCCCGATCCGACACGTCCCGGACCGACCGAAATTCTTCGCGATACGATCAAGGTCCTCTCGATAACCAAGGATCCGACCCGCTTCGACGTGCTTCGCGCCGGTCAGGAATACTTGCAGTCCGAAGCAGGCCGCTGGCTCTACGTCAACGAGCCTGAGAGCCGGACCATCAACATCATGGCGCCGCAGATCAATCTGCCGCCGGGTGCGGACGCGCTGAACCACGATCTCACTGCGGTCAGCGTGGACAACATCCTCATCAGCCAGGCTTACAAGCGCAACGTTTCCGAAGCGACCGTCGGCAAGTATCTCGTCGTCAACGACGACAACGTGCCGCTGGATCGCGAAGGCGACCCGCTCTACCTCGATATCAACGCGCAGGAGATCAATCCCGATTTCGAACGCGATCCGTATTCGAACCTCCCGCGCTTCCAGAAGCTGGATGTCTACAACAACATCAGCCCGCTGACTTCGCCGAGCAACCGCTATAACGTGCTGAACGACGATATGCTCGTGAAGCTCGGTTATACGATCCCCGGCGCTCGTCAGGATGTGCCGCAGACCCTGTTCGATCTCACGATCGCGGGCGGCGGCTCCATTTACGACCTGAATCCGTTAAATACGGGCTTCGGTACCATTCCTTATCAGGGAATCGGCTGGCACGTTGTGAACAACACCGGCGTCAACCAGCGCCCGGTTCTTCTCCGCGCCACCCCGGTCTGGGAGAACGAACCCCCGACGGGCGGCAATCCCTTCATAGTTGCGAATCAGCCGGGACAGACCAGGCAGTACGGCCGTCTTTATGCTGACTCCATCTACACCTACAGTCCTCCGTTCGGAGGAGCGAAAGACAACAGCATCCGCGCAGAGCTCATGGGCAGCTTTACCGATCGCGGCCGCGGCGGCAGTTATGCGCCGCAGACGAACGGTGAGTTCGACCGTGTCACTCGTATCGGCGCGGGCGGCTGGCGCGCCGAGGACTTCACCATCGCAGGTCTCAACGCGATGTCCCGCACCCGCAATGCAGCGGGCGTATGGGGCGGCATCACCGCCACCGGCGGCCTCTGGGCCGGCGATTGGAACCGCCGCGTGATCCTCGTCAACAATGCATTCGGTCATTCGGGCGGCGAGCGTCCGATTGTTCCGGGCGCATTCATCCGCCTCGTCGACTCGACCGCAGAGCAGGTGCTCGATCTTCGCATCATCGATCCGACTCGCCAGGACAAGGCCGGTAACGCTGTTGAAGGCAATTGCAGCTACGATCAGGGCAAGTTCACGGTAGTCAGAAAGCATCAGCGCCTCGCGGGCGGACTCTGGCACATTGACGACACTTACTGGAGAGGCGGCGACGGTATCGAGGACGGTATCCTCGGTCCGAATGCCACTTCACAGTTCGTGGCCGATGAGAAGAAGACAGACTACGGCATTCCTGCCAACTCCGGAGCAAGCGCTCCTCAGGCAGCCGCGGTCCGTTCCTTCTTCGGCGGCAACCAGGGCTCGCGCAAGCTGCGCCACACCTTTGTCGTGGTGCCTTACCGCATCGCCTTCCTGTCGCTGTTCCCGAGCAGCTACGACCCGGGCCAGGGCATGTTCGACAACACACGCCTCCCGCTCGGCATACTTCCTGTTCAGGCCGACATCGACACCATTCCGCGCGTGAACCTCGGTATCTATCCCGACGGCATGCATGACGCTTCCAACTGGGAGATGTACACACGTCTCTACGGCCAGATCCGTCACGGCGCCACGGACCAGATTCCGAACAACGCAAACACACCGTACGCCCGTCCGGACACCATTTTCCGTGACTTCCGTTACGTTTATAATGTGACTCCGTACGACCGCTACGGCAACCAGAACACACGTGACACTATGTTCGTGCAGGTGGGCGCTCGTCTCTCCGACTGGACGTTCACGAACCTCGAACCGAGTGGAACTCTCATCGTCCGTTCCGGCGGCAATTTCTTCGGCGCAATACCGATAAATACCCCGATGGGTCCGGACAATATCAACTTCCGTCAGGATACGATCAGACTCTTCAATCCGCTCCCGCAGACCAACATGCGGAACGACTACCTCGGCATCAAGCCGGATGACAAGCGCTTGACGCTTGCCGTCGGCGATCCGGGCGGTCCCAAGATTCCGCATGGCCTCCTGCCGGCGAACGTCGTGTCGAGTCGTCCTGTGTGGATCAAGCAGGCCTTTGCGCCCGCACCGTTCGTGCTCAGCACCGTTCTCGCCGGAAATTCCACCTTGTTCCGCATGGATCACACCGGCGGTTGCGTGGATAACGGCCTCGAGAAGGATATCCTTCGCTTGCAGTGGGGCGAGTCCCGCTGGACCGGCATGCCTGGCAAGAACAATCCTAACGACACGGTCAAGTACGAATGGTATGGAATCATCGACAGCGTCGGAACGTCGTCGACCGGTCCGCTTGTTGTAAGCAGACTGTCCGACAACAACGGTATCGACCCGACCCTGACCATCACAGGCCAGGAACTGCGTCAGTTGATCTTCCGTCCCACCGTGCAGCCCCAGCCGAATCAGGACAGCCTTGTCATGCGCGTGAAGTGGTTCGTGCGCGCCTTCAACAAGGCGGGCTTGAGCACGTACTCCGATACCGCAGGCGCCACGATCCGGAACAATCCGCTTCCCACGCCCGCACTTATCGTTTCGATCAACCGTCCGCCTGAGAATCCCCCGGCGGCGAGTCAGCCCGTGGACAACGCAACAATCAGCGGTCTCGGACCCACGTCCCCGCCGATCGATGTGATTTGGACTGCGTCGCGCGACCGCAATATCGACAAGGGTAACCTCATCGGCGGCTTCAAGGTCTACAACGTAGGTTCCCAGACCTGGATCGACGATCCTTCGGGTCGCACGATCGACACTCTTGAATACCAGTGGATCGGTGTGGTCGTCCGCACCTTCCCGGTAGGCAAGGGAGCTCCGGTCGGAACAATGCTCGTTAAAAACACCGGAACGACTACCGGCTTCCAGCTCGGCGCCAGCGATCTCGACGCCCTGTTTGCCGGTTTCGACACCGATCCTACCAGCACAAGCGCCGATTCGGTCATCGTCGACTGGATGGTGTACGTGAAGGATGCCAGCTGGACCGACACATCGCCGATCGAGAACATCACCTTCCGCTACAACCCGGATGGGTCGATGGTCGCCGATACGTCGCTGTGGAGCCGCTTCGGCTGCCGTCCGCACACTCTCGCGAGCCGCTGGTTCCGTCTCAACCTGACCAAGCTCGATGTCGGCGGCGTGGAAATCGACCCGATGGCCGCGGATCCCGACATCGACAAGACAGTCGGTGAGGAAGTGGAATTCGTCCTTACCGCGAAAGACAAGAACGGCAACATCATCCGTGACTGGAACATCAAGGGTGTACCTGTGACGCTCACGATCACCGGCTCGACGGCAAACACCGATTCCAGCAGTCAAAGCTGGAGCAGTGATCCGTTGGCCTATTCCTGGGCTGTCATAACCCACGGTGGACAGAATCTGACGCAGGCGGGTCCGAACGAATTCTCGATTCCGCCGGATGCCTTCGTCGACGGTGTGGCCAGAATCAAAATCGTACATACCAAGGCCGAGCGCGGTGTGCAGATTGTCGTCACTCCGCTGCTCGCAGGACTCAACCAGACATCGGCGGCTATGAACTTCACCGAGGGCGGCATTACCAACTTCCTCGTTGAACTCACTTCCGCCACGGATCCGACGCCGGATCAGGTTTACAAGCTGCGTGTCTATGAAATCGTGGTTTCGCCTCGGGATCGCTTCCTGAACGTGTCCAACGCTCAGATCCAGACGAAGTTCACGGCTCGCTTCCCCGGCGAGTTCGACAACACGCTTCCGAACCTGTCCGATATCTTCAGCGGTGAAGTGTTCATCACTGGACCGACTTCGTACCTCGTGGCTTCGCGTATCGCGAGAATCAAGGGCGTAGACGAACTTCAGTGGATCCGCGCTTACAAGAGCACTGATCCTTCGGTGAGCGGACAGACCTCGCCATATGAGGTCCTCGACCATGCTCCGAACAAGTTCGCGCTCATTGCGCCTCCTGATCATGAAGTCATAAAACTGCAGCTCACGTCCAACCAGGAGGAATTCTCCTGGGTCAAGGCGGTACCGCAGGATCCGTACACCGATATCGTGGTTTCCCGCCAGGATGCGAGGAAGTACACTGATGACGTCCGTTACACTATCGTGTACGTGGACAGCATCAGCCTCACCCGCGCGGTGAAGTTCGAATCCGATGACATCGGCAAGCTTGCGAAGTACACAACGACGCAGGGACAGCTCGCGAATCTGATCGAGACCATCTCCGGTCAGAAGACGCAGTCCGAATACCACGTCGTGTGGTTCGTCGAAGCCACTGACGGTCTGTACAAGACCTTCAGCTCGCCGCCGACTGACGATCCGAACCAGCAGCCGGGCTATCACCTCCATATCATCAAGGACGGCATCCTCGGTGTCGCAAATGCTGATGTTCCGAAGTCCTTCGAACTCGGCCAGAACTATCCCAACCCATTCAATCCGACAACGACGATTTCCTTCTCGCTGCCTGTGTCGACGCCGGTCTCCCTGGTGGTCTATGACCTCCTCGGCACGCCTGTGAAGACGCTCGTCAACGAAGCCAAGGAAGCCGGCACGTACCGGGTGACATGGGATGCCAGCAATGATCTCGGTCAGCAGGTGCCTTCGGGCAACTACATCATCAAGATCGTTGCAGGCGACTTCACGCAGACTCGCAAGATGACGCTGTTGAAGTAAAACCCTTCTAGAACCAAGGCGGCAACGCCGAAGTCGGAAGACGCCCCGCAAAAGCGGGGCGTCTTCTTTTTTATTCCTCTTAACCGTAGATTTATAAATGAATCCTATTGAGCTGACCGCCAGACTCGTTGACGTGCCCTCGGTCACGGGAACGGAGAACGAAGTCGCTGAATTGCTCGAAAATATCTGTATTGCGGCAGGGTGGTCCGTGGAACGCCAGCGTATCGAAGAGAATCGCTGGAATGTATTCGTGAATTGGCAGTCGCGTGTTACAGCTGCGTTCTGCACGCACATCGACACGGTGCCGCCTCATTTCAGCGCAAGGATCGATTCCACGCACATTCATGGAAGAGGCGCATGCGATACAAAAGGCATCATTGCCTGTATGCTTGCGGCAGGTGAGAGACTCGGCAGGGAGGGCGTGACTCCTTCATTCCTTTTCGTGGTGGGCGAGGAAACAGACAGTATCGGCGCGAAATCAGCGGCGGCATCCGGGAAAAGCGCGAAATACATCATTGTGGGCGAGCCGACGGAAAATACAATGGCTCGAGCGCATAAAGGTGTTCTTTCGTATAGATTGAGATCATGCGGAAAGTCATGTCATTCCGGATACCCCGAGTTGGGATCGTCGGCGCTTCACTCACTTCTGCCCGTCCTGAATGATATTTTGAATGCGGATTGGGGCTGCGATGACGACATCGGATGCGCTTCCACCAATGTCGGAAAAATGTCCGGCGGAACGGCGCCGAACGTGCTTGCGGAGGAAGCGGAAGCGTTCGTCGTGCACAGGATTGTGGATTCGCTAGAAAAGCGCAAAGAGCAAGCGCTTCGAATTATAAACGGACGCTGCGATGTGGAGATGAGGGCGGAGAATGAACCGCAAAGGATGCACGTACCGCGAGGGTATGACAGCGTGCCGGTGTCGTTCGGAACCGATATACCATACCTTCGCGCGATTGGAACGCCGCTGCTGATCGGGCCGGGATCCATTCACGACGCGCACACCATGGAAGAGCGGATTGAAATCCGGCAGATCTTCGCGGCAATTGAGTTGTACTCGGTTCTATATCGGAGACTGCTGAAGGAATGAATATGAAAATCCGAAAACCGCCCGCGATAGCTCTGATCGGATGCGGAAAAATGGGAAGGGAAATAACCAAGCTCGCGGAGGAAAGCGGGCTGAGGATAGCGGCCTTTGTGGATCCCGGCAAGGACGGTTGCGCCGCTGAAATAAATCCGGTTGTGCTCAGCGATGCGGAGGTTTGTCTGGAATTCACCTCCCCTGATCAGGCGGTATCTAACATCAAGGCTTGCGCGGAAGCCGGGAAGGATATAGTTGTCGGGACAACCGGCTGGTATGAGCGGCTCGAAGAAGTCGCTGATAAGATTCATTCCGCGGGAGTAGGCCTGGTGTACGCACGCAATTTTTCGATCGGTGTGCATCTGTTCAATCGAATAATCTCCGCCGCGGCGGGCCTGTTCGATCCATATACACAATATGATTGCGGCATTGAAGAGACGCATCATGCGGCAAAAAAGGACGCTCCGAGCGGCACTGCCCTGATGATAGCATCAACGATTATTCGCAAGTCCAGCCGCAAGGACGCAATAAAATCCGAACCGCCGCCCGACGGCCTGAAACCGAACGAACTGCTGATCGCTTCATCCAGGGTCGGCACGGCGCCGGGAACCCACACTGTCGTGTTCGACGGGGTATCCGATGCCATTGAATTGACGCACAGAGCCCGGAGCCGCGCCGGTTTCGCTGAAGGCGCTCTGCTCGCCGCTTCTTGGATACACGGAAGGAAAGGCATTTACACATTCGAGGATGTACTTGATGGAATCTAATCGCTTCAGAGGAACAGGGACCGCCCTGGTTACGCCTTTTCTCGATGACGGCAGAGTGAATATGGAAGCCGTGGAATATCTGGCGGAAAGGCAGATCAATGCTGGAGTCAACATGCTCGTGCCCTGCGGTACCACCGGCGAGGCCGTGACGCTGGATCCCGGCGAGTATCGATCGGTTGTTGCCGCGGTGGTCGGGAAAGCCGCTGGACGGGCCGTGGTCGTCGCCGGCGCGGGTTCGAATTCGACGGCAAAGACGATAGAGAACGCCCGTATAGCGCGCGATTGCGGAGCCGATGCCGTGCTGGTGGTGGCGCCGTACTACAACAAACCGTCGCAAGAGGGCTTGTTCAGGCATTACGAAGCGGTGGCCGAATCGGTGGATCTTCCGATAGTCATATACAATGTACCCGGAAGAACCGGCTGCAACATGAGCGCCGAGACTCAGCTTCGAATTGCCTGTCTTCCAAACATTGTCGCAACGAAAGAGGCATCCGGGAACGTCTCGCAGATCATGCGGATAATCGCGCAGCGGCCGTCATCATTCAGCGTGCTCTCGGGCGACGACAACCTGACCTTGCCGTTGATCTCAGCCGGGGCTGACGGAGTGATTTCCACGATAGCCAACGAAACTCCGAAGGATTTCGCCGATCTGGTCAGCGCAGCCCTTGCAGGCGATTTCAGGACAGCCCGTCGGCTTCATTATCGACTGCTGGACCTGATGGAAATCAATTTTATCGAGTCCAATCCCCTTCCGGTTAAGGCGGCAATGTCTTTGATGGGGCTTATCGAGGAGAATTATCGCCTGCCGTTGACTCCGGTTTCCGAGGTTGCAAAAGAGAAAATAAGATCTGTCCTGGAACGCATGGGACTTATCTCCTGAACATGACCGCAACCCGGGCACCCCTCATACCGCTCCACTTGCAAAAGGGGGCGACGATCGGCGTTATCGCCCCCGCGAGCCCGGTGCCGGCGCCCGATAAACTTGCTATGGGCATTGAACAGCTCGAGAAACTCGGCTACCGCGTGCTTCAGGGACGCAGTCTGTTCGGCCCGACGAAGGGATATCTCGCGGCATCGGACGAGGAGAGGGCGGAGGACATCAATGCGATGTTCAGATCGCCCGACGTGGCGGCGATTTTCTGCGCCCGAGGCGGCTTCGGCTCGGGCCGTATCCTTCACATGCTGGACTATTCAGCAATGAGGAAGCGCCCGAAAATCCTGGTCGGTTACAGCGATGTCACCGCTTTGCTGCTTTCGTTGTGGACCAAAGCCCGCCTTCCCACTTTTTCCGGACCGATGGTGGCGTCCGATCTGTGGAATCCAAAGGATGCAGTATCGCGAAAGAGTCTTTTTGACTGCCTTTCGGCGCGGCGCCCGGGACTCCGATTGTTCGGGAATGGAAGATCGTTCAAAGTCATCATCAACAAGGGCATGGCGGAAGGGCGGCTGATTGGCGGAAATCTGGCCGTTCTGGCGTCGCTGTTGGGCACTGTATACGAGCCGGACTGGCGTGGCTGTATACTCGCCCTGGAGGACACGGGAGAAAATATATACCGCATTGATCGCATGCTTTCACAGCTTCGCCATGCCGGCGTTCTGAAGAAAGCGGCAGGCGTTCTGCTCGGCGCATTCACCTGTATTCCGGCCGACAGTCCGGACAGGGAGCTTGGCGAGGTGCTTTCGGAGTACATGCTTCCTCTGCGGGCGCCCGTGCTCGCCGGCCTTCCATTCGGCCATGTAAGCCCGAAATATACCCTTCCAATCGGAGCGAGAACCTGCATGGACGCTTCCCGCGTGATGGTCAAAACTCTGGACGCTTTAGTCCTCTGAATTCGGGACGTCTTTGCTTTTGCTTTCCTCACTGGCTACCTTTACCGACACACGAACACAGACACAATGTCCATGAAACTTCTCGTCACCATCCCTGTTTACAACGAAGAAAAAGCCCTGCCTGTCAGCATTCCGGCGCTACACGCCTTCCTTTCGAATGAAATGCAGGAATATGACTGGACTATTGAAATCGCCGATAATGCGTCGATCGACAAAACCCCGGAAGTTTCCCGCGGGTTGGTCGAATCCCATCGACGCGTCAGCTATCTTCGACTCGAACAGAAGGGACGCGGCAGGGCGCTGAAAAAATCCTGGACCCGGTCGGGGGCGGACATCTGCAGCTACATGGATGTGGACCTTTCGACGAACCTGGCTTCCTTTCCACCGATGATCGAGGCCTTGGCGAAACGCGGATACGACATTGGAACCGGATCCCGACTCATGCAGGGCGCGAACACTCAACGAAGCATCAAAAGGGAGATTATCTCGCGCAGCTACAATCTCATGGTCAAGGCGTTGTTCAGGACACGCTTTTCTGATGCGCAATGCGGTTTCAAGGCGGTCACGCGCGAGGTGATCGACGCTCTGTTGCCGTCCATCGAAGACAACGTCTGGTTTTTCGATTCCGAGCTCCTGATCATCGGCGAGAAGTGCGGATACAAAATATTCGATGTCCCGGTCAAATGGATAGAAGATCTGGATACGCGGGTGAAAATATTCCGGACGGCGATGGACGACATAAAGGGATTGCTGCGGGTGCGTCGCGGCTTCAAGGAAGGCAAATTCAAGAGCCTGCGACGTCCCTGATCCGACGGTGCGCGGCCTACTCGAACGGGCCGGCGCGCTTGGACGGCCTGGATGGCATTCCTCCAAACGCCTGCATGCGCAGGTTCCGGGAGTCGAAGTCAGAAGTTTATCGGACTTGAAAATCCGATGAAAAAATTCGATCCTTCGCGGTAATGATTAAGCCGCCACGCCAGGTCCAGTCTGAAAAGCAGCAGTATTCGATCAATTCCGAAACCGGCTTCCACGAATGGAACCTTGGCCGTGCCTGGAGGAACGGACTGCAGGCTGCGTGTCTCTGCGGTCATGTCCGACCATGAAATCCCGGCGAACATCCTCAAGCCGAAACCGCTTCCTTCCAGCAACGGAAGATGCAGCCATCGGAAGATCTGGTCGTCGAAGTCATGTTCCAGGAACAAGGTCGCTATGCGGTCGCCTCCGAACTCTCTCGGCGTCGCGGTGCGGAATTGCCAGGAAGCCGCCAGATATGAAATGCTGCCGGACATGAAAAACAAGCGTTGCCTCGGCAATTTGCCCCGCGAGTCGAAAGCCGACAGCCGGTACGCCGTTCTGCCCAGGCGGCCGAGCTCGAAGGACCCGTTCATCATGAATCCTCCTGTTATGAAGTCCCACACTGATTCCGCGATGTCGGCACGGTGGAAGTCAATGGAAAACACGGGCACATGATTTCTGCGGCCGAAACGTGTGATTTCTCCGGCATTGTCGATGAAATCCCTGTTGTCGAAGGAAAACTGAATCCCGATTTCGAAAATCTTTCCGTCATTGATCGCCGGATTATCCCGGGCCGGCCAGGATCTGCGGAAAATGCTCCAATCCGTGTTCCGGGATTGACTGCGGAACAACGTCAATCCTCCCCTGAAAGTAAGAGGGAACAGCTTTAGAAAATCGTAACTCACGGCGGTTTTTATACCGCGCTCGCGATGATAGTCCTTGTCATCATACTTGTACAGAAGATTGGAGAGCGTCGTGCCCATATTGCCGAGGCGCTCAGGCATCCTCTCGATGTGGTATGATGCATCGAATGCGGAGGCCGACAGTCTCAAGTCCCCACTCGGGCGCGCCGTCAGATCCAACTCTCCGTTCCAGCTCCGGCTCGCGAAACCGTATCCCAGTGAGAGGCCCGCCCTGTCCAGCAACGGCAGGGCATTGCGGGCGGATACTCCGAATTCCAAAACATGCCCGTCCACACGGTTGAAGCGGTACAGGCTCATAATGCCGGGTATGCTCCACTGCGCATCTCCGAATGAAAACGTGTGTCCTGTAATGGCCGAACCGATAGTCCAGGTGTTGCGGTTCTCTTCCCACACGGTTTGCAGACTGTCCGCGATTCTATAGGCCTCCGCTTCCTCGCTGCGCTCGAGAATCCTGGCGTTTCTCACCCAAAACAGCGAATCGCGTTCGTCGGCCTCCTTCAACACCTTGATGCGCGTCCTGTCGAAGAACGCGTCGTCGATCGTGTCGTTAATGACGTAATCCTGCAGTACGGAAAACGCTTCGAAGTGCATACGCAGCTGGATTATCGAAGTCACGGAGATGCCTCCGTCGACGATTACGTCCGCAGGCATCCAGAACTCTTCGCCGAATAGTCGAAAGTGCTGCCGGATTCGGATGCTGTCGGTAAACGCCGGCAGGGCCGCCCTGTTGAGTCTCAGATCGGCCATCGCAAGGGCGAAGCTTCCGTCGGCTATGTATATGGTTCCGTTGAAAAGCGGGTCGTATTCCGAGGCGGGGCGTATCTCGATTCTGTGAACTCGTTCTCCTTCCAGTGACGCGACGCCGGTGAGAGTGTAGTCGTAATTACGGAGCCCCGCCTCCGATATCGGACCTACAATGTTCTTCCCCGTCATTTTCAGGAGATCGGCGGAGAGGTCGACGATGAAAAATGAGCTTAACAGCAGGTTCGCCTGCGCTGGGATCTGCGCGGTCTGCTTGCGCGCCCTTATGGTTTCCTTGTAACGGTTCGGCTTGGCCCAGGCGGCGTCGGTCAGAGTCTCGAGTATGATGACGGAAGCGCTCGAGTCCGCCGAGGAAGTGTCTGCCGGAAGGTTGATGCTTCCACGGCCGCGGCGGGTTCTGATGGAGATATCAGCGCCCGTCAAGGCGTCGATAGCGACAACGGCCTTCGAGTGGGAGGAGAATCTGTAGTTCTCGAGGCGGTCCGCGCGTTCGACCTTGGCCTCGATCGCCCGGCGGATGATGTCGAGGGCGGGGTTGTCGCTCGGAGTCACGACTACCTCCGGCAGCTCTATCTGCCCGCGCTGGAGAAAGAAACGAAGTCCGCCGACGTTTTCCGAGGCGTTGATTTTCATCTCCTGAGAGGAGTAACCGATGTGACCCGCGATTAGCGTCAAGCTGCCCGGCGGCGCCGGGAGTGTGAAACCGCCCTGGCGGTCGGCCGTGGTGCCGCGTGCGCCTTCCATAATCCTTACGGTCGCGAAAGGGAGCGGGTCGTTCGTCGCCGCGTCGAATATGACGCCGCTGATCCGGATATCCTGCGCCTGCGAGACTTTCCCCGTGAGGCCGGCGAGCATGAGCAAACAGCACAAGGTTTGTATGCCGCCAAGGAAACTCCTTGATTCGCCGTGACGGTGGAGGAGAGTGAACGAGTCCGCGCTCGATGCCGCGGCATGCGTCCTGACGCGAACAGATGCAGCGAACGGCGGCTCATCATGCATTGCTGCGACCTGTCCACCTTGCTTCGTCAGGAGTCTTTTCCCGACCGCAATTCCTCGAAGTGCTTCGCCATCAGGCTTCCGAGGGCGATGGAGAGGAGCTTGGCATCGGAGGTGTCCGATCGTGACGCAATAAGAATGGGCGCGGTTCCGCCGACGATTATGTGGGACAAACGGTATCCCGCAAAATACGTCGTGCTTTTTGCCAGAGCGTTTGCCGTGTCGATATTCGCCGCAACGAGTATATCCGCCTGTCCGGCGACGGGTGAATCGGTCCCCTTGATCGCGGTGGCCTTTCTGCTCACCGCCACGTCGAGCGCGATCGGCCCCTCCACAACGCAGCCGGGAATAAGCCCCGCCCGGTTCATCTGCATGATTGCCGCGGCATCCATCGTGGAGGGCGCAGCCGGATTCACGGTTTCGGAGGCGGCCAGCATCGCGACGCGCGGGAGCTTGTTGCCGAGTGAATGAGCCACGATGACGGAATTCCGGAGGATCTCAATTTTCTGCCGGATGTTGGGCAGCAGGTTGACGCCCCCGTCTGTGATCATCACCAGACGCACACCGTCTTCATCAGGATACTCGAACACGAACGTATCGCTCAGCAGGGATCCTGCGCGCAATCCTGTTTTGCCGTTCAAAACGGCCCGCATCAGAACCGGCGTGTTTACGCCACCCTTCAGAAGAATGTCGGCGTGGCCTTCACGGACCACCGACACCGCTTTTTCTGCAGTGGATTGTTCATTACGCGAATCGATGATCTCGTAGTCGTCTATCTTGAAATCAGGGTATTGTTTCGAAGCGGTTTCCTTTATGAAATCGGAATTGCCGACAAAAACCGGCGCACCGAGTCCAAGTTCCACGCATTCGATGCCCGCGTGCAGCGCCGCGGCGTTCTCGGCGCCGGCAATGCACACTCTGCGGGGTGGTAACGCCCTGACCGATACGAGCATTTCCTCGAAGTTGCGTATGCCCTTGGGTGTCGGCTCGACCGGCGCCGCGAATCGGGCCGGAGCCTCATAACGGGCAGTCTCACCCGTTACCACGCCGACTTCCTTTTGAAGACCTTCGGCGACCACGTGAGCCGTGAGGCCGGCGGGGCGTGGAAAGGCCTCGGCGCCTGTTACGGCGATACAGCATGAGCGCAGCTGCTCCTCGATATACGGCTCTCCATCCTCGATTACGTAAAGGCGCTTGACCAGGCTTGCGAAGTAAGCGATCAATTTCCGGGGAAGCGGATTGAGCATTCCCAGTCGGAGGAAGGATGCGTCAGGTAAAACGGATTTGGCAGTGAGATACGCGTCGCCGGCGGCAATGATTCCGACATCCCCGGATAACGCTTCGAGCCGGTTGATGTCCAGCGCAAGGCAGCCGTGATTTTCGATTGCCGCGAGAGCGCGGCTCACATGAAGGCGGCGGTCACGCTCGCTCATCTCATTCTGCGCGGCGGGCTCGCTCCGCGCCGGCGCGGGAGGAATGGAGAATTCCGTCTCGGCTGTCGAGCATATGATGTCGCTTCCCAAGCACAGGACCACGGGGAGCGTGTGCTTTTCACTGAGGGTGAAACACGCATCGAGGAAGCCTGGAATTTCTTCCGGATGAGTTGGACAGAGCACAGGCAGACCGGCGGAACGCAGTGACGGTCTCATGTCGGGCGCAAAAGAAGCGCCGGTGTCCGGCATGTCGAAATGAGCGACGACGAGACCGGCGCGAGGCAAAACACCTCGCGATGAGAACATCATTTCGGTGAGATTTCCGATCGCCTGCCGTCCCGCTACAGCGAGCGCTCGTTCTCCGCGCGCGGACAGCCCGACGGCCGCGTCAAGACATTCCGCGTCGTTTTTCGCCGTTATTACGGTCAGACCTTCCGTTGCCTTCGCGGCTGTCAGGACTCTGATCAGAGTTTCATGAGCATCGGTGACAGCGCAGGAGGCGCCGCAAGCCTTTGCGCAAAGGGCGAGGATTGTCGCCGCATCGTACGGAGTGTTGGCATTCATGGCGGTGTTTAACGATGTTTGTGTCTGGAAAATGGAATTATCTGTCTGCCGATGTCAGTAAGCGAGAGGTTTTTCCTGATTGCGCAGAACTCTCAATGTCCCCTGCGCCAGGGCCAGCATTTCATGCTCGCCGGCGTAATTCAATACAGGCGCAATCCAGGACACCCTTTTGGTAACATACGCTCTCACGAGTTTGGAGCGCGAGAGTCCGCCGGTCAGGATGACCGCGTTCACTTTTCCGGAAAGAACCGCAGACATAGCGCCGATTTCCTTTGCGATCTGGTAACACATCGCTTGAACGACTTCCGCAGCGAATTCGTCTCCTCCGGCGATGCGGCGTTCTATTTCCATAAGATCGTTCGTGCCGAGATAAGCGACCAGTCCACCCTTCCCCATGACCAGCTTTTTCATCTCCGCCTCGGTGTATTTGCCCGAGAAGCAGAGTTTGATGAAGGGTTGAAGCGGAAGCGTTCCTGTTCTGTCCGGGCTGAACGGGCCGTTGCTGGAGGCGTCGTTCACGTCGATAATGCGGCCGCCGAGCAGCGGCGCTATTGAGATGCCTCCGCCCAGGTGAGCGACGACGAAGGAGCTTTTTGTATAGGGAATATCCAGTTTCTCTGCGGCGGCGCGGGCGACGGCGTGCATGTTCAAAGTATGCGCGAGCGCTTTGCGATTGATCCCGGGGAGGCCCGAATATCGGGCGATCGGTTCGAATTCATCCACGCATATCGGATCGACGATGTAGGCGGGTATGTTCCACTCCCTGGCCAGGGCATTCGCAAAGGCGCATCCGAGGTTTGCAGCGTGTTCACCTTGCAGGTTCGCGCGCGCGTCCTTCAACATGGCCTCGTTGACCAGATACGTCCCGCCCTGCAGAGGTTTCAGCAGGCCGCCGCGGCCTGCCACGGCATCCATGGGCGCTTTAATCGACAATGCGTCGAAACCTGTTCTGATGTTCCCGAGCCGATTCTCGAATTCTCCCCATATCGGTCCTGACGGCGGCGGGTGCTTGACATCGAGCTGTTTGTATACCTTCTCGTCGCGGAAAACAGCGATTTTCGTTGATGTGGAACCGGGATTGATAACCAGGACGTGATGTGTTTTAGGCATGTTAGGGCTCCTGCATGAGGAAGGCGCTGTGGGAGGGATTGCGGAAGGAAGAAATTACGTCAGTTACCGACAAAGCTACGAATAAGCTACGCTACGGGCAAGGAAGAAGTGATAATTTCGATGTTTATTAGATGATAATTGGCCTTTTCGAGCATATTTCAAGGTTATTTGTGTTGCCATCGGTTCGCCAGTAAAAATACGTTGACACCCCCGCCGGATTTTTGTATTTTTGTAAATATTTCGTAAAGTGGAATAATACTGCATAAAACATTTTCTACATTTCTTCAAATCAAACACGCGGCACCGCCTGCAGCAGAGTCGGGGATCGGCGTGGATTTTCGGAAACACATCGGAACGAAGATTTCGGATTCCTTGCTCGGGAATCGGTCGATTCCACAGACCATATCACATGAAAGCATATAAGGTACCGTTGTATGAAATTATCCGATTTTGACTATCAGGTAGTCAAGGCGCTCATCGCGAAATACCCGGCTGAACCGCGCGATTCCGCGCGAATGATGGTGCTTCACAGATCGACAGGCGACATCGAGCATCGCGCATTCTCCGACATCCACGAGTACTTCCGAAAAGGCGATTGCCTCGTTCTCAACGATACCAAGGTTTTTCCTGCGCGATTGATCGGACGAAAAGAGAAAACAAATGCGAAAATCGAAGTCTTCCTGCTTCGCGAATTGAGCAAGACAGAGCACCTTTGGGATGTCATAGTCGATCCCGCCCGCAAAGTCCGCATCGGCAACAAGATCTATTTTTCCGACGATCTCATGTGCGAGGTTATCGACAATACGACATCGCGGGGTCGCACCGTCCGTTTCAATTACGACGGTGATTTCTACAAGTTGATAGATGCGGTCGGGCAGACGCCTTTGCCGCCTTACATCAAGCGTGAAGCCGAGGAAGAAGACAAGGATTGGTATCAGACGGTTTTTGCCAGGGCAATAGGGGCCGTCGCGGCGCCGACAGCCGGACTCCATTTCACTAAACCCCTTCTGGGCAAACTGAAGAAAAAGGGCGTCGTCGTAACATCCGTCCTGCTGCACATCGGACAGGGCACGTTCCGCCCGGTCGAGGTCGAGGACCTTACAAAGCACAAGATGGATTCCGAGTACTTTGAAATACCCCCCTCGGCGTGTCTCACGGTGAATCATGCGAAGGATGCCAAGAAAAGCATTATTGTGTGCGGCACAAGCACGGTACGCGCTCTGGAATCCAGTGTGACCACTATGCGCAAGCTTTCGCCCGCGCGGACATGGACGGATAAATTCATCTATCCTCCGTATGATTTTAAGATAACGGACAAGCTTATCACAAATTTTCATATGCCTAAATCCACGCTCCTGATGCTTGTGTCGGCTTTCGCGGGATACGATTTGACGATGAAAGCCTATAAAAGGGCGATCAAGGATAAGTACCGCATGTACAGCTACGGCGACTCCATGTTGATAATTTGACGGCGCAGGCCGGGATGCTCCGCATGACGCGTCTTCCACCGGAGTCGATGATCATGATATCGGCGTATAAACGGCTCGCCGGGTCCGGAAAATGAGATCGGGAGAATTTGTTGTATGCTTGCCTTCGGCCGGCGCCGGGAGGCGTTTCGGCGCCGAAAAACCGAAACAATACGTCGAGATAGCGGGCAAACCGACGCTCGCGCATACCTTGGCGTTATTCGATTCAATGCCGGAATGCGCCGGCATCGTCGTGGCGACCGACAACCGGAGTCGTATCCGTGAAACGCTGTTCGGGCATCCTCTGCATAAAAGCCTGCACATAGTTGACGGAGGCACGGAACGTCAGGATTCCGTCGCCAATACTCTGACGGAATGCGGACCGGATGACACGATAGTCCTGATTCACGACGCGGCCAGACCTTGCCTGGCGGTTTCCGATGTCAGAGCCGTGGTAAAAGCGGTGCAGATATTCGGCGCTGCGATCCTAGCCACGCGTGCGCGCGACACCATCAAAATTGGCGCCGGGGGCGCGGTATGCAGGACTATCGATCGCGATACTATCTGGCTGGCTCAGACGCCTCAAGGGGCTACGGCCGGGGCGTGGCGACAGGCCTTCGCAAAAGCCGCCGAGGACGGATTTTACGGTACGGACGACTCGCAGCTTCTCGAGAGAATAGGCAAACCTGTGGCGCTCGTGCCTGGTAATCCGCTGAACCTGAAAATCACGACCGCCGCCGATCTTCTTCTTGCGGAAGCGATTCTTCGATCACGTTCCGGCGGTGAATTGAAGCCATCGTGGGGAGAGCCTGGTTGACGACTCGGTCGGAGAGCGGGAAAAAGGGTGTCTTGTTCCTGGTCGGTGTGCACATCGGGAATCCGGGCGACATTTCCCGGCGCGCCGTGGAGGTGCTTATGACGTCCGACATACTGGCCTGCGAGGAACCCAGGCAGGGCCGGCGGATTCTGCGCGCATGCGGCATCGACCGGCCTCTGATATCCGTCAACGAGCATACGGAGAAGGAAGCGTCGGAGGAGTTGCTCGAGGCGTTGAGCAAAGGCCGCACGGTTGCTCTGATCCCGGATTGCGGGATGCCTGTGATAGCGGATCCCGGCGCCGTGCTCCTGCGAAAAGCCGTCGACCGTGGAATTCGCATTTCCGCCGTGCCGGGTCCCAGTTCGGTGACCGCCGCGTTGGCCCTCAGCGGATTCGATGTCGCACGATTTTTATACTATGGCTTCCTCTCGCCCAACAACCAGCGCCGGAGGATTGAACTGAGAGACCTGAGGACTTTCCGATTCGTCATGGTATTCCTCGAAGCCCCGTACCGGCTTCGCCGGTTGAGTGAAGACCTGCGCGATGTGCTAGGCGCGCATCGCGGGGCATTTGCCGCCTGTGATATGACGACTCCTGAGGAGTTGCTTCTGCGTGGTACGCTCGACGACATCGCCCGCTTCTTTGAATCTGACCGCGCGCGCCGTGAATGCGTTTTCGTGGTCAAAGGGGCGAACGCCGGCAGGCGTTCCGGCGGGCTCTCCGGCGGAAAAAAAAAGGCGGAAAGAAATCCGCCTTAATAAGATGATTTGCGAAACCGGTCAACGCGTCAGAATCAATGAACGCGCCGCCTGGAATCCGTTTGCCGTCAGCGTATAGTAATAGACTCCGATAGGCAGGCCGCTCACGTCGACCGTTGTCTCATGAGTCCCTCTGGAGGCGGTCCCGCTGAATATCGTCCGCATCCTTCTACCGGTTGCATCATGCAGGACTATTTCCGCGGGTCCGTCGTCCGCTACCGACCAGGCGATTGTCGTCCGGGAGGACGACTCGAGCGAAACCGGATTTGGCCTGTTCTGCATCAATGAATTGAAACCGAGATCCTCGACGAGACGCCCGTTTGAGTAGCACCATCCGGAGAGTGTGAACACGCCGCCGGTTCTTTGGAGAACTGTCGCGTAACCGTTGCCGAAACCGAAATCGTCGGAAATTGTAACAGGCGTCTGTATGTCATTGCCCAGGAGGACGAGACATTCCAGGAAGATGAGGGCGTTCTGTCCGGCGCCTACAGAACCGGCGTTCGCCACGAGTTGCACCCGGCCTTCCTCGTGTTCGTATTGCATGGAAACGCTCATTCCGCTCGAAAGCGTGCCCTCCGTTACCGGCCGCAACGGGTACAGCATCGACCTGTTGAAACTCAGCGATCCGCTCCACGATGTGACCTGCGCGTTGCCCAGGTCCTTGTCGACCAGAACGGGAATCAGGATTTTATCATACGGTTTACCTGAGAGGGCTCCGATCGACAGCGAGGCCGATACCGCGTGCTGTTGCACGCCGTTTCCCGTCATCTGTATCGTGGCTTTCTCGGCCGGACACGGAGAGTGTGATATTAGTGTCAGGGTTTCATTGTAGCTTGTTTCCCTGGATGGGGAGAACAAGAGCTGTACAGTCAACTCCTGCCCTGGCTGAAGCAGCGCGGGGAGCGGCGGTACGACGCCGGTTACGCTGATATCGGGCGAACTTGATTGGATGGAGTCGATTTGGATTTCCATCGCGGAAGAGTTGCGCGCGACGGTCGAAGCCGCGACTGGAGCTTGCCCGATGTATGCGATTCCGAAAGCGACAGGAGTTGTCGCCACAGAAATGCCGTTTGTCTCCGCGCTGAGTTGCGTGACACGGGACATCGGTTGGCCGAAAACAGTGTATGTGGTATTCAACGTAGCCGTATAGAGGCGATCGAGGTTCAGTCCCTGGAACGCCGTCCGTATAATGATCGAACCGCCGGCAGGGATGGTCTGCGGAAAACTCGGCGGCGCTGTTACGGTAAAGAAGGCAGCGTCGGGTCCCGAGATTGCCGCTGAATTCAGTGTTGCATCGACCAGATAGCTGTTGTCGACACGCAGCGTAACAAAACGCTGACCGCAGTACGGACCGGATCCGAAATCGTGGGTGGCGGCAATCGTGACGGCGCCCTGTTGGACGTTCGCGTCGATCCTTATGAGCGTGGAGTCGACGCAGGGAGAATCGGTGAACAGCGCGAGGGTTTCAACAAGAAGTCCCGCCGTGGAAGGTGTTGTGATCACCGTGATATCGGCCGAATTGCCGGGTTCGATGCAAAGCGGGAGCCCGGGCGTCCAGGTGATGTCCGGATGCATGCGATTCGAGGTGTAGCAGAGGCGGGCGCTGCCGTTGTTACGCAGAGTGATCGTTCGCTGAGCCGGTTGCGCCCTTTCGATGGCGCCGAATGAAATGCTCGTCCCGACATCCGGTATGAGGGTTTCGCGGACGCCTTCCAGCGGCACGTCGACGACGTTTTGCACCGGATCATCTGTCGCAACGCTCAGGAGGGCGTCTACAGGCCCGTCGGAAGGAGCGCTCGCGCCGTTGAATTGCACTCTGAAGACACGGTTCCCTCCAGGAGGAAGCACTTCCGCGCCTGTGACGGGTGTGAGGTTCGTGAAGGCGGCGGCGCCGGAGCCGGTTATGACCGACGACAACAGCGTGACAGGTCCTGTTCCGGTATTCGACAATGTATCTTCCAGCGTCAGCTGCCGGCACTGGGCCAACGTGCCGAACGACATGAGCGCGGAGGACAGCACGAGACGTCCGCGCACGCCCGTGCCGGTCAATTCCACACAGATCGTGTCGCGGCAAGGCTGGTCGAAGATGATGCATGCTGTGGCCGACCTTGCTCCCTCCGAGTTGGGAGCGAAGCGGAATTGAATGCTTGCGGACGTGCCGGCGGCGATGAACGTCGGATAACCGGGCGTTGCCGTGAATTCTCCAGCGGGCAGCACTTTAATGGAGGAGATTTGCGCGTCGAAACCTCCCGCGTTCTGCAAGTTCAGTGATCGGGTCGAGGTCGAGCCGATGTTCACCGAAGGAAATGCGAGAGGTCTCGGAGCTGCGATATACTTCTGGTCGATCCATTCGCCGCCGAGAGGTATTCTGATGAATCGCGAGCAGCGGACCGTGCTCACTATCAACGTGTCGTTGAAAATGTTGAAAGAAGGACGGTCGAAGGTGACGGTGAAAGAGAAGGAGCGGCCGGGAAGAAGTGTTATGTCGGCGCCGCCGTCCGAGGAGAAGCCCGCTCCGCCCGCCGACAGCGAGGTCGACACGATCTCGGGCAGGAAGCCGTTGTTCGTCACGGTAACGCTGCGGCTGAAACCCGAAGAGCAGCGTGTCATGCGTCCGAAGTCTATCGAGCTTTCGGAAACGGTTATGTTTGAAGAATCCCGCCTTGACGTCAGCGCGATGTTCAATGTCGGGTACATCGGATCGTTGCTGCTGATTTGCAGAGTTCCCGCACTTGCTCCGAAATGGGACGGATCCGCGCAGATAATCACGTTCACATCACGGCCGGGATCCACTTGGAAGGGAGTAGCTGGAGCGGATGAAATCGAAAAAACCGAAGCCGGTTGGGTGATCTGCAATCCAAGTACGGTTACGGATTCCGTGCCCTGGTTGCTGAGCCGCAGCGTGTCGCAGGATGCATGGAAAGAGCATGGATCCAGCATGAAGTCGATATCGCCCTTGTCGATGCTGAGCCCGTCAGTATCCCCGAGGCCTGAAAGACCGAGCAGCGTCGAAGTGTTGCACGGCGTGCTTGTCACCTGCACCGCCGCCTGGTAAGGCCCGCGGGCGTTCGGGGTGAAGACCACGTCGAATTCGATCGATCCACCAGGCGGAATGGCAGCCGGCAATGTCGCGGAATACCTGACCGAAAAAACGGCGCCGGATTTAATGACTGATATGTCCGAAATCCTGACCGGACGGACGCCGGGATTGCGCACGGTGAAGGTTCTGCTCTGAGGCACGAACAGCCGAGTGAAAAATTGCGTCGCTGAATCGCCCTCGACGACGAATTCCATCACCGTCCGCCTGCCCGTGAGTCCGATGAGGGTCGGCATTCGCTCGTGGTCGTTATGATTGAGGTAGAGCGACGCCACGCTGACGCCCTCGTTGGCACGGGTATATTCCACGATAAGCCGGATCGAGTCTTTCGCTTTGACGGTATCTTCCGGTGTCGGCGATATTAGGCGGAAATGCGCGGCATCCGGTCCGGATAGAGATGAACTGACGAATACGAGCGGTCCGTTGCCCCGGTTGCGAATCCATAGTGTTGAACGGATCGGGGACGGGCATTCCTGAAGTCCCAAATCCATCGCAACGGGCGGGTCGATATGCGGGTTCGGCAGGCAGGGGGCGATGACATCCAGGGACGCGGTGTCAGTGCAGACCATGCTCCAGGCAGCCACGAGTTTCGTTTCCACGGTGCCGAGATTTTTTGGGTTGTATTCGATGACGATTTCCAGTGTCGAATTGGGCAGCATCATCATAGGCAATGGGGGAAGATTTCGTAGGTTCAGATCGGGATGAGGAGGCGAAAGCTGAAGCAGCGTGATCTCCGCCGGTGTCTTTCCGGTGTTCTGCAGTTTCACGGTCCGTGATACTTGCCTTCCGACGATTGTCGGACCGACAATAATGGAAGCCCTTGGTTGGAAAGTGACTTCCGTCGAGATGGCTTCACCCTTGAACGTCAGAATAACCGTGTCCTTGCAGGGGCTGCTAATGATCCGGTATTCGGATGTGTAGGACCCCGTGAATTGGGGCGCGAATTGCACTCTGTACGCGGCAATGCTGTCCGGCGCGAGGAATATCGGCATCATCGACACTGGCGGGAAAAGATCGAGGCCGCTCTTCAGGTCGCTGCGTTCGATTATCGCGTAGGTGTTGCCCGTGTTTTTCAGTGTGATAACCGTGTCACGCACGGTGTTGATGCACTGTTTGCCGAAATCCACCAGCGTCAAGGCCGGCGTGATGCGTGTGAATTCGCCCATACCCTGCATCGTGATGAGAAGAGTGTCGGGGCACATGGCATTGCCTGAGATGAAGCGATATACTCCGCTTCGAATGCCTGGCTGTTTGGGCAGGAATCGAAAGTTGAAAGGAAGCGACCCGGATACTACCGCGCCGGGCTTGGGAGACACGAGTCTGAACTCGTCATTTCCCGACACGAACTCAAAGCGCAGGAACGATGGCGGCAGCGTCCCTCTGCTGTTGGCGTAAACCGTGTAATTGGAGCTGTCGCCGACACAAGCGCCGGGATAAATCTCGAGCAGCGACGGAATATCGACAGAACCGTAATTGCGGAATCCCTGCAGGGTCACCAGCCATGGCAGATGCTCGATGTCATTGCTGTACACGGCCATCGAACCTTGTACGAGTCCCACCGAAGCCCTGTCGGGGGTCCATCGGATGGTTAGTTGTTTGCCTCCGCTGGGAGGCACCTTGATCGGGAAGGAAACATTCACAAGCGAGTATTCCGGAGAGGAGAAGACTATATCACTGCTGGTGATGACAAGTTCGCCTGATCCCGTATTGCGCAGACTCACCGTGGCTTCCATCGAGCGTTCACAACGGATCTCCGGGAACACCACCGATGTTTGAGAAAGGGAAATATCGGGCTTCGGAGGCATTCCCGAGTAGCGGATGATCCACGAACTGCGGTTGCCGATGGCGGTGTCTCCGCCGACAGCCCAACCGTTCAGCGAATCCACGAAATCCATCCTCTGCAGAGGCCCGGAGCCGGTGGCGCCGGAGACCTGGAAAGGCTTCCAGGTTCCGCCCATGTTGGTGGTCACTGCCAGATAGGATTGAGAACTACCGAGCCATCCGTAATTGGTCGAGAAGAAATGATTCGACGGGTAAGCGTTTACACCCGAAGGGGGCGATGCCGGACCGAAGGGCCACCAGCGAACGCCTCCATTCAAGGTTATATAGCCGCGCGCCATGTTCGCGCCGAAAGCTATTCCGGATACAATGATCTCCTGACCGTTCAGTACCGTAATATCCTTTAGAATGTCCATGAGATTGGACGTGTTTGCAGCGCGCGCCCAGGACGAACCTGATTTGATCATCACCTCGGCGGCTTCACCGCAAACCGCCCATACTCCGTTCTTGTGATCGATACCGTACAGTATCGGGCGGGACGGGAGAAGCGATTGGGATGGGGATTCGTCGATCCAGGATTTTCCTCCCGGCTGTTTCCGGAATATGGCCGGACCGAACGGCTCGACGGGCGGATTTCCGTATGGAGGCTGATGTATGTAACTGTCTCCCCCGACGGCGTAACCTTCATTTGCCGAAAGAAAGTAAAGATCCCGGATGGTCGGGTAGCCCTTCTGGCCATCCGTTATTGTGTCCTGCTGCCAGTGGATGCCGCCGTCGAAGCTGACGTAACAAAGCGCGCTGTCTCCGGCAACGTATATGGTCCAGGGATCCACCATGAAGACGGCCCGCCAGACGGCCCAACTCGGGATCGGCGGATCGAAATCGTGCACGAGTATCGGATTCCATTGAGCTCCGCCGTTTTGTGTGATGAGTATCCCGGACAGGTCGCCGTTCAAATTGGGATAACCGGCCGCCACCCCGTTTTGGAGGTCGAACATGTGCAGGTCCATGAGCGTCCCGTGCTCGAATGGAACCGTTTGCTTATACCAGGCGCCGATTTGCGCATTTGCACAAACGGACCCGAAAAATGTGATGAGGAAGGATGCGACTATGGACGCGCAGAAACGCTTCATGGAACCACCACGCGGCTGATGAAAGGAAAAGTATCGGAGTTCAGTCCGACGTTGAGAAGCTATTGATTTGAATCGCTTGGAACAAGGCAAAGAGACGTCCGACGTCCTTCGCGCTGCCGCATTTGAGGAGAATGGATAATTCGCCGTTTGTGCGCCCGATGCGGGTGCGGTCATCCGTGGCGTAATTTGTGCCGTGCTTGCTTCGAAATCGATCATTGTAGATCCTGTGCCTTGGCTTGTCTGGTGTCGCTATTCGATAGGGGTTTCAATCAGCACGATCACCATGCGGCTGAAGAATCGTCCGGCGGGTGTATCATTCGGGAACAGCAATTGGCTGCTGCCGAGACCTTTGCTCGTCACACGCGCATTGTTGAGCAGAGGTCCGAATTGGGCCTTCACTGCATCGGCTCGCTGCTGCGATAAACGCAGATTGTATTCCGGATCGCCGAGTATGTCCGTGTAACCGAGGATTTCAACACGTGACGTCGGCTTGATCAAACGCGAAACCTCGTTAATGATGCTCCGGTTTCTGGTTGAAATAGCGGCTTTGTCGAAATCGAAAAGGATGAGCTTGCTTCTGTTCAGTATGAAGTCGCCGATGCGTTCCTCTCTTTTTCTTTCTTTTGTCAGCGCCCTGACACTGAACATCTTCACCGCGGTTTTTTCTTGGGCCTTTCTGTCTCGGACGGTCAGAGCGATCTGTACCGGCGTATCGTCGCTCTTGAACAAATCACCGTCGAAATCCCATGTCAATGCCGACGGAGGAGGCGTGCCCGCCCCGTTCTTCGAGAAGAGCAACCGGTTGGCCTGTTTGACGCTCAGGGACCATTTTTCGACTCCGTTCGGCGCATCCAGAAGCGGAATCAGATCGATGGATTTCAGGTTGGCGGCGTACTCGGTCTCGTCTCTTCTGATCGGTGAGAGGATATTGGGATCATCCGATGTGATCTCAACGCGCCGGTTCTCCTCCTGGCCCTCGGGCTTGTCGACCGCGGATGGATCTTGCGGCAGGTTCCGTGAGCGCGTTGTGATTCTGCGCGCGTCGATACTCCAGATATCGGTGAAATACTTCTTAACCCTTTCCGCGCGCTGTCTGGACAAGGCGATGGCGCCTCTTTCGACACCGATATCGGAGTTCGTGCCGGTAAGAGTGATCTTTGCTTTCGGATTGTCGCGCAGCCGGCGACCGACCACGTTCAGCATGTGCTGATAAAGGGCGAGTTCATCTCCCGTGACGCTCTCGATCCTGAATGCGGTTGCCTGATCCTTGGTCAACAACTGCTGCCATTTCGGAAGTTCGCCGTCTCCTTCCGCGAAGAATACATAAGTGAGAAGGGGATATTCCTCCACTATCCTGATTTCTTCCACGGTCAGGAATGGAGTTGCCGTGCCGCGGAGCGTCCTCTCGGTGTCGTCGCCCGAAGAGAGCACGGGCGGGGCCGCCGGATTTCCATCCGTCGTGCGTCCTTCCACGTCGAGGTCGACTGCGAGAGGCGGTACGGTTGGCGGGGGCGGCGGCGGGGGCGGGGGCGGCGGCGGGGGCGGGGGCGGCGGC
>CAYLZD010000023.1:0-41478 GCA_964388275.1 uncultured Chromatiales bacterium
GTCCGACGAAGTCCCGCATCTTGCGGGACGTAGTCGGAAGGCGGCCGGGGTGGGCAAAGAGGGGTGGCCGCGCATCGGCCGGGTCAGGGCATCCCCCGCAATCCAGCGAAGAAGATGGCGGTTACGGAAAATGCTGAAAACCACTTCCTACATTTCCGAAGACTACCCCCCAGTCCCCAATCGCATGATATCCCTGAACTCTCTGAAAAGATAATCGCCGTCATGGGGTCCCGGGCCGGCTTCGGGATGATACTGCACGCAGAACACGGGCAGTTCGCGATGCCTGAAACCCTCCACCGTGCCGTCGTTCAGATTCATATGGGTGAGCTCGAGTTCCGCCGGCAGTGATTCCGTGTTCACCGCGAAGCCGTGGTTCTGAGCCGTGATTTCGACGGCGCCGCTGCGCAGGTTGCGTACAGGATGATTGGCGCCCCGATGTCCGAATTTCAGCTTGTAGGTGCTTGCGCCGAAGGACAGGGCCAGCAACTGATGCCCGAGGCATATCCCGAAAACCGGTTTCCGGGCCGCGAGTTCCCGTATCGTATCCACGGCGCCGATCACGGCGGCGGGATCGCCCGGCCCGTTGGACAGGAATATCCCGTCCGGTTCGTTCCTCAGTATTTCCTCGGCGGTTGCGCGCGAAGGGTAAACGGTCAGGTCGCAGCCGTGCCTGACGAGCCGGCGCAATATGTTTCGCTTGACGCCGAAGTCCATCACCGCCACACGGAAACGCCTGCCTTCCCGCGGGACAAAGCCGTAATTCCACTCGCCGGGATCGCTCCAGTCATATTGTTCCCGGGCGCTTACGATTGCGGCGAGGTCGCTGTCGCTGATGCCGGGCACGTCGAGGACGCGTTCCCGGATTTCTGTGTCGGACATTTCCTCGGTTGTGATGAACCCGCGCATCGCTCCCGAGGAACGCAGCATGCGTGTCAGCTCGCGAGTGTCCACGCCTTCCATCGCGACGATGCCGTGCGCGCTGAGGTAATCCTGCAAAGAACCGCGCGCCCGGTAATTGCTGTGAATGCGGCTGCATTCCCTGACGACGAACCCGCTCGCCCACGGACGGTCGGACTCCGCGTCCTCGGGATTGGTTCCCGTGTTTCCGATCATCGGCGCGGTCATGGCTATGATCTGCCCGCAGTATGATGGATCCGTCAGTATCTCCTGATAGCCGCTCATGCTCGTGTTGAAACAAACTTCTCCCCCGGCGCAGCCATCCGCGCCGACGGAGGTTCCTCGGAATATCGCGCCGTTTTCCAGAACCAGTATCGCCTTCATCCGCGGATCGCTTTGCCTGCGTCCGCGCCCGATGTATCGGACGCGCGGCCGGGACATAATCGGTGCGGGAGCGGCGCCGGGCGGGGAATCATTTCAGCAGCAGCATTTTTTTCGTAATGCGCCGGCCTTCGAAAGCGAGATGATAAAAATACGGTCCGCTCTGAAGTGCGCCCGCGTCGAAATGTACGGCATGGGCGCCGGCGCTCAGGCGCCGATCCACGGGGACCGCGATTTCCCGCCCGATCGCATCCGTAAGCGTCAGGCGCGCGTCGCCGGTGGCGGGCAGTCTGAAACGGATGGTAGTCACCGGATTGAAGGGATTCGGATAGTTCTGCTCCAGTATCATATCGTCGGGTGAGCTGTGCGACATGATCACAAACGCCTCCGGCGAGTATTCGATGCCGCCGTCGTTGTCTACCTGCTTGAGCCGGTAGATGAGCTGCGACGCGTATTCAGGGACGCGTTCGTCGACGAAGGAGTAAATATTGACCGGCGATGAGTTTCCGTTTCCGGGCACGAAACCGACGTCCAGCCATTCGCCCGACGGGGGTTCCTGGCGCTCGATTGAGAAGCCGGCGTTATTCTTCTCCGCCCCCGTCCTCCAGGTGAGCCGCACGCCGCGTCCCTCCTGTGCAGCGTTGAAACTGGTGAATTCCACGGGAGTCGTGACCGCGAGCTGGAAGACGCTGCGTCCGTGTGTCGCGGCCAGCAGCATGCCGGTTAGCGGGTGCAGTTCGAGGTCGGCTATCACGCATTTGGGCATGCCGTTGCCGAGAATCTGCCATGTCCTGCCGCTGTCGACCGTGGCATAGACGCCCAGGTCGGTTCCGACGAAGATGTTGGCGGGATTGTGCGGATCTATCGCGAGGGCGTTCTTGGGCGTGTTGGGCAGATTCCCGGTGATGTGATTCCATTGCCTGCCGCCGTCGTCGGTCTTGTAGACTCCGTGAGCGCTGTAGCCGGAGAACGAGGCGTAAAAGGTGCTGTCCTGATCGGGATCGAAGACGATGTCGGTGCAGACGCGCGAAGGCAGACCGGTGGAGACCTGTTCCCATTCTATGCCTGCGTCGCGTGTCTTCCAGATCTTGCCGTTCCGGTAACCGATGAGCATGTGCCTGCCGTCGCGCGGCGATATCGCAATGACATTGATCGAGGAAGACGAATCCATGTTGCCGTGGAAGGGGAACCAGCGCTCGGCCCTGTTCGTGCTTTTATACAGCTGTTTCGTGGTGGCTGTGAAGAGTATCTGCGGATTCGTGGGATGGATGGCCACGGGCGTCACCCACAACCCCGAGCCGATCAGGCCGACGTTTGCCTGCATCCAGTTCTGACCGCCGTTGGTCGTCCGCGTGTGATTGCCGTTCTGGTATTCCGCGTGCATGTAATTGGAGTCGCTGTAATCGATCACGAAATAGCCGCCGTCGCCGCCTTGAACCGAGTTCCAGACCGCGGCTTCGTTGCGCCGGATTTTCGTGCCGTTGTCCTGAGTGCCGCCGCCCATCATCACGGTATTTTGCAGAGCGATCCCGAGTTCGTAGAACTGCGTGATCGGCAGGTTCGCGTTCAGGCTCGAGTATGTCGTCCCGCCGTTCGAGGACACGTACATGCCGCCGTCGTTGCCCAGATACATTATGTCGGGATGCGAGGGCGAAAACTCCATCGCGTGCTGGTCGACGTGTATGCCCGAACGGGCGGTCCAGGTGTAGCCGCCGTCGGTGCTCATGTAATGACCGACGCCCCCGGCTAATATGCGGTCGGGATCCGCGGGATGCACCGCGATCTCGCAGAGGTACCAGCCGTAAGTGGAGAAGAAGTTCGGAGTGCTGGACTTGCTGGTCCTGATCCAGGTGTCGCCGCCGTCGGTGGACTTGACCACGGCTTTGAGATTGCTTGTGCCTTTGCCGTTTACAATGACCGCGTAGATGATATCCGGTTGTGTCAGGCACAGGTCTATGGCCAGGCGTCCCACGCTGTCGGCCGGGACGCCGATGTCGAGCGGCGTCCAGGTGGCGCCGGTGTCGTTGCTCCGGACTACGCCGACTCCCTGAACCGCGCCGTACGCCACTTCCGGCTTAGTCGGATGCAGGAGCACGTCGTGCGACATGGTCGTCAGCACTTTTTTCCAACTTCGGGCGGAATCGGTGGACCTGAACATTCCCTGCCTTGTAGCGGCGAGAATCAAACCGCTGTTTCCGCGATGCACCCGGATTTTTCCGATGTTGGCTGCGAAACTGCCGCCGGTGAGGAACCAGGTGGCGCCGGCGTTCGTGGACTTCACGACTCCGACGCCCGGATACGAATCGGCGCTCCCGTTGGCTTCGCCGGTGCCGACATATATGATGTCAGGATTCGAAGGATCGATATCTATGGATCCCATCGCCATCGTCGGGAGGTCGTCGGCCACGGGAACGAAGTCCGCTCCTCTGTTGACGGATTTCCAGACGCCGCCGTCGGCGGCCGTGAAATAGACGATGTCTGGATTCGTCGGATGTATGGCCACCCCGGTGACGCGGCCGCCGATGTTGTTCGGTCCAACCAGAGTCCACGCTGCGTTCCGGCCTTTGGCCAGAGCCGCCTGCGGGCGGTATTCTTTCATGTTGACGCTTTGCAGCCAGGCGTTCTCCCTGAGCCCGTCGGGGATCGTCTCGCCTTCGGACAAGCGGGTCTCCCGGAACCATTTAAAGCGTTGCCGTATGTTTTCCTCGCTGTCCCTGAATAATAGATTTCCTTCCGTTGCGGTTCTGTAATTCCAGGGAGCTCCGCTCTGCGCGCTTGCGGTTTCAACCGCAAAGGCGAGGAGTAAAAGTGCGTTGATGTAAACAGCGGATAGTCTTGATCTCATGACGCTTCAGCGTTTGGTGTATCCTTCCTTGTCTCTCGGCCCGCAGCTCTGCGGCGTCGAGCCGTTCGCAATACGGCGGATCGCATCCAGGCATTTCAGCGATCCGTATGCAATTTATAAATATATGGGTATGCGCGTTGATACGACAGCGGAGAACGGTGCAGAAATTTCACCCCGCCGCGCTCCCGCATGCCGTCATTGCCGCGTTTGTATGCGCGCGTTTTTGATGTCGATCTCCATTCTTCCGCGCGGCGTTTTGATCGTCATCACGCCGCTCCCTCTTCTTGACGTGATCCAGGGACTGTCGAACAGCATGTCCGGAGAATAAGACACGGGCTTGTTGTTCACCCTTAGCCCGCCGCCTATCCGCGCGTCGAGCCGGGCTTTGAATATTGTATTGTATCTCACCCTCCCGTGGCGGAAAAAATCGGAAGTGTCCGGAACGCTGCGGAGGATCCTTTTCCGGAATTCGGAATAACTGCCGGCTTCCTTCGCGGACGCGATCTGCACCACCGCGCCGTTTTTTCCGAACGGCGAGAACAGACGCCTGCCCCGGTTTTCCCTCAGCAGCTGCCCCGGGCGCAGCGGAAAATACGCCAAGTAAACGTCGCCGGCGTTTATCGTGATCCATCCGGTGCGCACACTGTCCACATCGAATGAGACGGTCTGCATCGGGAGGAAACCCACCATGAAAGGGAAACGCCGGATGTCCGGAATGTCATATAGAGCGATCACGGTGTTGCGATGCTGGTAGATGTGTTCGAAAGGCGAGCCGCCGACCGTCTTCGTCGTGGTTCCGTAAAACGGATCGAGCTTCGCCATGGTCCGGTAGGCCTGTTCCGCGTCGTGCGGGAAGAACTCCATCAGGGGCGTTCCCTCGCCGTAGGGATGCATGGTAAACAGAGTCGTATGTCCTGAATCGCTCCACCAGGTGGCATCCCAGGTGTGCTGTTCGCGCGGCTGCAGCAATCCGCCGTCGACGTGGCCTATCACATAGAGCGGATCGAAATACGTGTACTTCACCGCTGTTCGGGTTTTAACGGTGTCGCCGCGTATCCTGTCCGCGCTGCGCTTTGTCTCTGTCGCGACGAAGGGCTCGAGTTTGCCGAGCGCCAGATCGGCGATCACAGGATGAGGCCTGAAATCGAAACGCGAGGCCAGGTACTGCTCGCGCGCGTAGGTTTGAGCGCCTTCTCCGAACCACAGCCAGCACAGTGACGACATGTCGGAATACATCGGCTGCATGGCTGAATTCATGTCCTCGCGCGCGTGCGCGCCCCCGAACTGTCCACCGAAAAACTCATGCAGATGATCCGCGAGCATCCACACGGCGGTGGCTTCCGTTTTTCGCGCCAGGTCGCGGTCCCGGGTGAATCTATGGATCAGCAGCATGGATGTGATGAACAGGGGCGCGTAAGTGGGCGAGTCGAATTCCTGCTGCCCCTGCTCGGTGGTCTCGCTTATCCAACGCAGCAGCGACTCGCGCGCCTCCGAGCGGTTCTCTCCGGTCGTCCGCCCGTTGTACCATTCCTGTTCCGCACCCAGCGCCTCGGCGGCGAGCAACTGCGCCGCTAGTCCGGCGATGCGCTCATGATCGGACTCGGGAGGCAGCAGCGGCATGGTTCTCCAAATTTCACTGAACAATCGCGAAGTGCTGTCGGATAACCGCTCCCGCTCGAACAGGAAGACCGCGGTCAAACGGAAGCGCGCGATGATATTCGAAGTCGCGTCGTTCAGCAGGCCGTGATACATGGCCGCGCCCCTGGCCCGAGAAGCAGTGTCGCCGATAAGTTCCATGGCGGCGTAAACGTCCGTGCCCACGGCGCCGGATCTGAAAAAAGCCCTGACCGAATCGATGCGCGCTTCGATGCTCCGCTGGGCGGTCAGCTCTGCGGGCGTCAATCCTGCTAAAAGGGCGGATGAAAGGGCCAGCGCGGCGAACAGATGTCCGGTGCGCTTGCGGTTTCGCGATCGGACTTGCGGTCGCTTCCGCGTGTCGTCTTCGATGAATGAAGGGGATCGTGTCATGGGATCACTTTAACGGCCGAGACGGCGCCCATCCGCAGCGGAAGGATTCGCCAATGCGCGCCGTTGCTTTCCGAGATGTAGGTTCCGTTTCTGGAGCCCGCGTACAGCAGCGTGGATTTGGCCGGGTGGCGGGCGAGCTCGGTTATGTCGAAGATGCTCAAGCCGCCGCTGACGTTGGTCCAACCGCGGCCGGAATCCTCGCTGCGCAGGATGCCGTGGGCGTTTGTTCCGACGAGCAGGACATCGGCGTTTTGCGGATCGAAGATCGCGGTTTGCGCCCTCGCGCCCGGGGGTTCGAGAGAAACAACTTTCCAGTCGGCCCCTCCGTCCGTGGATAGATGCAGCTCTCCGTCGGATGCCACGGCCAGCATGCTGGTATGCCGCTCGGGATGCAGCCGGACCGACTTGATGTCCCGTCCCTGAAGTCCGCTCGGCCGCCATGTTCCGCCTTTGTCTCCGCTGGAGTAGATGCCGTCCGCCGTGCCTATAATCAGCTTGTTGTCGGCCGCGAGTATGCTCGATACATAGGCGCCGTTGAGAGGCGGCAGTCCGTTGCAGCGCTTTTCCCAATTATCGCCCTTATCGGTCGAGATGAAGAAACCGCGCGCGGCGCCCAGCATGACGGTGTCGCCCGAGACGCTCACACATAGAGCCGGTCCCATGTCGTCGTCTGTTATCAGCCGCCAGCGTTTGCCCGTGTCGGTGGAGCGCAGGAGCCCCTGATCAACGGCCAGGTAAAGCAGGTCCGGATCCCGGTCGCCGCCGGCGATATCGTTGGTTCTGCTCGTGTTCCATCCTATCGATGACCATGTCCTGCCGCCGTCCTGGCTGACCGCGACGCCGGGGTATACCGGCTGCAGCATGGTGAGTCCGGAGGGAGGCGGGGGCGGGGCCTCGTACATGCATACGTACAGACGCTCTCCGCCGGATGCTGTCTGAGCACAGAGGCGTCCCGCGGGTGAAATAAAAGCCGCCGAGATTACAAGGAGCGGCGCGAACACGGAATGGATGAAGCCGCGGTTCACAAGGCGGAATGAAGCTGTCGATCGTCTTGTCATGATCTGTTTTGCTCTATCTGTTCAATTCGGCGGCGCTCAGACGGGGAGGTCGACGCTCTGGGCTCGCGTTCAGCCGCTCCCGGAACGCAACCTTCGTTTCGATCGGAATTTCGCCCGTCAATATTCCTCGCTGTCGAGTCGCTGGATGTCGGCGCCGAGATTCCGCAGCTTCAGCTCGATCGCTTCGTAGCCGCGGTCGATGTGATAGACTCTCAGGACTTCGGTCTGCCCGTGAGCTATGAGTCCCGCGATTATGAGCGAGGCGCTCGCGCGGAGATCGGTGGACATGACCTTGGCGCCCGCGAGACGGTGCACGCCGCGCACGACGGCGGTGTTTCTCGACACATCCACTGACGCTCCGAGTCTCTGCAGTTCCGGAACATGGTTGAAGCGGTCGAGATAGACTGTGTCGGTTATCAGGGATGCGCCTTCCGCGGTGGTCATCAATGCCGTCCACTGGGCCTGCATGTCGGTGGGAAAACCGGGGTAAATGGCGGTAGTGACGTCGACCGCTTTCAACGGTCCGTCACGTCTCAGCGTGATCGCGTCCGCGCCGCGTTCGACCTCGCAGCCCGCCTGTTCCAGCCGGGCGAGCACTGCTTCCAGGTGTTGTGGAACGACATCGGTCACGGTGATTTCGCCTCCCGCAGCGGCTGCCGCGGTCAGGAAAGTGCCGGCTTCGATTCTGTCGGGGATGTTGCGGTCATCCGCGGGATGCAACTCATCCACGCCTTCGATGGTCAGCCGGTTGCTTCCGATGCCGTCGATGCGGGCTCCCATCCGGGTAAGGAATCGAGCGAGCTGCGTGATCTCGGGTTCGATGGCCGCATTGGTGATGACGGTCGTGCCGAGAGCGGTGGCCGCGGCCATCAACGCGTTGCCGGTGGCGCCGACGCTGGACACGTCGAAGGATATGACGGCGCCCTTCAGACGGGCCGCGCGCGCCACGACGTAGCCCTCCTCGATCTCGACCGCGGCGCCGAGCTGCTGCATGGCGCGCAGATGCAGGTCCACGGGTCTCGGCCCCCAGGCGCAGCCGCCGGGGTAGGAAACGCGCGCAAGACCGAACCTTCCGAGAAGCGGTCCGAGGACATAAAAAGATGCGCGCATCTTTTTAACGAGCTCGTAAGGGGCTTCGCGGCTGTTGATTTCGCGGCAATCCAGCTCCAGCGTGGTTCCGGGATGCTTGATTCCGGCGCCGAGGCGCTCGAGCAGGGCCGACATGGTGGATATGTCGCGCAGCCGGGGCGTGTTCTCGAGCCGGCAGACGCCGCCCGACAGGATGGCCGCCGGCATAAGGGCGAGCGTGGCGTTTTTGGCGCCCGAAATCCGCACCGTTCCCGATAGCCGGTTGCCGCCTCTGATGATGAACTTGTCCATATGGTTGTTTTGCCGGGCGAATACACTCGCTCCGGAACGGAAAAGTACACAAGGGAGCGCGATCAAAGCAATAAGGGGCCGGGGGAAGTTACGCGCCATCGCCACGGGGGTTCGGTGTGTATGACTTGCCGCAGCCGCCGTCAGCCGCGGGTACACTTTTTCAGCACATATGCTTCACAACTTTTCAAAGCCGGAGGCGGTTCGGTACGTCGATGCGGATGAATACTGAATGTGAAGATCTTGTTTTATTGTGACATGATGCTGCTCGCATAAAATATTTACTCGTGATTCAGCCGTTGGCACAGTCCTTGAATGATTTCTGTCGAGTGCGGGAAAACCGGATGAAATAAAAATACAACCAGAGAAATAGCCGTGCGGGTCGCGGGGGGCATCGAAAAACCCGCGGCCTGCACAGGCATTTTGTCCTTGTGCCGCAGGCACGCGGATCCTCGGGGAAGCATGGCATTCCCGTTGAACAGCGGCATTCCCGGTGTTCTCTTGCTACGCCAAGGGTGTTTCCATATATTCCATCGTTGTTTTCGCTCAATTCACCAATCGCGATAGCAGGATGGGCACATACGGACGCTATTTCATCGCGGCTATGACCGCGCAGCTCAACATTGTTCTCATGGCGGCGGCGGCCGTTTTCAGTCTAGTGGCGTGGACGCCTGTTCCGCTCGTCGCGGGTTTGCTCGGGGAAGCCGCCTGGCTCGGCGTCGCGCCGCTGCTGCCGTCTTTCAGGCGCAGCGCGGACCGGCGGGCCGAGAAACACAAGAAGATCGACTTGAAAGCGGACGAGAATCGGTTGCTGGATTCGATCCCTCCGGATATGCGCGAACGGTTCAGGAAGATTTCCGGTCATGCCGACCGCATCAAAGCCGGTATCGAACGCGCATCCGGACCCGCGAAGGCGCTGCTGGAAAGATCCTCCGGGCGGCTGGACGACGCAGTGCGGCGCGCGGCGCTGTTATTGAAATCCGCCGCCGAACACGAGGAACTTCTTTCCAAGAATCCCGTCCCCGAAATTCAGGCGCGCATCAGCGCCGTCGATGCCGAGGCGGGGAGTGATGACGAAAGACTGCGTGAAATCCGGCTGCAGCAAAAGGGAATACTGGAACGCCGTCTGGACAAACTCCGCGCTGCGGAAAGGAACCTCCAGCTCCTCCGCGCGCAGATCGACTCACTGGAAGACGCGCTGAAGCTCTTCGAGGAACAGGCGGTGTCGCTTGAAGATCCGGGCGCGGCAACGGAACAACTCGACGCATTGCTCGCCGACATCGATGTCACCGGCGCCGCTGTGGACGATCTGCGGGATTCGCTGGCAGGTTTCGACCGCGCGCTGGCCGATTCGGCGGAGACTGCGAAACTTCCCGATAAAGGGAAGAGTTGACTCACAGGGCTGCCGCCGGAAACGATCCGGCGCTTCGGCCCGCTTCATCGAACGGCATCCAGGAGGCGCGCTATGTCTGAAGCAAACCGGAAACGTCTCGAAGAGATGCGCGAGAAGGCCCTGCTCGGCGGCGGCGACGAGCGGATCCGCCGGCAGCACGCCCAGGGAAAACTCACCGCCCGCGAACGCCTCGATGTTCTCCTGGATCCGGGGAGTTTCGAGGAAACGGACATGTTCGTCCTGCATCGTTCGCACGACTTCGGCCTTCAGAAACAGCGGGTGCTGGGAGACGGAGTGGTGACCGGCAGCGGCACGATCGGCGGGCGTCTCGTTTTCGTCTTCAGTCAGGACTTCACGGTCTTCGGCGGCTCGCTGTCCGAGACGCACGCTGAAAAGATCTGCAAGATCATGGACATGGCGTTGAAAATCGGCGCGCCCGTGATCGGCCTGAACGACAGCGGCGGCGCGCGCATTCAGGAGGGCGTCGTCAGCCTGGGCGGCTATGCGGATATATTTCTCCGGAATACGCTCGCCTCCGGCGTGGTGCCGCAGATAAGCGCCATCATGGGACCCTGCGCGGGCGGGGCTGTGTATTCCCCAGCGATCACGGACTTCATCTTCATGGTGGAGGGGACGAGTTACATGTTCGTCACGGGACCCAACGTCGTCAAGACGGTGACGCACGAGAACGTGACGCACGACGATCTCGGCGGCGCCGTGACCCACGCCACGAAAAGCGGCGTCGCGCATTTCGTGCACGGCAACGAGGCTCAGACCCTGCTTGCGATCCGCCGTCTCATGGGCTTCCTGCCTCCGAACAACGCCGACGATCCTCCGCGCATCGAAAGCGGCGACGACCGCAACCGCATGGAGGAGTCCCTAGAATGCGTCATTCCCGACAATCCCAACAAGCCGTATGACATGAAAGACGTCATCGGCGCCGTCGTCGACTCCGGCGATTTCATGGAAGTGCATGAACAATACGCAGCAAACCTGATAACCGGTTTCGCGCGCCTTGACGGCCGCCCGATCGGCATAGTGGCGAACCAACCCGCCGTGCTGGCCGGAGTGCTGGATATCGACGCCTCTCTGAAAGGCGCTCGCTTCGTGCGCTTCTGCGACTGCTTCAACATACCGCTGGTGGTCTTCGAGGACGTGCCGGGCTTCCTTCCCGGGACCGACCAGGAATGGCGGGGCATAATAAAGCACGGCGCGAAGCTGTTGTACGCCTTCGCAGAAGCGACGGTGCCGCGCGTGACCGTGATTACCCGCAAGGCCTACGGCGGCGCTTACGACGTCATGAACAGCAAGCACATACGCGGCGATTTCAATTTCGCCTGGCCGAGCGCGGAAATCGCGGTAATGGGTCCTCAAGGAGCCGTGGAGATAATTTTCAAAAAGGAAATCAGCGCCGCCTCCGACACCGGCGCCGCCTTATCTGAAAAAATCGACGAGTACAGGGAGAAGTTCGCCAATCCTTTCGTCGCCGCGGAGCGGGGGTACATAGACGACGTGATACTGCCGAAGGAGACTCGTCCCAGGCTGATCCGGGCTCTGGAAATTCTGGATACGAAGGTCGATTCGAATCCGAAGAAGAAGCATGGGAATATTCCTTTGTAGCATAGGCGCCGGAATGGGGGGATGAAGAGTGAAGGGTGAAGGGTGAAGGGTGAAGAGTGAAGAGGGAAGAGGGAAGAGGGAAGAGGGAAGAGGCGTGGGTATGCTTCCTTCATCTTCAGTTTTTTGCCGAAGCGATTCAGAGCCCGTTGGCTGCATCCGGCGTTTGCGCCGGAAGCCGCGGAACCCGGTGGTCTGTTTGTGCGGATTCGCGATTCTGCTCCGGCTTTCCCGGCCGTTTTGCCTCGCCCAGCCGGTAGTGCCCGGGTTCACGCCGGGTATTTATCCGGTTCTAATTCTGAACGGGAAGAGAAGCGGGATAAAGGCGCTCGCCGCCGGAAGATGATCCAGGCATCAGCCGTTGGTCGGCAATCCCGTCTTCGGTATCTTGACGGCGAATCCCGCGGGTAGTATCCGCCGCACGATACTCCGGGGCGGGACATACACGGAAGAAAAGGAGCCCTCATGCCGAAGTTTTTCAAAACGGACATCGCATCCGACGCGGATCTCAAGGTGTTCGTCACCGATATACGATCGGAAGCCGATCTCGTCATCTTTGAAACGGACAACCAGTGGGAAGCCTCCGAAAGCGCCGTATGGTGCTACACGGACATACGCAGCGAAGCCGACAAGGCCGTGTTTTTCACCGACTCGCAATGGGACGCGGATCTCACGATCTTCAAAACCGATGTCGCCGGCGATGCCGGCTGGAACGACGCCTCCAAGTCCGGATTGCTGTAAGCGGCAACGCGGAAAAAAAGGGACGCGGACAGGCGCCGCGCGCCCGCTTCCTGGTATCCCGACGGTCCGCTCGGCGTGAACCGTCCGGAGGCCGACGAACAATAATGTTTTCAGGAGCTGACATGAAAGACAACAACCTCGATCCGTTCCTTTCGAGAATCGAACTTTTCAAGGAACTGAACGAAGAGGAACTCTCCACGCTGCGGGGCAAACTGCACGAGGAATCCGTGCCAATGGGAGGATACCTCTACAAGCAGAATTCCCCCAGGCAGAAATTTTTCATGATACAAGAAGGCCGCATAGAACTTTTAAAGCACGGCCCCCTGGGCGGAGAGAGGCGCCTCGCATACTACCAGGCCCGAGATTTCCTGGGCGAAGAAGCCATGCTTGACGGCTATCCGCACGCCACGTCCGCGCGAGCGGCCGAGGATTCCAGAGTCCTCACCATAACGCGCGAGGATATCGCCGACCTCATGCGCGAACATCCCTCGCTCGCCGTCAAAATCCTCTCCCGGGCGGCGCGCGTGATTTCGAGACGGCTGAGGCAGGCGACAAACCAGGTCATCGACTCGGCAGCGCAGTACGTTTCCGGAAGGATGCGAACGGAGCACGACCTTCTCGGGGAGAGGGATGTGCCGGACGAGTTCTTGTACGGAATACAGACCCTGCGCGCCACCGAAAATTTTCCCATCAGCGGCGTCGCCATAAGCCACAATCCCGATCTGATCGTGGCTCTGGCGCAGGTGAAAATGGCGGCGGCGCGCGCCAACAGGGAAACCGGACTTCTTCCGAACTCGACGGCTGACGCCGTAATACAGGCTTGCCAGGAGATCATCGACGGGCGCTGGCACATGCATTTCGCGGTCGACATGATACAGGGCGGCGCGGGCACCTCCACCAACATGAACGCCAACGAGGTGATCGCCAACAGGGCGCTCGAAATCATGGGTTTCGAAAAAGGCGCCTATGCGTACTGCCATCCCAACGACCACGTCAACCTTTCGCAGTCCACCAACGACGTCTATCCCACCTCGCTCAACATCGCCCTGGTCGCCGGCGCCGCGGGACTCATCGAGGTGCTCAGAGGACTGATCGAATCCTTCCGCGCAAAGGGCAAGGAGTTCGCCCGCGTCATAAAAATGGGCCGCACACAGCTGCAGGACGCCGTTCCGATGACGCTGGGGCAGGAGTTCGAGGCCTACGCGGTCACGCTCGCGGAAGAAGTGGACCGCATACGCGAGAACGCCGCCATGTTCCACGAGGTGAATCTCGGCGGCACGGCGATCGGGACGGGAATCTGCGCCGATCCGGAATACAGGCATGTCGTGGTGAGACATCTGCGCGAAATCACGGGGCTGCCGCTGCGCCTCTCCCCGGATCTGGTGGAGGCGACACAGGACACCGGCGCCTTCGTCATGTTCTCATCCGCTGTGAAGCGGCTCGCCGTCAAACTCTCCAAAATCTCGAACGATCTCCGGCTACTGAGCTCGGGACCCAGCGCCGGGCTGAACGAAATCAATCTGCCCAAAATGCAGCCCGGCTCCTCGATCATGCCCGGCAAGGTTAATCCGGTCATACCTGAAGTCGTCAACCAGATCGCCTACAAAGTTATTGGAAACGACCTGACCGTCACGCTTGCCGCGGAGGCTGGACAGCTGCAGCTCAACGTGTTCGAACCCGTCATAGCCCAGAGCATATTCGAGTCGATCCGCATGCTCAAGAACGGGATGGAAACCCTGCGGCACAAGTGCATCGACGGGATCACGGCCAATGCCGAACGCTGCCGCGTCATGGTGGAAAGAAGCGCCGGACTGGCGACGGCGCTGCTTCCGGTGCTCGGCTATGAAATCTCGAGCGCGCTCGCCCGGGAGGCGCAGGAAACGGGACGGGACGTATACAGTCTCGTGCTGGAGAAAAAACTGCTGACCGAGGAACGCCTGGCCGAAGTCCTGAAACCGGAGAACATGATCCCGGCATCGGAATAGATCCAAGCGGAGGCGGTTTTCCGCGGATAAATTCCGCGCTGCCGATAAAAAACCTTATCTTTCCCGCGATTCCGGCGCGCGAGTGCCGCGCCGGTGGTTACGCAGCAACCATCAAAGTAGAGTGGACGCGATGAGGACGAACCTCTCATGGAAACTTTGCGCCTTGCTGGCCGTCTTCGCCGCCTCGACGGCAGCCCAGGGCGTTGATCCCAATTCAGACCTGCTGAAGCAGTGTGATCCGTCCCGTTACCGCGGTGCGAACCTGTGTGTGCTGTATGACAGCACGGACGTGGACGTGAAGGAGAGCGGGCTGAGTTACGTGCGGATGCACAAGCTTACGAAGGCGCTAACGGCCGCCGGCGCGCGCGAGATGCGCCGCGTCATTTTCGGTTACGACCCGCTCTCCGCGGCCGTCGACGTGCTTCTCGTGCGCGTGTACAGGGCCGACGGCCGGGTGGAAACGATCCCGCCGGACAGGGTCGTCGACTATCCGGCGCCGGCCCGGGCCATATACTGGGGCGCGAGGGAAAAGCAGGTCGGCATCGGCCGGATAGAACCCGGGGACGCGGTCGAAACCGTGGTCTTCAGAAAGGGATTCACCTATGCGCTGCTCGGCGACGAGGACGACCGCTTCATCCCGCCGATGAGAGGGCATTACTACGACATTGTGGAGTTCTGGTCGGAAGTTCCGACGCGCGAAAAGGTATATCGCGTCGCCATGCCCGAAGACAAGCCGTTGCAGTATGAAGTCTACAACGGAGAACTGTCTTCCGCCGTCCATTTTCATCCGACGAAATCCTCCCGCATCACGGTCGAAGTCAATCCCGAGGCCGCGCAGAAGCCGACTTCTCCCGAGGAATTGCATCCGGCTCTGGGCATGCACACAGTTCCGGGCAAGGTGGTCTACACCTGGTGGAAGCGGGATATGCAGCCGTTCAGGGGCGAACCTGGCATGGTGGCGCATTCCGACGTGGCGCCCAAACTGCTGCTGTCCACATCTCCGGACTGGTACGCGAAAGCCGCATGGTTCAATTCGGTGAACGAGGACTTCAAGAGTTTCGAGACCACGCCGGAGTTGAAAGCCCTGGCCGATAAACTTCTGAAGGGTGTCACCGGCGAACTCGAAAAAATCGCGGTACTCAACCGCTGGAGCGCCGAAGAAATCCGCTACTCGGGAATTTCGATGGGCGAAGGCGAGGGCTACACACTGCATCCGTCCTCCATGACTCTTCTCGACCGCTGCGGAGTCTGCAAGGACAAGGCCGGCATACTCGTCGGATTGTTGCGAGCCGCGGGTTTCGAATCCTATCCGGCCATGACCATGGCCGGATCGAGGATAGACAGGATTCCGGCCGATCAGTTCAATCACAGCGTCACCGTGGTGAAGCGCTCGAACGGAAACTGGATGTTGCTCGATCCGACGTGGATACCCGGTGTCCGGGAAATGTGGTCGAGCGCCGAGCAGCAGCAGGAGTTCCTCGCGGGCATACCCGGAGGCGCGGATCTGATGAGCACGCCGGTTTCACCCGCCGAGAATCATTACTGGAAACTGAGCGGCTCCTCAGAACTCTCCGCCGACGGCGCCCTGGCGGGTTCTTTCACGCTCGAAGCGGAAGGGCAGTCGGACGCATCGATCCGCAGGGCTTTTACGAGGAGCTACCGGTCCGGCTGGAAAGAATACATCCCGAAAATTCTTTACGCCGTATCGCCCCGCCTCGAGATACTCGAGCAGTCCATGCGGGATCCTTACGACCTTTCAGGTCCCATGCTGATTTCAGTGCGCTACAGAATTCCCGGTTACGCCGCCGTCTCCGGCCGCGACCGGATGCTTTTCACGCCGCTGCTCGCGCGGAATCCCTTTGTCGACGGTGTCATGAGCGGCGAGTTGTCGACCGATACATCGCTTTCGGAGCGCAGATTCGGCTTCCGCACCCGCTGCTCCAAGCTAGTGGAGATTCACGAAACCGTAAAACTACCCGCCGGGTGGAAGGCGGCGGACCCGCCGGCGTTCCCCTCGGTCAAGGGGGATGCAGCCTCCTTCGACGCTTCATATTCGTTCAGGGGTAATGTGCTGGAAATCCGGGCAGCGCATCGCATGGAGAAACGCGTCTACGAAGCCGATGAGTGGCCGGAATTCCGTTCCGCGCTCAAGGCCAGATTAGAGCTGATGCACACGCCCGTAGCGCTGACCAGATAGCGTCACGGTAAAAGCAAGATCAGTCATCCGATGAAACAGGTGGAGAAGCAGCCATGAAAGCCATTCATAGATCAGTCTTCCTGTCCGCCGTCCTGCTCGCAACGGCGGCCTGCGCCGCACAGGACATCGGCGGGAAACAAACCGACGCGGATGCGGTCTATACCCGCATCGTCCACGAGTACGCGATGAACAAGGACGGCAGCACGTCGTACTCCTGCGAAAAAAATCTGCGTTATCTCACATACTTCTCCTTCAACCGGGCATACGGCGAGACCTTCATCATTTACAATCCCGAATGGCAGAGCCTTGCCATCGGAACGGCGGAAACCAGAATGGCTGACGGGACGCTGGTCAAGGCGCCCGCCAACGCCTTCAACGAAGTGCTTCCGCGTTTTGCCGCGGAAGCGGCGAACTGCCTGCACCTGCGCGAGATGGTGGTCACTCACACCGGCCTCGAACGCAATGCCGAAGCGCGTCTCGCGTACCGCATAGACAGCAAGAAGGGTTTTATGCCCGGATTGTCCGGAAAGGTCGTTTGCGGAGAGCGTTCGCCCGTGCAAGAGCTCGTCATCAGGATAATCCTGCCTCGAGGAAGCAAGCTCAATTACGAATTCCTCAGGTCGAAAGCAGAACCCGTTTTGACACAGGAAGGAGAGAATATCGCATATACCTGGACGCTCGCCGATGTTCCGATGATTCCCGTGGAAAGCCGTCAACCGGCTTACGACAGGCTCGCGCCGGCGCTGCATTTCTCGACTTATGACCTGAACGCCTTGCGGTCGCATGTGATGGCGGACAGGAAGCTGACAGCCCTGCCTCCGGCCGCGACCGCGGCGGTCGCCGCGGCGACTGCCGGAAAAAATGCTCCTCTGGAAAGAGCGCTCGCTCTGAAAGCATGGGTGGAAAACAATTGCGCTCTGGCCGACGGCGATCCCTATTATCTGGGCTACAAGCCCTATCCGGCCGCCGCAACCTTCGGCCAGGCCGCGGGTTCGAAGCTGGATAGGGCCGTGCTTCTGTCCGCAATGTGCGCCGAGGCGGGACTCGATGCTTCTCCTGTGCTGACGGCAGCAGAAAAAACGATTTCATCACTGCACAGCTTTACCGGAGCGGCGGTGCTGCTGCGCGGCGCCGGCGGCGGAGATATTCTGTTGGACCCGAACACGGCACAGCATTCGCCCATCGGCGGAGGTTTGGACGGCGCGTATTATCTCACCCTCGACGGGGAGGGCGGCTTGTCGATTTACGGGGATCGGCGGGCGAAAAACTCCGTGAGTCTGGTCTGCGATTGGACGCTGAGAGTCGACGGGACCATATCGGGCAGATCCAGGGCTGAACAGGCAGGGGTGTTCGGCGCGCCCTTCGATCCGCAGCGCGCGGCCGCGCAACTCAAGCGCGCGCTGGGGCGCGCGGGACAGGGCATGAAGGTCAGCGAGGAAAAGGGTGAGAAAACAGACGATCTTGGCAGTTCGGCGGAAGCCGAGGTCGCCTCTACAGGCCGTCTGGAAAACGCGGGCGGTCTGATCGCCTTTGCGCTTCCCGCCACACCTTTCGGGATCGACGAAGCGCATTTGCAGCCCGGGCCCGTTGCTCGGGCTACGCCCGTAGCGCTGCCGGCCGCGATGAGTGAAGAACTCAGGCTCACCCTTCATCTGCCCGCGGGAATGCGGTTAGCGGTACGGCCCGATCCTATCCGATTGAAAAACGGCGCGGGGGAGGTGCGAAGCGAGGTGAAATATGACGGAGATCTCGAGGTCGTGCGCATGATTACCTTCGCGACGGACGAGATTACCGCTGAGAATTACCCTGAATTCCGGAAACTGCTGCAGGCATGGGACGATCCCGCGCACAGGACGCTGTTTCTGTCCGAGGGAGGTAAGTGACATGCCCGTAGCGCCGCGTGAATGGTGGGGCCGGCGGGCCGGGGCGGTCCGCATGAACCTGTTCCGTTGCATTTGCATCCTGCCGTTCCTTTTATCGATTTCGGCGGGAGCGTCGGCGCAGAGCGATTCCTCGGAGTCGACGACGGTTTTCCAGGTGCTGTCGGTCAAGAAAGGCGCTGAAGTACTGTTCCGCGCTTCGCTGATGTTCAGCGGCAAGGATACGACGCTCGCATGCAGAGAAGCGCAGACGCCCTGCGAATTCATTGGTCCCGGCGATATCTGCATCGGCATGTTCGAGAAAATTCACGGCGCCGCGGAACTCCGGGTCGTGCTTCTCGACCGGATGCCTTCCGGTGACCGCGTTCTTGCCGAAGCCGTCGGCAATGTGGTGGTAATGGACAAGAGGCACGGGGAACATACGGCGGTAAGTTTCTGACGGGGACTCGACGGTTTTTCCGGCATCATGACCGCCGCGCACAGGCGGTCGGAAGCCGCTCGCTGTGCGCATTCCCTACCTGACGCCGCGCCGGTGTATTGCGGACCGGGAACCCAGCCGAAGAAAAAAGGTGTTTTAATATAGATAACGTCGTATTAGCACTCATTCATCATTCAAAGAAGAGGAGTATACATGAGCGTTCTTGTCTCGAAAGAGGCGCCCGATTTCACGGCTCCGGCCGTAATGCCGGACGGCAGCATAAAGGAGGACTTCCGATTGTCGGATCTCCGCGGAAAGCACGTCGTCCTGTTTTTCTGGCCTTTGGATTTCACTTTCGTGTGTCCGACCGAAATCATTGCTCATGACCATCGCATAAAGGAATTCAAGGCCCGGGGAGTTGAGCTCGTCGGCGTTTCCATCGACTCGCAGTTCACTCATTACGCGTGGCGCAGCACCCCTGAGTCGCAGGGGGGCATCGGACCCGTCGCATTTCCGCTTGTCGCCGACGTGCGCCACAGCATCGCGCAGGATTACGGAATAGAGCATCCAGACGGAGTGGCTTTGCGGGCGTCTTTCCTGATCGACAGGAGCGGCATAGTGCAGCATCAGGTCGTCAACAATCTGCCGTTGGGCCGCAACGTGGACGAGATGCTGCGTGTGGTGGATGCGCTGCAGTACACCGAGGAACACGGCGAAGTATGTCCAGCCGGCTGGCGCAAAGGCGACGCGGCCATGAAGGCCGACACCGCCGGAGTTGCTGCCTATCTCTCGACATACGCAAAAGGGTTGTAAGGAAGTTCTGAATGCAATCTACCGCCCCGCCGTTACCGTCTGGCGGTATGCTGGCGGTTTCGTCGGGCATCGGCGCCGCCGGGCTGCATGGCCCGTCCTCGTTCTTCTGCTTGCATTTGACGGTTCTTCCCCGCAATTTAACTGTCTGAAGTGCTCTGCTTTCCATATTCGGAGGATTCGCCATGACACGTTTTGCAATGATTTCCATCCTGATCCTTCTGCCGGCGATCGCGGCGGCTCAGATCGTTTCATTCCCCGAAAATGTGCCTGCAGCCAACGGCATGAAGGCGCTCGAGCCGGCAATCGATGCGCCCGCGTCCACTGCCGCGGGGACTACGGTGATGATGCAGTATCACAACACCGCCCTGCCGCGTTTCAACTGGCAGATGCCCAACAACTATGGCAGTTTCATCAATCTGTTCATGCTCCAGCGTTTCTCGCTGCCCAACAATGCGGGCTTTTTGGATTCCATACAGGTTTTCATAACCGATATCTCCACCGGCGCAATTTCATTCCGGGTTTATCCGGCCGAGATGCAGAGCGCGGGCTCCTCAACTTTCTGGTTTCCGGTATTTACGGCGGCGGCACTGGATTCGCTCTTCATAGACAAATCCCAGCTCAAGATGAACGCGTGGAATTCCATCAAGTTCAACGGAAGCCTCGTTCCGAAAGAATTCTTCATATCCGTGGAATTCACGATAAGCGGCGGTTCCAATAACACCATCGTGATACCGGGCGATTTTCACGAGTTGACGGGCCGGACCATGGAACGCACGCGAGTGATCATGTTGAATTCCGCGGCCGGATCGCTGCAGATGCGCACGCTCGACAGCACGCTCGTGGAGTCCGGCACCCAGAAGCCGATCTATTCATACCTGTACATGACGGCTTTCGCCGATACGGCGACATCCAACGACATACCCGAAATCATAACTACACCGATAACCACGGGGTATGCGAACCTCCAATACAAGTACGACATGCACGCCGCCTCCAATCCGCGATCCGTTTACAAGCTCCTGCAGGGGCCCGCGGGATTGTATCTCGAGTGGTACACAGGCGAAATGACCTGGGTGCCTTCGGACAATCAGGTCGGGCAGCATACGGTTTCAGTGGAGGCCTTCAACACGAACGGGAAAGACACTCAAACCTGGACGATAAATGTGGTGCAGCCGACGGCGCCGAAAATCACTTCCTTCCCGAGAAAGATGGCTCTTGTCGGCGAACCTTATTTCTATCAGGTCACGGCTACCGGCGGACCGGCGCCGACTTATTCCATCACATCCACTCTGCAGGGATTGACCATGGATCCTGCGACGGGAAGGGTGCAGATGACGCCCACGGCGGGACAAGTCGGCCAGCATATCGTGGGAGTGACGGCGCGGAATCCGGTGGGACAGGACGACCAGTCATTCATCCTGCGCATCGACGCAACACCATCGGCGCCGACAATAACCTCGACGGCGCTCACTACGGCCAAGATCAACCAGCCCTACAGATATCAGGTGGAAGCCGGCGGCAACCCCCAGGCGTCATTTTCGCTTCTGCAGTCGCCCGCCGGGATGACCATCGACGCGGTCTCCGGGCAAATCGAGTGGACTCCCGCCGCTGTCGGCGTGGTGAATGTGGGTGTGCGGGCCGAAAACCGGGTCGGTTCCGCCGATCAGAGTTTCAGCATCACAGTGGGCGCCGCCGCCACGCCTCCGGTGTTCACCTTTGCGCCGCGCACTCTCGCCGTGGCAGGCCAGCAGTTCACTGACACCGTTTCGGCCACCGGAGATCCCGAACCCAAATATTTCCTGATCACGAATCCTTACGGCATGAGCATCGACTCACTGCGCGGCATCATCACGTGGATGCCCAGCAGGGATGACGAGGGCGACAACTCGGTTGTCATGCAGGCCCGCAATTCCGCCGGCGCCGTGGATTACCCGTACACCATAACCGTGCATACTTCGCCGCGCATCACCAGCTCGCAGGTTTTCGTCGCCTATGTGGACCAGGAATACAGGTACCAGGCGGTCGCCGAGGGTTATCCGGCGCCGGCCTGGTCCTTCACCAAAGCTCCGCAAGGCATGACGGTGGTGGAAAACTCGGGTCTTGTCACCTGGACGCCCACCGCCGCGCAGAAGGGGCGTCACGATGTTGTTCTGGTCGCAACCAACACGGTAGGCTCGGCACAACAGCAGTATTCCGTGACCGTCAGCGATCCGGCCCCTGCGCAGGATGTTCCGGAACCGCGCTTCGCCATCACCGACGTGTATCCGAATCCTATGGACCGGTCGATCAGCGGAGAAGCGGTTTGCGCCTATGAGGTCGCCGCCGCCGGACGCGTGGTGATCGAGATCAGGGACATGCTCGGCCGCGTGGCAGCGGTGCTTTCCGACGCCGAACAGGCGCCGGGGCGCTACTCGCTGACCTTCGATTCCTCCGTTCTCAGCGCTGGATCCTACATCATCTCGCTGCGCGGCGGCAACGGCGCGGCGCTGTCCCGGCCGCTGACGATTCTGCGCTGACAGGAGCGCGTCCCGGTCTCCGGGATACGCCGTCACGCGAGCATTCAGATCGAACGGCGCTCTGTTTGGAGCGCCGTTTTCATTGGTGCGCCCGGCAGGAAGCGCCGGGTCGGAGTAAGACGGACAGGGCGACAGAGCCGTATTGAAGTTGTATGCGATGCCGGGGCTTCGTATGTTCACAATGGAGGTTTCCACCAGGTGCAACCAAGCTGCGCAACCTTGTACGACCGATTTACGCTACATATTGCATCCATCCGCTTTAACGCGATTCTGATTCGTCTTCCCGGCGCCAGTCCACCCTCGTCAACCGGATCTCGCATTGCCGGAATGAAGACCTTTGCTCACGAACGTATTAGCCAGCCATAACATTTTCTCCAAGAGGAGTCGTCATGTTCAAATGCTCCCGTTTCCACTTCAGTGTCTGCCTGATCGCAGCAGCTTACTTCACCCTCCTTGCGGCGCCGTCAGCCGAAGCGCAGTTATCGGGGACCTATTCGATTCCCGGATCCTCGCCTACTGGGTACGCCACAATTGAGGCGGCTATAGCCGCGCTTAACACGTCAGGAGTCGGCGGCGCGGTTGTTTTCAACGTCGCGGCAGGGCACACGGAGACGTTCACGACGCCGACAGCGGGACGGATCACCGCCACCGGCACTTCAACGAACACTATCACCTTTCAGAAGTCCGGAGGCGGCAACAATCCGCGGGTGACTGCCGCGACGGGCGCCGGCACGGCGGATGGAATAATCAGTATCGCCGGCGGCGATTATTTCGTATTCGACGGCATCGATGTCCAGGAGAACAGCAACAACACGGCCAGCACGGCGTGGATGGAATGGGGCTACGGCGTATTCGTCGCCTCGGCTTCGGACGCGTCGCAGAATGTGACGATCAGGAATTGCGCGATAACATTGAATGCCGCGAGCTCGAGCTTCGGCATCAGGGTTTTCCAGAATGTGGTAACAACAGCCGGATCCTCGACAACCACACTGACGCCGACGGCCGCATCCGGAGTGATAAAGGACTGCGCCTTCTATTCAAACACCATCACCGACGGCAGATACGGCATCTATATTTACGGCAATTCAACCGCAAGCTGGTACGGATCCGGAAACACGGTCGGCGTGGGCGGCGGCAACACTATTACGGGCTTCTGCAACGGAGGAACCGGTTACGGCATTTTTATGTATTATCAGAACGACATGACCGTAGCCAACAACAGTCTCTCGACGACCGCGACCACTACGTTGTATGCGATCTATACTAATACCGGAACCGCCGCTAACGTAAACATATACAACAACAATGTCAGCGTCACCGGTTCCACGACGATGTATATCATACGCAATGTCGCGGGCAGCAGCGGTACCACGAATACTGTAAACATCTATAACAACAACCTCAATAACTGCGTATGCACCGGCACGGGAACCGTGTACGGCATTTACTCAACCGGCACGCCGCCGACGCTCAATATTTACGACAATACTTTGACAAACATTTCCGGAGGGAGCAGCGTATACGGCATCTACATGAGCGGCACTTCGGTAGGCTCGAGTTACTGGTACAACAACACGGTCAGCGGACTCTCTTCCACCGGCACCGGCACGATTTACGGCATCTACCACGTTGTATCGTCCAGCACGTCGCCAGCAAAAACGTACGGAAATACGGTGAACAACCTGAGTACCGGCGGGACAACCGTGTACGGAATCAGCGCCGGCAGCGGCGTCACGCATGAGGTGTACAAGAACCGGATCTACAATCTGTCCACCACCTCCACCTCGACGTCGCCGGCCATACGCGGCATATACGTGTCCTCCGCGACAAGCACTACCATCTACAACAATTACATAAGCGACATCACTGCTCCCTCCGGCGGGAGCGCAGCGGCGCCGGCCGTGACAGGAATTTATAACAATGCTTCGTCGGGCGATGTAAATCTTTACTACAATACCGTGTATCTGGACGCCTCCAGCAGCGTCTCCGCCTTCAGTTCCGCGGCGGTTTACAACAACACGGGCTCCAACTCCACCATGCGCAACAATATACTTGTCAACGCCTCGACCCCAGGAACTGGTTTTGCGGTCGCACACTGGAGGTCCAGCACGACATTGACGACGTACTCGACCGCATCGAACAAGAACTGCTATTATGCCGGCATGCCCGGGACCAGCAACCTGATCTATTACGACGGCACGAATTCGGATCAGACACTGGCCGCGTGGCAGACCCGCGCCAATCCGGCCGACGGTGTTTCCTTCACCGAGCTTCCACCGTTTGTGAATGCGACGACGAAACCTTACGATCTGCATCTGAGCACGGTATCGCCGACGGCATGCGAAAGCGGGGCGACGGCGCTTACGGGAATAGATGACGATTACGACGGCAATACACGCTACGGTTCCACGGGCTATACAGGAGCGGGAGTAGCGCCCGATGTCGGCGCCGACGAGGGCAATTTCACCGCGCAGGGCTGCAGCGGCACACCTATTGGAGGCACGGCCGTGCTCACAACCATGCCGCTTTGCACAGGAAGTCCGGCTGTTCTCACGGTGCAGGGCGCTTCCTCCGGCAGCGGAATCGTTTATCAATGGCAGGAATCCGACGACAACGGCGTGACGGATCCGTGGTCGAACGCCGTGGGCGGTTCCGGCGCGACAACCACGACATATACCTCGCCGAATTACACGGCTGCAATCTATTACCGCTGTGTCACGACCTGTACCAATTCGAATCAATCGACGGCCAGCACGTCGGTTATTCTGTCTTCAGGCACGGCCGGCTTATCCGGCGTCTATTCGATCAATTCCACTGTTGCGACAGGCGGGACGAATTACCAGACCTTTGCGGACGCCATATCCGCTCTGACCAATCGCGGCGTCTGCGGACCTGTCACCTTCAATGTGGCTTCGGGTTCGGGACCATACACGGAAAGGTTGTCCATTACGGCGATTCCGGGCGTATCGTCGACGGATACCATTCTGTTCAACGGGAACGGCGCTACTCTGCGCTTCCAGCCCACCTCTTCGAATTACACGATCGTGGACCTGGCGGGTTGCAGTTACATCACTATAAACAATCTCAACATAACCGGTCTCGATGCGAGTTACGGGATCGGCGTGTTGTTGAGAAATCAAGCCGAGTACAACCGCATCTCCAATTGTACGATTGATTTGACTCTGATCGCCTCCACGAGTTCTAACTCCGCGTTCATCGCGACGAGCAATTCCGTGTCGAGCCTGGGATCGAGCGGAAACAACGCTAGCAATTGCGAGTTCCGCAACAACACGGGTCTCGGTAGCGCGAACGGGCCGTACTACGGCATCAGCATCTACGGCGCTTCCGCTTCCCCCGCGACGGGTCACGTCATCGCCGGCAACACGATGCAGACATACTATTACGGAATCCGGCTCTATTACACGGCGTCCTGCCAGGTTATCGACAACACGATAAAGGATTTCTATTACTACGGCATGTACCTGTATTATACAACAGGCGCCGTCATCCGCGGGAATGACTTATACAGACCGACTCGCACTACGTTTACAACAACCTATGGAATATATGTATACACGTCCAGCACCGGGAACGTGGTCGAGCGAAACAGGATACACAATTTGTTCGGCGGCGATCCGACAGCGACAAGCACTCAATACGGCATCCGTGTGTCTGAGGACGCGACCTCAGGGACGGAAAATCTCGTGAAGAACAACCTCCTTTACGACCTCAACGGCGAGGGCACGCTGTACGCTTTGTATTCGAGCGGCAATTATTCGCGGTTTTATAATAACACGGTTTCGATAGACAACACGAGCTCGAGCAGCACCAGCACCACGTACGGAATGTATTCCTCCGTCACCGCCGCCCCAGGTCCGGAATTCCTGAACAATTGCATCACGATTTCACGCGGCGGAACAGGAACCAAGTACTGCATTTACGTTTCATCCTCCAGCGGTCAATTCACGAGCAATTACAACAACCTGTATCTCAACGCGGCGGCGGGCACGCAGAATGTCGGTTACAAGGGCGCCGCGTACGCCTCGCTGTCGCTGTGGCAGGCTCAAGGCTACGACGCGAACAGCGTGCAGGCGGATCCTCTGTACGAGAATCCGGCGGGAGGCAACTTCAAGCCGCAGGAAGCCGCATTGAACAATATCGCGGCCAATCTTTCGACAGCGGGCTGCATGTGCGTGCTCGACGACATCACCGGCGCGCCGCGCAGCACGACTCCGGATATCGGCGCTTACGAGTTCACCCCGATGCCGATGACCTTCGTGTCGTCCACGACGACGCAGACTGTAACCACGCCGCTCGTCCGCGGGTCTACGAATCAGCAGATCATCGGAGTTCAGATCGTCACGACGGGATCCGGCTCGCCGCTCTCGGCCACGAGCTTTTCTTTCAGCACCAACGGCAGCTCCACCGCGGCTGATATCGCCGGCGCGAGGTTGTTTTATACGGGGACTTCTCCGAATTTTGCGACTTCCACGCCGGTAGGCGCCCCGGTCTCGAATCCCAGCGGAACCTTCGTCATAACCGGTTCGCAGCAACTGGCCGCGGGCACGAACCATTTCTGGCTAACGTACGACGTCTCCGCCTCGGCTACCGTCAACAATGTGCTGGATGCCGAATGCGCGTCATTGACCGTCGGCACGGCGCAGACTCCGACGGTGACGGCGCCGTCCGGATCGCGTCTGATACTGGGCCCGCTCTCTGGGCCTTATACTGTTGGCACAGGAGGATTCTTCAGCGACCTGAATCTGGCATTTTCGATAATCGGCCAGGCCGGCCTCGGCGGAAACACGACCTTGAACATCATAAGCGACATAACCGAACCGGCCATGGCCTCGCTCGGCGAGTGGACCGAGACCCCCGCTTCGAGCAATTACACGCTTACGATACAGCCCTCAGGCGGCAGCGCCCGCACGGTTTCCGGCAATTTCGCGAGCGGTGCGGTCATTCAGATCAACGGCGCCGACCGGGTGACCATCGACGGCCTCAACACCGGCGGAAACAGTCTGGCGATCAGCAACACCAGCACCTCTACGCAGGCGGGCATCTGGATACGCAGCCTCGGGACAGGCTCGGGTTGCAACAACGTCGCCGTCAGGAACTGCACGATCTCCTGCGGTTCGAACACGGTCACATCATTCGGCATACTGGCCAACGGCTCGTCCACCGTGACTACCACCGTATCGAGCAGCGACAACGACAACCTGACCATACAGAACAACACGATCAAGAAAGCGCTTTACGGAATTTATGTCAAGGCATCGACTCCGGGCTTCAATAATTCGCTTTCGATCACGGGCAACACGATCGGTTCCACCTCAACCTCCGACTACATCCATTACAAGGGAATCGACATACAGGGCGCCACGTCTCCCGTCATTTCACAAAACACCATCGCAGGCGTCTTCGACGATAGGGACGGATATCGCGTATCCGGCATCGAGATCGGATCGGATGTGACAGGCGCGGCCGTCACGCGGAATAATATCTCCAACATCAAAGGACTGTGGTATGACGCCTCCGCCGACGACGGCAACGGAGCTTTCGGCATAAAGGTCACATCCACGACCAATGTGACCGACCTTCTCATCGCCAACAACATGATATGGGACGTCCTTTCAGCCGGTTACCAGGACTACAAGGAAACTCAACCGTATGGAATCTGGCTGTACGGCGGGAGCGGCGTCAGTATATATTTCAACAGCGTGTATTTGTACGGCTCTTTTACGGGTTTCTACAGCACTTCGGCCGCGTGTTACATCAATTCCACATCGGTTACCGGCGTGGACATGCGGAACAACATATTCAGGAATTCGATCAGCGGTCCTTCCGGCACGGCCTCCTACGCCGTTTCGGTGCCGAGCGGCTTTGTTTTCTCGACGATCAACTACAATGATTACTACGCATCGGGAACATACGGCATTCTCGGCTATTACGGAGCGAACAAGACCACGTTGAACGACTGGCGCGCTTCCTCCGGCCAGGACGCCGCGTCGATCGCGGTGGACCCGTCGTTCGTTTCGACGAGCAATCTTCACATCGGTTCGGGCTCGACGCCGAATCAGCTCGAGTCAGGCGGCGCGGTTATAACGGGACTGGCCGTCGATATCGACGGCGACGTCAGGCCGGGACCGGCGAGCTCCTCCAACGGCGGCGCGGTGCGTCCCGACATCGGCGCGGATGAATTCGACGGCGCGCTGCTCGATCTCTTCCCGCCCGAGATCGTTTATACTCCTCTCATGAACTCCCCGACGGGGAGCAGCCGCGTCCTGACGGGCTTCGCCACGATCACCGACGTGCTCGGCGTGAATGTTTCCAGCGGCACGCGTCCGCGCATATATTACAAGAAATCAACGGACGCGAACACCTACGTGGGCAACACCAGCACGGACAACGGCTGGAAATGGACGGAGGCGAGCAACACCGTTTCTCCTTTCAGCTTCACCATCGACTATTCGCTGATCAACGGCGGATCGGTTTCCACAGGCGACCTCATTCAGTATTTCGTTGTCGCGCAGGACGTGGCGACCACGCCCAATGTCGGAGCGAACACGGCCACATTCAACAGCGCGCCGACCAGCGTGGATCTGACATCGGGCAACTTCCCTGCCGGGGGAGCGATAAATTCGTACAGCATAGCCGGTTATCTCTCAGGCACCATCAGCGTGGGATCGGGCCAGACCTTTACATCGCTGACGGGTTCGGGCGGATTTTTCGAATTGATCAATAAATCCATTCTGAGCGGCGACGTCGTGGCCAGCATCACCTCCGATCTCACGGAAGACGGAACGAACGCGCTCAAGCCGTGGGCGGAAAGCGGCGCCGGGAACTGGCGCATTCAGATACAGCCGAACAGCGCCGCGAACCGCACAATCTCCGGGAGCGTCGCCGGGAGCATGATACGAATCGACGGCGCCTCGCGGCTGACCATTGACGGCAGCAACCTCGGCACCGGCAGGTATCTTATCTTCCGGAACACGAACACTTCATATCCGACTCTCGAACTGCTCAACAACGCGGCTAGCAACCGCATTCTGAATTCGGTCATCGAGGGCGGCAATACCGATGCGGCGAGCGGCGTGGTGGTCTTCGGAACCGCGAGCACGGGCAATTCCAACAACGGCATCGTCGGCTGTGAAATCCGCGACAGGTCCGATGTAACCGCGGCGCCCGTGAATCTCGTGCATTCGCTTTCCGCCCTCAACACGGCGGATACCCTGAAGAACAACCTGATGCACGATTTCACCGGTTACGGCGTTTCCATCCCGACGGCCGGAAGCGGCGACAACTGGAGAATAATGAGCAACGGATTCTATCAGACGGCTTCCCGCTCGGCTTCGAGCAGGGCGATTTCGCTGCTCTCGGGGAACGGGCATGCCATAACCGCCAACAACATCGGCGGATCGGCGGCCGACAGATCCGGATCTCCCTGGCTGACTTCGAGCTCCATGTACGGAATCTACCTCGCTCCGGGAACGACCTCCCAGACACAGGTCTCGCAGAACATCATCGGCAACATTCAGAGCTCCGGCTTCTACGGCATTTATTGCACGGGAGGCGATGTTTCGATTGCCGGAAATCGCATGGGGCATTCATCGGCGTCTTCCGATACGATATTCGTGTCTGGTTCCACCTATGGTATCTACAACAGCGGCGCCGCGACATTCACGGCGGCGAACGACACGATCGGCTACATCACCGGCTCGTCCCTGCTGTATCTGCTCTATTCAACGACGGGCGACAACACCTTCACCGGGAACCTCATCACTCATATATCTGGAGGCAGCACGACATACGGGATATATGTGACCGGATCCGGGACGAATCTCATCAGCGGAAACACGCTGAACGATGTAAGCAACACGAGCACTTTCTACGGCATTTACGTGCCGGGCACCGGAATGAGCGCAATCACCGGCAACACGCTGTCACAGCTGAGCACCTCCAGCACAATGTACGCGTTATATACCTCGGGTTCCGGCGCGCACACAACCACATCGACGAACACCGTATCGGGAATCAACTCCGGCAGCACGACCTACGTGATTTATGCGACCGGGACTACGCCGACACGAGTGATCAGCGACAACACGATACAGGATGTGAATCTTTCCCAGACAAGCACGAATACGTTGGCCGGCATGTACATCACCGCCTCCGGAACCAATACGGTGACGGGCAATACGATACAACGCCTGTCGCAGAAATCCTCGTCCACCACGCAAACGGCGGCTTTGTACGGCATATACGTGACGAACGGTTCCTGGATCTCAGCATTGAACAACAACATAGACTCGCTGGTCAACAGGACTTGCCAAGGCAGCACGCGCGGTATTTACATATCCGGCGGCTCCGGAGCCCGGCTTTCGGGTAATACGATTTCGCGTCTCTGGTCTCAAAACGACGAGACGCCTCCTGTAATGAAACAGGGAAGCGTGGGCGGCATGATAGCCAACGCCGGACTCGACACGCTCGAGAACAACACCGTCTTTTCGCTGCACACGGCGTATGACACAACCACGACGAGCACCTTCACCAGCGCGTACGGAATAGATCTGGCCTCGTCGAGCGTGAACGGCATCGTGCGCGGCAACCTGATATACAATGTGGTCAACCATAATGCGGGGACGAAAAAAACCTACACGTCCCTTCTGTTGATCGAAGGCACCGGCGCAGGAACGGTAGTCGAGAAGAACCGCATGTACGGGCTCGTCACAATGGGCACCGGGGTATCCACGGGCACGCCGCCTGACAACGCACCGCCTATCGCTTCGGCCGTGGAGATCAGCGGAGCGGCCAACGCGATCTATACAAACAACGAGATTTCCGTCGGCGACGAGATCGGCAACGAAGCGATCGTCATCGGCTTCGACGATTTGAGCACGGGCTCGAGCGCCTACTACTACAACTCGGTATACGTGGGAGGCGCGAACAGTTCCGGCGCAAGCCGTTCGGCCGCCTATGCGCGCGAGGGCGCCGGCACGTCATACGCGACATCCACGTTGACGAACAACCTGTTTTACAACAAGCGCAGCGGCGGGACGGGCGGTCATTACGCCGTCATGAATCCGGGCGGTTCGACGGGCTGGAGCGCGGCGGATTTCAATCTGCTGGTCAGTTCCTCCGCATCCACGATCGGTCTCTGGAGCACGACGGACTGCAACTTCGCTGCCTGGAAGACCCAGTCCGGCGGCGACACGTACAGCCTTTCGACCGACGCGGCATCGCTTACCTCCACGAGGCTGTTCACTTCGCCGGGAACGGCTGATCTCTCGATAGTGACTGCCAATCCGGAGTGCTGGTACGTCAACGGCAAGGGCATCGCGGGGGCCGCATCGGGGAATGTCGCGGACGATTACGGAGCGGCAAGCGTGCGCAGCACGACGCTTGGATTCGCCACGGACATCGGCGCCGACGAATTCAATACCAGCGCGATTCCACCCGTTGCCACGGCTTCCGGGATCCCGGTCGCGAACACGACCACTTATTACAGTTTCGCGGGTCAGAATCTCGCGAGCATCACCTGGGGAAGCGGCGGCACGGTTCCCTCCGTGATTGAATTCCGTTACTACTCCGGAGATAATCCGCCGGCGCCTTTAACCGGAAACTACAGCAACGCATACGCGAACATCACCCAGTCGAGCGGCACGGGTTTCAGCTACGATATCACGTTCGGGTACTCGCACGCCTGGCTGGGCACGATAAGCTCGGAAGCCAACATCCGTCTCGCCAAGCGCGACGGCGGCATCTGGAGTTTCCTCGGGACTTCAGCGGTGAACACCACCAATAAAACCGTGACACAAACAGGCTTGACCTCTTTCTCGGATTTCACGATGAGCGATGCCACGAATCCGCTGCCGGTGGAGTTGCTGGCTTTCAACGCGCAGTACCGCGGAACTTCGGTTCACTTGTCATGGAAGACGGCAAGCGAACTGAACACGCTTCGTTACGAGATCCAGCGCCGCACGGTCGGAGACTGGGAAGCGCTCGGCTCGGTAGACGCGCGAGGATCGGCGGACACTCCCTTCGAATACTCTTACGCGGACTCGATACTGCCGCAGGCCGACCGGTATTTGTACAGACTCAAGATGATCGACCGCGACGGATCCTTCGAATATTCGCGGGAAGTTCTCGTACAAGCGCTGAAGCCGGACGGTTTCCGCCTGTTCGTCAATTATCCGAATCCGTTCAATCCGTCCACCACAATATCGTTCTCGCTTCCCTCGGAGCAATTCGTCACCATCAGGGTGCTCGACGCCACCGGCCGCGAGGTTGAGCTTCTCCAAAGCGGCATGCTGCCGGCCGGCGTCCACTCGAGCTTGTTCTTCGCCCGGGACCTCCCCAGCGGCGTGTACACATGCGTGGTGACCGCGGGCGGCGAAGTGAGGACGGGGAGGATTGTGCTTGCGCGGTGAAGGGTGAAGAGTAAATAGTGAAGAGTGAAGAGTGAAGAGTGAAGAGTGAAGAGTGAAGAGTGAGGGGCGCGGGGGACCGCGCCCCTCACACTATGCTTGGATAGAATTCCGATCCCGGTTTTCCTCTCTCTCATTTCTCAAACCCTTCGTTCCCTGCGCTCCCCCATGTTTTATTTCCTCCTCCTCCGCAACCTCCTCCATATCACAACCTCATCTCCACACCAGCTCCCACCTTAGTCACCGCGTCCCCCTCCACCGCGTCATTTCCGCTTCCGATCTCCCTCTCCCCGTACCGAATGCCCCTCGATATCTTCCCCGCCACCTCCAGTCCTTTGAAAGGCGACACCCGCAACAACACATACGCCTGCATACCTTGGCCGTACAGGGCCGGATTTGACGCCACGCCGGGCAGATCGCGCTCATAGGCGTAGATGCGCCCATCCCAGGAATCCGTGTCGTAAAGCGCCAGCCGACCGTCGATCGACATCCACTTGAAAGGGGAGAGGCGGAGATCGGCCATCAGCAACAGGCCTCTTGAACGCGGCAGTCCGCAGGGCTGCACGACATCGGAGCAATCTATCCGCAACCGGATCTCCGCATCCTTGAGGGGATAACTCCTGGACTCGACAAGGAATCCGGCGGCGCGCCGGCGAGCCACGGCACGCAACCCACGGCCCTCGATATCGACTGCCGAAAAGCCGGCGTCCTTGGACTCGTGCCGCAAGCGGAAGCGCAACTCGGTTTTTTGTTTGGTATCCCAGGAAAGTTCCAGAAAACGCTCGCTGCCTGACGAGGGCACATCCACGAAGTACGTGGGAGCCGGAAAGCGAAATTGGTCGAAATAGGCGCGAAGCTCGATGGAGCGGGATAAGCGGTATGCGAGTCCGAAATACACGCCATGCTCGTTCTGCGTGCGTCCGTTAGCTTCGCCGAAGGCATGGCCGTGCGGCGCAGCAAAGTCCTCGGGATATAAACGGAAGACGATCGCGGCGCGCAACCTTCCCGAGGGCGACATCGAAACGGCGGCCGCGCCGCCGAAACGACCGTTCTGCAGGCGTCCGGCTTCGGCGGACACGCTCCAACAGCCGCCGCCGGCGGAAAATTCGAAACCCAGAGCCGAAGCGCGGGCTCCGCCGAAAGCCCACGGGGATACGGCGTTCAGAGGCGCGGAAAAACGACATATATATCCGGATATTCCCCCGGCGATGTCGACTCCGCCCGTCCGCATGCTGAGGCCCGCTCGCGCTCCGGCGATATCCTCGGATGCCGCGGAGCGCTTGTTCAGCTCGGAAACGGTGCGATGCAGGCCGCTCTCGTCGATCGAAACAAGCAGTCCCGTCGCCGAATCCAGGGCGCCGTCCATTGTCCGCCGCCCCGCGAAGGCCGCGAAAGAAACAATCCCGCTGACCGCCCTGAAAGCGGCCCCTCTGAAGCTCATGCCCGAGGACTGCAGCGCGGGTGACGGCGAACCGCTTCCGTGTCGGACCGCGTTCATGATATCTCCGCCTTTCGAAAATCCGGACGGGCGCCAGAGCAGGACGCCCTGACCTTGCGATATGTTGAAATCTCCGATCAGAAGGCGGTCGAACATCCACCTGCGATCTGCCGTCAGCGCGAAACGAATGCGATCGGCCGTCGAGGTCTCTCCCGGATCGCGCGTAATGAGAACTCCGGCCCGCAAGTCCCGGCCGACGTCGACATCGAGGCGGTTGTACAAGCGCTCGGGCGGGCCGGCATAGGCGCCGTTCCTGAAGCCTTTCCTGAGCGGGTAATCGCGCTGCAAACGACTGCGCAGCCTCGCCGTGACGCCGTCCGGTTCCTGCGCTTTCGCCGGGGCGGCGCGTCCCGGTCTCGAGAGATAGCACGCTCTCTTCAGAAACGCCATTCGCCTGTCGTCGATGCCGGTCAGCGACTGCGCTTGTTCCCAACTGACGAAGCGTCCGATCGTACGGCGAGCATCCAAGAGCCTTCTGATTTCCTCAGGCGAAAGAAAGGCCAATCCTGACAGATCTCCACGGCGCGCCTTGTTCAAGTCGATAGGGTTTTCGAACTGTTGCTCCATCTCCTCTATCATGGCTTCGCCCGCGCTTTCGTCGCTCTGGGCTTCCAGAGAGGATTCGATCAGCAGTTCCGGCTGCCGGAACAGACCGTCGTCCTGCGCGTTTGCGGCAGCCGGGAACAGCGATGCCGCGATGATGATTGATGACTTGAACCCGGTATGCCGGCGCATTTTCTCTCCCTTCTTGTGGTGCCGCCGCCTGCTTGTACGCGGCGTTCAGCGACATTGTTCCCTTTCGATTCTTCGAGGGATGAGTCAGGAGGTCCTGCGCCGGTCGCATGGAACCGGCAAACCGACTGTCGACGGATGGGAGAACGCGGTGAGGATCGTACCGGGTTCCGGCGTATCAACCGGTTTTGACGCTTTCGATGTCGAGTTCGTCGATTCGCACCCTCAAGCGATTTTGAAAAGCGAACGCGACGACGATTCCGATCAGCACGGCATACCACAGAGTGCATGCGCGTATTACGAACGTGGACGCCACCGCAACGTCCTTTGAAGCTCCCGCGAGCATGGACAGTCCGGTCAGGCTCCCTTCAGTGGTGCCCAGACCCCCGGGCAGCATGCTAACGGCGCCGATTACCGTTGAAAACGCGTATATGAATGACGCTTTGAAAACAGTCACGGGCGCGTCGAATTCGCGCAAGGTCAGCCAGAAGGCGAAGCACTCGAAAAACCACGATCCGATGCTGATGAGGACTGACCACGCAAGTGGTTTCGGCCTGACGAGCTGATAAACGCTTTCATAGGCCGATTCGGCATGACCTGAAAAACGCCCTAAATAGGGCAAACGGGAGAAAACGGCCAACAGCCGCAGCGAGCCCGCTTTCCAGGACAGAAGGGCTGTGACGCCGGCAAAGAAAACCGCGAACGCGAGCACCAGGGACCGGGCGTAGCCGAACACGAAAGCCCCTGCGAGTATGATCACCGTAAGCCCGATGAAATCGGTCAGACGTTCCGCGAGAATAACCGGCGCGGATCTGGTGATCGAGGTCCCGTTGACTTCCTTGAGCAGATAGGACTTGAGCACCTCTCCCAGTTTGCCGGGAGTGACGGCCATCATGAAGGCCGCGAGAAAAATGATGAGATTCTTTCCCGGCGCCGGCCGAATATCGAGCACTTTCGTATAGTAATCCCATTTCCAGAATCGGAACGCATAATTTGCGGACGCGCAGCCGAGTATCAGCGGAAGTGACCACCAGGAAAAGCGGGTAAAAGCCGAGGCGAGCTTCTCCGCGTCGGCGAATACCGCAAGGGCGATGAACACGGCAGCGCCCAGCGCCAGCGACAGCAGCAGCCGCCGCCTAAATTTCGTCTTCACAGTCGCGGCGTCCGTTCGTGGTGAACGCGTTGTATGTGCAGTAGAAATGGGACAGGGGAAGACCGACCACGTTGTAGTAATCGCCGTTGATGCGCTTGACGAAGACGGCGCCGAAATCATCCTGTATTCCGTACCCCCCGGCCTTGTCCATCGGACTGCCGCCTTCCACATATGCGAGTATCTCATCAGTGCCGAGACGGCGAAACCAGACCTCCGTGCACTCGAATTCGGTGACGGTGCGCCAGGAAGGCAGTTCCAGAAGCGAAAAGCCCGTGTAGACTTCGTGGCGCTGCCCGCTGAGACGCTGCAACATGCGGACGGCTTCGTCTTTCCCGGCCGGTTTGGTCAGGATTTCACCGTTGATCACAACAATCGTGTCGGCGCCCAGGACTATGCCCGAAGGGAACTTGAAGCCGACATCGCGCGCCTTGCGCTCCGCGAGTATGCGGACGTGCTCTTCCGGACTTACATCGTCGATTATGGTTTCGTCGATGGAACTGGGCATTATGTGAAAATGCAGCCCGATCTGTTTCAGCAACTCCCTTCTTCTGGGAGACATGGAGGCGAGTATCAGGTGCGGTGGTTGCATGTGCTGCATTTCGGATGCGGACAATCATGAAATTTACGAAAGACGGCGAAAAGAGAAAACCTTCCCGCTCACTCCTCGCGCGTTTTCAGTCGTCAGGTCCCGTCGGGCGGATCTTCCGGACAGGTGGACGGCGCCGACACGGGCAGGCGTACGATGACCACGGCGCCTGCGCCGGGTTCGCTCTCGATACGGATGCTCCCGCCGGTGTCGTCTACAATGCGTTTAACGATGGCCAGGCCGAGTCCCATGCCCTCGGTCTTGGTGGAGAAGTTCGGTTCGAAAATGCGCTGCAGGGCGGCAGGGTGTATTCCGATGCCTGTATCCGATATTCTGATCTCGATTCCGCCGGGTACAGGCTCCGCCGTGATGGAGATCGAGCCCTTGACATCGATCGCTTGCGCCGAGTTCCGCAGTATGTTGGTGAACGCCCTCGAGAGCTCCTCCCGATCGGCGATCACCGGGGGCAGCTGCGCGTCGATGGAGACGTCGACTGTGATATTGTCGTCATGTCCGAACAGCGCCGCGGTTTCCCTCAGAATCGCGCCTATGTCGACCTCCGTCGGCTTTCTGAGGGGCATACGCGCGAAACGGGAGAATTCATCGCTGATCCGGGCGAGAGTGTCGACCTGATCGATTATTACGCCAAGCACCGCGGAAATAATCTCGTCAATATTCGGGGCCTTGTCGATCCGTGCTCTCTGCAGATGCTGAGCGGCAAGTTTCATCGGCGTCAACGGATTACGAATCTCGTGCGCTACTTGTTTGGCCATCTCCTTCCACGCCAGGTCGCGTTCGGCCGCAGCCAGCAAATCCCTGCTGCGTTGAAGTTGATCGGTCATCGCGTTGAAAGACAGCATCAGATCCTTGATCTCGGCCGAGGCCGCCATGTCCACCCGCCTGTGAAGGTCGCCGCCCGCAATGTCTTGGGTGGCGGCGGTGAGCTCGCTCAGAGGTCTCGATATCTGCCGGGCCAGAACCCGGCTGACTCCCAGCACCAGCAGCGCTATCAGAACCGTCCCCAGAAGTATGGTCGCGGACGCCCTCATCGACGCCTTCTCCGCCTTAGCTTGCTCGAAAAGCGTAGGGGAGGACAGGATCACCGCCGGACGCCCGCTGCTGTCCCTCAACGCCAGATAGCCGACGAGGTATGCGAGATCGGATATCTTCTCGGTGGTCATGTGGAATTCCGCCCCGCGCACTGCTATGGCGAGAAACGCCTCTGGCGGCAAACGCGGGGACAGCAGGCCGGCCGTATACAGTTCCGGCCGGCTGGAAGCCAGAAGGGCCGGCCCCGCGAAAACGGAGACCTCCCTGCCTGTTCGTGTGGCGGCGTCGATGCAGATGTCGTCTCGCGCGGCCGAGGCGATGCCGGCCGGATTGTCGGCTCCGGCGGCTTCGGCGAGATTTGCTTTCAACGCGTTCAGATCGTCCAGCAACTGCGCCTCAGCCTGCCGGCGCTGCTCCTCCGTGACGAAACTTCTCGCGGTCAGCCACACCAGAAGGAGGGGAATCGCCGCGGCGGCGAGTATCGCAAGCTGCAGCCGGGAAGCGAAACGAAATTCCAGCCGCCATCGCACAGGCCGCTTCAACAGCCGCATTGAGGCGGAGGCTGCCGCCGACAGGCAGAGAAAGAACAGTCCGATACGCAGATAGCGATAAACCGTGAACACGAATTCCCCCGCACCCATCGATATGCAAAGCGCTTCGCCGTTCCCGGCTTCGCCCAGCTTCACGAATAAGGCGGGCCTCGGGCCGTCCGGGGTGGGCAATTGACTCCAGCTCCGATCCTTGCCGGCGAGGAAATCGGACCGGACTTCTGCCGGCAGCACCGGAATATGCGGCAGCATCGGATCGGATGTGGCCAGCAGTATTCCGTCGCCGAATGTGCTGATCGAAAGACGATCCTCCGGCGCAACGCCCTCGGGTATCGCGTCGCTGCGCAGCAGATCCACTTCGGATGACGTCAGCACTAGAGGATCGAGAGCTTCCACTATGACCGCGATCCTGAGTGGGCTTCCGTTTTTCGAAGCCGTGGTCAGCGACGATACAGCGTAAGCCCGTCGTCTCGGATCGTCTTCGGGGCGGACTTGAACCGTCGTGTCCGTCGGCGAAGAAAGTATGCCGGCCAGCGGACCAGTATCGAGCGCGCGGGGGTGAATGCCCACGCTGAACCGCGACACGAGCGTTCCGTCCGTTCCGGATATCTGCACAGCGGAATTGTTCCGTTCCGCGGCCAGAGCCGATCGCGCCCACATGCCGAAAGCCCGGCTTGTGTTAGCTCCCTCGAGACTGTTCCCGATGTTCTGTTCCACCGCCACTTCGGCCGCGATTTCAGCGGCCGCTTGCCCGGCAAGCAGCATCGACCAGGCATCCACCGGTCTCGCCAGGCGGTCGGCTATGGCCTCGATCTCCCCGCGCCGCTTCTCGTTCATGAATTGCTGCAGAAGCGTTCCGACGACAAGCGTGGTCGCCGCAACGAGCATTGCCGCGCGTAGCGAAGGCCGCCGAGCGATGAGCTTCCGCACCGTAGAAGGCGCGTACGGCGCCGCCGCGAAAAGTATGCTCAGGATTGCGTACCAGTGAGGCGGGATCAGCCGGTCCCTCGTGACGGCAAGGAATAGAATAACGGAGACGACCGATACCAGCATAGCCGCCGCGAAATCGCGTCGCGTCCCGCCATGAACTCTCAACAGGCGCACCGAGATCCATGCTCCGGTTATCGATCCCGCGGTGAGCAGAAAGGCGTTGAACATCATCAGCACGAACAGGGGATCGTCGAAGAACGGAGACAGGGTGTCGTAATTGAACGAGGCGTCCGTTACGAAGCTCTTCAGAGACGCCGTGAGACCTCGCATCGCGAACGGAAATGCCAGAAGAACGGGAGCCTTCCGGAATGCGAGGGACAACCGGATTTCCGAAGCGCCTGCGGTCCCGGACAGGTTCAACGCGATGGTGATTGCGGCCGTGAAAGTCAGAAGAGTGATCGTGAGTTCGCCTATCGAACTGACAAGGCCTCCACCCAGGGATGAAGCGAACCATGCGGGATTCATGAGGGTGTCGGGAAGGAGGGCTGCGCCTGCGCCCGTCAGAAGCAATCCGTAGCGCCCCAGGAAAAGCGCCGCGGTTGCCGCGGAAAAGCGGGCTAAGCGGGATTTCCATCCGCGCGTCGCCGTCATGCAGAACCCGACCACGATGACGAGCAGCGCCATGCCGAGGAAGGCGGCCGCGCGGTCGAAATATGCGCCTGTCGTCTCTTGATATGTAGTCGGATTTGTGCGCGGCAGAGCTATGCGGGCCGGGATTTCGCCGTTGACGGCGACCGGAACGGAAACATACCGGCCGTCGCGCAATAGAGGATGCTCCGGATCCGATACGAGTCGAGCCTCTATCATGTGCTCGGCAGACAGGAGTGAAACCAGATCCTTCGCGTCGGGCTGTCGATGCTTGAGCGGCGCCGTGAAAGCGAGCGGCCGCGATACCTCAACCCTCCCCAGCGGAGTTCCGTCGCCGCGGTCGACGCTTCGGCGGACTACCAGGATCACTCTGAAACCGTCCTCCAGAATCGCCGGCCGGGGGAATTCCGATACGCCTTCATCTACCGGCGGTATTCGCCGCCCCCAATAGACACGCAGCTTTCCAGATGAGTCGTGAGCCTGGAAGGAGATGTCACCGGCGCCGTAGCGCCCGAGGATTCGTTCGATCAGACCGGCCTCGTCCTTTTCACCGGAGAGCAGATCACGGAGTTCGGGCAGCCGGGCCAGCGACGTTGCGGTGTTTTCCGCCGCCGATGTGAATTCAGCGATGTCTCCGGAAATGCGAACGACCAGGCTGGAGTCGATCTCTTCTCGCAACCCTGCCCATGAATTTTCAATGTGAGAGAGGAAAAGGAATTTGCCGAGTTGGATCAGCGCGAGAAGGAAGCCCGTGATCGCAATGGCGACCAACCATCGTCTGATGCTTTGCGCGGCGGGTTGTCCCATCAGGAGACCGATGAATTCAGCGTTGTGCTATCGTGAGCTGATTGATGCGCCACCCCTGATCGCCGCGGGTGAGCGACACGAAAACCTGCGCGTTGCCTCTCTGTCCGCGTTTCAGATAGCGAAGCGTTCCGACACCCCATGCGCTCCGTTCCGACAGGTTGGCGCCGGTCCAGGAAAAGCCCGTTGAATTGTGCGCGGCGAAGAAATTCCTGAGTATGAAATAGCTCTGCTCGGCGCTGTAATAACCGTTTTCGCCGGAAAGAAGAGTCAGAAAAACTTTGGTATGGAAAAACCTCAACATTGCGCGGGCTTCGCCTGTCGAGAGAGCCGCGTCAATTGCGACCAACGCCTGCCGCGCCTCCGACGTGTCATTGCCGGCGTCCGCAAGCATCCACGGCAGAGGGTCGCCCGGGACGGCATCAGTACCCGCGCGCGCGGTCGAAGCGGCGCCGAAAGCGCAAATGAGCGCAGACAAGGCGATAGCGAGCGTCGATCCCGTGCGCGGAAATTTCATGAATTGAACTTACTCCATATGCGCGGCAAAAAGCAATCGAACCCGGCTTCGAGTCCGGCGAGGCGGCGGTGCAATGTCCGGAGGCGGTTCCTCTCAAACCGCCTCCATGCCGCCGGATTCCGTGTTCTCGTGTGGTCGATTTGCATCCGGATTCATCTTCCTCGAGTCGACCGGCCGCCGCCGCTACGACTCCCGGCGCCGCCATCGCGTGTATCTCCCGGGGATGCGGGGCTTGTGGAGTTTATATCGCGACTACCGGATGTCGACGCACGCTCGCGCTTGCGCTCGGAAGGCGGGTTTTCGTTCCGGCGCGACTGATCGGCCGGAGTCGTTTCCCGGCTTCGACTCGGAGCAACCGTCGATGGCTGCGCCGGATATGGTTCGGAAGATCGCGTGCGCGTCGAAGGCGCCACGCTGCTTTCGCGTGTGCGCGTCGAAG
>CAYLZD010000023.1:41578-72479 GCA_964388275.1 uncultured Chromatiales bacterium
GTGCGCGTCGAAGGCGCCACGCTGCTTTCGCGTGTGCGCGTCGAAGCCGGGGACTGCATCTCCGTTCGATTCCGCGTTGCGCCGGACATGGATTCATCGGTCGCGGATTCGCTTCGGACGCGCGTCTCTGCCCCGGCCGATACTCGCGTACGGGTGTTCCCGGCATCGCGCGGAGTCTGCGCCCGCACTCGAGTTTCGGTGTACGTGACGGGCCGGTAATCGCGCGTGTAGCTTCGATGGGCCTCCACTCTTGTATCCTTCCTTACGACCGCGGTGTGCGGTCTGGACGGCGCCACGAGCGGGTGATAATTGCCGTAACCCCATGCGCAATCCAGGTACCGCGTGCGCCGATGTCTGTGCACAGGCCATGCCCTGATCTCGAAACGCCAGAACGGACCACCGAAAACAAAACCGACTCGCGCCGGGTAATAGTCATACGACCACCAGTAGTCATACCCGTGAGCGACGACGACGCTGTATCTCGGACAGACGGAGGCATAAGGATCCAGGATGGGGCGCCCGTGATGGCAGCTCGCGCACGCATAACGGGGATACCACACCCGCCCGTCGACAAAGAAAGATGCCGTTGCGGCCGCTCTGATGAAACCCGGCGCGATTATGCGCTCGTTGATCGAGTTGATCGCGACAAAAGGATCGCCGCGGACCGGATCGAAGCCGAAATGATAATTTCCCGCTCTCGTTCCGAAGCGGAACGAGGAGGCGTCCGCGGTCGCGACGGCATGAATGAATTCGACTCCGCGCGGGCCGCCGACTCTCCACGAGGCGTTCTCGTAATAATCCGGAAGCCGGTACGTGACCCCTCCGTACACGAAGCCATCGTCCGGGTACTGCGGGAATAGCAGGCGCACGTCCCCTTCCGTGTTGATGTCGTACAGTACGACGTGGCAATCCCGATTTGCGCGAAAGTATATTGCTATGCGGTCGCCGACCCGGTAAATCGCGCCTTCACCGCGGTCTGTCCACACTTCGATGTCGAAACCCATGGCAACGCCGGGTATGGGCTGAGGCGACTCCGAAGCCGCGAGGGACGGAGATTGCGCCGCTTGCAGGAGCGGCAGCACCGCAAGAAGCATCGCCGGGAATCTGGAAGTTTTCATGGCCTTATCCTCCGCTGGATTCGATGTTCGAAAGCCGTTGTCAGCGACCGCTGCGAGCCGTGGCGCCTGTCCGAGAGCGCTTCGCCAGCACGGGACGCTCTCTGGTGAACAGTTCCGGGTTGCCTATGGCGGTCTGATATGCCCAGTCGAAAGTGATAGTCGTTCTGCTCGCGTCGGTGATGCGGATTTTGGCGAAATGGTTGTCGTGCGTCCAAATGACGTACGTATGACCCTTGATGGCGAGAGCGTCCCCGCTGGGCGACCAGCCGTCGTCTGGCGCCACGGAGATTTCGTCGATGCTCGTCGTGTAGCCCATGTCCTGAATGTCCGTATCATCCCACACCACGAGGTATGGAAATCCGTTGCCGCCGGTTTCCATATAGACATCGGTGTAATCGGTGTCGTAATGTACCACACGGTATTGAGCGAATTCATAACCGCCGCGTCTCGGGTCGGTGAATCTGTCGATCAGAGTAACACCGCGTCCCTCGGGCCTGGGCGTGTCGTACACGACGTCCCTGCTGAGATCGCTTTCATTTCCGCTGTAGTCGAAAGACGTCACCGCATAATAGAAGGTCACGCCGTTGCGGGCGCCTCGATCGGTGTAAACAGAGCTGCGGGAGGTGCCGATCAGCGAATAATGTCCGTTGTAACTGCTGGATGCATAAATGTTGTAGCCGGCAAGGTCCTGTTCCTGGTTTTCTATCCAGCGCAGCTCGACCGCATTGTCCAGCGATGTAGAGGTTATGCCTACAGGCGGAAACGGCGGGGTGCGGTCGTACGAAGGTGAACTGGGGTCTTTGCTGCATGAACCAAGGAATAGAAGCAGCGGCAACAGCAGAAGTATCGCGGACTTTTTCATTTTTTTTCTCCTCTCAGGTTCTACGTCCGGTAATGCAAGGGAAGTGCCACAATTACATTCGTAAAAAGCGGAGTTTTATGCAGAGAATCAACAGTCATTGCTGATGATGGGCAATTTCTGTCCACACCTGAAGCTCGAAACTGTAGATTAAAGTGAACACAGGTTCGCGGTTTGGACCCTGCCCGTCTTTCCTCGAACTCCGCGCTTTCGCTCCCGCGCCGAAACGAACAGGGCGCAGCTTCCGGTAATATGCGCGCTGAAAAAGGCCGCGCAGACTCTCCGATCCGCGCGGCCTTATGAATACCTCCGCTGCTCCCTGTGCTGCGACCTCTGTCCTCCGTGGACTCCAGCCGCTCTCTACCAGGACACGGCGATCAACTTCATGTCCGAATGAACGGATCCGTCGACCGCTCGGGCTTCCATGCGGCAAACGTACCTACCCGCCGGCAGTGCCGCGCCTTCCATCGTCTTGCCGTTCCAAGCGATCGTGTGAGTGCCTGCGCCTCTTTCCTGATCCGAAGCCGGCAGCGCGACCAGAGCCCCAGTGACCGAATACACTCCTACCGTGACGACGGACGCCTCGGGCAGGGTGAAGGACACTGTTGTGGATGCGCCGGAACGGAACGGATTGGGATAATTTTGCGCCAGCAAGAATCCGCCTGCGCTTGTCCCGCGGATTTCCAGAACCTGACTGGCGGATGTAGAACCGTCGCGGTCTATCTGCAGAAGCCTGTATATGTTTCTCGGCAGCACCTCATTATCTACGAAAGAGTATGACTGAGGCGTGTTGATCGTTCCCCGGCCGTTGACGAAGCCGATGGACGACCACTCCCCGGCGATGTTCTTTTGCACTTCGAAGCCGTAATTGTTCGTTTCCGTGGCTGTTTTCCAGTTTAGCTCAATTTTGTCGTTCCTGAGCGATCCGCCGAACGCCACCAACTCTACCGGCAAGTGCCCCTCTCCCGCAAAAGTCGCCTTGGGATCGCCGATTATCACGTCCATCCAGCTCAGGCACGCCGAAGCCGCATAAAATGATTCGGCCAGATTGTACCCCGTACTGTGCGTCCAGCGATCGAAGAGATAATCGACACGGGCCATGGCTGAGCTATAGGGTTCCCAGACATATCCTTTTACGCCTGTGACTCCCTCGCGCACCAGATCGGCGACCATGGATTGCCAGCCGATCGTGGGTTCGATGAAGCTCGAGTCCGAGAACGACCTGCCCGACGAACTCACGTAGGTTTCCGCCAGCGCCTTGGCCGACCAGTTGAAATGGGGCTGTGCCTTCTGCGTGTAAGAGGTCCAGTTCGCGTCATTGCTTCCCCAGCTCACATATCCCAGAACGGATGTCTTTTCGGTGACGAAGACACTCGACGAATCGAAGTATACCTTGTGGCCTCTGTTCGCCAAAGTGTTGCGTGCCGTATTCATCCGGTTGTTCAGGATATTGGCGCCGCGGGTGATATCAACATCGAAAACGAATTGGCCGCTGGATATGTAAGGTTGTTTCGCCCTGTCTATCAGGCCGACAATATCCGAATAGCTGTATCCGGCGAGACGCGTCACCAGGTAAATGTTGCTGAACGTTGAACTTCTGGAAAATCTTAAACTTGTGAAGGCGTAAGGATTTGTGATCGATCCGTTTTTTCCGATGTACGCCTCTAACTGGCTGTTCATCAGACACAAATCGCTGTCGAAGGAAGAGGCGTTGGACGAGGTGCTGAAAACCACCGACGACCGTCTGACCTTGAGGGGCACTCCTTGAGTCGTCACGATATAGTTGATTGAGGACGATAGCCCGTTTGCATGAATATAATCTTTGATCTGGGTCAGAATACCGGCAAAGGTCAGCGAATCGATCTCATCGGTCGTCGGCATGGCTAACTGGCACAGGTTGACCGCCGGAATCGATCTTTGCGCGCTGAAATAAGTCCCAACGTTCTGAGAAATCGCGCTGTTGCTATTGACGATGACAAGAACATCGTTGTAGGTCTGTGCGTGCAGTTGCAGAATCCATAACAATGCGGTTAAGGCGATAAGCGGGGGTGTTGTGCGTTTCATGGCTGTTCTCGATACATTGTTCTCGTTTACCGATACGGTATCGAGACATGCACAAGTATTGCCAATTTTTCATAAATCCAGCCATAACATTGTTTTTTATGGGTTTAATCCGTAACGACTCGTGAGCTACGGGAAAAAGAACTGCAAATATTGCATTCTTACAGAGCTGTAATACGGAAACGGTGTAAGCAATTGCAAAATCGGCGAGTTCTGAACGTAAATCGAGTCCGGCGGGCGTCGCTCCGTTGTGACATTAGCTAATAATATTGAAAATCAACAGCTTGGCGTTGCAAATATTGCCGGCTGTGGCCGTGGAGCGAATGAGGAATACCAATCAAACCGTTCCTTCGTGTCTGACGGTCCGGTCTCCACTTCTCAACCTGCCTCCTTCTCGAAGCTGCTGTTGAGTGGCTCAAAAAGCCCTGGAGAAAACTCGACTTGAAGGATGTGCCCTCTTATATACGCGGTCTGACACCGAGCGCCGATATCTCGGTCAGAGCGTTCGGCTGCTATTCGTCTTCGATCCCGAGCTGGGACTGAAGCCTTTTCACATCCTGCTCGTAACGGGGTGTGTTGGCTTCCTGAACATAACGGAGAGCATCGGCGGCCTTGTCTTTGTCGCCGGCAAGGCCCCATGCCCTGGCGGCCGCGAAATACCGGCCCGCTTTCAATAAGTCGTTCGGATGGCGGTCGGCGGCCTTCTCATAAAGTTTCGCTGCCTCGGCGTAGTTTTTCAGTCCTTCATGCGCGGCTGCCATTCCGGCCAGCGCATTGGCCTTGAGCAAATCGTTCGAGGGGTTTGCATCGTCGAACGCGGCAAGCGCAAGTTCGAACTGATCGGTGTACAAATAGCTCTGGCCGAGCATCATGGCGGCGGTTGTCCCCGATGTCGTGCCTCCGTAGGATTCAACGATGCTTTTGAGCCCGGGAATTCCCCTCGCGGGATCCCCGTCGATGGCCAATTTGTACTGTTGCTGCTGGAAAAGAGTCTGAACCTTGCGCAATTGGCTGCCCGCTTCCGCTTCCCGGGCGGCTTGGCGCGAAGAGTAGACATAATATGCGACAATCACCGCTGCGACCAGTACCGCTCCAATAAGAATCCACTTGCTGTACTTGCCGTAGAATTCTTTCGCTTTTTCCCAATATGCCAGAACTCCCGATTGAGGGACTGCCTGCCTGACTGCTATTTTTTTCTTTGCGGCTAACACGCGTTCTCCGTATGCAATGCTTCTTGTGCTGATTTCTGGTACGCCTGGGGGGAATCGAACCCTCAACCTTTGGCTCCGGAGGCCAACGCTCTATCCGATTGAGCTACAGGCGCATCGAATCACAAATATACGCACAACCGGCGTAAAATCAATTTTACTCCTGGTCGAAGAAGTCCATGTACTCCCTCACGAACGGATTGACTTCCCGCTCCCGCCCGATCGTGGTGGCGCCTCCATGCCCGGGATACACGGCGGTTCGAGCCGGCAGCGGCAATAATTCCCGCCGGATGGATTCCATCAAGGTTTCCCAGTCGCCGCCGGGCAGATCGGTGCGGCCGACGCTCCCCTCGAACAACACGTCTCCGGTGAATACGATGCCCAACCGGCTCTCATACAAACCGATGTGGCCGGGTGTATGCCCGGGCAAGTGCAGCACACGGAAATGCAGCGATCCGCGGCGCAACTCCGAGCCTGCTTCGGCGAAACCGGATGCCTTGATACCTGCAATCGGCGCCGACGATGGGTATCCGAATGAATGCGGATGCTCGAGAGCTGCTTCATCGGACCTGTGGATCAACACAGGCGCTTCGAGCATCCCGGCCAGAGCGGCCGCATCGGCAGTGTGATCCCAATGACCGTGAGTTATCACGATCGTGGCCTCCACAATAGATCTCGATTTCAACACTTCCGTGACTGCGCTTGCGCAACCCGGTGGTGCGTCCACCACGACAGCCGACCGGGCCGCGGCATCCACGGCGATATACGAGTTTGTAGACAACGGTCCGCTCGTGAAAGCCAGAATCTCGATTTTTTCACTCATTTTCATCCTTTGCAACTTGAATCATGCGGGCAGTGCCGCGTTCGGAAAGCTACGTTCGGAGACCATTTTATTCAAGCGTTTGCGCGTTTCATTTGACCGCACGATCTCGTAGATTCCGGCAGACACGCGAAGACGACAACAAGGAAAGGAAACATAATGAGAACTGTGCGATCGATTACAACTCTTGCGGCGCTCCTGTTTTGCGCCGCCACGGCTTTCTCCCAACATCCCAGGATGATGCTTGTTGAGGAAGGCACGAATGCCAGCTGTCCTCCCTGCGCCAGGGAAAATCCGACATTCGAGAAATATCTTGAATCGCCTCACATCCTGACGAAAGTCATTCCAGTCGTTTACCATGCTTCCTGGCCGGGACGCGACGTTATGTACTCAGCGAATCCGGCCATGCACACCGCGCGCATCGTGGATTACTACCGGATCAGCGGCGTTCCTACTGTCGTGGTCAACGGCCGTCTTCCCAGCCGCGTGACCGGGGGCTGGGACGGCGCTCCGTCCGATACGATCGCGATCAACAACGCCCTCGCGGGTTATTCTGCTGTTTCCCCGCTTTCCTTCGAGATAAACGAACAGGCGAGCGGCGCGGACGTAAGCCTCGAAGTCAAGGTGAGCAGCACGTCGGCCTTGAGCGGCAAGAAACTCCGCATCGTCGTCGTAGAGGGGCACCATTATTACGCGAGCGCCGGAACCAACGGCGAGAAGAATTTCTACTACATCGCGCGCCTTATGCTGCCCTCGGCGGCCGGAGTCGATTTCTCGATCGGCGCGGACGAAACGAAGTCCTTCAATCACGCCTTCCAGGTCGACACGGCCTGGAACTCTAACGAGATCTACGTCGTGGCCTTCGTTCAGGACGACGCTACGCGCGAAGTGCTGCAGGCGGCGACCGATCGACTGCACATGGATTTCAAAGCCGACGATCCCGTCGCTTTGAGCGAGTGGGCGGGCGGTCCGCACTCCTTCGACGCGACTTTGAAAGCCCCTGCGGCGGGGGAGTATTCGCTGGCGACCCAGGCCTCCATGCCTGCCGCCTGGACGCATGAAATCCGCATCGACGGAGCACCCGTCGCGCTGCCCGCGACGCTGACGCTGGAAAAAGACCAATCGCTCGAATTTGCTCTGGCGATAGCGCCGTCCGACAGTAAAAACCGTCTTGGAAGCGTCGACGTGGAGATACGCGGTCCTCTGGGGGCCTCGGCGAGGGAGTCATTCCGCCTGTACGCCAGGGACATCACGGCCCCCGTCCTGGTAATGGACGAAGGCAATCCCGCGATCGCCGCCTCATACGCCGCGGCGCTTGAACGCGGTCCGCATTCCTACGCCCTGGTCGGTTACGAGGACTTGCCCGTTTTCAATCTCAACGCTTTCGGCGCGCTCGTCTGCGAGGTCGGAAAAAATGTGCTGACGGAACAGGATGTGACCCTCCTGAAATCGTTTCTCGACCACGGCGGGAGGCTTTTCCTCATCGGCGCCGAAATCGCCTGGGGACTGGCTGATCCCGATGCAAGCACGAGCGGTTTCTACAGCGATCCCGGCTTCCTGCGGGATTATCTGCGCGCAGATTACGTCCGCGATGACAATCCTGCCTCGACTGTGCGCGGTGTTCCGGGCGATCCGATCGGCGACGGTTTCAACATATCCTTTACCACCGGAATCCAGAACCAGGACACGCCGGACGAGATCGCCCCGCGGGCAGGCGCGTCGCCCGTGTTGTATTACGGAGCGGGCAACGAGGTTGCGGGCATCCGTTACGACGATGCGCAGAATCGGATCCTGTACTTCGGCTTCGGATTGGAAGGGATAGGACTCGTTGTGTCGCGCGGCGAGATTCTTTCTCGCGGGATTTCCTGGTTGTTGGCGCCGGTTTCGGTTGAGTCGGAGTTCACGACGCCGGACCAACTCTCCGTTGATTTATATCCTCAGCCGTCCGCAGGCTGGATCACCGTTCCGCTGCAGGCATCCTCGGCATCCTTCGCCCGCATCGCGGTTTATGACATGGCGGGGCGCCTGACCGCGGCTTTTCCGCCTCGGGAAATTCCGGCCGGAAACTCTGAACTGCGCATCGATCTTACCGACATCCCCGCGGGAGACTACATAATTCACGTCGCCGCGAGCGGCGCGGCAACTTCCCGCGCCTTCAGAATTTTCCGCTGATAGGCGGCCGGGCGTCCGCCGGCGTACCGTGCCCGCGACCGATTCCGCGCAGGCTTGCGGGCGGCGCCGGCAGCATCGGGCAAGATGCGCATGCCGATTTCCATCGCTTCATCCGCCGGTCGAACATGCTGTTCGGCGCTCGCCGCCGCCCTCGTGCTGATTGCCGTGCACGTCTGCGCCGCGAAAGCCCAGCGTCTGTACCCTGTCCGCGTGCTGGATCTCAACTCAATGAGGGGAAATCGGTTCCCGAATCTCCTCGGGCTTCAGGATATCGCGGTCGACGAGTCGAGGGGCTTGGCTTACGCCGTTTCCTCCACCCGCTGCGCCGTCGTGGATATGTCGGCGGCGCTGACGATTGCGTCCTTTCCTCTTCCGGGAGACGGAGCGTGCGAGTACCGCATATTGGGGATCAATTCCACCAGCGCCACGTTGCTTCTGCGCCGCTCGGATGAGCCGCACCGGCTTCTGGGCGTCAACGTTATCAACGGCTCGACAACGGCGAGTTTCGACTCTCCCTCGAATATGCCGATCGCCGGCGCCGCCGCCGACCTCGCCGGCAATCGCGTGTTCGTCACCGACGGCACCCCCGTCATACGCGTCCTGGACGGCACTTCGCTGCGGCAAAATGACATTATCGAGACCGCCGTGTCCATGCCGGCGGGCGCGCTCGCATATGACAGCGCCCGTGGACAGGTGGTGGTCTTGTCGAAGACCAGAATATCAGGCCGCGTTCATGCGCAGATATTCAACGGAAAGAGGCCTTATCAATTGTTCAGAGGGCTCTCTTGGGGCAGCGAGGAGGATTGTGATGCCGTGTTGCTCGATGCCCGGGAAGGAAGCATGGCATTGACCGGCGGCACTCTCGTAAAGGTGATCGGTCCCGCCGGTCTGGAGCAGGGTTCGTTCACGATCCCTGGCGGCATAAGTTCGGCCTCGCTAAACGCCTCCGACGGGATTCTGTATCTTGCTGACCGGTCGGCGCACCTGCGGGCAGGTCCCTCCGGAAAACACGGCCTGATACACAGTGTGCGGATCGCGACGCTCGAACGCGATTCGATGAAAGCAGGAAACCGGATCGAGCGGCTTGCGGCCGACGGACGCGGTGGTTGCGTGGCGATGAACAGCATACGCGACAATAAGATCATTTTATTCCACCCGAAGTCAGGCGACATCCGCGAAGTCGATGCGGGTGAAAGCGCCGATTGCCTCGCATGGGATCCTGTGAGACGCGAGATTCACGTATCGGACGCTCTCGGAGATGGAGACGGAATTTCGAGCGTGCGCCTGCCGCGCGAGGAGTTCAGCGTGCATCGCGGCGGCGCCTGGCCTGTGGCCATGGGATTCGACGAACACCTGCGGCGGCTGACCGTTTTCGATCACCTCGACGCGACGATGACATTCTTTGATTTCAAGGACACGCTAAGCGCGGTGACGCTCGTTTTGCCCGGCTTGCCCGAGGCCAGAACCGACGACCTTTCTCACATGGCTTACGACGCATCGGCGCATCTCGCCCTGATCTGCATTCCCGAACACAGCCGCTGGCTCATTGTTGACGCCGCGCGGCCAGCGGTGTTGAAAGAGGGTGCCGTCGACGGGCACTCTTTTCGGCCGACCGGAGAGGCCGGCCAATTGCAGGGCGCGATTCTGACCTCTCTGAACCGATTCTTTGTTTTGCGCGCGCAGGAGAAGATGCTCAATGTGTACGGCCTGAGCGACGGCGCGCTGTTGCGGGAGATCGATCTGGCCGGCCTGGATTGGGAGCGTGTTGCCCGGGCGGGCGAGGACGCCCTGTTCGCCGATCCGCAATCTGGGCGCTTGTTCGTGGGTCCTTATCTGTTCAACGCCGAATCGCCGGAAACGCCGGCAGCGACCTTGCCCGACGCATTCCGTTGTCTGGGGATATCGCGCGAAGGGGCGCGAATAATAGGTCTGGCGACCGCGAAGGATTCGCTGCGTTTCACCGTGCATGCGGCATCGGATCTGCGAGTCCTCATATCCGGAAGTCTGTATCCCGCAGGACTCGGGACCTCGGCGTCATTCTTTGATCCCCTGACCGCGAGACTGTTTCTCGCCGAACGCAAAAATGCGCTTCTGCGCGAGTACTCAATGTCGCTTCTTCTGCCGGCCGGTCCTCCGCCCGGGCAGCCCGGGCATACGGCTTTGACGGCTCATCCAAATCCGGCGCCTGCGGTGTCGGGAATCCGAGTCACACTGAATCCCGGAGACGGCCGCTCGGCGGGAGGCGCCTGCGAATGGCTGATCTCCGACGAAACGGGCCGGATCGTCGCATCGTCGGCCGTGACCGAAGACGCCGTCACCGCGGGATTCGCAATCGAGACCGCCGGACTGGCTTCCGGCGCTTACCGGCTGCTCCTCCTCTACCGGGGAAGGATTTTCACGGCATCATTCGTTATTCGTTGAACTCTCATCGACAGGCCGCCGCCCGACCAAGGAAGCGCCTTTCAGCGGGATCGGTGTTTCCACGGCGATTCTTCGCCGTCCGGCGTCTTTGGCGGTGTTTCGCCGTTGCATATCTTATGACGCGCGGCCGGAACCGGGATACCGGAGAGCCGGGCGGGCATAGCCGCTTCGATCGTTAACACTTTGTCCATGACAATACGACAGTTTCTATCCTCCCGCAAAGCGCTCAAAATCTATTTGATCGCTCTGGGCGCTATGCTGTTCCTTCTTGTTCTCGACATGTTTATCATGCCTTGGATCGTGCACAGCCGAGGCGAGATAACGATACCGGATGTGACCGGGAAACCCGTAAACATCGCCTGGCAGACGCTGGAGTACGGCGGATTGTCGCCGGTGCTGGCCGACACCGTCGCGAGCGACCGCTTGAAACCGGGCGCTGTGGCATACCAGAATCCGGTTGCCGGGAGCGTCGTGCGCGAAGGCAGAAACGTGTATCTCACCATAAGCGGAGGAGAAGAACAGGTCCAGGTTCCGAATCTCCGCGGCTGTTCCCTCCGCGATGCGCGCATCACACTTGAGCAGCTGGACCTCCTCCTCGGGACGGTGACGATGTCGCCGTCGACTCTGCCTGTCGAGACCGTGGTCTCGCAAAGCGTTTATACGGGACGCACCGTTCCGAAATCCACCCGCATAGATATTGCGGTCAGCAGCGGTCCGGAAATCGCGCAGCAGCCGGTGCCGAATCTCGTGTCTTTGAGTCTGGACGAGGCGCAGACGCGTCTCGTGGAAGCCGGTCTGAGAGTCGGAGCGATAACGTACAGGTCCAGCCGCACGCTTGTGCCGAACACCGTGATCAGCCAGTCTCCCGCAGGAGGCCACATGGTCGATCCTCAGACGCCGATAGATCTCGTCATCTCGAATTGACATCCGGTCATGACCATCCACGAAATGCTGCAACAGGTGGCGTTGTTCTCATCGGGCGCTTACAGGCGCAGCGGCGATGTCAGCTCGATTGAAATTCCTCTTCCCGCTGGAAGAAGACAGATCATACTGGGACGTGTCGGTAAAGTGCGTGGCGAAGCTGTCGGGATTCTCAGCACTAAAGTCGGCCGACGGCATCCCGGGATGAATATCGCGCGGCTGCTCTCAATAAACGCAGCCCTGAGGCATTCCCGTATAGCGATGGTGGAAGAAGACGCGATAGTTCTCGTGGGTTATTTTCAGCTCGATGAAACCTCCATCCGCGAATGCGCGCCGATGCTGCAGGAAATGGCTGCAGTGGCGGATGACCTCGAACGGACGGAATTCGGGGAGGATGCGGAGTAGCTGCGTCTTCACTTTCCCAAGACGTCACTCTCCCTCTGCGTCACGTCCCACATCATCATTTCCACCGGCAGGCCTAACGGCTGCATTGGTTCATAACCCTCACCGTATCTCGCCCCGATCAGGAATCCCAGGCGGCGTGAGCGTGCGACCAGCGCCTCGATGAAATCGGGCGTGCTGATATATGTATCGGGGCCTTCGGTATCTACGCCGGTATGAAACTGCGAGGCGTAGCAGCGGATGGCCGCCATTTTCCTTTCCTGCGCACCGGAGACATCGACGATGATCGGCGGTTGGAAATCCCAGGTCATCATGTACGCGAAGATCCGAGCGGGCCTGTGCGGGCGTTGCGGCACGCCCTCGATTTCGGTCCGGACCTTCTCCAAGCCGGCGGCGAAAGCGGCGTCGCGCGCCAACGCCGAAGCGTGCTCGTGGTCCGGGTGGCGGTCGGCGCGGGGCGGTATCAGAAGCGTGCCGGGGCGCAAAGCGCGTATGGTGCGGATCAAGGCCAGACGGTTCTCGAAGGTATTTGAAATGTCGCCGTCGGGAATGCCGACGTTGACGCGCGCATCGAGGCCCAGCACGGCGCTCGCCGCCGCGCTCTCCTTCGAGCGAAGCTCAGGCGCGCCCCGGGTTGAAAGCTCGCCCCTCGTCAGGTCGACTATCCCGATTCGTCTGCCGGCTCGCTTCATCATGAGCAGCGCGCCGGAGCAGTAGAGTTCCGCGTCGTCGGGATGGGGGGAGATGGCGATTATGTCGAGGGACACGGGAGTATAGAGTAAAGAGTAAAGAGTAAAGAGGGAAGGGGGTGGTAGGGTTATTCGGGGAGGGCGCGGAGGGCTGACAGCGCTTCGGCGCGGTGCGGATCGTTCGGAAGCGCCCACTTCAGATAATTTTCCCAGGATTCGCGCGCAAGCTGAGCTTTGCCCCGCTCCCTGTAGATCAGTCCTCTCAGATACCAGGCCTTGGCGGGATACGGAACCCTCTTCACGGCGTTGTCGAGAATGCGAACCGCTTCCCAAGCCCGGCCCGTCTGGAATTGCACCGACGCCATGTTGCAGTAGAACTCGACGTCGGTCGGCTCGAGCGTGATGGCGTTCTCATAGAGGAGCAGGGCATCCTCTACATCGCCCTGCTGGGCGCGTATGGTCGCCTGGTTGTCCCGGAAACCGGCATGCCTGGGATTCAGCCGCTTGATCCCGTCTATCGCCAGGCCGGCGGCCTGCTTGTCGCCGGTCTGCATGCTCGCGATCATCAGCAGGCGCAGGGTGAGCGTGTTCAGCGGGACGAAACGCATCACCTGGTTCAGAAGGGGAATTGCCTGCCCGTATTCGCCGTGTCCGACGAGGTATGCGGCTCGGCGCAACAGTATCTCGGACAGAGCCGCCTTGGCTTCAGCATTCCAGGGACCATCGCGGACCACCGAGTACAGGAGCCGGGTGGCAGTGGTGTCATCCCCGGCGCCGCTCGCCGCCGCCGCGCGAAGTACGGTCGCGCGCTCGCCGTAAACCGTTTCGGTCACCGCGCGCAGCGAGTCGTCCAATGCCTCGGTGAGACGGGGATCGATAGCGCGCCGCTCGAACAGCTCCATCGCATTTGTCCATCTCCGCCGGTCGCCCGGCTCCAGATCGCTCTTGATGGAAACCGAAAATGCGTTCAGCGGTTCGGCGCCCTCTGTCCATTCGTCCAGTCTCGCCTGATTCATGCCGTAACCGGCAAGGGCGTCTTCCCATCGCGGCATGGCGATACTGTGCAAATGGAAAGCCGTATGCTCGTTCTTCAGCAGCGCTTCGAAGCGGTTCCGGCTGGGCTGGTTTTCCCTGAACGGCGCCGCCGAACCGAATATGCAGGCCATGCCGTTTTCGACGTCGGGATTTGCAAGCCATAACTCCCGGTATTGGAAAACTTCGGCCATCGATGCCGCCACGCTTCTCAGCCCCTCGCGGGTCACGCTGGACAAGGGTATCCATTGGGCAAAAACGCCGCCGGCTTTCAGCAGTCCATGAATGTTCCTGTAATGCGACGGGGAAAAGATCTCCATGGTCGGAAACGGTGTCGCAAAGGGTTCGGGCGAGATTATCACGTCGAAGCTTTCATCGGACCTTGCGGCAAAACCAACAGGCCTCTCGATATGCATCTCGGCGATTCCGGTCGGCGCCGTCCTCGATTCCCTTCTTGCCGTGGAATCGGCGTACCAGGGAAGCGTCTCCAGCGCTTCCACGCATACTATGCGTTTCGGTTTGTGCATTTTCACGGCTTCCAGCGCTTTTCCCGATCCGAAGCCGAGCAGCAGCACAGATTCCGGATTTTCGTGCATCAGCATGGGCAGATGTCCGAGGCGGTACAGCGCGGGATGCACAATCCGGGAATCCTGCGTAAGAGGCACGGTGTGATTCCAAACCGCCGCGTGAAAAGGATCGTCGTAATCCCTGGACTGGAGGAAGGCATAACTGCCCGCGGGCAGAATCCTCTCGGCGCGAAGCACGAAACGATCGGGAGCGGTGAGACTTCGTATCCCTTCCGTTTTCGCGCTGAACACCAAGGCGAGAGGGAGCAGGCAGGCCGCCGCCGCCGCGAGCAGCTGCGCTTTCAAAGGCCGTCTGCCGACCGTCACATGTATGGCGGCCGTCGCGCAGGCGAGAGTGAAGGCAGCCGGGATGTACAGCCCGGGATGCAACGGAGCGCTGAAGGCGGCGGCGGAAACACCCGTGAAAACCGCGCCGCCGATCAATAGCCTGTCGCTTGCATTGTATCCCTTCGTGAAGCCGTGCGACAAACCCAGCAGCAGGGCTGGAACGAGGTGGGCTGTCAGCGCGCCCTCCGCGAGAATGGATGTCACCGAAAGCCCGTCGAAAAAGGCCGGGTATATGGAAGCGAAAAGACCGTTCTGCATCCGGAAGAATGCGAAAGGAATGCTTGCCGATGTGAGCAGGAGGATGATCAGCGCCGTCAGCGGACCCGGGAAGCGCTTCTGCAGATACCGTCCGAAGATGATGCCGGCACCCAAAGCGAAGGCCGTTGCGGGCGCCAGATAACCGAAAATACCCCGCGGCGTCATGGTCCATTCGGCGAACTGCTGTGCCGCGTACTGAAACCAAGCCGCGCCTGTCAATGCCGCGAGAGCCGATATCAAGGCGGGAATACCAGCCGGCGGAAGTTTGGCGGCCGGCACTCGCCGCTGTTTTCGCTTTTCCTTGATATTCAAATTGCCGGGTGTCTCAGCAGCCTTCGCTTCGGTGGCCGGAAGCCACAGCAGCGCCGCGGCTGCCGACTGCGCGAGAAAGAGCCACCTCGCGTCCAAGAGCGGCGATATGAATTGCGTGAGACCGAGGCCCGCGCCGAGGGCGATGAGAAACGCGGCAGGTCCGCCGTCAGCTTCCATCGCCGTGCGGCGCCACAATCCTGTCATGGCGATGGGAAGTCCCACGAGCAGAATATGTATGCAGATCAAGCTTAAAAACGGAAATACGGCGTATTCTTCGGAAATGAAAGCGAAGTTATCGCTGATCAGGCATGCGGCATACAACACGGCCGGCAGCGCCGGCAGCGATGCCGCGGCCATTATGCGGTTCCGGACGGCGCTGCCGGGAATCCTGATTCCGCTCAGCGAAAAAGCTATCCCGGCAATTCCGGCCAGAAGGGCAGGTAGTATGCCGAATGAAGCGGACGGCAGAAGGCGTTCGGCGGCCGTCATGCCGTTGGATACAACGATTCCGGCGATGAATCCGGCGGTTGCCCGGGGTCGAAGTGCAATTCCAGTCATGATTTTCGCACAGTTCTACATCTCATGGAGGACAATGGTAGCGAAAAATCCGACCTTCGCCAATCCCGATCGTCCGGGCGTCGGCGAAATCCAAAGGCATATTTGACTCTTGTGCATAAATGTAGTAACTTTGTTGCTCTTTGATAGAAAGGCACAAGAGCAGAGACAAATATGGCAAAGCAGCAGACATTCGCGGACAAAGCAAAAGGCAAAGCCAAATCCGATTTTGCCGTTTACAAATGCGTGATCCCGGTTTTCGACACAACGACCTCGTCATGGAAGTTCAGACAGCGCATCGTCAAGGCAAAGGATCCGAAAGAAATCGAAAGCATGCAAGGCTGAGGCGAGTCATGAAAGAAAATCTGCATCCGAGATATTTCACGTGCGACGTGACGTGCAGTTGCGGCGCGGTATTCACAACCAGATCCACACGGAAGTCGCTGAAAGTTGAAATCTGCTCAGAGTGCCATCCTTTCTACACCGGAAAGCAGAAAATCATCGATTCCGCCGGAAGAGTTGAGAAGTTCAACAAACGCTACGCCGGCTTCCAGGAAGCCCAGAAGAAGGAGAAGAAGGACGCATGAGACCTCGCACACGCAGACCGGTACGCCGCCGCAACGCAAACGCCGGACGCCGCCGCCCGGATCCCTTCCATGGACAGGACGCGATATATCTCGATTACAAGGACTCGAAGATACTTGAGCGTTTCACCAACGACCAGGGCAAGATTCTCCCCCGGCGTTTGACGGGGCTTTCCGCGAAGAATCAGCGCGTCGTTGTCGAGGCCATCAAACGCGCCCGCTACATGGCGTTCATACCCTACGTGGGCGAAGGCCTGAAGTAACGGATCGCAGGAAAGGAGCTGCATATATATGTCCAGAGTATGCCAGATTACAGGCAAGCGGCCGTTGGTAGGCAACAATGTCTCCCATGCGCACAACAAGAGCAAGCGCCGCCAGCTTCCAAATCTTCAGAAGAAGCGGATTTTTATCCCCGAAGAGAAGCGCTTTGTGACCGTCAAACTGACGGCGCGCGCTCTCAAAACTGTAAATAAAAAAGGCGCCCGCGCTGTACTGAAGAAAGCGGGATTGCTTTAGAAACGGCCGACTGTCAGGCTGTGCTGTAAAACAAGCCGTTCCCCTCGGGGGAACGGCTTTTTTCTGCGTGTTCACTCTCCGTGTGCGCCGATCAGCGCTTCGACAGCCGAGGATTGATGAACGTCAGCGGAGTATCAGCAAAGGGCGCAGCGAGCGGCGGCCTTCGGCCGTCAATTCGCCGAAGTACAATCCCTGCGGCAGGCGCCCGGCGGCGAATTCCACCTCGCCCTGTCCCGTCGGCCGGTGCTCCTCTTCCATCAGGGTAGCTACGCAGCGTCCCGTCAGATCCCGCACCCGCAAGGTGATCCGCGATGCGCGGGGAAGGAACCAGCGCAGCGTGGTCGTTTCCGCGAACGGATTGGGATAATTGTCGATCAGTACCGCTTCGGCAGGCGCCGCCGTGGGAAACTCCGCAGCGGTGACTCCGTTCCATCCCGCCAGGCGGGCCATCATCCACCAGAAAACCTTGCCTTTCTGTTGGCAGTTCAGGCACTGCGAATGCGCGCAGGAACACGTGCCGCAGGATCCCGGATTCCGCGCGCACCATTCCTGCGCCCAGTTGCCTTTCTGTCCGCCGCTCAGCTTGTAATCGCAATTGTCGTTCGCGTAAAGCTCGAGAAAGGACGTTCCGTCCGGATCGTAACTCTCTATGTCCGCGAAGTCGAAAAGAACCTTGCCCCGCTCGCGGCACCATCGCCTGATCTGTTCGTTGCGCTCGTGAAGATTGCCTTCCACCCCGGTGCCGTCCAGATGACCTGTCATGTACACGAAGGTCACGTTCGGGAAATCCCGCTCCAGGGAATCCATCGCGTGGAGATACGCGTCGATGCCGGCCTCAGTGTTGCCGGAGCAGCCGCCGCACCACGACCACATGATCATGTTGCGGTTGCAGTCAGGCCGTTGAAGCAGGGTGCGCGTGGACCCGGCCCAAGTGAGATCCCCGCCGCCGCCCAGGTCGCCCGAAGGCGTACGGTCGTGCAGGGACAGCGAGCCGCCGCTGCCGTCGGTCGAATAAGTGTATACTGACCCGGGCAGAGAGCGCAGTAGTTCCATGCCCGTCACTATCTGGCTGCCGTGCGAAGTATGCCCGTAAGAGATCCTGAATTGTTGTTTCGCCTGAAGGATATAGCTCACGGGCACTTTCGAAAGATCCGTGCAGTTGTGATCCGCGATGACGGCGGTCTGCGCCTGAAGGGCGAAGGGGATCAGGCACAGGAGCGGAAATAAGTAAAACCTTGAGTGCGGCATTGCATGAACCTCGGAGATGTTCGATTGTTGTCAGATATCATCAATGTAAATATTTTTCCGCTCAGTAGATGACGCAATGACGTTGATTGTTTTGACATTCTCGCAAATTCCGCCTGAAGTGAAACCGGATCGCCCGGCCGCCGGCGCACGGGAAATCTCGCATGGATCTCGCCGCGCTCGGCTTTGATTCCTGGTTCCGGGAGCGCGTCGGCGCGCCTCCGGCTCAGGACTTCGGTTTCGCGCGCATAAGCCGCGTGGACCGCGACCGATACCTGGCCATGAACGAGGAGCGCGAGGTCAGGGCCGAACCGACGGGGCGGCTGCTGTTTGCGGCGGAATCTCCGGCCGGGCTGCCCTGCGTGGGCGACTGGGTGCTCGCGCAGTATCACAACGACGGCGAACTCGCGATCGTGCACGAAATCCTGCCGCGCCGCACGATGCTGCGCCGCAAGGCCGCGGGCGACCGCATCGAATACCAGATGATCGCGGCCAACATCGACACCGCCTTCATAGTGCAGGCCTGCGACACCGATTTCAATCTGCGGCGAATGGAGCGGTATCTCGTGGCGGCCGCGGAGGGCGGCGTGGAACCGGTGATACTGCTGAGCAAGAGCGACCTCTTGAGCCGCGAAGAACTCGCGGAGATGGTCGAGGCTATCCGGGCCGCGCATATCGGCGCGCGCGCGGCCGCCGTCAGCAGCAACGATGAGGCCGGCCTCGACGGGCTGCGGAGCATGCTCGAAAAGGGAAAAACCTACTGCCTGCTCGGTTCGTCGGGAGTGGGCAAGACCACGCTTCTCAACCGCCTTCTCGGCGTCGATGCTTACGCGACGGCGCCGATCCGCGAAAAGGACGGGCGCGGGAGGCACACGACCTCGCAAAGGCAGCTTGTGCTTCTTCCCGGCGGCGCCCTGATGATCGACACGCCCGGCATGCGCGAGCTCGGCATGCTCGCCGCCGGAGAAGGTATCGAGAAGGTGTTTTCCGGCATCGGCGGACTGGCTTCGTCCTGCCGCTTCGCCGATTGCACACACACTTCCGAGACCGGCTGCGCGGTGCTCGAAGCGCTGGAATCGGGCGAACTTGACGAGGACGCTTACAGGAATTACCTGAAGCTGCGGCGCGAATCGGCTTATCATGAGATGTCCTACGCGGAGCGCAGGAAAAAGGACAAGGATTTCGGGCGCATGCTCAAGAAAGCCTTGGACGACCTCGGGAAGCGCAAGCCGCGGGCGTCCTGAAAGCGGAGCTCGGCATCTGTGCGCCGCCTCCGCCCGGCAGACGTCCGATCTCCGCGAGCGACTGCCGCGTTCCGGTTTTCGTTTCCTGCCGGATGCATGAATCATGAGACTGCGACTGTCTCTTTCAAGGCCTTTCTGTCGAACGATCGACGCTTCAGAGCGGGAGATTAGAGAAGGTCTGAACTCTCTTGATATTCTCCGCTGATTATCTAATTTACATCGGTGCAAGACCCTGGTATCTTAAATGCACACCGCCCGGAGGTGGTAGGCGGATAATCCATAAATCCAAAACAAAATCAGACTGATGAAAGCACATTCGACGAGCAGGGCTCTTTTTTCGGCCGCAGCCGGTTTTCTCTTCCTGATGGCGACGGCTCTCTGCGGCGATCCTTCCGCTGCAGGCGGATACACGGCGCCGAAGGCCTGTCACGGCTTCGAGCAAAACAAGGGACAGGTCGCCGACCAGCACGGAAATGCGCGCGACGACATTCAATTCATCTACGAGTCCGGCTCGTTCCGGATTCATCTGCTGAGATCATCGCTCAGCTATGAACTTGTGACGGAGGAATATCCCGAAAATACATCTTCGGAGTACAGAGGCCCGTTCTCCGGCGGAGGGATCGCCTCCGAGCGAAAAACCGCCTTGCGGATACATCGAGTGGATCTCGCCTTCGAGGGATGCAATCGGATGCCGCGGCTCGAAACCGGCGATCGGCTGCCCGGCTACTCAAATTTCTTTCTCGCCCACACGCCGGAAAAGGGAGTTGTTTCAGTGCCCCTTTACGGGAAAGTCATCTACCGGGATCTGTACGAGGGCATAGACCTGGCGCTGTACGAGAACGGAGAGGACCGCGCCTTCCCTGTGAAATACGATTTCATCGTCAAACCGTCGGCCGATGCTTCGCTGATCCGGATCCGATATAAGGGCGCATCGTCGTTGTTCGTGAACGAAGAGGGAGAGCTGAACATAGTGACTTCGACCGGCACAATCCGCGAACAGGCGCCGCTGTGCTACGCAATATCTGAAAACGGAACGCGCCGGAGCGTCCCCTGTGTCTTCCGCCTGACGGATGATGTGCTGACTTTCGACGTCGAAGGACGCAGAAATGATGAGATCTTGCTGATCGATCCGGGGCTGGTGTGGTCCACGTATTTCGGAGGCTCGATATATGAAGGCTTCAGGGCGATAGCGAGCGATGCGGCCGGATTCATATATGTCTGCGGACATGGCGGCGCTGCCGGCCTTGCAACGTCCGGAGCGCATCAGACCGTCTCCGGCGGCGACCGGGATGCCTTTCTCGCGAAATTCTCGCCGGCCGGAAGCCGAATCTGGGCGACGTACTACGGCGGCGCGGGCTGGGATATGGCGAAATGCATTTCGATTGCCGCGAACGGGCATGTGGTGATAGGAGGAGATACCGAGAGTTCGGTCGGTATCGCAACCATCGGTTCCGTCCAGACGATGTATGGCGCGAACGGGGACGGATTCATAGCCCGCTTCGACAGCTCAGGCGCACGCGTATTCGGAACGTACATCGGCGGGACCGCGTGGGACGGCATCAACGCCGTTTCCACTTTCGGAAGCACTGCGATCTATTTCACGGGAAATACGCAAAGCACTTCTCCGGGATTGGTGACGGCCGGCTGTCACCAGCCCGCGATAGGCGGGGGTCAGGACGCGCTGCTGGGCCGCCTCTCCTTCGACGGGCAGACGAAAACATGGTGCACATATATCGGAGGTGCGAACGAGGATATCGGGCGTTCATGCGCGAGCGACGCGAGCGGCAATCCGGTCGTGGTGGGCAGGACTCTCAGCCCCACCGGTATGACTACGGCCGGGGCTCATAAAACCACTCTGTTAGGACTCACGGACGGTTTCATCGAGAAATTCACGTCAACGGGCGCGAGATCGTGGGGCAGCTACTTCGGTGGCATCGAGGAGGACGGACTTATCGACGTGGACCTCGATGCCTCAGGCAACATTTACGTGTGCGGGTACGCCTTCAGTTCCTCGGGCATAGCTACCAGCGGCGCGTACAAACAGACGAATCCTTCCAACGATCATCTGGCGGTGTTCGCAAAATTCAACAGCGCGGGAGCATTGCAGTGGGGCACTTACTTCGGCGCCGGAATATCGGACGCATATGCCCTGGACGTTGTGCCGGGAGGCATCGCGATATGCGGCCTGACAAACTCTGCGACGGAAATCGCCCTGCCCGGCGCTTTCCAGCAGGCCTACGGGGGCGGAACCTCCGACGCGTTTCTCTTATGGTGCTCGCTCTCCGGTACTCCGGCATGGTCCACTTATTACGGCGGATCCGGCGTCGAGAACGGTCACGATGTGGCGGTTCCTACCGGCGGCAATGCGTCCGGCAACATTTTTCTGGCCGGAGACACATTCAGTTCGGACCTTGTAATGCGGAGTTCATTTCAACCCTCGCACGGAGGGAGCCTCGATGGATACATCGCCGTTTTCCGCGACGTGTCCATCAGCACGGGCGTCATAAATCCGCTTTCCTTCTGCCCCGGCCAGGCCATAAGCGTGCCCTTCACAAAGACCGGGACCTTCGACAACGGCAACATCTGGAGAGCGGAGCTATCCGATGACACCGGGGGCTTCGCGTCTCCGCTGCTGATCGGAATGCTGATGGGAACGTCCTCGGGAAGCATCAACGGATTGATCCCGGCCTCCGCCGGGCCGGGCACGGGCTACAGGGTTCGCGTGACGTCTTCCTATCCCAAAGCCTACGGATCGCCTAACGGCGCCAACCTCCGGATTTACGACGGCAATCCACGCAAGCTCACCTGGACAGCCGGTGTGGACGACGACTGGAGCAAGACGGGCAATTGGGACAATCCATGCGCGGTGCCCACCGACAGCGACGCCGTGACCATCCCGCCCGGCGTCCGTCCGCCCGCGTCCATTCCCCAGCTAACACTTTCGAAGTTGACGCTCGACAACAGCGGGGGAACCGCGTTGGGCGGGAACGTAGTGATTCTGGATTCCCTGAAACTCTTCAACGGCATACTCACACTCGGCAACAATCATCTGACCATGTCCGCGACCGGCGCCATCTCCGGAGGAGCTGATAACGCCCTCGTCAGAACGGACCTGAAAGGCCAGCTCCGCAGGCAGGGGCTCGGATCCGTCATTCACGGGACAGGCCTGCATTTTCCCGTGGGAAGCGATTCCGGACAATATTCTCCGGTGACTATTTCGAACATCGGAACGGCGGACGAATTCAGAGTGCAGGTGATCGACGGAGTCACCACCACAGGCTCGACCGGAGGGACGCCGATAAGCTCGCACGTGGTCGGCAAGACCTGGAGAATAAGCGAGGCCGTAAGCGGCGGCAGCAGTCTCAGGCTGGATTTCGGGTGGAACGGCAACCAGGAGAGGGCGGCTTTCGACAGGACGGCGGCGGTAGTCGCCAGGCACGACGGAACAAAATGGGCGCGCGTAAATTCACCATCGCCGGCGGGCGGATCGAATCCGTATTCCATTCGGCTGGCCAATTTCACGCAGACCGGCACATTCGCAATCGGAGACACGCTCTCATCACTGCCGGTGGAATTATCCGCATTCACGGCCTCTATCGCGCCGGGCGGGGTGCTGCTCCGCTGGAGCACCGAATGGGAACGCGGCAGCGCCGGTTTCGAGATTCAGCGCAGCCATGAAGGCGGGGCATTCGGCGCGGTCGGCTTTGTGCGTTCCTCGCATTCGAACGGCGGCTCTTATGAATTCCTCGACGCCGCGGTGAAGGCCGGATTGTGGACATATCGTCTCAGGCAGCTGGATGCGGACGGAAGCTCCGCCTTCTCGCACGAGGTGACAGTCCTGGCGGCAAGTCCGGAACACTCCCTGCTCGTCGCATATCCGAATCCCGCCCGCGGAAGGATTTCAGTCGGTTTCGCCTTCCCTCCCGAAGGAGAAGTGATGATGCGCGACATGCTCGGCCGCGAGGTTTTGCGTTGTCAACCGGAAAACGAAAGCGTCATGGATCTGAATGTAGCGGGTGTTGCGGCCGGACTATACAGGATCGAGGCTGTTGTCGCGGGAAGAACCGTGACGGCGATGGTGCGGGTACTCAAATAGGGCTGGTATCGGGAGGTGACGGCCGTAGGGCGTAAGTCTCGATCCTGTTTTACGAATGCGCCAATTCTCGGCCGCATGCTTTGCAATCTTGATCCCGGGTGCTATTTTACGTCGTGACAGACGCGCAACATGCCTCGAACAAAACGGGCAGCGCCTGAAACTCCGACTTCGGCGGACTGAACCGAAGAAACACATATTCAGCTTGGAGAGGTGGGTGAGTGGCTGAAACCAACGGTTTGCTAAACCGTCGTAGGGGTTAAACTCTACCGAGGGTTCGAATCCCTCCCTCTCCGCCAAACTACGCTCCGCCTCTGGCAGAGCTTCGTATGGCAGGTGGGAGACCGCAGTCGGGCCTGTCCGACGAAGCTCTCCGCCAAACTACGCTCCGCCTCTGGCGGAACTCCGTTTGGCAGGTGGGAGAGCGCAGTCGGGCCTGTCCGACGAAGCTCTCCGAAGGAGAGCGTAGTCGGGAACATTACCTTCTCCCCACGGGTACAACTGCTGCGGCGGGTATCGAAGCAGCCGGAAGAAACCATGTGGATGGAGGAACGTTATGTGGTACGTCAGCGTGCTGCTCGGAGCGGGATCCGGATTCCGGTAAATAGAGGACAATGCGATTTGTAATGACGATATCCGGCGGAGAAATGGATTGCATCGGACGAATTTGGCTGGCAGAGGTGGAGGATCAAGAATATCCTGTCCATCCTGCCCATCGATGTTAAGAGAACTGCCCATCGATGTCACAACTCTGCGAATCGATGTTACAATCCCGAATCACCGTCCCGTGCACTGCAGGTAGGCGACGAGCTGCGTGCGGCAGCGGGCCCGGGCCTCGATGTGTTGATCCCGCGCATGCTGCAGGGCGGCCTGCGCTTCGAGCAGGTCCGAGAGCGTGCTCAATCCGCGCGCGTGGCTGTCGGCGTTGATGCGCAGCTGTTCCTGCGCCTGCGCGAGAGCCGTGATGCTCAGCTCGTGCTGCCGCCACGCGTCGTCGAGGTCGAGCCGGGCTTTCTCCATCTGCAGGAGCAGCAGTTCCTTTCCGTCGCGCAGGCGCGTTAGCGCGACGTCTTCGTTCAGCGACTGCCGCTCGATGGCGTGCGCGCCGCCCCACCATTGCGAGATCGGCACCGAAAGCGCCGCGAAAACCGCGCCGAACGTTTTGCCCGCGTTGTCATCGAGCGCGATGTAGCGGCCGGTGACGCCGACGGCGAGGCTCGGGAGATATTCTCCCCGCGTGATGCCTGTCTTCAATTCCTCCGCCTCGACCGCCTTCCCGAGCAGCGCGAATTCATCGCGTTGTGCCAGCGCCGCCGCATGATCGATGCGATAGCCGGCGGGATCGCCGGGAGCGGGCAGCGTGTCGGCCGGCACGAAGGCGCTGTCATACGCGAGTCCCGCATGCCGGCAGAGCGCCATCATCGCCAGGGTGTAGCCGTGTCCGGCCTGGGAACGCTTCAGGCGGACGCCGCTCTGCTCGAGCTGAACCTTCAGAAGATCGTTCTTCAGGGCTAGTCCCGCCGCGACGGCGTCGGCGGTCTGCCGCTCGATTTCGTCGAGCATGGACGCGTAACCGTCGAGCGTCGCGCATTTTTCCCTCAGCGTCACGGCGTTCCAGTACAGTTCTTCCGCGCGCAGCGCTACGCCTTTGGCCGCGAGCCGTTCCTGCAGCGACCGGACCTCCGTTCCAAGCGCGGCGAGCCGGTTGCCGTTGACGATGCGCCCGCCGGCGAACACCGGCTGCGAGATGTCGATCCAGGCCGTGGCCGCGCCGTGCAGCATGGACACGGTGGAGGCGGGGAGGTAGGCGAACTGCGTGGCGGCCGGGATGTTCATCGGATTCCCGTCGTACACCGGAAGGTTTCCGCCCGCCGTCCGCATTTCGAAGAGATCCTTGTCCGCGCGCAGATACATCGCGCCCGCGTCGACGACGGGGAAATAGCTCGTTATCGCGCGCGCGCGATCCCGGCGGGCGGCGGCGCTTTCGAGAGCCGCGGTCAGCACGTCGACATTGTTGCGCAGCGCGAGCTCGCGGCATTCAGCCAGCCCGAGCGGACGCGCCGGAGAAGCGGTTTGCGCGAAGGCGCCGGCCGTGTGCGCGCAGGAGAGAAACACGGCGCAGGAGAAGGCTGTGCGGAGCGTCATGGCAGCGCCTCCGCGGCCGGGGTTTCGCGGCGATGGAAGTAGTAGTACAGCACCGGCAGCAGAAACAGCGAGAGCAGCAGCGCGAAAAGCAGTCCGAAACAGACCACCGCGCCGACTGGCCCCCACAACGACGACCCGCTGAGAATCATGGGCACGACGCCCATCGCGGCGGCGGCGGAGGTTAGGAATATCGGACGCATGCGCCTTTTTCCGGCGGCGATCGCCGCCTGCTCGATGCTGTGCCCGTGCGCGCGCCGGAGATCCTCCGCGAAGGTGACGTAGATGATGCCGTTGCGCACGACCACGCCCATCAGTCCGACGATTCCTATGAACGCGGTCACGCCGAAGGGATACCCGGTCACGAGCATGCCGACCGCGGCGCCGAAGACGCTCATGGGCAGCGTGGTCATGATCAGCAGAGAAGTCGACACGTTTCGATACTGAACCATGAGGATGAGGAAAATGATGACGATGCTGACCGCCAGCGAATAATAGAACGGGGTGATGTAGTCCTGGCTGTCGAGCCAGTCGCCGGCATAGGACACGCTGACGCCTTCGGGCAGCGCGAGCGCGTCGACGCGCGGACGGATCGCGTTGAAGACCTCGGAGGAATACAGGGCGCGGTCGACTTCCGCGCTTACGGTGATTGCGCGCACTCCGTTCCGATGCGCGATCTCGCCTTCGCTCCATCCGGGGCGGAGGTCGGCCACGCTGCGCACGGGCACGGCCGCCGCGAGGAAGGGCGCGGTCACGTGCTGATCGGCGAGGTCCGCGGGCGTCCTCGCTTCCCGGGCGGCGCGGATGTTCACCGACAGCGGATAGTCCCCTTCCCATACCGTCGCCACCGGGAGACCCGTGGTCCCGGCCATGAGCGACCAGGCGAGCAGGGACGAGGAAATGCCGAGACGCGCGGCCTCATCGTGGCGGAGCTCGACGTCCACCGATTGCAGCGGCTGCGCAAAGTCGGTGCGCACGAACTCCGTGCCCTCCGTCTCCCGCACGATCGCGGCGACACGCTCGGCCGCGCGCCGCAGAGCCGGGATGCTGTCGCCGGATATCCGGATCTCTATAGGCGAACGCGCGACGGCCATCACGAGCTGTTTCCATTTGACGTCCGCCTGCGGCCACGCGCCGCGCAGTTCGCGGCTGTATCGGTCGAGCACGTCCGGCGTGACTTCGGCCGATTCCGTGAGCACGACCATTTGCCCGTAGTTCCGCGACGGAAATGCGGGGGAGTACAGGGTGTGGAAGCGCGGCGAACTCGCGCCGACGAAACTGGCGATCACGGTGATGCGCGGGTCGCGGGAGAGGATGCGCTCGATGGAGCGCATGACCGAGTCCGTGGAGGCGAGCGCGCTGCCTTGCGGGAGGTACACTTCCACGGCGAACTGGTTGCGCTCGATCTTGGGGAAGGATTGCTGCGGCGTCGTGGCGAGGATCAGTCCGCCCGCCGCGAGCGAGACCGCGCCCGCCGCCACGACGCTTCGTTTGTGCCGGAAGGCCCGTTCGATCATGACGTCATAAGCGCGCTGCAGAAGGTTGAGCGCGCCGCGCCCGCCTTCCGCGGCGCCCGGCGCGCGCACGCCCGAGCGGATGCGCTGGAAACTCAGCAGCGGGATGACGGTCACCGAGATCACGAGCGAAACCAGCAGCGCGAAGCTGATTGTCAGAGGCAGCGAACGCACGAAGTCGGCGCCCGCGCCCTTGAGGAAATACGGAACCGGCAGAAAGCATACGATGATGATCAACGTGGCCGAGACCACGGAACTGAAGAGTTCGTATACGCTTTTCGAGGCCGCCTCGTGACGCGACATCCCGAGATCGAGCTTCTCGAGATAATTGTCTATGATAACCACCGCGTCGTCGACCGTGATGCCGAGGACGATGATCAATCCCGCCAGGGATACCGTCTGCAGGTCCATTCCGCTGATCCACATCAGGCCGATCGCGATGGATATGGAGGCCGGGATAGACAGCGCGGCGATGCGCGCGACACGGAAGGGGAGCAGCGCGAGCGTGACGAGGATCACGGCGATGATGGCGATGGCGAACTCGCGAAGGAAGTTGTTGATCGCCTGCGAAACGGCGCCGGGTATGTCGGAAATGGTGGTCAGCGTCACGTCCCCGGGCAGGCTCCGCTCGAACGACTCGAGCGCCGCGCCGACCTCCGCGCCGAACCGCGTGACGTTTTCTCCCGGCGCCATCTCGAGCGAAACGACGATGCACTTCTTCCCGTCGACGCGCACGTAGGAATCCGGATCGGGGTATTCGCGCCGCACGCGGGCGACGTCGCGCACGCGCAGCACGTTGCCCGCGGGATCGGCATGCACGATCTGCGCGGCCACGTCGCGTTCGGACAAGTAGGAGGGGAGGATGTGAACGGGACGCACCGCGTGTCCGTCATCTATCTCCCCCGCGTATTCGACCGCGCTCCGCGGCCGCAGAGCGGCGAACAGCGTCGCCGGCTTGATGCCGTATTGCGCGAGCTTGGCGTCGTCGACGTACAGCGAGATCTGCTCCTTCCGCTCTCCGTAGCGGACCACGCGGGAGACGGAGGAAACGCGGCGCGCCGCATCCTCGAGCCGGCGCACGAAGCCCTCCAGCTCCCGGTAGGACTTCGTGTCCGACTTCACGGCCAGCAGCAGCGTCGACGTGTTGCCGAAGTCGTTGTCCGCGGTGAGCGATCGCACACCGTCGGGCAGCGAGGCCTTGAGTTCGTTGAGTCCGTGCCGCAGGCGCGTCCAGAACGCCTCGGGATCCTTCTCGTCCTCGGCGATCTGCACGTACATCACCATGACGTTTTCCTTCGAAATCGAATGCGTGCGCTCGCGGTCGACGGATCCGTAGCGGAACAGATACTGCTCCACCTTCCGCGTGAGCTGCTCCTCGACTTGTTGCGACGAGGCGCCGGGATACACGCCGACGATCAGTCCGACCGGCATGTCGAAGCGCGGCCATTCGTCGCGGGGCATCACGAACAGTCCGATCACGCCGGTGGCCATCGCGCAGAAAAGCGCGATGTACAGCACCTGGCGGTACTTCAGCAGCAGATCGATCAGCGTTCTTTTGCCGTCCATCACTTCGCCGCTCCCGTCCCGCTTCTCACGGCCGTTCCGTCGACGAGCTTGTGCTGTCCGCGCAGCACGACCGCGTCAGCCGGGGAGAGGCCGTTCCGGATGATGATGCCCTCTTCGGCGAAACCGTCGGTTTCTACCATGCGGCGGGCGGCGCGCCCGTTCTTCACGATGAACACGTATTGCGCGCCGGCCTCGTCCACCATCACGGCTTCGGACGGAACGACAACACCCGGCTCGCCGGCGCCGTCGCGGGACGCATTTTCGAGACGAACGGCGCAGATCATGCCGGGTTTCATCGCGCCGTCATTGTGCAGGACTATGCGCACCGGATATGAATGCGAGACCGCGTCGGCGACTACGCCGATCTCTTCCACCGCGCCCGCGTACTCCCGGTCGCCGAGCGCGGAGACGCGCGCCCGGGCGCATTGTCCGCGCTTCACGGAGGCAATCTCGTTTTCGGGCACGGCGATGCGCGCGAAGACGCGGCCGATGCGCATGACTGTGACGGAGGTGAGGTTGGGAACGGCATTCATGCCCGGCTCGACGGTTTTACCGCCGACCACGCCGTCGACGGGTGAGCGCAGCTCGCAGTCGCGCAGGTTCTTCCGCGCGATCGCGGCCGACGCGCGGGCCCGCGCGAGCTCGGCCTCCATCTCCGCCATGCGGATTTCGGGAAGCGTGGCGTTTTTCGCCATGGGCTTCAGGCGCGCGTGCGCGTCTTCCGCCTGCGCCAGCGTGGCCAGCGCCATTTCGAGCGCTTCCCTGGCGCTCGTGGTGTCGAGCACGGCGAGCAGCTGTCCGCGGCGCACCGGATCTCCTTCCGAGACGAACACGCGCGCCACTGTCCCCACGGCCGCAAAGCTGAGTGGAAAGGTCTCGGACGCCTCGATTGTGCCGCTGAAGGCGATGGCGCCGGCGCCGGATCGGGGCCGGGGCGACATCGTCTCGACAAGCACGGCTTCGTCGGTCGCGCGCCTGATGTCGGTTTCGCCGCAGGCGGCAAACAGGAAGCATAAGGCGGCGAAGGCGGCCAGGCGGACAGCCGGGACATGGCCCGTGCGGAGGCGGGGACGGAGCTTCAGCGCACCATTCGTAGACTTGGACGATAATCGTTTTTGAGTCGAATTCTGCATAAAAAAAATCACAATCCGTTGGAAATGAGTTTCGCGGTCATGGCCACGTATTCACTGTTGTAATCTTCGAGGAACAGAAACATTTCGAGCGACCGGACGATGCCGGAGATGACATGCGTAGCTGTCTCGAGTTCTTTTTTTCCCGAAAAATGGAATTCCCCCTGCCGGACGCCGAGGGCGAGAATCTCCCGGATGAACGCTGCTTCCTCCACCTCGAATTCCCTGATGATATTGCGCAGGAAGCGGGGATTCTCGCGCACTTCCCGCAGGACGACGCGGTAGATCGTGACCGCGCTGTCCATTTCGGAGAGCGAGGCGGCCACATACCGGGCCAATTTCTCCTTAGCCGAGGCGAAACCCGCGACAGACTCTTTCGCGCGCGCCAGCAGCTGCGAGATCTCCTCGATCACGATGGCGTCGACTATTTCCTCCTTGCGGCGGAAGTAGTAGTAGAGCGTGCTTTTTCCCTTGCCCGCCTCGCGCGCGATGTCCTCCATCGTAGCCTTGGCGAAACCCCAGCGCTGGAACATCCTCCCCGCTGCCTGCAGGATTTCGTCCCGTATTGCGCTTTCTTTCTGTGTTGTATGCATGATTGGACTAAAATCGTTTTATGGTCCAATATAACTCCGGCGCGGCAAAATGTCAAGTCCGTGGATTTTCCGATGCGAGTCCTGCTCGAGCACGGCGGAACAGCGGGCCGGCCGTGAAGCGCGGATCGCAAGCATCGCCGGGCGCCGGCCGGGGATGCCTCAGTGCGGGAGTCCCGGGCGCGATGCTTCACCCTGTACGCCGCTGCTGCGCGCAGCACGGCTATGATCACCGGTTTCGCTTCATGATCTCCCGCGAGGCCGAAAATATTTTTGGAATATTTCTCTGTAGTATTGCTTCTTGTCATTTTTTTTGTTTTTTTATTATCACTTTTAGAAGCATGTAAATGGAGAAGCGGCAATACTCGAAGCGCTGTTATCCAAAGGCTTGATTACTGGCGCGACAGCAAGGAACCGGAATTACTCGGCATTCTGAATTACTCAATCGAGGTTTATTAGCTACTTCAAAACTACGGGAGAGTTACTACGGGGTGCGTTATATAGTTAGCATTCATCGCACGCAGCATACTTGACA
>CAYLZD010000024.1:0-66961 GCA_964388275.1 uncultured Chromatiales bacterium
TGAGCCTGAGGATCAATTTGTCCGGAATCAGGACCAGGGTGTCTTGCTGCGCCCAGGCGTGGGATGCAGGCAACGACATGAGCATCATTGCAATGACGGCGGAAAAAACACACCGGACTAAGCTGTGAGCTGCGAGAGACGAAAGACGGGAAAAGTGGGAGACTCGACAACATCCATCGAATGCACGGCGATCAGGAGAGAGAGAGAGAGAGAGAACACCCCCCAAGATGGAAACATAACACATGACATTTTGTGCATTGTAACCCCCGATAATGGATATGTAACTCCAGCCAAGCGGCAATATCAAGTAGCGTCGTCACTATGTCAAGTCAAAAGCAAGCGCCCTATGCGAACACGAAATGCTCCAAGAACCGAATTCATCCGCCGCTGCCTCTCGCGACATGGCCTTTGTCCCGGAGTTTTCACCGGGCCTATCCGTCGCGGGTAGAACCACCGATTATGCCGGCAATATCAGTGTTTCGGTGTATCGGCGTATCGGGGATTTGCTCTTCACCGCACCCGTCACTGTGATTTTGTGCCTTTTGTGCCCTTTACGGCTTATGTGATTTCACTGCCCTGGTTCTCCGGATTCCGAGTCCCCACTCCCGCTCCAACACAGCAGCCGCATAATTCGATTATCGTGCCGCGGCGCAGCCGCCCGGCTCTTTCACTTCACTATCATCGTCCTGACCGATTCATTACTTCCCGCCTGCAGTACGCACAGGTACATCCCGCGCGGCAGCCCCGATGTGTCCACGGGATACGAATGCAGGCCGGGGCCGAGTTCGTCGTCTACAACCTTGCGCACAATCATGCCGAGCATGTTTATGAGGGAAAGGCCACCCGCTCGCGGCTCGAAAGCGTGAATTCCAGCACCGCGCGTCTGTCCGCGGGATTCGGGTACGATGCGTTGAATTGGAATCCTTCCGGCAACCGCGCGCTGATTGAAAAACGGATTCGACGCAGCAGTCTAAGAGATCAGCGAGATTGCGACGCTGAGAGCGATGATCGCCAGCACTGCCGAGGATATGGCCGCGTAACGGCGGTCCCCCTCGCGCTCGAATGCAATTATGGCGACTGCTACGCGCAGCACCGGAGTGGCCATCAAAGCGATTATCCCCGAAGTCAGCCATGCCGCGGGATCCGCAGCGAGCCGACCGGCCGGGAGCGACAGCAGCCGCTCGAGTGAACCGTCAGGCGCTGAGTCCAGGAATGCCGACAGAAGAAAACCTGCCGCCATGCATGCGCTGCTGACGGCGATCCCGATGCGCAGTACGAGCGCGACGAAGTGTTCCAGAGGAGCCTGCCGGTGCCTGTTCATCAGAAAAACATCCTCGCCGCGGTTGCGAAAATAAGCAGCACGAACAGCAGCATGATGGTAACTCCCCGAAGTCTTGCGCCTATCGCCATTCCTATCCGGGAACCCGCCAGCACTCCGAGCGCGGCGGCCGACGCATAATACGGATGCACATGCCCGTGTGCGAAATAGATTATCGCCCCCGCGACCGCCGTCACCCCAATCATGAAATTGCTGGTCGCCGCGGCGGCTTTCATGGGAACACCGCAGGCCATGGTCATGACCGGCACCTTCACGATACCGCCGCCCACGCCGAGCAGACCGCTGAGATTGCCCGCAAGGAAGGAGACCAGCACGCCGAAACGCAGATTGCGGACCGCGTACGAAATGCTTCGCCCCTCGGCCGGATCGAAATACTCGCCGCGTATCCGGGCAGCCGGGTCATCCCTGACGTCGCCTTCGCCCCGCGAGCGAGTCCGCCACCACATGAGGATTCCGGTGAAGACCAGAAACAGAGCGAAGATCTTCTTCAGCGCCTCCGCCGGCAGGAAATTCGCGCCCACCGCGCCGATGATTCCCCCGGCCGTGGTCATCACTTCGAGCGACATGGCGAGTCGGATATTGCTGTACCCGCGGTCGACGTATACGGAGGCCGTGGCGGTCGACGTCGCGATCACCGCGATCATGCTCGCGGCCACCGCCTGATGCATCGGCAATCCGAAACCGATGGCTAAAATAGGCACCAGTATGATTCCTCCCCCGATTCCGAAAAGCGCGCCGGTCAGGCCGGCGGCGAGACCGGCGAGAACAACCGCGGCAAAAGTGAATATGCTCATCCATCCTTTCCGGATTTGTTTTCGGATTGAACTGATGATCCGGGCAGCGGGCGGCCGAGGAACGGTCCGGAATGAAACTGCGGATGCAAATCAGCGCTTGATGTTGAGGAGATGCGCTTCGAGCCTTCGGGCAGACTCCACGACGAGATAATAGGCGCCCGGCGTCAAATCCCCGACAGGCAGAGGAAAGATGTGCGATCCGGCTTCCAGGGCGTTGCGCTCGAAAAGCATGCCGACGAAACGCCCGGCCGTGTTGAAAAGCGCGCAGGAAACGCCCGAAGTCTCGTTGAGCTGTATGGACAAATGAACAACGGCGGATGTTGGATTCGGCCACGCGGTCGAAACCCCGGCCCCTTCCTGCGGTCCGAGCAACACCTTGATCACCGGCAGATCATTCAGGGCGCCGTCGATATCCAACTGGCGCAAGCGGTAGTAAACTTCCCGGCGCGAAGATGATACGGGCGCGGCATCCTCGAAACGATACTCCCTTCCATCGATGCCCGCGGGATCACCCGCGGCGAAGCCGATCTCATCCCAGACAAAGGAGTCGTACGACCTCAGGACATGGAAGCCGGCGTTCGACCGTTCGGAAGCGGTCTTCCAGCGCAGCAGCACGCGACTCGACTCCACGGAGGCGCTGAAATGCAGCAGGTCGACGGGAGTTATGGCGCCGTTCAAATCGATGAAGCTCGCGTATACGTCGCTTCCGGCGTTATCGTCGCGGAAATCCCTCCACACCGCGAAATACCCCGGTCCGCCCGCGTAAAGGAGCATCGGATTGTCCTGATTGCCGTTCGCTGTGCAGACGAGGGCGCCCGAGACATCCCACATTCTGAGGCCTCCCCAGGATATGCGCTGGCCGTAGATGTTGGAGTTCAAACTCCCTCCTCTTGCGTCATGCCATGCCAGCACGGCGCCTCCGGCGCCGTCGCGCGCCAATCCGTACTGCTCGACGCCTTGAGCCGAAGGGCAGACATCGATTCCGTTGGCCTGCCAGATCTGCACCCCCTGCCGGTTGATGCTCTGAACGAACACTCTCGGGCTGTACGAGAAACGTGAATCTCTCCAGGCGACAATCGTGCCTCCCGTTTCATCCGGAATGACGGCCGGAGCTGTCTGATCATTTTGCGCGACGCAGACGGCGACGCCGTTTTGAAGCCATAAGGCTAGCCCGTTACTGTCCAGACGCTGAGCGTAAATATCGGAGTTCCCCGGCCCTCCCCTGCCATCCTGCCATGCGCAAACCGCGACTCCTCCGTCCCATGTTATGCGCGGATTCTTCTGAGACAGAGGGGCGGTGCAGACCGGTTTGCCCCCCGCCGTCCATGCGAGTTGGCCTATCCCGTTGATACGCTGGGCGTAAAGGTCGCCGCCGTTGCCGGGATCGCGGGCATCCTCCCAGACGACGATTACTCCTCCTTTGTCGTCGGAAACGGCATGCGGCAAAACCGCGCTCGGAGTAACGGGGCAGACATTGATGCCGTTCTCCGTCCAGAGCCTTTCGCCGCTTCCCGACACCCGCTGCGCATACACCGCGAAACCGGTGCTGCGCGCATCCTGCCAGATTACGAAAGCGCCGCCCGCTCCATCTTTAGCTATAACCGGATAATTCTGGGCCCATGGCGACGTGCATATGTGAATGCCGTTCGGCGCCCAGGCGTTCTGACCGGACGAATCCAACCTCTGAACGTATATGTCGAAGTCTCCGTTTCGCGTATCGTCCCATGCCACGATCACACCTCCGGATCCGTCGGATACTGCCCTCGGCCTCCGCTGCATGCCCAAGAAACCGCAGACTGGAACGCCGCCTGCGCCCCATACAGTTGCCCCGGATGCGGTGATACGCTGAGCGTAAATATCGGCGCCGGCTACCGGACTCCGTTCATCCTCCCACACGACGATGAGCCCTCCCCGACCATCGGTCACAACATCGTGGTTTTTCTGATCGCCGTCCGCTCCGCAGATCAGGTTGTTGACGTACGGCAGCGGCGACCACTGAGCCCGAAGCGCAGCGGGTATCACAAACGCGGCCGACAATAATATCGGCAGCAGCATGCCGCGCACGAACGTTCGTTTTCCGGATTGCGGACACTCGCTCATATGCTATTGTAAGAACTTTTCCGCCAAACTGCCACTACCCGCCCGATTTTTTTTCGGAGCAGCAAAATACGCGGTCGCGCGATCCGGGTCTTCCTCCCCGCCTGCCGTGACGGGCGCCGCGCGAAACACCCGGCTTAAGGCATGCCGTCAAACGGACTGCGCCCGGCTTCCTGGGAAACCGGGCGCAAGGAGTAGGAACGCGGTGCTTGTCGTTGCCGTCGCGTTACCTTGGACTCTTGTCTCGAAGTTTCTTCAAATCGATATTCAACCGCATTCGCACCGTGTCGGAAGTGAGTACAGAAGCTCCGGGCGTGGAGGAGGTGACGCCGGGTTCTATCTCCGGCGCCGCTTCTTCGTCCGCGGGTGTAGCGCCCTGCGCTCCGGAAGGGTTCTTGGCGCCGGTCAGGGGAAATCCGGGCGACGAGTCGATATCCCTGTATTCGACCGGTTCGTCACCGGCATCCGGTAGCAACGGGGCGTCCGGAACCTCTGTTTTCGGATCGGGAGATGAAGCGGGCGCCATCCTGTTTTCTGGATCCGAGGGCAACAGAACGACGAGGGACAGCACCACCACGCCAAGCGCGCTGATGACGGACACAGCGGACTTGAATATTCCTGCGGAAACCGCTCCGCTGCCGGCGGCGCCCGGAAGAGTGAAATTGACCGGAACGGTTCCGAGAAAAGCCGCCAGATGAGAGCGCAAACGCGTATGTTCGGCGCGAATCATGCCTCTGTCGCCATCCAGTGTCCGGCGTATAATTTTTTCAGTTTCAAGCATTCGACCGAGATCCGCATCCCGGGCGGCCGTCATCTCGAAAGACTCCCGCTCGGAATACCTCATTTCACCTTCCAAATAGCGGTCGATGAGCCGGTGATATTCGCTGCGTTTCATGATACTTCCTTACGAATTGGAGGTTTCTGCGTTTCGCGGCAAGGTCGGTAATCAGGGTGTGCCATGACTGCATCCCTCAGTTTTTCGCGCGCTCTCGAAGCGCGTTTGTATATCGCTTCGATCGTCTTGTTCTTCATGGCCGCGATTTCGGCCAGATTATAACCGCTGTAAACATTCAGAATAAGCACCTCTCTATAATCCATCGGCAATTGATCCAGGGCTTCGAGCACAATCTCCTCAATATCGCTGCGGCGCTCGGATTCACTCTCCGGATGCGTCGCTTCGTCGAGCGGCGACACGGAGGGCTGCCTGCGACGCGCTCTGATAGAGGTCAAACACTGGTTGCGAATGACCTTGTATATGTAGGACACCGGATGCTCGACGTCGACAGGCGACCGCCTGAGAAGAATGATCCTCTCCCACGCCTCCTGCGAGATATCCTCGGCCGCTTCCTGGTTTCCTGTCATTTTGAGCGCGTACATATACATCCGGTGATTCAGACGGTTGAACAGTTCCATGAAGGCGTCGTTGTCTCCGGCCAGATGCCGCGCCATAAGTTCCGTTTCGTCAACGGAATTCAAGGTTCGGGTCATGCGTGGTATCCGATATCCGGTCGTTTCGACTAATGGCAATTCTTCTGCCGCATGTGAACGATCGCTTCGTCACACACAAGACGTTCGCAGAGGCAAAAACCTGACATCCCGACAAAAAAAAATGCGCCGGCAGGCCGTTCGCGCCGCTACCGCTGCGTGCGGATTTCCGGTCCCGGGATAGAAAACGGACGTACATCGTCTTGTCAGCGCGCGTGACCGCCTGCCGTCCATACGGGACATTGCGTGATCGTCCATCGCAATTCCGATGTATCTTCCGTAATTTCCTGTGTCGAAATGTCATGAACAGAAACTTACAAGCCGAGGCGATCACTAACAACGGGCTTGCTGTCCGCAGCAGCGGCCTTGCGTTTTTCGTTCTTCTGGCGTTCGCGTTCCTGCTCGTGTGCTGCGGTTGTGAGGACCGATTGCCCAGCATCTATGATCCGGACGGAATCGACAAGGATTCGCTGTCTGACAACTCGTTCATACTGGACGGGCATGATTTCCGTCGTACCGTGTTCAACATGTCCCGCAACAGCGCTCGCGCCTACTATTTCGCGGAGGACAGCATCATGAGCATACTCAACGCGGATGAGGTCAGGCTCGAGGACGGGCTGCCGGTATCGGTCGTGGTACACATCAACGTGCCCGGGATGGAAAGCGGCTCTTACCGCTGGTCGGATGCGATACTCGATCCCGCCGCGAGGAGCAAGTCCCGCATTTCGATCGGAGGCGAGGAATACGTTTCCATACGCGGGAGCACGGAACTCTTCATTTTCAACGACGGGCTGGTGCGGAAGGTCGTCGGGACATATTCCGGCATAATTGAAAACAGTTCCGGCAAACAGATCATCCTGTCGGACGGCAGATTCAACGGGGCGTTCTTCTGATGAGTCAGCGCGACCGCGCACGAGCGCATTTCCCGAACACGCTTCCGGCGGCTGCGCTGCCGGCGACCGCGGTACTGGTCGCCGTAATCATGACATTGTTGCCGGTTGAGCGAGCCGTGGCGCAAGGCGGGAGCGCTGTCGGAATATCAGGAGGGTACGACTTCGGAGTTCCACTCGGTTTCCAGCGCGATCCTTCGCGGATCTCCTGGTGCAATTGCCCCGGCACGGGAAGGTCCTCGAGTCACACGGCTTGGTTGGGCGCCCTCGCCTTCGATCCGGAGTTTTTCACCGGCGGATTCGGCGTATCCTTGCGCCTCAGTCTGGAATACAGCGCCGGAAGCTTCCGTTCCGACCAGTATATGACTCCGCCTTTCCTGGATCCCGACCGTAATCGCATCGTATCGGCGCTGGCCCGTTTCGACGCGTCGGCGGACATTCTCTCGACGCGCATCGACGCGCTCGCGAGCATATCGCTGTCGGAGTTCGTGAGGCTCGAGGCGGGACCCTGGGCTCGTTTGAGGATAGCCGGACGCTTCGAGCAGTCCGAAAAAATTCTCACCCCTCCGAATACAAATTTTCCTGAAACCGGCCGACCGCAACGCATCATGGCCGAAGGCGGTGTTCTTGCGGCGCCGGCTCTGACCGGCGGCGCCATGGCGGGGCTCCGCTTTACGTCTCCGCTCGGAGAGAACCTGGCGCTATTCTGGGACATTCATTCATCCCTGGACGCGCGCGCGCTTGCACAGAATCTTTCGATTCGTTCATTTTCGATCGGCGCCGGTCTATCCCTGGCGTTCATCATGCCGACTGGATTTCGACCTGAGGAAACCGAAGAGACCATTCCTCAGCCGGTGATCGCCGAGGATCTCTCCCCCGCCGCCAATCCGAAATCCGTGGAAGCGAAAATCTCGCTGTACAGCGTCAATCCCGCGGGCGAGCGCATCCATTACGCTCTCGTGCAAGCGTCTCAGCATTACCACAGGCAGAGCGTCGCATTCACGCCTGACATTTTCTTTGAACGCAATTCGGCGCAGATACCGGGCCGCTACTCACAGATATCCAGAAGCGCACGTTTTTCCTTTTCGACTCGCCGGCTGATACGCCGCGACGCAATCGAGCATTACTATCAGATTCTAAATATTCTGGGAATGCGATTGAGCGAACAACCGGCGGCAGCGATAACCATCATCGGCTCCGCCTCGCCTGACGAACCCTCGGCTCTGGCCCGAGCCCGGGCGGAAGCGATCATGATATATCTGCGCACTATATGGGACATAAATCCCTCCAGAATGAAAATAGAGACCCGCGCGCCGAGAACTCAACACTATGTGCCGCCGGAGCAACTTCGCGCAGCGGAGATAGTTTCGCGCAATCCCGGCGTGCTCGAGCCTATGGTGACCGACTGGATGGTCGAGTCATTCCGCACAACCCCGATCAATCTGGACCCGTTAGTCCGCAATCCAGAATCCATGCGGGATTGGACGATATCGATAGCGCATAAAAACCGCGAAGTGGCAAGGTATTCGAGTTCGGACGAGGAGAACGAGCGCGAACTCGACATCGGATTTCTCATGCAGGGCGCAGACACCGCCGAAGCTCTCCCTCCGCTCATTGCATGGTTTTCCGTGGAGGATTCCAGCGGCGAGGTAACCACAGTGACGGACGCGCTCGATCTCGTTTTTTCTAGCGACTCGCTGGACGGAGCCCGCAGTGCTGACGTAAAGGTCACTACGACGCACGTGCTCCACACATCGACTCTCGCCGTCACCGGCGACCGGCCCCCTAACCGCGATCTGATACGCGAGTTGGTTGCCCGGCTTTCCGACGGAGACCGGGTGACAATCAGGCCTGTAATCGAAATTTCCGGAGGGGCGATGATCACCGAGCAGCGCATCCGCGACGGGATCCAGCGGCTGGCCAACGCGCTGTTGATAGAACTGGGCGCGAAGGATGTGCGAATCAGCCTCGAGCGCGGAGCCTCTCCCGGAGGGAAGGCCAGGGAATATCCCGAAAATGCCGTGTTTTCCGAATTGATCGAGTTGAGGATGGAGCGCGCGATCGGAAAGGTCCGCTGAACATCCGGTTCGAACATGCTTCTTCCGACTCATTAATCCTCTCTCGGCGGTTGCTCCATGACCGCGCGCGACCGCGACCGGAGGATGCACACTGTCGCGCCGATTTCAGGAAGGACGGTTTTCCGACCGCCGGTTCGCGGACTTCATATCGGCCGCATTGATATCATACAGCGACGTCTGAAAACGAAGATTCCTTCGCGTGTCTGTGACGGAAAATTCCGCTACTTTATCAACCGGGATATCGAGCCTCGTTCACACAACACCATAATCAACCATGAAAAGAAATTTACTCCCGCTGTCCACCGCACTTTTCATTATTGTCTCAACGGCCGTCTCCCAGACGATACCGAAACTGGAATTCGAAAAATACGAGCTGGCCAATGGTCTGGACGTGATACTGCGGATCGATAAACGAATACCTGCCGTCGGAGTGGTGCTGTGGTATCATGTCGGCGCGAAAAATGAAAGGCCGGGTCGCACGGGTTTCGCTCACCTGTTCGAGCACATGATGTTTCAGGGCTCGAAACACGTGAAGGGCGAGTACCTGAAACTCGTCACGGAAGCCGGCGGAAGAGCGAACGGTTCCACGACGGAGGACAGGACCAACTATTTCGAGACTGTTCCCAAGGAGGCGCTGGAATACGCTTTGTGGCTGGAGTCGGACAGAATGGGATACCTGCTCGACGCCGTCACGAAGGAAAATCTGGAAAACCAGCGCAGTGTTGTGAAAAACGAGAAGAGGCAGGGCGACAACTCGCCGTACTCGGCCGTGCAGTATCTGATAGCGGATCATTTCTATCCCAAGGGACATCCGTACGACCACACGGTGATCGGCTCGATGGAAGACCTGTCGGCCGCCTCGCTCGACGATATAAAGGACTTCTTCAAAACCTGGTATACGCCGAACAACTGCACCCTGGCCCTGGTCGGGGATTTCGATCCGGCCGAGGCCAAGCGACTCGTACGGAAATACTTCGGACCGATTCCGGCCGGTCCGCCTCTGTCGCGCCCGCGCGTCAACATCCCCGATCTCTCTTCAACTCGCATATTGACCGCAACGGACAACGTCCCGAACGCGCGCCTGTACCTCGTCTACCCGTCCGCTGAGATGTATTCGCCGGACGAGGCGCCGTTGGATCTCGCCGCGGCTCTGCTCGGCGCCGGGAAGTCCTCCATCCTGCACCGCAGGCTTGTCCGCGACTTGCAACTCGCATCGGATGTGAGTGTCCGGAATTCCGCAAGCGAGATAAGCGGTGAATTCCACATCGTCGTCACCGCGAAGCCCGGGGCGTCCCTGAAAGAGATCCGTGAGGTGGTGGATCGCGAGCTGGCCGCTTTCGCAAAAAGCGGTCCAGACACGAAACAACTGTCCGCCGAGAAAGCCCGTATGGAATCCCGTTTTCTATCGAGTCTCGAGCGTCTCGGCGGCTTTGGAGGCGTCGGCGATCGCCTTTGCCGATACAACACCTTCCTGGGGGATCCGGATTACTTCCAGAAGGATTATCAACGTTTCGGAAACGCGAGCGCGACGGACGTAAAACACGCGTTCGGCCGCTGGATCGACGGAGCCCATCGACTCGAGATCGAGGTGCATCCTGAAACCGCGAAACGACCCGACGCGAAGGATTTCGACCGCGGCTCCGCGCCGGCCATATCCGAGGTGCAACCCATCCCGGCGCCGCGCATCGAGAAACGAATCCTCCCCAACGGTCTCGAAGTGATCGTCGCGGAACGCCGGGGATTGCCGGTCGTGTCCGCCGTTCTGCAGATACGCGAGTGCAATCTTCTCGAGGGACCGGACAAGGCGGGCGAAAGCGCCCTGACGGCCGAGATGCTCGACGAAGGGGCGGGGAAACGATCGGCCTTGGAGATTTCAGAGGATATTTCCGCTCTTGGAGCTTCCCTCTCGCTGGCCGGCGGCCGGCGCGGAGCGTCGGCATCGGTCATGAGCCCCAAGAAAAACCTCGACGCGGTTTTTTCCATTCTTTCCGATGTCGTCATGCGCCCGACATTTCCGGCAGCCGAATTCGAACGCGAACGCAAGCTCGCCGTTGACGGGCTGAAACGATCCAAGAGCAATCCGGACGCCACCGCGTCGAGAGTTTTCAACGCATTGATTTTCGGCGCCGAGCATCCGCTCGGCATGCCCGGCATCGGTTCGGAAGCATCCCTGCGCGGACTCACGATCGATGACCTCCGCAGAAACCACGGCGCGTATTGGAAGCCGAACAACGCCTCGCTGATTTTCGCGGGAGATATCGATATCGAGGAGGCTGTGCGGCTGGCAGACAAGCATTTGGGCGACTGGGTCAAAGGCGATGTCGCGGAGGGGAAAATGCCGGCGGCAGCGCCCCCATCTGAGCATGTGGTTTTCCTCGTCGATCGGCCGGCCGCTCCGCAGTCGCAACTCAGGATCGGATCTCTCGCCCCTCCGCGCTCCACACCCGACTACTTTGCTCTGCAGGTTATGAATATGCTGCTCGGAGGCAGTTTCTCTTCGAGAATCAACCTGAACCTCCGCGAAGACAAGGGATATACTTACGGCGCCCGCACTTCCATGGAGAACAGCCGCGAATACGGCGTGTGGACGGCCTCCACGGGGGTTCAGACTAAAGTCACCAAAGCCGCGCTGCTCGAACTGCGCAAGGAGATCGAGGGAATATCGGGAAGCCGTCCGATCACCGAGGAGGAGATCGAAGGAATCCGCAACACGATGACTAGGAGTTATTCACAGAATTTTGAAAGCAACAGCGCTTTGCTCGGCCGTCTGGCTTCCCTCGTCGCACTCGGATTGTCGTTCGACGAGCTGTCGGAATTCGTGCCTGCCGTCAAGGCGCAGACTCCCGCTACCGCCCTCGCGGCAGCCAAGGCACATATAGATTTTTCGAAATGCATCACCGTCGTCGTGGGCGACAGAGCCCTCATAGAAGAGGATCTGAAATCTCTCGGCTGGGGCAGGGTCGTGCTGGTGAACGAAGACGGCATCCCGGTCGTGAAATAGCGATTTCTCCTCGACAGGATTTGTCCCCCGGCACTCGGCGGCCCCGTCGGTATCGGTTCGCATCCGACGCGGCGCGGTTCGCGCGCGTGCGTTATAAGCCTGATAACGGGGCTCACGCCTGCGCCGGACCGGCGCTGGCGACAGAAGAGGCGGATCCGTCCACCCTCAGTACTTTCCCGAATATCCGGGCAAGTTCGCCCGTCAGCAATCGCCTGTCGAATTGCGCGATATAATCGGCGGGCGGGGCCGGCAAGGCGCGCTCGCGGAAAAGATCGAAGAGCTTCTCGATGTGTTCAGAGATCGCTTCGTCGTCATCCGGCGGACAGAAAAACGCCGCGCCGTGTTTCTCGAGTTCTCGCCGCGCCGCGCAGTCGGTCATGCAGGCGAGTATCGGTTTCCCGGCCGCGATGTACTCGTACAGTTTCCCCGTTGACGCGACGTCCATGCCCCGCGATTCTCCGATCGTCATCCAGAGCACATCCGCGAGCCGCGTCTCGCGAACGCATTGGGCATGCGGCATGTACCCCCGTACCTCGACGGAGTCATCGAGACCGAGAGAAGCGATGTGCTTCCTGTCCTCGTCCCTGAAAGCTCCCACGAACTCAGCCACGATTTTCCCGCCCGCCTCAGGCCGGCGCCGCAGAAACGACTGCAGCCCTGCGAGGAAGGCCCGCGGAGAACGGTCGAAGTAAAATGTCCCTGTGTGCGTTATCCGCATCCTCGTGTCCGTCCGTTCCGGCAGTGAATCCGCGTAATCGGCGGGATCGAAACCTTGAGAAATTATCGTGACATCATGGTGGGATAGCGAACTCGACGAGTTCAGTATCAGTTCCTTCATCCTCCTGTTGATGGCGATGACATGATCCGCCCAGCGAAGCACGCTTTTCTCCATCCGATGGTGAAGCGCGCGATGCAGCGGCGTAGGATAGCTGTGCAGCGGATTCTCGAGCCAGGGATCGCGGTAATCCAGCACGAGAGGGATTCCGCTCAGTTTTTTCAAATCCCTGCCTATGAGAAAATCGGTGAACGGCGGCGCCGTGGCGAACACCACGTCGAAAGCGGCATTCCCATGCCCGGCCTTCGTGTTTTCAGCGCTGTTTCCCATTAGCAGCGCCGCGCCCCGGTGGACAGCTTTGCCTTTCCAACCGATCTTGTTGTCAGGCAGAAAAAACAGACTGCTGAGACGTGTGCTCGCCTGATAAACGCGCTTGGAGGGCATCTTGACAACGCCGGAACCCTTGAAAAAATGAAGCGGATCCAACGAGGGCGTCCGGATGATTTCGATTTCGAGATCTTCCAGCTCTGCAAGGAGGCTTTCATCCTTTGCGAAGTACCCCCTGTCCTCGACCGTCAGAACAGTCGGCTGCCACCCGAATTCCGGCAGATATTTGACGAATTTAAGAGTGCGTTGGACCCCGCTGAGGCCTAACGGAGGGAAATAGTACGCTATGACAAGAACGCGATTTACGCTGTTTTCAACACTCATTGCGCACCGTTGAGATGGCACGGCTTATGCTCGATTTCGCCTCCATCCGAATGTGGATAACTCGTCGCAAATTGTGGATAATCCGGAAGATCCTATCGGATAAATGTGCAAATCTGCGAAAACGAGTGCATTTTCTTCAGTTTCAAGTTCAAAATAGTATCTTTTCCTGTACTCGCGTAGAATTCACCTTCGGGTAGAATGTGAATAACTTTACGTTAAGGATGCCGCGAAACACGATAATTAGGGGCTTCCTGCGTGATAAAAATGTCGTGCGGGTGACTTTCATTCAGCCCGGCTGATGTGATCTGCATGAATTCCGCGTTGGTCTTCAATTCCTCTACGGTTGCAACGCCGCAATATCCCATCGCGGCCCGCAGTCCTCCGACCATCTGATACACCGTATCCTCCAGATTCCCGCGATATGGGACCATCCCCTCGATTCCTTCAGGAACGAGTTTTGCAATATCCTCTTCGACATCCTGAAAATACCTGTCCTTGCTGCCCTGCTTCATTGCGCTCAGCGAGCCCATTCCGCGATATATTTTGTAGGTGCGTCCTTCATAAAGGACTTTTTCGCCCGGACTTTCCTCGAGTCCTGCAAACAGACTGCCAATCATAACGGAATCAGCTCCCGCGGCCAACGCTTTGGGAATGTCTCCGGTCTGTTTGACCCCGCCGTCGGCGATCACCGGCACGTTGTACTTTGAAGCAGCGGCGACGCAGTCCATTATGGCCGTTATCTGCGGCACTCCCACGCCGGTAACCACGCGGGTCGTGCAAATGGAACCGGGCCCGATGCCGACTTTCACGGCATCTGCGCCGGCCTTTATCAAATCCTCGACCGCTTCGCCGGTCCCCACGTTGCCCGCGATGAATTGCGTGTTCGGAAAGCGCTTTTTCAATTTCTTGAGCATCTCGATGACGCCGTTCGAGTGACCGTGCGCCGTATCTATCACGAGGACGTCCACGTTCGCCCCAACAAGCGCCTCGGCGCGCTCTATCGTGTCGCTCGCGACGCCCACCGCGGCGCCGACGCGCAAGCGCCCGAGTTCGTCCTTGCAGGCGTTCGGGTGATGCTTCTTCTTCATTATGTCCTTGAACGTGATCAATCCGCGGAGTTTTCCCTTCTTGTCGACCACAGGCAGTTTTTCTATACGATGCTGCTGCAGGATCGTCTCCGCCTTCTCGAGGGTGGTGCCAACCGGCGCGGTGACGAGATTCTGTTCCGTCATGATATCAGCCACGAGTATCGCCCTGTTCGGTTCAAAACGGAGATCGCGGTTGGTGAGTATGCCGACGAGACGGTTTTCGCCGTCCACAATCGGTATGCCGGATATGCTGTACTTGTCCATCAGATTCAATGCGTCGTCCACCGTCTTATCGGGAGTCAGCGTAATCGGATTGACGATCATGCCGCTTTCAGAACGTTTGACCTTGTCCGCCTCGTCGGCCTGTCTCTCGATGGACATGTTTTTGTGGAGTATGCCGATGCCCCCTTCGCGGGCTATGGCCACTCCCATTTCAAAGCCGGTGACGGTGTCCATCGCGGCGCTGACCAGCGGAATGTTGAGCGAGATGCCGGCCGTCAAGCGGGTGCGCACGTCCGTTTCACGCGGCAGAACCGAGCTTTTGCGCGGAAGGAGAAGCACGTCGTCGAAGGTGAGGCCTGTTCTGATGCTTAATTTTTTCATGCGTTGTGATTGATTTTCGGGGTGAACTGCTCGCTCAGGAATAGGCGGCGAATCCGGTGATCGCTTCGCCGAGTATCAGAGTGTGTATGTCGTGCGTGCCTTCGTAAGTTTTAACCGATTCCAGGTTGTTCATATGCCTCATGACGGGATACTCGTCGGTTATTCCGCCGGCGCCCAGAATGTCGCGCGCCAGGCGAGCCACCGTCAAAGCCATGTCCACGTTGTTGCGCTTGGCCAGTGAAACCTGCGCATATGTGTTTTTATTCTCGTCTTTCATGCGTCCGAGACGCAGGCAGAGAAGCTGCCCCTTGGTGATTTCGGAAAGCATGTAAACAAGTTTCTCCTGCACCAGCTGAAACGCGCCTATCGGTTTTCCGAACTGCAGCCGCGTCTTCGCATGCCGGAGCGCGGCATGGAAACATGCCATGGCCGCTCCGACGGCGCCCCAGGCGATTCCGTACCTGGCCTGCGTGAGACAAGACAGCGGCGCCTTGAGACCGCGCGCTTCCGGGAGCATGTTCGCCGACGGGATGCGGCAGTCCTGAAACACCAGTTCGGAAGTGACCGATGCTCGCAGGGAATGTTTTCCCTTGATCTCCGGGGCGCTGAAACCGGGCGCGCCCTTGTCCACGAGAAAGCCGCGAACCTCGCCGTCCGACTTCGCCCACACGAGTGCTACGTCGGCGATCGACCCGTTGGTGATCCACATCTTCGAGCCGTTCAGAATGTATTCGTTCCTATCCCTCTCCGCGCGCGTGATCATGGCGCCGGGATCCGAGCCATGATCAGGTTCCGTGAGGCCGAAACAGCCTATTTTTTGCGCTGCGGCCAGACGCGGCAGCCACAATCGTTTCTGCTCCGGGCTCCCGTAACGGAAAATCGGATACATCACCAGCGCGCTCTGCACGGAGGCGAAGCTGCGCAAGCCGCTGTCGCCCCGCTCGAGTTCCTGCATCATCAGACCGTAGATAACATTGTTGGCGCCGGCGCAGCCGTACTCGACCGGCAGTGTCGCGCCCAGCACGCCGAGCGCGCCGAGTTCGGGCAGCAATTCGGCCGGGAAACGGCAATCCCTGTTCGCCTGCTCTATCAGCGGAAGGACGCTGCGATTGACGAAAGTGCGCACCGCGTCCCGAGCCATCAGTTCTTCCTCGGACAGACAGTCATCGACGCGGTAAAAATCCGTCCCGGTGAAAATTTCGTCCATTAGTTGCGCCTCGTGAGGTGAACCCGAAAGAGCTTAATCTTCAATTTTAAGAAATTGACGGCTGTGAACCAAAAACGGATTGTTCCGGCGAAGGCGCGGTCCGGAGTATTGCCCGTGGAAGGCCGGGAATGGATTGCGGAATCCGGCGTCTCGATCCGCGGTTTCACACGATTCCGACATGTTGGTTATCTTAGCGACGGTAACACCAGATACGAAAATCCGCTTCAATCCTGAAACCACACGCGTCATGCCTCGTTCATTCCGGATCAGTCTTGCAGTCTTCGCGGTGATGCTCGTCATTTATTCCGCCCTCCGTCTGGGTTTTTTCATCGCGAACGGCGCATTTTTCTCCGAACTCCCCGACTCCGACATACTCCTGGCATTCGTGCGCGGATTGCGTTTCGACATCGCCGGCCTCCTACTGCTCAACTCGCCCCTTCTTTTCCTATATACGCTGCCCGGACGTCCCGCCCGGTGGAAGTGGTTCCGTCTCATGTTGTTCATCCTGTTCATACTGTTCAACGTGATCGGAATCGGCCTGAACATAGCCGATTACGCCCTTTATCCGATGGTGCAGAGACGCCTCATGTTCGAGCCGATAGTCATGCTTCCAGACCTGCTGCGCATGGCCCCGGGCACGCTGGCGGAATATCCTGGCCTGACGCTCCTGTTCCTCGCCCTGACCGCGCTCCTGACATGGAGCATGCGTCTGTTCTTTAAACGCCTCGAGCGATCCTTGCCTCTCAACTCCGGCTGGATACGCGAAACTTCGGCATTCGCGCTGCTGCTCGCGCTCACCGTCATCGGCATACGAGGCGGACTTCAGCTCAAACCCATACGGCAAAGCAACGCCTTCGTGTCGTCATCACCGGCGCTCGGCTACCTCGCCCTCAACAGCACTTACACGGTGCTCCGCAGCCTGTTTCAGCCCATGCTGCCCGATTACGAGCTCATGCCTGAAGACGAAGCTCTCGGAGTGATCCGATCGCTGCTCGGTCAGGACGGGGAGAGGTTCACCGACTCGGCGTACGCGTTCCTCCGTGAGAGGCGGTGCGGCGATCCCGAGCGGAAACTGAACGTCGTTGTGATCATCATGGAGAGCTGGTCCGGATCCTACTGCGGCGCCGTCGGTGTTACAAGAACGGTCACTCCTGTTTTCGACTCACTCGCATCGAAAGGCCTGCTGTTCACCGATTTCCTCGCAAGCGGACAACGATCCATCGAGGCGGCGCCCTCGATTCTCGCGTCGCTGCCGGGACTGTACACGGTCTCGCTCATCGGCTCGCAGGCGGAGACCAACCACTATCGGGGACTCGGAAGCGTCTTGCGAGAGAACGGATATGCGACATCCTTTCACCACGGCGCGGCCACGGGCTCGATGGGTTTCGATGCTTTCGCGCGCATCGCCGGTTTCGAGCGTTACTTCGGGAAGGAGGACTTCCGGAATCCGGCTGATTCGCTTTTCGACCACGTCTGGGGACTCAACGACGAGCCTTTCTTCCTGGATGCCGTCGAACGGATCTCCGAAATGCCGAAACCCAGCTGCTCCGTCTTGTATACGCTCTCGTCGCACGTGCCGTTCGAGATACCTAGACACCGCAAGCGGCTTTTCGAAGCTTACACAGACGACGACGAATTCGAAAGATCCATGAGATATTCGGACTTCGCTCTCGGGCAATTCTTCCGCGCGGCCGAACAGCGGCCCTGGTTCGACAGTACCGTATTCGTCATCACGGGAGATCATACGATGTTCGGCGCGAGGAACAGCGCCTTTGCGACCTTCAACGTCCCGCTCCTGATCCTTGCGCCGGGTCTGGGGCCAGGCAGGGACACGCGCATCGGATCCCACGTCGACATTCTCCCGACATTGCTCGATCTTCTACGCCTGAAAGCAGCGCACTCGTCAATGGGCCGCTCTCTTCTCGACGAGAAGCGGACTCCTTTCGCGGTGCTGCGCGCAGGACCGGAGTTCATGATCTTTGCGGATTCGCTGCTGCTCATTCATGACTTGGAGCATCCCAAGGGTCTCTTTGCATTCCGGACCGATGAAAAATCGACCGAAGATCTGAGGGCCCGGTTGCCTCTTGAAGCGATACGCCTCGAGAAGATGCTGTTTGCATACGTGCAGACGGTAACCCGCGCAATCGCGAAAGACAGAGTGTGGAAAAACTGATACTACCCTTCCGGGCGGCGGAAACGAGACGGCCGGAAGAAGATCTCGAGTCCGCCGATAGACAGAGGTTCACAACGAGTGCCGGTGTATCGAACTATTGTCACTGAAAGGAGTTTGAGTGAATTATTAAATATTTTCTTCATTCAGTTGTGGTAATTCGTTCAAAAAAAATGTAGTTTCGACCGGACAACAGTGTATAAGGGTGCTTTGATGAAACGCCGGATGAGAATATACCTGATCAAGACCTGCAGTCTCGCGGTTCTCTCAGCCGTTTCGGCATTTTCTGTGAAGCCCGAGGAAGCGATTGAAAAAAAATCGCACAAGCCGCAGGTCATTCTCTCCCCCTTGCTTCCCGGAGCCCCCTCAGTACAGGATCACGAAGCAGCATATCAGGTATACGGCGCCCCATCTTCAGGCCCCCTGGCCTTCACGGAAAATATCGGCCAGGTGCGCGATTCCGACGGAAATCCCAGACCTGAAATCCGCTTTATTCTGGAGGATGCTGGAGCGCGTTTCTACTTTGGGCAGAACGCCGTGCACATGGTGTTTCTGGAAATTGGAAAAGGAAATCCGATATCCGAAAGCAGCGGGAGCGGCCCGCGAATGAACAGCGGAAGGCCGGCGCCTCCGATCGCGGGCGGCGGCAGGCGGATAGACATGCTCTTCGAAAATTCATCGCCCGACGCGCGGATATCCGGCGAGGATGTCAGGCAATCGACCTCTTCATTCTATTCACATCGTTATCCGGACGGCCTGCATGGCGCGCGTTCATACGGCGGACTACGGTATCGCGGACTGTACCCCGGAATCGATCTGGTATTCCGCCTGGATTCACACGGAGTGAAATACACGTTCGTGCTGCAGCCCGGCAGCGCTATATCTTCAATAAAAATCCGCTATTCGGGCGCGGACAACATCGAGCAGGACGGAAACGGCGTACTGCATTTTCCGATGCGGGAGTGCATGCTCACCGATGCGGCGCCGGTCGCATGGACTGCGGCGGCGGATCAGGGTGAGTTCTTCCCGGATCCGGAGGCCGGGATCGGCCAGTGGACGCGACAACCCGGCATTCCCGACGCACCGGTAACTGTCGAGCGCAAGCTCGAATACAACACGGCAAGCTTCGAAGCAGCCGCCTACGATAAAAACCGCGCGCTTATTCTCGATCCCCATCTGCAGTGGTCGACGTATTACGGTGGTGCGTCTCCGGATTATGCCCGCGCCGCTGTGACCGACGCCGATCGGAATCTCACGGTTGCCGGATACACGATGAGCGTCGATTTCCCGGTGACACCGGGCGCGATTCAGGACCGCTTGTCGGGAAAGCTCGATCTTTTCATAACCCGCTTCGACGCCTCGCGTTCCGTGCAGTGGTCCACGTACTATGGAGGGTCCGGCGAGGAAGAGACTCCGCGCCTCGGCGCAGCGTCCGACGGCGGAGTCGTGGTCGCGGCGAGCACGACTAGCCAGGACGCTCCGATATCCTCCGGCGCTTTTCAGCCGCAGAACAACGGGAAAAACGACATTATACTCCTGAAACTGGACCGGACGGGACGGCGAGTCTGGGGCACTTACTTCGGCGGCGGTCTCAGCGACGAATGCTCAGCGCTCGCCGTCGCGCCGTCGGGGGAATTGCTGCTTGCCGGCGGCACATTCAGCACGAATTTTCCGGTCACGCGCGGGGCTTTCCAAACAACGAACAGCGGGGACTTCGACGCTTTCATCGCGCGTTTCAGCTCGAGCGGAACCCGGCTCTGGGCCACTTATATCGGCGGCTGGGGCATGGATTATGCCGGCTCGGTCGCGGCGGGACCCTCGGGGGGCATATTCGCCGCCGGGCATACGGAGAGTTCCAATTTCCCCGTCAGCAGCGGAGCGAGTCAGACACGTTACGGAGGAGGGCCTTTCGACATGTTTCTCGCCCGCTTCAGCGAATCGGGAACGCCCTCTTGGATCACGTATTTCGGCGGAGACAAGGAAGACCGGGCTTCCCAGGTGACCGCGGACCCGATGGGGCGTATTCATTTGAGCGGATACTCGGAAAGCGCGAATCTGCCGGTGGCGGAAAGCGCGTATCAGAACTCGAACGGCGGCGCCATCGACGGTGTGATAGCCGAATTCGACACGAAAGGCGCCTTGCAGAGAGCGACATACCTCGGAGGAAGGGGCATCGATATCATCACATCGCATGCCGTCGACGCAAGCGGCAATGTCCTGATCACCGGCCAGACGGACAGCAAGGATTTCCCCGTCACGGATGACGCGTTCCAGCGCAGGCACAGCGGCGCTTACGACGCATTCCTCTCCCGCTTCAATTCCGCCGGCAATCTAATCTTCTCGACTTACTACGGAGGGAGGGAACAGGAAATCCCGTATGCGATAGCCGTCGAGAAAACCGGCAATGCGATCCTGGCGGGAATCACCGCAAGCACGGATTTCCCCACAACAGCCGCGCTTCAGAAGAGACGCGCGGGTTTCACGGACGCTTTCCTCCTGCGCGTCGTCTTCGACGAGCCGGTCGCGAACGCCGGGCCGGACACTCTCGTGTGCATCGGAGAGTCCGTCGTCATCGGAAGAACGGCTTCAGGAGGGAAACCGCCGTACACGTATTCCTGGAAACCTGGTACGGGACTCAGCGACGACGCTGTGGAGTCGCCGTTGTCGGCTCCTCGCAAGACCACGGTTTACGAGGTCACGGTTACCGATGCCGAGGGAGCTTCGTCATCGGATTCCGTGACTGTCAGCGTTAAAAGTCTGCCGCGCGCTCATGCAGGGAAAAACATCGCAATCTGCCTGGGCGCCGGAACTGTGATCGGGGCGCCGGCTTCTGGCGGTCTCAGCCCGTACTGGTACTCCTGGTTACCCGAAGAAGGACTCAGCGCAACCGACATACCCGCGCCGACGGCTTCACCCGAGCACACCACAACCTACACACTGACCGTGCGCGACATGAACGGCTGTGTCGCGGTGGATTCCGTCACCATTACGGTTCATCCGGCGGTCGTTGCGGAAGCCGGTGAAAGCGTGACCATATGCGCGGGAGGCAGCGCGACTTTGGGAATGCCCGCATCGGGGGGCAAGGGTCCGTATAGCTATCTCTGGTCTCCATCAGAGTGGCTGTCTTCGGCGAAAACGGCCCGGCCGACTGCGAAACCCGACTCCACCACGACATACTTGGTCACCGTCACCGATTCACGCGGCTGTTCTTCGCAGGACAGCGTGACGGTAAGAGTCCTGACGCGCATTCTCGTGGATGCCGGGCCTGATCACTCGATCTGCCCCGGAGAGCAGGTTCGAATCGGAGGCGTGGCTTCCAGCGGAAAGCCGCCGCATGTTTATTCCTGGGTTCCTTCTGCCGGTTTGAGCAATCCGAAAATTCCTCAACCCCTTGCATCACCCGGCGAGAGCACGGTTTACGTCCTCACTGTGACCGATGCGAACGGTTGCACAGGGCAGGATTCGGTTCGAGTGCTGGTCAACAGAGTCGTCATCGCGGATGCCGGACCCGATGTCAATCTCTGCGAGGGCGGCCGAGCTCGAATAGGCAAACCCGCCACCGGCGGTTCTCCCCCGTACAAGTACGTATGGACGCCGGCCAAAGGATTGAGCGACGCCTCCGCCGAGACTCCGTATGCCGCGCCGAGCGCCGGGACCCGCTATATTCTGACAGTAGCCGACGCGCTGGGCTGCATGGACAGAGATACCGTCACAGTCGCCGTCAATTCCAGTCCGCGAGTTAAAACCGATCCGGATTTCTCCCTCTGCCGCGGTTCGCGCCGGAAGATTTCCGCTTCGGTGCGCGGCGGCAAGGCGCCGTTCCATTACGAGTGGGCGCCGCGAAGAGGCCTGAGCGCCTATGACGTTCCGAATCCGATAGCGAGTCCGGATACGACAACCGTGTACACCGTCACGGCCACGGACGCCAACGGGTGCAGTTCGAGCGATACTCTGGTGATAATCGTGCGTCCCTGCAGCCGCTCCGATGCCGGGCCTGACGTGGAATTATGCCTCGACGGAGAAACCGAGCTCGGGGGCGCCGCGGCCGACCCGGCGGAGGAACCGAAATATTTATGGACTCCGTCGACGGGTCTGAATGCGGACAATATTCTCAAGCCGCGGGCAAAACCCGGACAGACCACGACGTATTTCCTTCGTGTGACGAATATGTACGGATGCGAAAGCCAGGACACCGTCACCATCACGGTTCACCCCCGGCCGTCGGGTGGCGCCGGACCGCCGGTTTCATTCTGCGAAGGAGGCCGGGCGGTCATCGGCACAGAAGCGAGCGGCGGTCTGCCGCCGTATTCATATTCGTGGGAACCCACGGTCGGCCTCAGCGAAGCCAACGCCGCCCGTCCGATTGCAGAACCGTCCGTTTCGACCGAATACACGCTGACGGTCACCGACGCGCACGGTTGCTCGATTTCCGACAAGGTGCAAGTCACCGTGCTCCCCAGACCTGCGGCGGAAGCCGGGCCCGATATGGAAATCTGCAGCGGCGGCGCAGTCAACCTAGGCGCCGTGGCTTCGGGGGGCCGAGGACCTTTCACTTACGATTGGAAACCCGCGTTCGGATTGGACAATCCAAGCGCGGCAAAACCGCGGGCGGCGCCTGCCGTCACAACAACCTACCATCTCATCGTGACGAATTCCGAAGGTTGCCTGAGCGAAGACAGCGTTACGGTCACAGTCCATGCGGCGCCCCGTCCGGTTTTACAGGCCGACGGACCGACGACTTTCTGCGATGGCGGAAGCGTCATACTGGATCCGGGAGAAGATTACGCGAAATACAGATGGTCCGACGGGAGCGAGTCGAGGTCATTGCAAGTGCGGCGTTCAGGCACATATATGCTTACCGCCTTCGAAGAGCATGGCTGTTCGGGCGCCTCTGCGCCTGTGACGGTCAAGGTTCTCCCGTCGCCCCGTCCGCGCATCACGGCTCGAGGGCCTCTCAAATTCTGTGAAGGGGAGAGTGTCACTCTGGATGCCGGCCCAGGTTATGCCTCCTACAGATGGTCGACCGGGGAGGAGGCCCGAACCATCGAAGTCCGCAACAGCGGCATCTATGCGGTGACCGTAGCCAACAAGGAGGGATGCTCTGTTTGTTCGGATTCTCTGACGGTGGCGGTCCATCCGCGGCCCGTGGCGGAAGTCACTCGCCGGAGAGACACGCTCTCGGTCACGCCGGCAGCATCATCATATCAGTGGCTAGCAGGGGGGAAACCTGTACGGGGCGCCCAGCGCCGGCAATTCATCGCTAGAGAGAGCGGCTCGTACAGCGTGATGGTCAAAAACGAAAATGGTTGCGCCGCCGTAACCGCCCCTGCGCAAGTGGTGTTCGGTTCCGCGGCCGCCGTCCTGCCCAGGAAAACGGTGCGCCGGGGAAGGCGCGTGGATGTCCCGCTTGAGCTTGCGTCGGTCAAGGATCTTGAGCGCGCGGGCGCGCGGGCATTCGAAGCCGTCATACGTGTCAAAAAAAAAGAGTTGACACTCCTGGATACGACTATTGCGGCGCGTGAAGAAGGCGGTGACCTCCTGCTGACTCTGCGCGGGGCTTGGACTCCGGGCTCGCGAGTGTTGGCGACGATCCCATTCATTGCCGGAGAGCGGCCCGCGCGCATTCCGATAGTACTCGAATCCTTCAAGTGGCTGGACGGTCTCGCCCGTGCCACAACCCGCAACGGCGAAATACGCGTCCTGCGATAATCGCCCCTCACAGGATTTCGGCCCTTCCGCTCCTCGCTGGGCAGTTGCCGACGTAGTCCGCTGCCCTGCAAAAAATGCTGCCGAAAGGAAAATCGTCAGGATTCACGCTGTCTCCCCATCCAATGCGCTGGTATTTGACTGTTTTTTACACTGTATTTTCCATAGTTTATCCGGACAGTGTTCACAACGGAATCCGGTAAATGAAACAGATCTACCTTTCCCTTGCCTTTGCCTGCTTTCTCAACCATACAGCCGCCGGGCATTCCCACGGAGCGTGCGCGGCACGAGTAGACGAACCGCTTCCCGGTTCAAGGCCTCATTTCATCCGTAATGACGGCTCGATCAGAGACACTGACGGGAAAACGAGGAATGACATACTTTTCTGGGCCGATCTTGGATCTCTCCGTGCATATTTCTCCGAGCACGGCGTCAGCTATGTCTTCCTCCAAGCGCTACCCCATGAAAAGGAAGCGCACGAACTCGAAACCCATACATGCGGCGTGACTCCTCATCGAGACCGCTACAGAGCGTACAGATTGGACGCGGTTTTCGTGGGCGCCTCCCAAAACACCCTCCTCCGACCCGATAAACAGGGTTCCGCGATAGCGGACGCACGTGTAACCGGTCCTTCCCCGTCGGTCGAGTGCGACGCGCTCGTTTACGAGAACGTGTATCCGGGTATCGACGCGGTTTTCCGCATCACAGACAGCGGATTGAAGCATGACTGGATCGTCCGGTCCGGGGCCATGTTCTCGGACATAAGTATCCGTTACGTGGGAGCGAGCCGTTTCGAAACCGCTGCCGGCGACATCACTGCGTTCACGCCTCTGGGGCGATTAGTCGAGAGGGCGCCGGTGGCCTTCCACTCCGAAGAATCAGGCGCCGACGCGGCGGCCCTCCAGTCCGAAACACCCGCGCACTGGGTACTCGAGGACGAGACGCTCCGATTCGATGTTCCGCACAGGGATCCGGCTCGCACGCTGGTAATTGATCCGCTCATAGAATGGTCGACCTATACGGGCAGCAGCACCACGGATTTCGGCACCGGAACCGCCATCGATCCCGACGGCAACGTGCTGCTCTGCGGCTGGACGGCCGGAGTCGACTTCCCTGCGACTCCCGGAGCATTACAGGAACTGCTCGCCGGAAAATCGGATGCGTTCGTCGCGAAATTCGATCCGGACGGGAAGCGCCAGTGGATAACATATCTGGGGGGAACGGAAACGGATGTCTCCATGGGCGTTGCCGCCGATCAGCAGGGCGGCATCGCGGTCATCGGCCATACGAGCAGCAGCGACTTCCCCGTGTCGCCGGGCGCGTTCCAGCCGGCCGTGCGGGGTTTGTCGGACGTCTTCCTCACGATGCTGAATCCGGACGGCACAATGCGGTGGTCCACGTTCGTGGGAGGCGCACTCAGCGACGAAGGCGGTGCGGTCGCCGTCGATTCGAAGGGCAACATCCTCATCACAGGCAGGACCGAGAGCGGGGATTTCCCGTCGACACTCGGTTCCTTTCAGTTCACACGAGCGGGTTATTACGACGCCTACATCGGTAAATTCAGGCCGGACGGATCGCGTGTCTGGATGACTTATTACGGAGGAAGAGCATCCGGTCCCGAGTCTGGCGAAGACTGGGGTCACTCCGTCGCGGCCGGGCCGAACGATGAGGTTATAGTATGCGGTCACACGAACAGCCCGGATTTTCCAGTAACCTCCGGCGCTTTTCAGTCCATCTACCGCGGCAACCGCGACGCTTTCCTCGTGAGTTTTTCAGCGACCGGCGTCCGGCTTTTCGCTACGATGCTCGGCGGCGGGGCATGGGACGACGCATACGGAGTGACGATAGACCGGCACGGCGCCATAACCGTGACTGGCGGAGCGGAGAGCGGCAATTTTCCCGCCTCACCCGGCGCGTTTCAGACCGCGCGATCCGGAGTGACGGACGCTTTCATCGGACGTTTCGACGCAGCTGGTTCACGCGATTGGATCACGCTGTTCGGCGGCGCCAGGCATGATTTCGGATACGGAATCTCGGCTTATCCGAGCGGCAACACAGTGATAGTCGGCAAGACGAACAGTCCCGATCTGTACGTCACCGGAGACGCCCCGCAACCCAATCGCGCCGGGTCCGAACATTACGACGCTTTTTTCCTCAAGATGCGCCCCGACGGCTCGCCTGTCTGGTCCACTTATTTCGGCGGCGGCAACATCGAGTACGGTAACGAGAATGACGGGCTCGGCAGAATAGCCGCCGACTGGCGCGGAACCGCCTCGGCCAGCGGCTGGACAGCAAGCGCTGATTTCCCGGTCACTGCGGGCGCGTTTCAAAGCTCGAATGCAGGAGGTTGGGATGCTTTTGTGACGAAAATCGGATGTGACATCGATGCTCCTTCCATCACAGCCGACGGTCCCACCTCTTTCTGTGAAGGCGGCGGCGTGCGATTGGAAGCGGCCCCCGGCTACGCAGTTTATCTCTGGTCCACGGGCGATACGACGAGAAGCATATCCGTAGCGTCGCAGGGAACATATTTCGTCAGAGCCATCGATTCGAACGACTGCGGAGCTCAATCCCCGGACATAGTCGTTAATGTTTTCCCGCTGCCGGCCCCCTTGGTGCAGCCGTCAGGTCCGACCACCTTCTGCGAGGGAGACAGCGTGACGCTGGACGGAGGAGAAGGATATGCGTCCTGGAGGTGGTCCAGCGGCGAAGCCACGCGTTTCATAACCGTTAAAACCGGCGGTTCCTATTCCGTTACCGTCACCGACATCAACGGCTGCACGGGCAGCTCCCCTGAAGTCGTCATACGCGTGAATCCGCGGCCTAGCGCGGCGATAACGTCGGACGGACCGCTGGAATTCTGCGAAGGAGGGAGCGTCCGTTTGGATGCGGGCGCCGGCTTCGACACGTACCGATGGTCGACCGGCGAGGAAACCCGCAGCATATCGGCAGCAACGTCCGGTATTTACACAGTCAGGGTGACAAACGAATTCGGCTGCGATGACGAGTCCGCACCGGTCGCCGTGACGGTATTTCCACTTCCCGCACCTGTCATTCTCGCGCTCGGAGACACCGTGTTCTGCGACGGCGACAGCGTCGTCCTCGACGCCGGCGCGGGTTACCCCGGTTACGCGTGGTCCGACGGCCGGCGCACGCGCAGCATCACTGTGCGCGCGTCCGGCACATTCGGAGTGACTGTAACCGACAGCAATGGTTGTACCGCATCGGCAAGACCCGTGACGGTCACGGCCAATCCCCTTCCGCGCCCCGTCGTTTCCGCTCTTGGCGCGACGGAGTTCTGCGAAGGCGGAGAAGTCACTCTCGACGCGGGCGCCGGTTTCGCCGCGTATTCGTGGAGCTCCGGAGAAAGCACCCGCACCATCACGGTGCGACGCTCGGGTTCGTATGCTGTGACGACAGCCTTCGCCACCGGCTGCACGGGACGATCCGACAGCGTAGATGTTCTGGTCCATCCGAATCCTTCACCGGTCATCACTCCGAACGGTCCGCTCGAATTCTGCGACGGCGACAGCGTCACTCTCTCGGCGCCCCCCGGCTTCGCGCGCTACCGGTGGTCGGACGGTTCTTCGCAACCCGGCATCGTCGTCAAGCTGTCGGGCTCGTATCAAGTGGAGGTGGAAGATTCTAACGGGTGTACGGGGACATCGCCTGCTCTGACCGCCACGGTGCATCCGCTGCCGGGCGTCCCCGTCATCACGCAACGGCGCGACACTTTGTTTTCAACCCCCGAGGCGGCTTATCAATGGAACCGAAACGGATCGCCGTTGCCCGGAGAGAACGGCCCGATCCTCCTGATTCCGAGTTCCGGAACATACACCGTCACAGTGACCAATCAATTCGGCTGCTCGGCCGTATCCTCCCCGCTCCCCGTCTCCATAGCGCTCGCGACCGTTCGCCTTCCTGAAATCGAGGCGGCCCCCGGCGAACACGTGCGGATACGGCTGGAGTTGGCATCCTCGTCCGACCTGGCCCTCGCCGGCGCAAGGGATTTCCGGACCGTTCTGCGCTTCGGCGACGATGTTCTTTTTCCATCAGGCGACGGCGGCACATGGACCAGGCAGGGTTCCGAGCGAGTACTCACCGCTGACGGACGGATCACGGACAGCGTCGGCACATTGATATCCTTCGACTGTGTGGCCATGTTAGGACGCACCGACCGCGTACCGCTCCGAATCGAGAGTTTCGAGTGGACAAGCGGCGCCGTCCGGACATCCCGCATAGACGGCGCCTTCTCGCTGAAAATCTGCCGGGAAGGAGGCGACCGGCTGTTCGACGGCACGATGCGAGCGTTTCTCGCGCAAAACCGGCCCAATCCGTTCAACGCGCAGACTACTATTGCGTTCGAGTTGATCGAACGCGGACCGATACGCCTTTCGGTGCTGGACATGCTCGGGCGTTCCGTTTCCGTGCTTGTCGAGGATGATCGGGATCCGGGACTGTATGAAGCCGTGTTCGACGCGAACAACCTGCCGTCTGGACTCTATCAGGCGGTCCTTGAAACGGGCGCTTTACGGCTCGTCAGGATGATGAGTCTCGTGAAATAGACGGGCGTCGCAGTAGTGACCGCATCTCCGTTCTGCTTTCACCCGATGAAATCCAATTCATATATTCCAGCATGGATGAATCGAAAGCCGCCCGATGAACGGGCTTACGGACATACTGTTACGAGTTGATCTGCGCCGATTGTGCGGCTGCGTTTTTTTTCTGCTGCCGCTTCTGATGAATGGAACCAATGCGACAGCGTCTCCGAGAAGCGCCCTCGGCGGTGACAAGAATATTGGGAACACGCGACACGGGACCATTTTCCGCTCGCCGGATCCGGTTTTTTTCGAGAACCACGGCGACGTGATTGGAAGCGACGGCGAACCGCGGAATGACATAGTATATACTTATAGAGGGCGCGGAGTCGATGTCCATTTCCGGTGGTCGGGCCTGAGCTATGTTTTCAAGCGTTTCACTTCCGAGCCCGGGGGCGCGTCCGCGAAATCATCCCCCCATCCGCCTGATGCTCCGGCAGCAGTCGAAACATACCGCCTCGACGTGGATTTTCCGGGCGCGGCTCCGGCAGCGCGGCCTGCGGGAACAGGCCCCGTGGATGGGCAGAGACGCTACTACCGCAGTCAATCCCCCGGGGAGCTTTCAGCACGCAGAGCGTTTTCAGCACTGGCCTACAAAGACCTGTACGACGGAATCGACCTGGTTTTTTATTTCGACGAACGAGGACTGAAATACGACTTCATTCTCCGGCCGGGCGCCGATCCATCGTCCATCCGCATGAGATACGGCGGCGCGCAATGGCTTGTGCTGCAACATGACGGCACGCTTACCGCAGGAGCGCTTCTCGGAGAGATACTGGAACTTCCACCCGTCGCGTTCACCCGACCCGCCCCTGCGGCCGGTGCGGTTCCGGTCGCCGCGAAATATCGGATTGACGGTTGCGATATATCTTTCGAACTCGGACCGTATGATAACACTAAGACTCTGACCGTCGATCCGGGAATATTGTGGTCGACATTTTACGGCGGTTCGGGGGAGGACTGGGCGAACGGCGCCGCGACCGACGCCGGGGGAAATGTATTCGTCACAGGCCGCACCATCAGCGTGAACTTTCCGGTTCACACGGGGCAACAGATGAGCAGCGGGGGCAACTTCGACGCCTTCCTCGTCAAATTCGACGCCATCGGACAGAGGATATGGTCCACGTACTTGGGTGGGTCGAATCTGGACTACGGTTTCGGCGTCGCGACGGACCCGGCGGGACGAGTGGCGGTCAGCGGCTGGACTCGTAGCGCAGATTTTCCGCTGCTCAATCCCGCTCAACCGGCATTCGGGGGCGACATGGACGCCTTCGTCGCCTCCTTCTCTCCGTCCGGCGCTCTCCGCTGGTCCACATACTGCGGAGGCATGCTCGACGACAGAGGCATGAACGTCGCGGCGGATGCGGCCGGCAACGTGGTCATGACCGGATTGACATTCAGTTTCGACTTCCCCGTCCTGTCACCGCAACAGGCGTCCCTTGCCGGTTTTTCGGACATCATGGTCGTCAAATACGACTCTTCAGGAGTTACGCTCTGGTCGACCTTCCACGGAGGCAGCGGGGCCGACGAAGGTCTTTCGGTTCACGCCGATCCCGCGGGAAATATTGCCGTGGCCGGAAGGACCTCGAGCGGAAATTACCCGGTCGCTGGCGCGGCGCAGTCCGCGCTCGCGGGGAAGCATGACGCCTGTCTGACCGTCTTCACGCCGAACGGAATCCGTGTGTTCTCCACATATTTCGGAGGCAGCGAGGACGAATACGCGTACGCCGTCACTTGCGACCAATCGGGCAACATCTTCGCGGCCGGTTCCACTGAAAGCGACGATTTTCCGATCTTGAATGCGTTCCAGAAGAAGCGCGGCTTCTTCGTCGACGCGTGGGTAGCGAAATTCAGTTCGGTCGGCACTCCGTTGTGGTCCACATATTACGGCGGCAACAGCTCTGAAATCGCCGCGGACGCAGTGTGCGACAATGCCGGCAATGTCATAATCGCAGGCAGCAGCGGCAGCACGACGCTCCCGATCCTGAATGCCCCCATGCTTAAAAATGCCGGCGACGACGCTTTCGTCGCCCGTTTTTCGGCGATGGGCGCGCTGCAGTTCGCGGCTTTCGCCGGTGGAGGCAACAACGAAGGCGCCTCAGGCGTTGCCTGGGCGGGAGGTCAGGCTGTGGTGATTGCAGGCACCACGAACAGCTTCGACTTCCCTGTCCGAAATCCCGCGCAGGCTTCCCACGGCGGAGGCGGGTGGGACGCGTTCGTCGTGAAACTCGAAGATTGCCCGGTCGGTGCGACGGTCGCCGCTCTCGGACCGACCAGGTTCTGTCCCGGTGGAAGCGTCGTCCTTGAAGCCGACGACGGTCCCGGATACGCATATCAGTGGTTTAAGGACGGCGTAAAAGCCCCGGGCGGCGGGGACCGCCTGTTCATCGCTACCGACAGCGGCGAATACTCGGTGCTCGTGAAGAACGCCGCGGGCTGCTGCGCGCTCTCGCTGCCGGTGAAAGTGACGATCTCCAATCTCGCCGCATATGCCGGGGCCGATACGGTCATCTGCGGCGGGACGACAGCGCAACTTCGCGCCGAACCGGTCGATGGAACACCGCCCTTCAATTACCTCTGGACGCCTTCCACCGGCTTGAGCTCGGCGACCGCGAGAGAACCCGTCGCAACCCCGCCCGTCACTACCACGTACCGCGTCACCATCGAGGACTCCATAGGATGCGCTGCCGTCGACAGCGTCACCGTGGAAGTCCGCACGCTTGCCGCCGAAGCGGGCGCCGATGCATTCCTGTGCCGTGGAGAGGCCGCCGTGTTGCAGGCGGTCGCGAAAGGAGGCACGGCCCCGTTCAGGTTCTTCTGGACGCCTTCGACCGGCCTGGATCTGACCGACGTGCCGGCGCCCACAGCGACTCCTTTGGTCACAACGACTTACTCCGTCGAAATCACGGACGCGCTCGGGTGCGCGGCCCTGGACAGTGTTACAGTTGCCGTCAGCACGCTCGAGGTGCGGACTTCCGGCCAGGTTTCCGTGTGCGAAGGCGAAGGCGCTGTCATCGAAGCCTTCGCAAGCGGCGGCGCGGGAAATTACTCCTACGAATGGGGCCCTGCCGCGGGCTTGAGCTCGACATCGATCCGCAATCCCACGGCCAAACCCGCCGTCACAACGACTTACCAGGTCACTGTCCGCGACGCTTCGAACTGCAGCGCGGGCGCCGTCGCGACGGTGTTCGTATCGCCGCGTCCCGAGGTTTCCATTGCCGCTTCCGGACCGCTGAACCTCTGCCTCGGCGACACTTTGCAGCTCCGGGCGACGCCAGGCTTCGCGCGTTATGAATGGTCGAACGGCGCAGGGACGTCCTCGATCAGGGTCACGCGAGGCGGCGTCTTCGCCGTCACCGTATGGGATTCGTCGGGCTGCAAAGACCGGGATTCGATTACGGTCACGTTGTTTGATTATCCTGCGCCGGCGATCATCGCCGAGAGACCTCTCGTCTTCTGTCCGGGCGACAGCACAATTCTGGATGGAGGCGCCGGCTACACGGAGTATCTCTGGTCCACGGGGGAAAAATCCAGACGGATCACGGTTAGGACCGCCGGAACATACACCGTCAAGGTGACCAACGAAGGCGGCTGCGCGGCGCAGTCGCCTCCGGTGCAGATCCGTCTCTTGCCCTCTCCCGAACCTTCCATCGGGGGTCCGGTATCGGTATGTCCTTACACGAGCGCGGAGTATTCCGTAGCGCAGGTCGACGGTCATTCCTATTTCTGGTCTCTTGAAGGAGGTTCCATACTATCCGGACTCGGTTCGAATGCAATTACCGCCAGATGGGGTGCTCCGGGCGCCGCGGCAGTCCGGCTCACGCAGAGAGACGACTCCAGCGGTTGCTCGACGAGCGCCGTTTTGGAAGTGCGAATTTCCCCGGAATTGCATCCCGCCATCACACCGTCCGGCGTGCTGCATCTATGCGAAGGAGACAGCCTGACGCTCGACGCCGGTCCGGGATATGCATCCTGGCAGTGGACATTGCCCGGTGGAAACAGGCGGTCAGGAAGAACGCTGACCGTCCGGGACGGTGGGATCTACGCGGTTTCCGTGCGTGACGCGGCCGGTTGTTCCGGGAGGGATTCGGTGATGATTGTGAAGCATGAAGTCCCGCGGCCTCATTTATCGACCGCGCCCGGCGCAGGAAGAATCTGCGAAGGCGACACGCTCGTTTTGCGAATTCCGGGCGAATGGCGTTCGATCCGCTGGTCGACCGGTGATACGACGGCCGCGATATCGATTTCCGCTCCGGGGAGTTTCCATGCTCAGGTTACCGACGAGTTCGGATGTACGGGCGGGACGGATACGATTGAGGTCAGCGTCTTTCCGATGCCGGTGGCCGATTTCACGGGTCCTGCGAGCGCCTGCGCCGGTACGCGGTCCGAATATGCCGCCTTGAGCGACTCCGGTGTATCGCTCTCGTGGTTTGTTACAGGCGGAAACGCGGCATCCACGCCCGGCGACGACACTCTGCTCGTAGACTGGGGCGACGGTCCGACCGGAACGGTCAGACTCACGGCGGTCGTCGATTCCAGCGGTTGTCTCGCCGTCGCGGTGCGGAACATTTCCCTGCTCCCCTCCCCGCGCCCCTCTCTGAACCACAGCGGGATACTGGAATTGTGCGAGGGCGACAGCGCTGTGCTTGCCGTAACGGGGGAATACGCCGGGCATCAGTGGTCCACCGGCGACACGACTGCCGCGATAGTAGTCAAGGCATCGGGCGTTTACGATGTTGTCGCAACCGATTCCAACGGATGTGAAGGCCGTTCCGAACCACTGCGAGTCGAGGTCATTTCAATTCCCGCGCCGGAGATAATCGGTCCCGTATCGGTCTGCGTGAATTCCGTCGCGACATATCGGACCGCGGCCCGCGCGGGAATCTCGCTGCAATGGAGTGTGTCCGGCGGCCTGATACAAGGCGGTGATCGGAACGACAGCGTCGTCGTGCTCTGGACGGACTCCGGCGACGTATTCCTGCGTTTGCGCGCGCATGACGATGCTCACGGCTGCGAGGCATGGACGGAACGGCGGATATCGGCGGCCGCCGCCCTGCATCCGGCGATCAGCGTATCCGGCCCGACTGGATTCTGCGCAGGTGACAGCGTAATACTGGATGCGGGGATCGGATATTCCTCCTATACATGGATGGACAGGAACGGAAACGAGGTCGGAAAAGGCAGGTTTTTCTCCTGCAGGATCACGGGCGCCTGGACCGTGCGCATCACCGATGCCGGAGGATGCGCCGGGATATCGGACACCGTGTTCAGCGCCTCCCACCCTCTCCCGCTACCGTCGATTATCGGTCAATCGGCCCTTTGCGCGGGCGACACGATAATGCTGGACGGCGGCGCCGGCTTCGCCTCGTATTCCTGGAGAGATTCCGCTGGCGCGATATCCGGCGGCGGGCGTTATCTGGCCGTGACGGGAACAGGCGTTTTTCGTGTGCAGGTATCCGATGCGAACGGATGCGACGGGATTTCCCCCCCGCATGCAGTCGTTGCGCACCCGCCGCCGCCCAAGCCCGCGATCTCGAGCGACGGCGATACGTTGCGCTCGACACCGGCTTTCTCCCACCGCTGGTACCGAAACGACACGCTGGTCGCGGGCGCCGAAAGAGACGTGCTGGCAAACCCGGAACCGGGGCGATATACCGTGCGTGTGACCGACTCCAACGGCTGTTCGAGTACATCCGACCCTTATGAACACACGATGTCGATCGAAGCCGTCGCGTCGATAGCCGTTCCGCGTCTTGAAGCAGAGCCCGGCGAAAGGATAGCGTTGCCGATCATGCTGGAATCCTCGAGGAATCTAGACGCCTCTGCCGCCGGCAGTTTCACTGCGACTCTGCGTTTCGACGCCCGCCTTCTCGTCCCGGTGGACAGCGCGCACACCGGTATAATTTCCGGCGCCGACCGCGTAGTCACGATCACCGCGCAAGTACCGCCCGAACGCAGCGCGCCATTCGCCCTGTATACACTGCCCCTCCTTGCCACGCTGGGCCCGGTCGAATCGACTCCCCTGCGCATAGACGCCTTTTCCTTCAACGGCGCCCCGGTGCGAGTGACTTCATCGGACGGCGAGTTCCGTCTCAGAATCTGCCGTGAAGGCGGCGAAAGACTGTTCGATTCCGGCCGACGCTTTTTTCTGGATCAGAACTCCCCCAATCCTTTCAACTCCGAAACATGGATCGAGTACGGAATCATTTCCCCGGGGCATGCGCGGTTGTCGGTTTTCGACCTGCTGGGACGCGAACTCCTGGTGATCGCGGACGCGCATCACGAGCCGGGGCGTTTCAGGGCTCATCTGGACGCAGCCGCTTTGACGTCCGGCGTTTATGCATGCGTCCTGCGCACTCTTTCAGGGGTAAAAACCCGCCGGATGGCGGTAGCGAAGTGAGTCGCCCGACGATTGTGCGGAATTGCAAAAACGTCAATTCCAGGGATTTGTAGACTTGGATTTGAGAACCTGATGGGAGACATTTCAAACATGGATCTCATATCGCAAATCAATTCCCGGATTTCACACCATGAAATATTTTATCCTCTTCGCCGTTTTGTTCCTCGCGGTTCCGGCCGGTACTTTTTCACAGGCGCCGGCAGACTATCGGGACGTCGGTCTCGTCATCAATGACAACGACACGAATTCAACCGCCATCGGCGCCTATTTCGCCGCGAAGAGGGGGATACCCGAGCGGAACATCATACATATACGGACATCACGCTCCGAAACCATTAACGACAGCACGTTCGAAGCGCTGCGGCGCCAGGTCGAACAATACATACTCTCCGCCGGGCTGAGGGATTCTCTTAATTACCTGGTGCTCACCAAGGGAGTGCCGCATCGAGTTGACCGCGGAGGAACCGGAGGCGACCTCAACTCGCGCTCCGCGTCCGTGGACGCCGAACTGATGCTCATACTCGGCCAGTGGAGCCAGCATATCGGACAAGCTACTCTCGTAATACCCCCCAATTCCGTGCGCGTGCATCCGTATTTCAACAGAAGCGAGCCGTACGAGCGGTCGAGGACTATACCGGGAGCCTCCACTTCTTACGACATGTATCTCGTGACGAGATTGACGGGGCTCTCCAAGGAGGACGTATTCTCTCTGATCGACCGCAGCGGCCCCAACACGCTGGTCGACAGTGACAGCGCACAGTTCGTACTTGACATGGATCCGACGCCAATACAAGCGAGTTACAACAACAACATGTCCACAGCCGCGGACATGTTGCGGCAAAGGGGCTGGCGTGTGCAGCTGAACCGGGATTCTGTTTATCTGACGGAGCAGCGCAACGTCATCGGTTACACGAGCTGGGGTTCGAACGACCACTTCGATCACCATTACACTCAATACGCCCGCCCCCGAAACCACTGGCTGCCGGGTTCGATCGCGGAAACCTACGTCTCGACATCGGCCCGCAATTTCGTGCCGGGATCAACTTCCGGACAGTCCCGTATCGCCGATCTCATCGCGGAGGGATGCGCAGGCGCAAGCGGCTACGTGTTCGAGCCCTTCACGGTGGCGCTGTCCTGGGTGAACATACTCTTCGATCGATATGCCGGCGGTTACAATCTCGCTGATAGTTACTACATGTCGATGCCGACCATGTCATGGATGGCGATCGTTGTCGGCGATCCTAAGACGACGATAATCTCGTCGGTACCACCGGCTCCCGCGCCCGCAATCGCCGGGATCGAGCCACTGTGCGCTGGCGACGCGGCCGTACTGCGCGCGACGGGAGCGCTGCGCGGCAATATGCACTGGTTCGCCGGAGACACGACTTCGGTCAAAGCCGCGTCGGAATCTTTCGATAAACATCATCCTCTCTGGATCGGAAGCGATTCCGTCCTGGCGTATCCCGTGCCTGATGCGGGCATTTATTCGTTCTCCTTCTTCAACGAAAATTTCGTCGGACGCGGCTGGGCGCAAACATCAGTGGAAGTCACACAGAAGCCGAAAGCAGGGTTCATCGCGTCGGCCGAGCTTGTTTATCTGGACCGTGATCCCACGATCGACTTCACCGACACGTCGAAAGGCGCTGTGACACTGAACTGGGATTTCGGCGACGGGTCGCCCGCGACGGCAGACGCCAATCCGCGGCATACATTCACACAGGCCGGATTGTTCACGGTTACTCAGCAAGCTGTGAACGCGCACTGTTCCGACATCGCGCGGAAGAACATCCGGGTTGAAGAGCATTTCCAGACCGCCGTCGAAGGGCCGCATTCCGCGCCTATGTCAACGGAAATTCTCGCCGTCGCGCCCAATCCTATGCGGGAGAAATCCGCAATCCGTTTCTACCTCGCGCGGACCGACCGTGTTGAGATCCACGCTACGGACGCGCTCGGCCGCATACAGGCCCGAATTCATGAAGGAATCGAGGAGGCCGGCATTCATGAATTGCACTGGGATGCGTCAGCCGTCCCGCCTGGCTGCTACACATTGCGGGTCAACAGCGCGGGCGCATCGGCAAGCAGACAGATCATTGTATTGCGCTGATCGATCGCAAGGCGCTTGGATGATCGCTCCAGTATGAGTCCGGCGGCAGCCGGCCTGCGCCGGAAGCGCGTCCGCCGAGCGGTAGGGGCTCATCGCGCGCGGCTGCTCAGCTGTCCTTACAGGGTTGCGGATGTCAGATCCGCGCTGAATGCCCAGCGGCGCCGGCGCCGGCCGCTCTTCCGGTCACCCACGCCCATTGGAAATTATACCCTCCGATCGGTCCGCAAGCGTCGAGCAGTTCTCCGCAGACAAACAGGCCGGGAAATCTCCTGCATTCCATCGAGTGCGGATGCACCTCCTCCAGCGCCAAGCCGCCGCCTGTAACCTCGGCCTTGCCGTACCCGCCATGAGACTTCCATGTAAGCTCGCAAGCTACAAGTTGTCGAATGATCCTTTGCCTGTCGAGACGCCGCAGACGAGAGAGCGACTGAGTCGCAATGACATTGGCGCGCTCCGATAAAGCGGCTGCAAGGCGTTCCGGCAATTCGCCGCGCATCGCGCCGAGCACGGTTCCCGGATTCCCGAAACGCCGCTCCCAGAATGTATCATCACGCGTAGTCCATTGAACGATCAGTTCTGCGCCCCCACTTCCGCGCGCTATCACGTGCGAAACGTCCAGCACAGCCGGACCGCTGTATCCGCGATGCGTGAAAACGAAGCCGCCGCTCGAAACCGCCTTGCGCGATTCGTCCGATGCGACAATCCTGTGCGCCTGCACCGACACTCCGGCCAGCTTCGCGAAGGGCTTTTCGTCCGTGAACACCGGTGTCAGAGCCGGATAACATGGAACGATTTTCAGTCCGAGCCGCTCGAGCATTTCGAGACCGCGCCCGTCGCTGCCGCTTTGAGGGATGGACAGGCCGCCGGTTGCGAGAATCACATTTTCGGCTTCGATCGGAGCCCCGTGTTCCGTATGCACTTTCCAATATCCGTCGCCGGGCGTCGCGGCCGTCACCGTAACTCGCGGATAAAATCTGACGCCTGCGCGGAGCGCAAGACGGCGTAGCGAATCGCGCACGTCACGAGCGCGATTCGACACCGGAAACAGTTTGCCCGTGCCTGCTTCTTCGTACAGGGGTATGCCCGCTTCGTTTCGGAAGAATCCGATCTGCTCGCGAAGCGGCCATGTGCGCAGTATTCTGTGCAGAAGAGTACGAGAAGAATCGGTGACATAGCGATTTTCGTCCTCATTGGCCGGAAGGATATTGCATCTGCCTCCTCCGCTCATGAGAATTTTTCTCCCGCCGTCGCTCATCCTTTCCAGCAGAACGATCTCCCTGTCGCTGCGGGCGGCGAAACACGCCGCCATTAGTCCCGCGGCGCCGGCCCCGATTACGACGGTGCGCTTCTCCATGACCTGCAATAATCAAACAGCCATCGAAACGACGTCGTTCAGACCTTCATTCCGATGGCTGTGAAATCTCAACGGCCGGAACGCCGACCGCGCATTAATCAGTATCTCTTCTGGCGGGGAGGACGCTCTTCCTGCGGACGCGCCTGATTCACCGTCACGCTGCGGCCTTTCATGTCCGTCCCGTTGAGCGCCTTGATGGCGGATTCGGCCTCGCTGTCATTGGGCATGACGACGAATGCGAAACCCTTCGAGCGCCCTGTGAATTTATCGCTGATCAAGTTGACTTCAGAAACTTCTCCGTAAGCGGAAAAAGCGGATTTGAGCTCGTCTGCGGATACGCCATAGGCGAGATTTCCGACATAGATATTCATGGACTTTCCTCTGTAACAATATTGTTGTGAATAGATTCGTCAGTATGTTGGAACCGAACGGGCTACTTATCCATCCGGCCGCCGACTCAGGTCAATCCTGTGACGGCGTCTGTTCGATGCTGTCTTCGGCTTTTGCCGACGACTCTAATTTCTTCTGTCTTTTCTCTTCCTTCTTCCTCTTTTTTTTCAACTCGCGCTGTCGCTTCTCGAACTGGTAATTGGGTTTTGGCACGTTCGGATCCTCACAGTGCTGAATGCGCGCAGAACCGGTTGCGATCACGATCGGTTTCGTTCTCGGGTCCGCGCAGTGATTTGATTATACAATTTAGCAATTATTTCCTTAATTGCCACACAATGGAAAAAAAATCCGCTGAAAATCGAAGCGCGCTTACCGACCGCCGGACGCCCGGTGCTATTCCGGCGCGCCCGCCTTCGCTACTCTTCGCCGATCGGGATCGCATTACGGAAAATTTCCGCAGATCCGCCTCCGCCCTTTCTCCTTGCGCTCAGTTGCCCGGATTCCGACATGCATTCACGAAACATCTCGCACTTGCTGCTTCTCCCGGTCCTAATCATGTCCTGCGCGGTACCGACGCCTGAAACCGCCGATGTGTTATTCCACAATGCCCGGGTCCACACACTCGACCCGGCTGGCGACGTCGTCGAGGCTCTCGTCGTACGCGACGGACGGATACTGGCGGTCGGTTCCCTCTACGATCTGCGCGGGAGGTTTGCCGCTAAAGACAGCGTCGATCTCGGCGGACTCGATGTATTTCCCGCTTTTATCGACGCGCACGGCCATCTCTATGGTCTTGGAGAAGAAACCACAATACTCACTTTTTTCGATACGCGTTCACAGGAGGAAATCCTTCAAATTGTTGAGTCGAAGGCCGATGACAGCCCTGTGGGTAGCTGGATCATAGGCAGGGGATGGGATCAGAACAGGTGGCCGGTCAGAGTGTTTCCCGACAGGCGCGCTCTCGATCGAGTCGCTCCGGAGCATCCGGTTTTCCTGAAGAGAGTGGACGGACACGCAGCATGGGCGAATTCGCGAGCTCTGGCCCTCGCCGGGATAGACCGCAATACGCCCGATCCTCCGGGCGGCAAAATCTTCCGGGACACGCGTGGAGAGCCGACCGGGATTTTGCTCGACAACGCGGTTGACCTCCTGAAGGCCGCGGTTCCGCCTCCAACAAAGGAAGAACGCAAGGCAATATATGGCGCGGCCATCCGCAGATGCCTGTCTGTCGGTCTGGGGGGAATGCACGACATGGGACTCAACGCGGAGCAGATTTCGGTTCTTGCCGACATGGCGCAGCACGGTGAACTGCCGTTTCGACTCGCCGGATATGTGGACGGCAAAGGCGCGGCTTGGGAGGATCTGCTGAGAACCGGACGGCGTAGTTTCGCGGATGATCGCTTCGTGCTCGCTGGATTGAAGCTTTACGCGGACGGAGCGCTCGGAAGCCGCGGCGCCCTGCTGCTCGACGATTACAGCGACGACCACGGCAACCGGGGCATATGCATCACAACCGTCGACAGTCTCGCGGCCGAAACCGAACGCGCGTTGTCGAGGGATCTCCAGGTCTGCGTCCATGCGATCGGCGACAGCGCGAACCGTCTTGTCCTTGACGCTTTTGAACGCGCGGTCGCCATAAACCGGCGCCAGGGAGCGCGTTTGCGTATCGAGCACGCCCAGGTGCTGGCCGCGACAGATATACCGCGGTTCGCCCGTCTCGGTGTCATACCCAGCATGCAGCCCACCCATTGCACGAGCGACATGTTCTGGGCGGAGGCAAGACTGGGCCCGGAACGCGTGCTCGGGGCATATGCCTGGAAGTCCCTACTCGAAGCCGGCGCATGGATCCCAGGCGGCAGCGACACGCCCGTGGAGCGCCCGGATCCGCTTGCCGGGATTTATGCCGCCTGTACGCGCAAGTCTCCGGACGGCGTTCCCGCCTCAGTCCGCGACATACGGCGCCATTATTCGTTGGCACGCGGAAGCATCGAGTCGGAAAATCGGTATCGCGACGGCTGGTACGGAAATCAAAGGGTTTCGCGCATGGAGGGGATATACATGTTCACACGCTGGGCGGCGCGGGCCGCCGGCCTCGAGCAAGTCCTCGGCAGCCTGGAGGCAGGCAAATACGCGGATTTCGTAGTACTCCCCCGGGACATCACGACAGCCGCGGACGGCGAACTGCTGAAGATGCGTGTGCTGAAAACATATATCGGTGGAAAACTCGAATATGAGCGTGCCGGGACCAGATAACCGCGCATCGAAAAATCACACACAGGCGTCCTCGCGGGAATACAACACTGATTCACGGGCTCGCTGCAAATGGTCCGAACGCGCGTTCGAGAGCAGTTTTCAAGCTTATTCCGATCGTCAGAATCGTTCAATAACGGCACGAATAGTGCTGTAATCCATGCTGCCCGGCATTCTTGAAGTAAATTCGCTGCCAGCGCATTTTTTGGTATCTTTGAAATTGATCTGCATGAATAAAAGTTTTAACACGCTTTCGTTCACCATGAAATTGCGATATGTGATTCCACTGTTTTTTCCGGCCCTGATTGTCGCGCAGGCTCAGGAATTCAAACTCGTGTACAGGTTTCCCGCCGGCAAGGAGCACAGGTACAAAAGGACGGAGAAAACGGCGGCAATCGGCCAGACGCAGAAAGGTCTTCTTGCGGACATCGACAAGACGGTTGAAACATTCTTCACGCTCAAAGGCGAGCTTACATCATCCGGTGAAATCGCTCTCCTGTATTCTCAGGACACGGCTTTCGTCGACGATCGTTCCGTATCGAATCGCGCTATGACCTCCTCGCGGCCCGATTTCGACAACATTCTTACACGCAAACCCGTGCGACTTTCAATCACCTCGAACGGCGAGTTGCTCAACGCCGTCCCGACAACCCCTCTGTCGGCGCCCGGCAGCGCCGTCGCCCTGAATCAAAGCATATTGGCCAGGCAGGCGATGCTGCTTCCCGCCCTTCCAAAGCGGGCGGTCGGAGTCGGCGACAGCTGGACAGAGGTTGACTCGGATACGCTTCATCCAAAATCGTCCGATCCCGTGCTCGGCAAAGGGGAAGGACTGCGTCTGACGTCCGTGAAAACGGTGTACACGGCGGACTCGCTGGTCAGGATCGGAGGCTACAACTGCCTGAAAATATCATGGCAAGGCACGGTCCTGGTCGAAGGCAAGACCATCTTCAAGGGAAGCGAAATTTTCACGGAAGAGGAAGCCTGGATTGAAGGCGCCCTCTATTTCGCGCACAAGGAAGGACTGCTGGTCAAACTCGCCATACGGAACAGAAAAGAAACCACCAGAGCAGTTTTCGCGACGGACTCGGAGATAATCCCGATGTCGTTCACGACAGAATCGACAATTGAACTTCTTCCATCCTGAAATCAATCGGAGCAATTCCATGAAACTTCACATTATTTTCCCGGCAGCGCTGATGTGCTCTCTTTTCATCGCTGCGCGCGCCAACTCCCAAGACGTCGCCTACAAGTATGAACTCGGAAAACCCTATAAATACCTGCTCGAATTCAACAGCGATGTGATTCAGGAGATGGGCGGTCAGACGATGAACGCGACCGTGGAAGGCAACGCTGCGGTCGTTTTGACGCACGATAAGAGGACCGATGATGGAAACCTTCATCTCCAATTGCTGTTCGAAAACGCGCTCGTAATCGCGGAATCCCCCCAAGGGATGCAGACTTTCGGCGAGAGTCTGAAAGGCAATTCCATAGGGCTCACAATCGATCCGACAGGAAAGCCCTTGGACCAGGACAGCATCACATTCAAACCGGAGGCGCAGGACATGCAGGTGGTGAGCGAGTTGTTCAGCATGTTCCCCATACTCGACCCGACCAAGCTCAGCGTGGGCGGATCCTGGGAAAGGGCTCGCACCGATACCATAGGCGAAGGCGACAATACAATGCTGCGGAAACGCAATTTCCATTTTGAAGTGAAAGAGGCCAAGATGGTAAAGGAAAGAAACTGCCTCGCGATAAATGCGAAACGGATTACCGAAACCACAGGAAAGATGTCCAGAGGCGGCATGGAACTGAGAGTCAGCGGCGAAGAAAAGTCTGAAGGAGTAATCCATTTCGATCCTGCCGCGGGCATCATTATCGACATGATTCTGAATGAGACCGGAGAGCAGATCATACAGGATACCGGCGGCTCATCCATGAAAGTCAACATCACTTCACGCGGAAAAACCACCATGGAATACCTGCCCGATTGACGGCAGGCCGTCGGCCGAAGCCGGGTTCCCGTGCCGGCTTCCCTGAAACAAGACGGATGTTTGATCGTAGATGAAAGGATCGGTCGAAGGCCGCGGCCGGCGGCCCGCGCCGATCAGCCAACAGCAAACAAGGAGGCGGCCATGAACGCTCGCAGCACCTTTCTTATACTCATTCTTTCTTTCATCGCAGGCGCGGTCGAGCCCTGTACGGCGAAGCCATCGGAAGGAAGTTCGACGGTTGCCCCGGAGTTCATAGGCCGGTCACTGATCCAGGCGGACAGTCTGGATAAAGCCGCCGAACTCGAAAAGCGCAGAGCCCTCCTCGTGACCCGGCTCTCCGATCTCAATCAACGAGTGTCCGCATTGAAGAAGCAGCTCGAAGAAACCGACACCGCCTCGCGTGTGGACATCGAGCGGAGGATCAAGCTCACGGAACAAAAAATCGTCTCGATCGAGGAGAGCATTGAATCCCTCGAGCGGCGCATCGCCGATCCCTCGGCTTTCGAGGACGCCGCGGTGGAAGAGGACGACTGGACGGCCGAGGAATGGGAATCATGGGATGAGGCCTGGGAGGATGAGGATTTCCAGGCAGATTGGGGCGACGGCGAGTACAATGATGACGACGACGCACAATTTTCCTTCAAACCGCAGATATACCGCAAGTACCCGGGAAGTTTCGGCGGAGTTTTTCCGGTGGACACCAGGCTGGGCGAAACCATCTTCCGTTACAACCGGGTGGAAGGCGTGTACATTGGACTGGCACAGCCGAAGCGCCTCTATTGGCACAGCAAGCCGAGAGTGGTCGGCGCCGGATCGATCGGTTACGGCTTCGCCAATCATCGCTGGCGGTACGGTCTCGGACTGTACCTGCCTCTCTACTTTTCGGATATGATTCTAGAGTTCGGTGGCGAAGGACATTCCTTCACCGACTCGAAGGATCAATGGACGGTAAACCGCGACGAAAACACCTTCGCCGCACTGCTGGCTAGCGAGGATTACATGGATTACTTTAGCCGGGAAGGTTTTTCGGCATCCGTCGCATGGCACTACAGAGGACCGGAGAGCTTGTATTTGCGGGCATCCGGCGCTTATGTGCACGACACTTACGATAACATGGGCCGTCGTACGGACTGGTCAGTATTCGGCGGAAACAAGAAATTCCGGCCTCAGCCGCTGATCAATCCGGGAAATCTGAACAGCATCGTGTTCTCCGCGGCCATCAGCACAACACCGCACGTTTCCCGCGAGCTGCACGGGTGGCATGCGCAGGCATCCTTTGAAAGCGCCGGCGGGTTCGCGGGTGGAGATTCCGAATTCAGGCAGTTGATAATCGACATCCGCCGTTTCCAACCGGTCATCCCGTACGTCAACGTCAACGTGCGCGCGCGCGCCGGCGTGAGCGACGGCCTGCTGCCTTTGCAGCGCTCCCTGGATCTCGGAGGCGTGGGCACACTCCCGGGATACAGGCACAAGGAGTTCTCTGGCACACAAGCGGCTCTGTTCAATCTGGAATTTATATTCCGGAATCCAGTCTTCGAGGACGCGCGCGGCTGGGCGGCGGAATTGCTGGGAGGATTGAACCTTATCGCCTTTTACGACGCCGGTATCACCGATGCCGTCGACCCGGCGCGTATCCTGAACTCGTCCGGACATATGAACGGCGCCGTCGATGCTGCCCCCGGATATTCCTTCCTCGAAGGACGCTGGCATTCGGATATCGGTGTCGCCGTCGGCAGCGCCGACGGTGACACGCGCATCGGCGTGGCATGGCCGCTGACACACACCGGGTTGTCGAACGGGCCCCGGTTCATACTCCGGCTGGCTAGGCCTTTCTGATTCGGCAACATGGGCGAGGCGCCCGCGCCGGACTCGGAACCACGGCGCCGGCCGTCCTTTTTGTTTCAACTTGCCGGATGACTACTTTTTTGGATGTTCACCAGCGTGACAATGCGCCGCGCGACGCTTTGTATCTCGATCCACATCCTTATCGGCGCGGTCTTGACGGCCGGCGGCCCGGATTCCGCGAGCCGCGCGCCGCGCGGATACGCTGTCCTGAGATCGCTGCGTCCTTTCAGCGAAGCGCAGATGCCGGATTACCCGCGACCGAAAATAGGACTGGTCCTGAGCGGAGGCGGCTCACGCGGACTGGCGCAACTCGGGGTGGTTAAAGCCCTGGAAGAATCGGGCCTCCGCCCGGATGTCATCGCGGGAACGAGCATAGGCGCCATAGTCGGAGGGCTTTACGCCGCGGGCTATTCCACGGAAGCGCTCGAGAGAGAGGTCAAGAGCATCGATTGGGACGAATTATTCCGCTTCGGCGGCGGCAGCCGGAGAGAAAATATACCCGTGGATCAAAAGCCGGTATCCGACAGATCCATTCTGACGGTCCGTTTCGACGGCCTTCGTCCCGTGTTGCCTCTGGCGGTTTCCAACGGCCAGCGCCTGACTAACCTGCTTTCGGATCTGGTGCTCCGCGGTGTTTATCACACCGCAACTTTCGATGATTTGAAAGTCGCATTCAGAGCAGTCTGCACCGATCTGTACACCGGCCGGCTGGTTGTGCTCAAATCCGGGAACCTTGCCGAAGCGCTCAGAGCCAGTTCCACGATCCCCGTGCTGTTTTCGCCGATACAAAAAGACGGCATGGCGTTGGTGGACGGCGGACTCGCCGCGAATATTCCGGTCGACGTCCTGTCGGAGGAAGATTGTGACATCATCATCGCGGTGAACACCACGAGCGGAAACCGCACACCCGATCAGATAGGCAATCCGTTGGACATGCTCGATCAGGTCTTGAATCTCCTGATGGAGCGTCCCAACACCGACCAGCTTTCGCGAGCCGATCTCGTAATAGAACCCGCGTTGGGCAACCGGCTTGCGACCGACTTCACCGAGCCGGATTCCGTGATCGAGGAAGGATATTCCGCCTGCAAAGCCGCGATACCGCGAATAATGGAGTTGTTGCGCCGCTGCGGCAAGGGATACGGTCGCGACGACGACACAACCGGCGGCGAGAGAGCGGAGCTCGCCCCCGTGGCGGCCCGGCTCGAGAACATACGCATCGACGGAGCATCGCCCGCATTTGAAATCCGCATAATCGGAGAAATCAGCCGCTATCTCGACCGCCTCATGACCGCCTCATGCATACGCGAGCTGTGCGAAGACGCCATCGGCGTTTATCGCGATCACGGCTACGCGTTAGCCCGCATCGATTCGCTTGAGATCGACAGGCACGGCGGAGCAATCGGCCTGCGCATAAGCGAGGGAATCATCGCCGAAGTCGAGGTCGAAGGCAACACCAGGACGAACTCGGTCGTGATTCTTCGCGAACTCCCCGTAGCGGCAGGACGGATATTCCGCTTGGACGACGCGCGAAGAGGCCTCAACAACATTACCGGCCTGGATCTCTTCCATCATGTGGGCATAAGCATCCAGGAAGAGGGCCGACACCCGCGTCTGATCGTGCGAGTTGAAGAACGCCCTTCCCAACTCCTGCGATTGAGCACACTCATCGACAATGAACGAAATGCGCAGATCGGATTCGAGTTGCAGGACGCCAATCTCTTCGGCAGCGGCACCCAGCTCTCCGGGCTGATAACGTGGGGATTCGACAACCGTCGTTATGAAGCCCGGTATGCCACAAACCGTCTCTTCTACACAAACCTGAGTTTCACGGCCCAGGCCTATTACGACCTCCGGGATTTCAATGTGTTCCAGGACCTGCCGGGCCTGCCGCGATCGCGCTATGAACGCGGGATTGCAGCTGTAGTCCGGCAGGTTGAATACGGGGCCGCGGCATCCGTGGGGCTGTATGCCGGCCGCTTCGGCAATCTCGCCGGAACACTGCGGATCGAGGAACAGAGTTTAGGCGCCTCGTCCATCATCATCGACGGTGCTCCCGATATCATGGAAAGGCAGCGAATAGTGTCGCTGGCCGCGAGCACGACCATCGACACTCAGGACCGTTATCCTTATCCGCGGGAAGGGATGCTGCTGCTGCTCTCGTACACATCGGCACAGGAGGCGTTGGGAAGCGCCCGCACATTTTCCAAATTCTCCGCCCGCTACGAGGTTTACATATCGGACGTAATCGGACGGATCACCATAATCCCGAAACTGCAATTCGGGTACGGCGACCGCACCATGCCGCGCACCGAGGATTTTCGACTGGGCGGGTTGTATTCCTTCATCGGAATGCGCGAAAACGAATTCAGCGGCAGGCAATTGCTTTTAGGAAGCATCGAAGCGCGTTACAAGGCGCCCTTCGACATACTCTTCGACACGTACTTTTCCTTGCGGTACAATCTTGGACGCACATGGGAAATTCCGGAGCAGATCAAGTTCGATGATCTGCGGCACGGCGCGGGAATTTGCGTCGGTCTGGACACGCCTATAGGTCCCGCCGATTTCGGGATAGGGCGCGGTTTCATTTTCATGGAGAACGCGAAACCCCTTATCCGCTGGGGTCCTTTGAACATGTATTTCTCGATCGGCGTCAGCATGTGACGCCGCCGCGCATTTGCGGCATCGAATCCTCGCGCTCGCCCGCGTTTTTCGCGGTCGTCCGGAAGCGTTATTGAACGGCGTTCCTCAAGAACTCGGCGAGCAGACGCACTCCCACGCCGCTGCCTCCTTTCCTTGAATAGTCCGTGTCCTCATCCAAGATGGCGGTTCCGGCGATGTCGAGGTGCACCCACGGAGCGTCGGCTGCGAACCGCTTCAGGAATGCCGCAGCCGTAATGGCGCCGCCCCATTTGCCGCCTATGTTTTTCAAATCGGCGGCCTGACTTTTCAGCATTTCGTCATACTCAGCGAAAAGCGGCAATTCCCAGACCCGTTCGTACGTTTTAGAACCCGCCGCCGACAGCCCCTGCTTCAAGGCATCATCGGTGCCCAGCATGCCCGTGGCGTGTGAAGCGAGAGCTACTACGCAGGCGCCGGTCAGAGTGGCGAGATCAATAATACCGGTTGGTTTGTATCGCTGCGCATAGATGAGCGCGTCCGCGAGTATGAGCCGTCCTTCCGCATCCGTATTCAGGACTTCCACGCTCACGCCGTTGGAATACCGGATAATGTCTCCGGGACAAAGGGCATTGCCGCCCGGCATGTTGTCCGTGGCCGGAATGAGCCCGACAAGACGGATCGGCAGTTTGAGTTTAACAGCAGCCGAGAAAACTCCGAGCACCGCGGCCGCCCCCGCCATGTCCATTTTCATTTCTTCCATGGCTGCGGCCGGTTTCAGCGACAGCCCGCCCGAATCAAACGTGACGCCTTTTCCGATGAGCACGTAGTTCGGCAGGCGCCGCTTTGTTTCGTTGTACTCCATGACGATGAATCTCGGTTCGCGGCGGCTGCCCTGATTGACAGCCAGCAGGCCTGCCATCTTGTGCTGCTCGATTTCCTTTCTGCCCAGCACGACAACTTTCAGGCCGTGCTTTCGTCCTATGACCGCGGCCTCCTTCGCTAAGGCGTCAGGGGAGGCATCCGCCGGAGGCGAATTGACGAGATCCCTCGCAAGGATAACTCCGTCGGCTATTATGGTAGCGAGCTCGATCGCCTCCTTGAGGCGGCCCTGGAAGCCCTCTTCCGCCGCGACGAAACGGAACTCCCTGAATTTCCCTTTCGGTTCATCGGACTTATTCATCTTATACTTGTCGAACCGATAATGCCCGAGAAGAGTTCCTTCCACGATAGACTGAATCGCGTCTTCAAAAGACAGGTGCATGGATTTTTTCGTCACGTCTTCGGTCGGACAGTGGATCGCGGCCGTCGAGGCGGCGAATTTTCCGGCCTCCCTTATTCCTCGTCCGGCTGCCCGTCTGAGCGCCTCCGCGCTGAGATTCTCGCGGGCGCCCAGTCCGACGAGCACGCATCTCAAGTCGCCCGCGGGCAGGCAAAACATTTCGTCCGCCGCGCCCTTGAAGTCCCCGCGCTCGCGCATATCCGCCAGCTGCGATTTGAACGGAGAACCCATACGGTCGGCGGCTCGTTTGAAAAGGGCCTCGTCATCCGCAAAAAATAGGACATGGACGTCCGCTTCCACGCGTTCGGGCGTGCCGTATGATCCGACGCATTTCACCATTGAATTCGCCCTCCGGCGCGATTTGTTTTCAGTCTCGGGGGATTGCCCGCGGCAGTGGATCACGTCGGCTGGCAGCCGGCGGCATCCTGCTTATCCTTGCCGTCGAGGCTATTTCGGAGAAGTGTAGTGCAATTTTCGACAACATCCAATATCGAAGGAAAATTGTGCGGCTGAAACTTCCGGCCGCGGTTCGCCGGCCGGTCTCAATCCCCGGGGGCATTGCGTCCCGGGTCTCGGAGCATCTTCTCCAGCCGCTCCTGCACATCCCGAGCCAGCAAGTCGATGTCCCCGCCTTTCACGGTGGCGCCGGCCGCCGACATGTGGCCGCCGCCTCCGAATTCCCGAGCCAGGGGTTGAATCGCCGTCTCCCCGCGGGAACGGAAACTGATTTTGACTCCCTCTTCCACCTCGGCGAGCAATGCAGTGGCCTCGACACCCCGTATGGCGAGACCCAGTTGCACTATGTTCTCAAGGTCCTCGAGCGATGTGCCGGTTTTGCGGAAATCATCATGCCGGACCAGCATCAGCGTGGCTGTCCCCTTGCAAATCACCCGCAGCGAAGAGAGCGCGGCGCCTACGAGAAGCGTTCTACCGTAAGAATACTCCTCGTGAACGCGCCTGTAAACCCACGACGGATTTACGCCGGCTTCGAGCAGATTCGCCGTGATGCGATGGACGCGCGGTGTGGTTCTTTCAAAACGAAACGAACCCGTGTCGGTCATGATCCCGACATAAAGTGCGAGTGCCGTTCCAGGCGGCATCCCCAGCTCGCAATGGAGAAGATAGTAAAGGATTTCACTGGTGGCACAGGCCGCGGCATCCAAAAAATAGGCGCCGGCAAAAGGTTTCGGCTCCAGATGGTGGTCGATCACAAGCGTCCCGGCGGCTCCGGCCAGTATTTCATCCGCCACCACCCCTGCCCGGTCCGGTGAATTCAGATCCAGAAAAACGGCCAGTTCCGCATTACGGAGCAGAGCCCTGTGATCCTTCACGCGATATTCCTCGAAGACGCCGCCGGTGTTCAGGAAGGCCAGGTTGGCGGGAACCGGCGAAGCGTTGACTATCCTCGCGTCGGCTCCGGTCCGCTTCAGGTAGTTCAGCAGCGCATACTCCGAACCCAGCGCGTCGCCGTCTGGATTGACGTGCGTGGTGATTACGATGCGTCTGGCTCGGTCCAACATGCAGAGGACCTGTTCCGCATCCGCGGAAGGCGGCGTCCATTCGGTCGAGGAATCGAGTGTCATTGCATTTCCGCCAGCTCTTTTGCAAGCAGCTGTTTGCGATGCAAATCGGCGTACATACCACCCTGCGCAATCAGCATCTCGTGCGTACCCCGCTCCGCGATACTCCCGTCTCGGAGCACAATGATCGTGTCGGCGTGCTGCACGGTGGAGATACGGTGGCTTATGATTATGCTTGTGCGTTCGCGCATGACTTCCTTGAGACGCGCCAGGATCTCCTCTTCAGTATTCGTATCCACGGCCGACAGCGCGTCGTCCAGAATCAGTATCGCGGGTCTCCTTAAAACGGCGCGCGCCAGACACACCCGCTGTTTCTGTCCGCCCGACAATGTGATTCCGCGCTCTCCGAGCAGGGTCTCATATCCGGACGGAAAACCCGCCACGTCCCTGCTCACACGAGCCACGCCCGCAGCCCATTCGATGTCGTCCCGCGAAGCTCCATCGACGCCGTAGGAAATATTCGCCGCGATGCTGTCGGAGAATAAAAATGGTTCCTGCGAAACCACGGCTATATGCCTGCGCAGAACTTCCAGGGGCAGATCACGGACGTCGCGGCCGTCGATTTTCAGTACGCCGCCGGTTGCATCGTAGAGACGCGGTATCAGATTCACGAGAGAACTTTTGCCGCTGCCCGTTTTGCCGACGATCGCTAGGGTGTCGCCCGCCGGCACTTCCAGATCCAAACCGTTCAGAACGTCGGGCGAGTATTCACCATAGCGGAAAAATACCCTCTCGAACCGGATCGCTCCGCGAATTGTCGTAACTCCATGATCTGTACGTTCGGAGTCTCTGATTTCGGGCTCGACGCTCAATATGCGGTCGAGTCTTTTCATGGAAGCGGCCGCCCTCTGTATTATCGCAATCACCCAACCCACCGCTATCATGGGCCAGATGAGCATCATCGTGTAAATGAGGAATTGGGTCAATTCCCCGAGAGTGAGCCGTCCTTCGATCACCAGCAAGCCGCCGAACCAGACCACGATTATAACCGACAGGCCGATAAGCATGCTCAACAGCGGCATGAAGAAAGCCTGCACACGGGCGAGCAGCAGGTTTTTGGAACGGTATTCGCCGCTGAGCTGCTCGAAACGGCTGATTTCGTATGCCTCGCGCAGATAGGATCTGACGACCCTGATTCCCGAAAGCGACTCTTGAGCCCTCGAGGTGAGTGTCGAATAATGCGCCTGTATATCCTCGAAGCGCTTGTGTATCACCGAACCGAGACGGTGTACGGCGTATGAAATGAAAGGCAGCGGCAGCAGGGCGTACAGAGTGAGCAGAGGATGCAGGGAAATCAGCATCGTCAATACGACCACAAAAGTGAGCACGGTCTCTATGCTGTACATGACCGCGGGTCCGGCAAACATCCTCACGGCAGCTATGTCGTTTGTCGAATGCGCCATAATGTCGCCGGTCGGCGTGTTCTGGAAATAGCGTATCGAGAGCCTGGTAAGATGGCTGAGGAAATCGTTCCGAAGATCGAACTCTATTCGCCTGGAAGCCACGATTATCGTCTTTCTCTGCAGAAACAGAAAAACTCCGGCGACGGCGGAAACCAGCAGCACGAGTCCGGCGTATTGCGTGAGTTTCCACGGGGAGACCTGTTCCTGTAAAGCGTCGACGGCATACCTTATGAGCAGGGGTGTCAGCAGAGAAAAAGCCACGGATATGGCGATAGAGAGAATCCCGACGGTCATTATACCGCGGTAGCGCTTCATGTACGGCAGCAACTTCAGCAGAATTTTCACGGAGCCTCGACTTCACGACAGTAAAACTCTGGCCGGATCGGTCTCCGGAGCCGCGGCGTCGGAGTCATGGGGAGTTGCGCTGAGAATCGTCCAGAATTCGCACAGCTTCCTCCCACGAGTAAGCGACGGCATCGGCCGCAGTCGATGCCTCCGGATCGAAATAACGGGCTTTCGCATCGCCCCTGAAAAGCAGCGCCATCATGCCCGCTTGCTTCGCGCCGGCCACGTCCGTCCTTTCTATGTCGCCAATGTGGACCGCCTCCTTCGCCTCGGCGCCGCAGGCCTTGAGCGCGGTCTCGAATGCGAGAGGATGGGGCTTTGCGACACCGGTTTCGTCCGAGAAAACCATTGTCTTAAAATGTCTGCCGATCCCCAGGCGATCGAGAACATCTCTGAGCGCAACGCCGGGAGACAATGCCGTGTCGGAAATGAGGGCGAGTTTGTATTTTCGGGCGAGTTCCGCGACCGCGTCCGCGGCGCCGGGTAGCAGCGCGGGCATGGCATGCAGTATGCTTTCTTCGAAAGCGGCTGAGACGGAATCGTGCGCGCCGGCGCTCATCCTGACGCCGAGAAACTCCCAGATCAGCGCTATGCTTTCGGACGCGCTCATCGTCCTTTTTTCTCCGAACCACCTCTCCTCGAACGCTTCGTATACGCGTTTGAATGCCGCGGCAATCTCTTCCTCGTCCCAGCGGCGGCCTTCGGAATGCAGCGCCTTGCGCAGGGACGCCATGCGGTATCTCTTCCTGGCTTCGCCGTTTGAGGAATCGACCAGGGTGTTCCAGAAATCTATTGTAATCGTTGTGAGCATATGCGATCGGCTCCGCTTTCGCCGCCCGTCCGCTTCTAGGCGTTCAACCGATTAAATCGAAATGCGTGTACGGCCGCAGGGGAGGCGGCACCGCAATCCGGCCGTCGGGAGTCCGGTTTGTCTCGAGCAGCGATACCATCAGGCGGGACGTCGCAAGTCCGGATCCATTCAGCGTGTGCACGAATTCCGGTCTGCTCTTCGAGTCGGTCCGGAAACGGATATTCGCTCTTCGCGCCTGAAAATCCTCGAAGCAACTGCACGAAGACGCTTCCAGCCACGCCCTCTCTCCCGGCGACCAGACTTCGATGTCGTAGGTCTTCGAGGATGCGAAGCTCATGTCGCCGGTGCAGAGGAGCATGACACGGTAAGGGATTTCCAAAGTCCGGAGTATGTCCTCGGCATCGTCGACCAGCTTTTCGAGAGCGTCGTATGAAGTGTCCGGCGTCGTGAATTTGACCATCTCCACCTTGTTGAACTGGTGCACGCGCAGAAAGCCCTTGGTCTGTTTTCCGTAAGATCCGGCTTCGCGCCTGAAACAGGCGGAGTAGCCGCACAGGGAGAGAGGCAGGAGTTCAGCGGGAAGGATCTCATCCCTGTAGATGTTCGTTATGGGCACCTCGGCCGTCGGTATCAGGTAAAGGTCCTCGTCCTCGCAGCGGTACATATCCTCCGCCATTTTCGGAAGCTGTCCTGTGCCGCGCATGGAGGCCGTGTTGACCAGAAACGGAGGAAACACTTCCTTGTAACCGTGGCGTTGCAGATGCAGGTCGAGCATGAAATTGATGAGAGCCCTTTCTAGAGTCGCTCCCGCGCCGATGTACAAAGGGAAGCCGCTTCCGCTCAGCTTGGCGCCTCTCTCGAAATCCAGGATGCCGAGACGGCGTCCGAGAGCCGTGTGGTCCTCGGCAGGCGCGGTATCGTCGTCGAAAAGCCCCGAGAGCCGTTCCGGCGCCCAGCGGCGCACTTCCACGTTCTGCTCGGCGCTTCTTCCTCTCGGCGCCGAAGAGTGCGGCATGTTCGGAAGATACCAGGCTATATCCGCGATCCGCTCCTCGGTTGCGCGGAGCTCTTCGTCGAGCCCGCCTATCCGGTCCGAGACGCTTTTCATTTCCAGGATGCGCGCTTCCGCGTCCCCTCCCGCTTTCTTCAGCCGCGCGATTTCCTGCGATACCACATTGCGGGTGTTCTTGAGAGCCTCAACCTCTGCTATGAGAGTCCGACGCCTGGCATCGTGATTCAACAGTTCGTCGAGTCTGTCTTTCTCGTTCTTGTCGGCAATTCCCCGGCGGATCTCCTCCGGATTCTCCCGTATGCGCTTCATATCCAGCATATGCCTGCATTCCTGCTGTTTCGTTTATTGGTAACCGACCCGAATCCGCGTTCATCAAAAAACGCGTCCAACCTTAAAAGTTAGCTCAATTCGGGACGTATACAAAACTCATCCGGCCTGCCGCTCCATCCGCTTCAACATGCCGCGTATGATGAACGCGGTGGCGCCCCAGACGGTCTCGCCTTCCGGGTAATAGAAATACACGTCCCTCGTCCAAGGTCCTACATGCATTGTTTTAAGTTCGGCGTTCCCTTCGTCGGCGAAATACGCCAGCGGAACCGTGAATACTCTGGCGACTTCCCTCTCGTCCGGCGCGAGTCCGTCGAGCGTCTTCAATACGCCGACCACGGGCGTTATCACGTAACCGGTCGGGGTCCAAATTTCGTCTATCTCCCCGATGACCTCCACCGCCTCAGGATGAATTCCGATTTCTTCCCCGGTTTCGCGCAGGGCGGCGTCGACGGCGCTTTCCCCCGCTTCTACGGAACCGCCGGGAAACGCCACCTGTCCGCGATGATGCTCCAGATCGTCGGCCCTGCGCGTAAGCAGCAGATGCCACTCGCCCTCCTTCTCGATGAAGGGAAGCAGAACGGCCGAAAGCCTGTATCCCTCCGCGCGCACTCGCGCCGGTTCACGGCGGACCACCGCAGAGCGCAGCAGTTCGATGTCCGCGTTCCGGCCCGGACCTTCCGCCGGAGATAAATCAGACACACGCATCCTTTTAGTTCATTCCGGCATGGAGATGTTGAAGGATATGTCCAACGCGCGGACCGAATGAGTCAAGGCGCCTATGGATATGCTGTCGACGCCGGTAAGAGCTATGTCGCGGACGGTCCGCTCGTCGACGTTCCCCGACGCCTCGATTTCCGCGGACGGCTTTCTCATCCTTATCAAGCGGACGGCCGCAGCCATGGCGTCGAGCTCGAAATTATCCAGCATGATCACGTCCACGCCTTCGCAGCCTGCCGCTTCCGCCGCCCCTTGCATGTCGCGGACTTCGACCTCGACCCTGATTTTCCTGTCCTTCGGCATGCGGGCCCTGAGCATTTCCACGGCGTCGGTTATCGAGCCCGCCACCGCGATATGATTGTCCTTGATGAGGGCCATGTCGTCGAGTCCGAAGCGATGATTCGTTCCCCTGCCGTCGCGCACCGCCCGCTTGTCGAAGGCCCGCAGGCGAGGAGCGGTTTTGCGCGTGTCGAGAATTTTGACGCCGGCGCCTTCCACGAGTTTCACGAAAGCGGATGTCATGGTGGCGATTCCGGACATTCGCTGGAGAAAATTCAGGGCGGTGCGTTCGGCCGTGAGCATGGAGGCCACGGGCCCTCTCACCGTCGCGATGTCCATGCCTCTGAGCAAAGGCATGCCGTTCCGCAAGCGCGCATCGATGACGAGACGTTCGTCCACCAGCCGCATCACGGCGGCGGCCACATCAATTCCTGAAAGCACACCGTTGGCTTTCGCGGTGAATATCCCGATCCCGGGCAGGTCGGTGGGGACGGTGCAGGCGGTGGTCACATCTCCCAGACCTATGTCTTCCCTGAGGGCATCTTTCAGCGCTTCGATCATGCTTCCGTCGTCGAACACGGACACGTCCACTTTTTCACCTCCTGAAAGCGGTCAGATATTCCCGGAAACTCATGCCGTGCTCCATATCGGCATGGGTCCTGTACTCCTCGACATATCCAGCATAATGATCGGCGGAGCGGCTTATCTGCAAGCTCTCATCGCCGGTCAGAGCGCGGACAACTTTCGCGGGCACCCCGGCGACCAGACTGCCTGCGGGGATGCTCATGTTCTGACGCACGAGCGAACCCGCCGCCACAAGGCTGGAAGCTCCGACCACCGCCCCGTCGAGCACGGTGGCGTTCATGCCTATCAGCGAGCCGTCTTCGATAACGCAACCGTGCAAAACCGCGCTGTGCCCGACGGTGACGCCGGCGCCGATAGTAAGAGAGTATTTGTCCCAGGTGACATGCAGCATCGAGTTGTCCTGCACATTGCTGCGGGCGCCGATGCGTATCGAATTGACGTCGCCCCTGATCACGGTATTGAACCAGATGTTCGCCTCTTCTTCAATAACCACGTCTCCGACGATAACGACACCGTCCGCAATGAAAACACTCGGATGAATATCCGGCCAGCGTCCCTTGTACGGTATAATTCGGGTCCCATCAGGCATGTTTCGGCGGCCTCCAGCCGTGTTTCTTCCAGGAAATGAGTTGCAGACGAATGCTGCCAATCACCACGTGCATTTTGGCATATACGGGAACAGCGGCCGCGTCGCGGGTGAACCAGCCTTCGAAACCGCCGGTCAAGCCGAAAATCCCTGTGAAACCGGTTTCTCCGTCGAGTTTCAGAGCGGCGATGTCGTAATCGACCGCGTCGATTTCGACCGGTTCTTCCTTGATGCGGAAATTGATAGTCGTGACGGCTTTCGATCTGTAGATGAGCACGGGCACTCTGTCGGTGAACCTCTGCCGCGCGTGCGCCCTGGCATAATAGAGCAGCGACAGCCCGTCCTGCCAGCGTTTCCCGTCCAGCGCCAGAGTGTCGAAATGCTCGGGTATGGGATCATTGCCTATTCTCTCGGTGACGTACACGACGTTTTTTCCGTCGGGAAACGCGTAATGAATGTACTTGTTCAGAGTGTCCTCCACGTGCTCCCTGGTGCTGAAGGAAACGGTGGAGAATCTCTGATCCACCGTGCTCTGGAAGCGCGTTTTGAGATTCACGAAGGGTATCCCCGGGTACGAACGGATCAGGCACTCCGTCTTATAACGCGCTCTTCCTTTCGCGGTGTCCACGAGCGTGCAGCGGGTGGTGATAGTACCGAGCTTGAATGCCAGATAACTGACCTCGTATGTGAGTGTTTCGCCCTGTTCGAACACGGTGAAATCCGGAAGAGGGCGCTGCGCCGAGGCGCCCGGGGATTCCGGGAATGAGATCCCGTATGCCGAAATCGCGGCCGCGCATATGACGGCCGTCAGTGCCGTCAGGAATTTCATGCGACTTGTCGTTCCTTTTTGTGCGCCGCTCATGCGGGCGTAAGATTATTTCAAACCGGCGATTTTCTTCGCTTCAGGAAACAGCGTCCTCGCTTTCGTGAACTGTGCGTCCGCGGTGAGGAGAGTCCTGAAATAGGCCTCGTTGCCGAAAAGATTGCGGCCAATCCAAGCCTTGATCAGGGCCCTTATATAGTCGACGTCCTGATCGAAGTCCTGTTTCTTGAAGCCGATGCTCTTGCTTTCGCCGAAGGAGACGAATGAATCGAGGAGTCCCTTGTCCACGTTAAACTCCTTGCAGAATCGCAACATCCCGTCCTTGCCGTAGTTGCGGCGGAGGCCCGGACCCTCTTTGTCCATATATCCGCTGATGAACTCGAAAATGCGCGCGCGCATCATGGCCGTGTATCTGGTGAGAGAGTCCACTTTCAGGATATAATCCGGAGTGATGCCTCCGCCGCCCAGAACCGTGCGCCCTCCTTCCGTTTTGAAGCGCGGGCGGGAGGTATCGGCCTCCACGCGGTGTTCGATGTTGTCGCCCTCTTCCTCGCTGCGATTGCCCGCGGATCTGTAATACTCCTCGTCGGATTTGCCGTCGTAAGGACGCTGAATGATGCGTCCCGACGGCGTGTAATAGCGAGCCGTGGTGAGCCGGAAAGCGGATCCGTCGGACAGGTCGAACTGCCTCTGCACCAGTCCCTTGCCGAAAGTCGTTTCGCCCACGATGAGGCCGCGGTCATGGTCCTGAACCGCGCCCGCGACGATCTCGCTGGCCGAGGCGCTGCTTCGGGCGACCAGTATGATAACCGGAAGATCCTGCAACTCCCCGTTTCCGTTGGCCACATAATTCTCGTCGAAGTCCGGCCTGCGGCCTTTCGTGTAAACTATCTTCTTGCCCTTGGCCAGAAACTCGTTCGCCATGCGGAACGACTGTTCGAGATAACCGCCGGGATTGCCGCGCAGATCGAGTATCAGCTTGCTCATCCCCTTCGCCTTCATCTCGCGTATGCCGCTGATGAACTCCTGATACGTGTTGGATGCAAAGCGATTTATGCTCATGTACCCCGTGCCGTCCTCGTAAACGAAATACGTGTCCACGCTGTACAGGGGTATCTTGTCTCTGATGATCGTGAATTGCATGGTCTCGCTGACGCCGCTCCTGACAATGTCGACGACGACTTTCGTGCCCTTCTCGCCGCGAAGTTTCTTCTGCACGTCCTCATTCGTGAACTTGACCGCGCTCTCTCCGTCGATTTTTACAATTTTGTCGCCCGCCAGTATGCCCGCCTTCTCGCTGGGGCCTCCGAATATCGGCGCCATGACGGTGATAGTATCGTGCAGAATGTTGAACTCGATGCCCACGCCCTCGAAGCTGCCCCGGAAATCCTCCTGCACCCGTGTGAGCTGCTTGGGATCGATGTACACCGAGTGCGGGTCGAGATCCTTCAACAAGCCGACGATCGCCGATTCCACCAGCTTCGATGGACTGACTTCATCTACATAATATTTCTGCGCGTAGCTGACCACATCACGGAATTTGTTCAGCTGCTCGTATATGTTGTCTTCGGAGATTCCTCGAAGTTGAGAACCAAGAAAGACGCCGAAGAAGACGAGAATGAAAACCGATGCCAGGGAAAACTGTCTGCGAAACATGAACATCCTTTTATTTCAAATTTCCGGGTTGCTTGCTTCAATCCATTACAAAGAAAAACTACCGAAAGTTTCCGGCTCAAACAATGCGATTTTTCATCTCACCGCCTCCCATTCTTCAGACGACGATTTTTTCCGTACTACGACCGCTACCGCGTTTCTCGTCCAATCGAAGATGATTCGCAAATATCCGCAGCGTCTGAAACGGCGGGGGGATTCGAACACCACCGTGCGGGACAGATAGGCGATACGTCCGCGGCGGCGCACCCTGCGGAAAAGCTCGTAGTCTTCTCCGGCCGCCAGAGTCGAATTGTATCCTCCCAGCTCCTCGAAAAGGGAGCGCCGAACTATCTGGCATTCGCCTCTGCCCATGCCTTCTCCTATGAAGTTCAGGAAGCGCACGTAGGCGTTGTGAAAACAGTGAAAAAGCCGGTCGGACAGACGCTCTTCCTCCGGAAACACCTGCACCGCGCAGGTGGCGCCCGCGACTCCGGCGTCCGAAAGCGCGCGCCGCGCCGTCCCGAAAAATGCGTCCGCATCCCGGAAGCGCACGTCCGCGTTGACGAAAATCAGCAGTTCTCCCCCGGCGGCCGCCGCGCCTTCGTTTCGTCCTCCGGCGATGGTCTGCCTGCCGTCGCCGTTGAATTCCACCAGAACGCAATCGTGTTCCCCCGCAATCCCGCGGGTTGCGTCATCGCTCCCGCCGTCGCTGACGATGACCTCGAGAGCGTGACGCGCGCGCAATTCTCGGGTCAACTGCGCCAGCAGTCCGGGGAGCAGCTTCTCCTCGTTCAATGCCGGTATAATTACGCTCATCAGTGGAGGCGAAGAGCGTGTGTCGTGTGCCGTCATTGAGTGCCCTGACGCAGCTTGCCGGTAATGCCAGGCTTCTCTCCCGTTGCGAGGTCCATCAGAAGTAGAGTCCGTAAGCTATGTATCCCGGCGATATCCTGATGGCCGGCGCCGGGAAATGCAGGTAATTCAAGGCTTCCTTGAGCGTTCGCATGAACCAGCTCTCTCCCGGTATAATTTTCGTCATATCATAATCCAGCGCAATTATGATGTTGCGGGCCGTCACTTCCCGGTCGTCCATGTTGCGGACCGACGTCCCGATCGCCAGGGCCAGCCACTCGGGCCACCAGCGTTGCATGGATTTCGGCAACAACCCGTACACGTGAACCGCCATCCAGTATGTCTGCCCCTCGTAGTCGTCTATCATGTTGCCGTGATGCAGGCCGTCCCTGTACTTCTTCGAGGGATAGTAAGTGAACTTGGGTTGCAGGTGTTCCATGCCGGGCACGAAATGCTGCCCCAGCACCCACGCCGCGCCGATGAGGTCCGCATAGGCGTCGCCCGGACTGAATCCCCAATCCCGCGCGAAACCGTCCTCCACTTCCACATAAAGCTCGAAGAGCGCGCCGAGCGCCGACCCCCAAACGGCGGAAGCGTCACGCGACACTCCGCTCCATTCGAGCGACTTCTTCGCGACGAAGGAGCAGAAAGCTCCTCCGAGCACGTGTCCCGCCTTGTCGACATTCAAGGCGTAATCGTTGTCGTTCGTGAAGTGGAAGGACGTGCGCTGATCTTTCCACCACGCATTTTGCTGGTAAATATGCACTCCGGTAACGATAGCGCCCATCGAGACGCCCATTATGGCGGCATGATCCCAGCGGATTTCCGTGCGATCGGGATCGTATCCGGCAAAAGGCGGCGGGTACTCGTCCCCGCCGGATCCGGTGTTCGTCGAGCCATGCCGGAAAAGCGGCACGGATACCGGATGCATCGAAAGGCGCATTCCGGCGCTGCCGCTCTCCCGGGCGAAATCCTGCGCATTTGCAGACCGAAACAGGGAGAAGATCAACACAAAAAAGATCGAGCGCCGGAACAGCATTTCAGAAGTAAATTCCATAAGTGATTACACCCGGTTTTATTCGTATCGCCGGCGCGGGAAATTTGATGTAATTGAGGTATCGCTTGAGCGTTTCCCAGAACCAGTTGTCGGATGGGAATATGCGCGTGAGATCCACGTCCAGAGCCAGATAAAGCTCGAGATTGCCCTGAGACCACGCTTTGTTCTTCTCATAACCTTCGAGTTTATCGTCGACACCCATGCCGACCGCCAGGGCCAGCCAGTCGGGCCAGTATTTTGCGGCCGGTTCGGGGAGCAGTTTTTCCACCTTGAACGACAGCCAGTAGGTCTGATTTATGTAATCGTCGTTCCAGGTGGCGCCTCCGGCCTGCTTGATCCATGTGAAATACTTGTCGGATCGTTTCCAGTAGCTCATCTTTATGTCCATCGCATCCAGGACAGGCGAATAGTGTTTGCCGACGAAGAATAGAGCGCCGGCCGTCCCGGAAGCCACATCCCACACGCTGTAACCCCAGCGCGGAGCGTACCCGTCCTTGATCTCGATCGCGAGCTGCACGAAAACTCCGAGGCCGAAACCGTACCAGGCGGCCGGTTTCTCACGCAGACCGGCCCAGCGCAAGCCCCCGTAGAACATGTCCGCTGCGATGCAGCCGCCGTAAAAATGCGCCGCTTTGTCGAGATTCTGGGCATAACGCAGGTCGCCGCCATCGTCCATGTGGAAGGTGGTTTCGTTGTCGGCCCACCATGTGTTTTCCAGATATATCCACGTCGCGCCCAGAACTCCCAGCGCAGCCGCCCCGACAAGCGCCAAACGCCAGGGATCTGTACGGCCGGACCTGAGCTGAAGCGGCGCTGCAGCCGTTTCCGCGCGGACTTCCCCTCCGGTAATTTCCGATTTGATCGCGCGCGCACTTCCGCCCGTCACTTCCGACGAATCGGGTGACACGACCACCTGCCCGTCCGCCCTCGCGAGGGACAAGCAGAAAAGGATTGTTGCCGTGGCGCGTCTCATCAAAGAATCAGTTCGGGATGTTTAACCGCGTTTCACCGACGGTTCAATCTTGTAATTTCGTCATTCCCGCAGGTAATGACAACTGACGGTTATGCCGGCTTGTGCCGGAGATTCAAGGCGATTATTAAATCAGCGGTGTCTGTGGTAGATTTCACTTATGGATGCGTCCAATGTTTTCGGCATGACCGAGCAGGAGCTGGAAAGCGCTTTTACGGAACTCGGACTCCCGGGATACAGGGCGGAGCAAGTCTTCTACTGGCTGTATAACCGCGGCGTCAAGTGTTTCGATGAAATGGGCAATCTGCCCAAAACCTTGAGGGCCGAGCTCGCGCAATCTTTCCGGATCGACCGGCCTGAGGTCCTTTCCGAAAGATCGAGTTCGGACGGGACGCGCAAGATGCTCGTCGGACTCGCGGATGCGGCTCGTGTCGAGGCCGTGCTGATTCCTTCGGAAAAAGCGGGTGAAAAAACCTCGAAACGGCTGACCCTCTGCCTTTCGACGCAGACCGGCTGCGCGCTGGATTGCGCGTTCTGCGCGACGGCCCTGATGAAACGGCCGCGCAATCTCACCGCCGGTGAAATCATCGGTCAGTATCTGGCAATACAAGCAGTTTCGACTCAGCGAATCAGCAATCTGGTTTACATGGGAATGGGTGAACCGCTGCTTAATTACGATGAGACGATGAAATCCGTCGAGCTCATCACGCACGAGCGGACCTGCGGCCCTGGCGCCGCGCACATCACCATTTCGACGGCGGGTCTTCCGGACGGCATCCGCAGACTTGCGGACGAGGGCAGGAAAACCAAGCTCGCAATCTCCCTGCACGCATCCGACGACGCGCTGCGGGAACGCCTCATGCCTGTCAACAAACGATACCCGCTCCCGGCTTTGATCGACGCCGCCGATTATTACTACAGAAAGACGCGGAAAAGGATCACCTGGGAATACATTCTCTTCGACGGTCTCAACGACGGCGAAGCCGATCTGCGACGGCTCCTCAAGCTGGCGGGACGGGTGCCGTCGAAGTTCAATTTGATTCCATACCATCCCTCCGGACAAGTCCGCGGAAACGGTGAAATGCGGCTTGCGCCGTCGCCGCCCTCCCGCATACAGGCCTTCGCCGATCGTCTGCGCGAAAGAAACATCACCGTGATGCTGCGCAGCAGCTCGGGCGTCGACATCGACGCCGCGTGCGGGCAGCTGGCTCTGCGCCCCGAAAGCGCGCTTCCCCGTTCACAGGAGTTTGCATGAACACCCTCGGAATAGACCGGCTGGGCCGGCGCACGATGAACTTCGTCGCCGAAATCGGCCAAATCGGTCTTCTTCAACTGAACATCTTCCGCAACATGCACAGATTGTTCCGGGACCGCCGTCTGGTCATCGAGCAGATGGAACACATCGGGGTCGGTTCACTGCCTCTCGTGCTGATAATCGGCCTGTTCACGGGCATGGTGTCGTCGTGGCAGGCCGCGTACCAGTTCCAGGGCATGATATCTTTCTCGCTCATCGGCGGCGCTGTCAGCCGCGCGATCTTCATAGAGCTCGGACCGGTTCTGAGCGCCATTGTGGTGGCCGGACGTGTCGGCGCGTCCATCGCCGCCGAACTCGGCACCATGAAGGTAACCGAACAGATCGACGCTCTCGAGAGCATGGCCATCAATCCGGTTCGTTATCTGGCGATGCCACGTTTCCTCGCGGCCGTTCTGATGATGCCGGTGCTGGTTACTTTCGCCAACGCTATAGCGCTGCTGGGCGCCTTTCTGGTGGCGAATTTTTTCCTGGGTCTCAACGCGCCCACGTTTTTCGGCAGCGTGCAGAGATTCTTCGAAACCAAGGACATCATCTCCGGGCTCGTCAAATCGGTGGCATTCGGAGGAGTCACGGCGATACTCGGCTGTCATATCGGCTTCGCCACCGCCGGCGGCGCGGAAGGAGTGGGCCGGGCGACGATCCGCGCCTTCGTCTTGAGCTCGGCCATGATTCTGATTCTCGATTATACGCTCTGGATGGTGATCTTTTAGCGCGCGCCGCACAGCACATAAGCGCGGGCAGGCGATCCCCGTTCCGGCGCCCTGCGCGTGCGGCGGCACCGCATGACCGCTTTTCGCCTTGCGCGGCCGCTCATGCGGTGGTATTTTTTCAGAGTGCGCGGATTTGAACTATAAGGCGCAGGAATGTGTTCAGAAAGCTGAGCACGAAAACGGAAGGAAATAATGGAAGGAAATTTTTCAAACAGAGTTCAGGAAGTCATACGGTTGAGCCGTGAAGAAGCGCTCCGCCTGGGACACGACTACATAGGCACGGAACATCTGCTGCTCGGAATCATCCGCGAAGGCGAAGGCATCGCCGTAAAGATACTCCGGAACCTCGGCATCGACCTGTACAAGATCAAGAAGACCATCGAAGACACCGTGCGTTCCCAGGGCGGGACGCTCACGATCGGCAACATTCCGTTGACGAAACAGGCCGAGAAAGTGCTGAAAATCACTTATCTCGAGGCCAAGCTGTACAAGTCCGAAGTCATCGGCACGGAACATCTGCTGCTTTCGCTTTTGCGGGACGACGACAACATAGCGGCGCAGATTCTGGCGCAATTCAGCGTTCAATACGATACCGTGCGCAACGAACTGGACAACATCATCAGCGGAAAACCCACGCCGCCCTCCCATCGGGAATCCCATCCGGAGCCGCACGGCGAAAGTCAGGGCCGCGGAGGAGCATCCTCCGAAAGGCGTCAGGAGCGCGCAAAAACGCCCGTGCTGGACAATTTCGGCCGCGACCTCACGAAACTCGCGCTCGAGGACAAGCTCGATCCGATAGTGGGCCGCGAGAAGGAAATCGAGCGTGTAGCCCAGGTCCTCTCCCGCAGGAAGAAGAACAACCCGGTGCTCATCGGCGAACCGGGAGTGGGAAAGACCGCCATCGCTGAAGGCCTCGCCGTGCGCATCATACAGAAAAAGGTCTCGAGGGTCCTGCATAACAAGCGCGTGGTCACGCTCGACCTGGCGGCGCTGGTCGCGGGCACCAAGTACCGGGGACAGTTCGAGGAGCGGATGAAGGCCGTGATGAACGAGCTCGAAAAATCGGCCGACATCATCCTTTTCATCGACGAGCTGCACACGATTGTGGGCGCAGGCGGGGCATCGGGTTCCCTGGACGCCTCCAATATGTTCAAACCCGCCCTCGCCCGCGGCGAGATTCAATGCATCGGGGCGACGACACTGGACGAGTACCGGCAGTACATCGAAAAAGACGGCGCGCTCGACCGCCGCTTTCAGAAAATAATGGTCGATCCCACGACCGTGGAAGAGACGGTGCAGATCCTCCGGAACATCAAGCACAAGTACGAAGAGCACCATGCCGTCCGCTTCACAACGAAAGCTATCGACGAATGCGTCCGGCTGAGCGACCGCTACATCACGGACCGCTATCTTCCCGACAAAGCCATCGACGTGATGGACGAAGCGGGCGCCAGGGTGCATCTGCAGAACATCGTCGTGCCGCAGGAAATCGTGGCCCTGGAAGAGGAGATCGAAAAAATCAAGGCGCAGAAAAACCAGGTCGTGCGGAACCAGAACTTCGAGGAGGCGGCCCGGCTGAGAGACATCGAGAAAAAGCTTCTCAACGAGCTCGAGGAAGCAAAAAGGACCTGGGAATCCAAATCCCACACCATAGTTCACGACGTGAACGAAGAGGTGATCGCGGACGTGGTCTCCATGATGACGGGCATTCCGGTGAACCGCATCGCGCAGTCGGAATCGCAGAAACTGCTCCGCATGGCCGAGGAGCTGAAGCGCGAGATCATCGGCCAGGATGAAGCCATAGAGAAGCTGTCGCGCGCCATACGCCGCACGCGGGCCGGCCTCAAGGATCCGGGACGGCCTATCGGTTCATTCATATTCCTCGGACCCACGGGCGTCGGCAAAACCGAGATGGCGAAAGTGCTGGCCCGATACCTTTTCGACTCGGAAGACTCTCTCGTGCGGGTCGACATGAGCGAATACATGGAAAAGTTCTCGGTATCCCGGCTCGTCGGCGCCCCTCCGGGCTATGTCGGCTACGAGGAGGGCGGACAATTGACCGAGAAGATAAGGCGCAAACCGTATTCCGTCGTCCTGCTGGACGAAATCGAAAAGGCGCATCCGGACGTGTTCAACATCCTGCTTCAGGTACTGGACGACGGGCAGATCACCGACGGACTGGGGCGCAAGATCGATTTCAAGAACACCATACTGATCATGACGTCCAACATCGGAACCCGTGAAATCAAGAAGCACGGCGCTTTCGGTTTCGGCGAAGCGCCCAAGGAAGAACACGCCTATCAGGATATGAAAAGGACGCTCGAAGATTCCATGAAGCGGCTTTTCAATCCGGAATTCCTGAACCGCATCGACGATACGATAGTCTTTCACGCGCTGCAGAAAGAACATATATACTCGATCATCGACATCGCATCCCGCAAGCTGCTGGAACGCATTCATCATATGGGCTTGAGCGTGGAGTTCTCGCAGGAAGCGCGCGATTTCATCGTCGAGAAGGGGTACGATCCGAACTTCGGCGCCAGGCCGCTGCGCCGCGCCCTGCAGAATCACGTGGAGGATCCGTTGGCTGAAGAGATTCTCCGCGGCAATTTCCCCGCGGGAAGCACGATTCTAGTGACTTTCGACACGGAGAAAGGCGTTCTCGAATTCAAAAACGCCGGCGGCACGGGAAACGCGCCGCCCGCGGCCGAAGTCGGCGCGGCCGACGATCACGACGCCATAGAAGACGACGCCGGAAGCGATAAAACCTGACCTCGACGCAACCCTCGGCGCGGGCGCCTACCGGCTGCGACTGGAAGGCGGCGGAACGGTGCTGCAGCAGGCGTTCGTGGTGCTGACCGGTGGATGAGACGACGGAACGCACGAAAGAAGTGCCGAAGGATACACAGCTTCGGTGAACAGGCCTTTGCGTGTCTTTCGTGTATTTCCTGGTTCATGTGATTTCACACGGTTCGATGTTGTGCAGGTATTCTACTTTTTTCCAGCATAATCGCCGTTTGCCCGGCGCACCGGCAAGGTTCAGTGTTCAGGCAATGCGATTTTTTCAATCATGACGAGATAAATGACTTGACTTTTACATCTTCTATTATGAGATTCCCCCGTAAACAGTTTTTCCGATCATACAGGAGAGCAGGCCAC
>CAYLZD010000025.1:0-64750 GCA_964388275.1 uncultured Chromatiales bacterium
AAACCGCGGATAATCGCCGACCGGGGGCTTTCGCTCTGTCCCGGGGATTCCGTGAAACTCGAGGTCGCTTCATTCGCTGCATCCTATGCCTGGTCTACGGGCGACAGCGGCCGGCACGTCATAATCCGCGCTCCCGGACTATACAGCGTGTCGGTGGTGGATTGGAACGGCTGCCACGCCCGCTCCGATACCGTGGAGATCGTTTCCGGGTGGACCGATCCTTCGAACATAGTCGGCCCGCGCAAAATCTGTCCCGGCGCGCGCGCGCAATTCTCGGTTTCCGACACGCCGGGCGCGCTGTACGAATGGTCCGCGACAGGAGGTGAAATATCTGGAAGCGCGGACTCTTCGGCTGTGACGATACTCTGGAGAAATGCAGGGACGGGAAGAGTGAGCGTCAAAGTGTCGCATCAGCTCTCAGGATGCATAGGCGTAGCTTCGACGGACGTCGATATCAGGACGCCGAAACCGCCCGGTCTGACGGTATCCGGGAGGGCTTTTCCGTGCGAGGGCGATACCGTCCGAATCGCTGTTGCGGATTCGTTGTGGACATCCTTTGCATGGAACACAGGCGATACTACTCGTTCGATAGCCGTTACTCGCAGCGGCCGGTATTTCGCGCACGCTTCAAATGGCGACGGTTGTGAAGCGGATTCGGATACGGCCGAGGTGTTCTTCGCGGCGGGTCCTGCCCCGCGCATATCAGGCCCCGACAGCGTCTGCGCGGGCATGCTCGCGCAATACAGCACAACCGGGGTTCAGAGCCACCTTTACGAGTGGACTGTCACCGGAGGCGTGCCGGTATCATCGAGATTCTCATCGGACATCACGGTGCGTTGGCACAATCAGTCCGAAGGCCGACTGTCGGTCAGGGAAACCGACGGGAACTGCGAGGGCACGGCATTCGCCTCGGTGACGATCTCGAGCATTGAAAAACCCGTGTTGACCATGGCCGGGAACACCGTCATCTGCGAAGGAGATTCCGTGATTCTGGAGGTCCCCGATGGGTATGCGGCTTACATGTGGAACACCGGATCCGTCACGAGAAGGATCGCGGCAAGAACTGCCGGCGCGTATTGCGTGACGGTTGCCGATGCTTCGGGATGCTCGGCTGAGTCCGACACTGTGCGGGTCGTAGTACACGCCTTGCCGGCGCCGCGTCTCGGCATCACTGGATCGACGTCATTTTGTCCCGGTGATTCGGTATTACTTGATGCCGGCGATGGTTTCATTTCATACGTCTGGTCCGACGGCTCCACCGGCCGCCTTCTCGTCGCGAGGAAAACGGGAAGCTTCCATTGCGGCGTCACCGACACGAACGGATGTTCGGGAGCGACGGACACGGTTTCCGTAACCGTACATCAGGGACCGCCGAAGCCCGTAATCGTCAGGACCGGCGACACTCTCGGCACGGACGAGGCGTCCCGTTGGCAGTGGTATCTGGACGGCGCCGCGATCAGCGGAACGAATTCACGAAGCATCCTCATAAGCAGGACAGGCAAATACAAGGTTGAAGTGTCCGATTCGAACGGCTGTAGAGCGGTATCGGATGAATTCGATGTGGCGGTGCTCGGCATTGAACCTCCCGCCGCGCAATCGCGCCCGTCACTGGAGATTTTTCCCGAACCTCACGGCGCATCGTTCACCTTGATCGTGAAGCCGGTCCGCGCGGAAGTCGATGCTATCCGTGTATATGATGTGTACGGAAGGGAAGTGTATGATGAGCCTATCGCCCTGCAAGCCGTGTCCAACCGATTGCAGGTTTCCTTGCGCGGATGCGCTTCCGGAATCTACCTGGTCGCATTACATTTGCGTTCAGGTGAAATGATGACGCGAACGACAAGGATCAGATGAAGTTCCGAAGAGATTCAACTCGAGTCGGCGGCCCGGCGGACAGGATATTTCCCGCAGGATGGATTTTCACATTGCTCATCATCGCGTTCTTTATTCTCTTTTCCAGCCACGGCAACGGAAGGAATGAAACGGCGGATTTTATTTCCGGCATTCCCCCGGATGACACCTGTCTGACGGTTACGGCCGTCGGCGACATCATGATGGGCTCCACCTTCCCCGAGGGCAGCCCCATGCCTCCGGACGGCGGCGCCGCTTTATTCGCCGATGTCCGGGATGTGTTGCGGAAGGGAGAGGTCGTCTTCGGCAACCTCGAGGGGCCGCTTCTCGATGGAGGACGCAGCGTCAAATGCGAGAAGGATCCGAGGAACTGCTACGCCTTCCGCACGCCGTCCTCCTATCTCGCGAATCTCGTCGATGCCGGTTTCAATCATTTGAGCATCGCCAACAACCATGCTCTCGACTTCGGTGAGCAAGGAAGGGCGAATACGATCCGCCTGCTCGACAGCGCGGGCATACGCTGGTCGGGACCGCCGGGAACCTGGGCGCTGTTCGAAGTAAAAGGCCGTAAAATATCCTTCATCGCCTTTTCCTACGACGAAAATTCCAACAACCTGCGAGATTCGCCGGAGGCGCGCCGTCTCGTGAGGAAGCTCGCGGGTGAGAGCGAAATCGTGCTGGTATCCTTTCACGGCGGCGCTGAGGGCGCAAAACATCAGCATGTCCCGCAAGGCGAGGAGACCGCTTTCGGAGAGAAGCGCGGGCGTTTGAGGGAATTCGCCCGGGCCGTTGTCGACGCCGGCGCCGATCTGGTGCTCGGACACGGGCCTCACGTAGTGCGCGGGATGGAATTGTACAAGGGGCGGCTTATCGCGTATTCTCTCGGCAATTTCTGCACATGGGAAATGTTCAATCTGAACGGTCCCAACGGACTGTCGCTCATCCTCGAAGCCCGGCTCGGTCCGGCCGGCGTATTCGTGGAAGGCCGCGTGCATCCCGTGCGCCAGCAGAAGCCCGGGATCCCTTTCCGTGATTCCGGCGCGGAGATACTGCCCCTCGTGAAAATGTTGACCCTGGAGGATTTCTCCGGAGGCGGACTGTATTTCGGAGAAGACGGCCGGCTTGCGCCTGCCGGCGGTTGAAGCGGCAGTAGGAATGCAACTTCGGATTGTGCGCGGCGTAAACCGGCATTGTCGGATCAGGATATGAATATTGAAGGCTTTGGACAATGAATACCGCGGAAGATCACAGAGCAATACGCAGGAAGGCCTTTGTGCGCATGACGGCCGCGTGGATACTCCTTCCCGCATTTTTTCTTGTAACGGGCGGTTCCTTGCTGTGGTGGGAAGCGTGGACCTGGTGCGCGATCACTTTGGCGCCGATGACGGTTTTTTTAGCATGGATAGCAGGGAAAGATCCGGAGTTCATGGCCCGGCGGCTCAAAATGCGCGAAACGGAAACGACTCAACGCCGCATCATGCTGGCGGGCGTGCCCATATATCTGCTCGCCTTCGGAATACCCGGCTTCGATAACCGTTTCGGTTGGTCTGAAGTGCCGCTGCCGGCCGTATTAATTGCGATGGCCGTTTCACTCGCGGGTTATCTGCTGATACTCAGGACCTTCATGGAGAATCGCTGGGCGGGCAGGACCGTGGAAACAGGCGATGGACAGCAGGTGATCACTACAGGCCCTTACGCCAAGGTCCGCCATCCGATGTACGTCGGCTTCCTGTTGATGTACCTCGCTGCGCCTGTCGCTCTCGGATCCTGGTGGGCCGTGTTGCCCTCCATCGCGTACATTCCTGTGATCGTAATCAGGATAATAAATGAGGAACAGGTCCTTTTACGTGACTTGAAGGGCTACGAGGAATACCGGAGCAGGATCAGGTACAGATTGCTGCCGCATGTGTGGTAGCGGCCGCGCGAACATGCCGCTTCACTCGCTGCCGCCCGCAAGGCGCTGCAGCGCGGAGCGGGCCTCGCGCTCCCGGTCCCCGGAGAGACCGTTGGCGATCGCCGCCTGAAGCAGGGTTGCCGCGGCGCCGGGATCCTTCCCGGACGAAGCGATATAGGATCCCAGCGTGTATAACAGCATCGGCTCGCGCGGATACAGACGTACGCCTTCCTCCAGCGCGGCAAGCGATGCGCCGAAGTCTCCCAGTATTGCGCGCGCGTTGCCGAGCAGCAGAAAAAGACGCGGCTCCCTGAAACCTCCGTCCATGGATTTCTCGAGAAGACGGGCGGCGCTCGCAAAATCCCTCCGCTCCCAGGCCTCCAACGCCGAGATGGAAGGATACGGCTGGCCGGCGCCGGTGATGGCCGCGACCGAATTGACGTCGTTTTCGATAAGGCGGTACTGATGTTGCGCGAATGCCGAAAATGCGATGGCCTCCGCCAGCGAATCGATCTGCGCACGGGATATGGCGTAATCCCTCTCGGCGGAAGCTTTCTTCAGCGCGGATGCGCGGTTGCTGAGTCTCGCCAGCATCCAGCGCCTTATCGTAGATGAACGCGCGGCATCCACGCTGTGCAGCGAAGCCGTTTTTGCCAGCAGCAGCGAGTAATTGGATGGATAGTCGAGTATCTCGATTTTTTTCATCGAGAGTTCTATGTCTTTATTCTGGTCTCCTTTGTTCTGATAATACTTCCGCAGCGCTTCGTATCCGCTCAACGCATAATCCCTGTACATGTGCCCCTCATCGATGGGGAGTATCCGCTCGAAGCGGGCGGCAGCCGCTTCGGAATCCAAATGCAGCGTTATCCAGGGTAGCGTAAAAACAAAGGAAGCGGCCGCGTATGCAAGCCCGGCGCTGCGCGACCGGGCGCCGGCTGCGGTTCTGACCGCGGTCAATCCCAGAAAACCCATCGGCAGAGCCCACACTGCCGCGAGATCCCAATCCCTTGCCAGTCCGAGGGACGTGTTGGCGAAAAACAGAAAGATGAAAAACGGCGCCGCCGCCGTCAGATAAAAACGGAATTCGGGCGAGCGCGCCGTGGACCGGCGTACGGCAAGTATCGCGGCGACGGCGAATACGGATATCGGCGAGAGAAACAGCGCCGTGTTCACGAGATCCAGCAGATGATAGCGCGACAGCAGTGTGTACCATTGCACCCCCGCGGGAGTTTCAGGCGGGAGCATGGGCATCACAATGCGCGAGTCGCCCGCGGCGAAACCCGATATGAAGTAAAGCGCGGCCGCCGCCGCGAATACGCCGGCCGACACGAGCGCAAGGCGCCGGGTGGATTCCGCCCACGCTGGAAGCGCGCCTCTGCGATGGGCGAATGCGTAAACGAACGCCGGCAGGAAGGCGAGAGCGTAATAATGCGACGCGATTGCGATGAGAAGGCAGGCTGCCGGCGCCCGGATCCCGGCAAGCCCGCGCATATGACGCTCGGCGAGTATCAGGAAAATTCCGGTCGCCACATATACCGGCAGATAGAATTCCACGTAACCCAGGAGGAATAAAGCGCCCGGCGTCCCTGCGATCAGCAGGGCCTCGGGCGTGATGCCTTCATGGCCCTCGCGTCGCCTGAGAAAAAACAGGGCCAACAAGAGCGATACGATCACAGAAAGCGCCTGGAACGGATACAACGCCGATCCGGGCAAAGGCAGGCTCAACAGGTTGAACAATGCGGGCAGACCGCGCGCGATCGCGTAGACGGCCGCGCCCGCCAAAGGAGAGGATTTCAGGTTGAACAGCAGATTGTAGTCCAGCTCTTCACCGGCGGCGAGGCGGTGCATCTGGGGAACGAGAAGGCCGCCGTCTCCGTAGAAGAAAGTCCGCACGGGGGCGACGAGCGCGAGCGCCGCGGAAACGATGAAAATAATCCACGCGAACGACCCGACCGCGCGGGACGAGCCGTCTTGCGCATCGATGCTTCTCGTTCGCAGCAGCAGCATCGCGGTGAACAACGGAAGCAGTGACCAACAAACATCCCAGGGAAGTCCATACCAAGAGAGATAGTCGATGCCCCAGATCCTCTCAAACGGGAGATAGCCGCCGAGCAATCGCAAGGCCGAGGCAGCCGCTACCGCGATCATAAGAGCGGCGGCGACACGTGTGCCGTTGATTCCGCCTCCGCCTTTTCCGCTTTTCATGAAGGCAAGCTACGCGATGCGGAAAACACTTCAAAAGGCGCGGCCGCGATTTGCGCATCGATGCTCCACCCCGCATGATATTGCTGCGCTTGCGTTTGCATCGCAGCGGGTTTATCGGTAGTTTCTGTTAGTCATACGGATAATGTGAGGACGACATGCCGGAAAAGTGGACGGAAAACAGGAAGAAAGTGTTCGGCTTTCTCGAACGGTATTTCGAGAGGCATGACAGAGCCCCGACACTGAACGAGATTGCCGAGGGTACACAGCTCTGGAAGCGCAGCGTGGAGATAGTTCTCAAAGGTCTCGAGCGCATGGGAGTGATCGAAATCACTCCGGGGATCAGCAGGGGCATTCGCATCTCGGGCGGGGGTGAAGTCCGTGTGCCGCTGCTGGGCGAAGTCCGCGCCGGAGCACCCGCGCTTTCTCAGGAAGAGTCGCCGGAATTCCTCAGCTTCGACAAGCGCCTGGTTCCCTTCGAGAATCCCGTCGCGCTGCGCGTGCAGGGATACAGCATGAAGGACGCGGGCATTCTCCCCGGCGATGTCGTTCTCCTCCGCGCTCAAAAGGACGCGCGCAACGGCGATACGGTGGTCGCCTGGCACAACGGCGGCCTGACCGTGAAGACCCTTTCGCTCCAGGGCAGGCGCGTCCGCCTGCTGCCGGCCAATCCAACATACAAGGAGATGGAGGTGCGCAAGGAGGACGACTTCGCCATAGTGGGCCGCGTCATGCTCGTGCTGCGCGACCTGGGCGAGTGCTTCGATTTCCGGCCGACAGCGACAATCGTTACCCGGTGACCGAATGCGATTCAATCGATCAACTGCTCATTACCGCTCAACGCTCATCAAGGCGCTGCCGATTTTCGGCTTTGTGTGCGCCCTGTTTCCACGTGTTTCGGCGCAAGCGCAGGAGCGGCTGCTTCGCGTCGTCAACGATCAGTACGATCTCCGCTTCGTCAAGGCGGGCGGCGTCGCGCTGACGGTTGTTCCCGGTATCGAAGCGGGGCCCGACGAAGATGCGTTCCCGGTACGCCGCGTGCTCGTTGAAATGCCCTCGGCGGATGCGGCTGTCTCGCTTCGCGGGGCCGACGAGAGTGAACCCCTTCGAGCTTTGCCTTTTTATCGGGTCCGCTGGAAACTTGCCACGGATTCGGTCCTGACTCCCGAATACTACCCCGCCGAAGCGCCCGGGCGCTCCGTGCCGCCGGCAATCCTCGCCTCCCGGCAATTCAAGCGGGACGGGCGTTTTTACACCGAGGCGCAGGTGCCTCTGTTTTCCTGGGACGCCGGGAAGTCGGAGGCCAGATGGATAAACGCTTATACATTTGCCGTTACCGTTTCCGATGCGCCCGGACCCGCAACGGCGGAGGAACGTCCCGGCGGGTATTTCACCCAGCCGTTCATCCTGCGCTCCGCTGATCTCGACACTTTGGGAGCATGGATACCGGCTTCACGCGAGGGAATCAAATTCCATGTGCGCGAGGACGGCGTCTATGCGCTAACCGCGGAGTGGCTCTCCAGGGCGGGCGTGACCGCCGCCTCGCTCGATCCGGCGCGGCTTCGTCTGGTGAGAAAGGGAAAAGAGCTTCCACTGCTGGGCGTCGGAACGGAAGACGGCAGACTCGACGACGGTGACGCATTGATCTTCATCGGCGAGAGGAATTACGACGAGAAAGGATACAGACGTCTGCCCTCGCACATCGACGATCCCTATCCTCAATATCTCAACAAGTACAGCGATTCAGCAGCCTACTGGTTGTTTATGGAGGGAGAACCCGGACGCCGGATTCCGGTCGGCGCTCAACCCGCAGCGCCGTCCGATACCATCGACTGGGCGTTCAAACTAATACATCACGAACCGGAAGAGCGGCTTTTCGCCGTATCCACCGATTATGTCCGCCAGCAGGTCAGCGACTGGGGCGCCGACAAGACCTGGTTCGAGACTTGGATGCGAACCGGAACCATACACATGACATTCGAGGTCGACAACCTCAAGGAAGGAAAAAGCGCCCATGTCTGGCAGAAATCCGGAAGCTGGGCCGGGAATCCGTCAGTCAGGCCGCATCATAAGATGCTCATCGGCGTCAACGACGGCCCGGCGTTGGACTCGGTGGAATTCGACGTCAACTGGCAGGGGCTGTTGCACGGGAGAGCCCCGGCCGGACAGCTCCGCGACGGCGAGAATCGAATCGATATAACTAATGTTAAACTTTATGAAGGCGACAACGCGCTCTATCTCGACTGGTTCGATGTGGAGTATCCGCGAAGAATGATTGCCCGCGCGGACCGCTTCGATTTCAGGTGCGACGGCGAGATGGGCGCCGGCGCCGTCCTTTTCCGCATCGATTCGCTCGCAGCGGAAAATGTGATCATTCTGCGGCGCCGGGGCGCCGATTGCGCTCAGTTGCGACAGTACTCGCTTTCGCAGTCGACACCATCCACTCTTCGGTTTGCGGATACGCTGAATCCTGCTTCTTCATATTACATAATAGCGGCCGACGCAGTGCCGCAGCCGCCTCCTGGATTTCTGAAGCGCGTTCCGGATCTCCGCTCAGACGCGGAACAGGCCGATTACATTGTGATAACCGCCGCGGGGTTTCTTGCCGAAGCCCGGCAGTACGCGTCCTTTATTGCATCCAACTACAGCGTAGCTACCCGAGCGGTGGCCGTGGAGGACATATACGACAACTTCAGTTTCGGAGTCTTCAATCCTGAAGCCGTCAAGGTGTTTCTGTTGAACGCTTATCTGAAATGGACCCGGAAGCCGCCGCGTTTCGTATTTCTCGCGGGCGACGCCAATTACAACTACAAGGCCGCGCCCACGCCTCACACGACTAATTTCGTTCCGTCTTTCGGTTTTCCAGTGAGCGACGTATGGTACACTTCATTCGATCCGATGGCCGTCGCTCCATCGATTGCCGTCGGCCGTTTGACCGCGCACAGCGGCGCCGATTTGCTCGCCTACATGGACAAGCACGCCCGCATGCTGGCCCTTGAGCCGGACCCGTGGGACAAGACCACTCTTCATTTCAGCGGAGGCACCAACAACCTTCCGCAGGAGAGTCTGGACGAACTCAAGCGCATGAACGACGCTATCATACAGGAAGCGGTGCGTCCCCCGCCGTATGCGGGCAGTCCCATACATTTTTACAAAACGGCTGCGCCCCCGACGGACTTCGGCCCGTATCCGGTTTCGTGGGTCCGCGGCAAAATTGAAGAAGGCGGGATCGTTATTTCATATATCGGACATGCGGCGATCAGGACCTGGGACAATACTATCGGCGATCCCGCGCAACTCTACAACAACAGCGGCCGGACTCCTTTGGTTTCGGATTTCGGTTGTTCCACGAGCAAGTTCGCCGATCCCGACGGCATTGCCTTCGCCGAGCAGTTCGTCGTTCCTCCGGGTTCGCAGGCGATAGGTTACCTGGGCAACGCCGCCATAGGCTTTACGACTACGGCCGCGGTCATTGGCCGGCTCTACTACGGGGCCTTGCTGAGGGACGGCCACACTGCGATCGGGGAAGCGCACCGTATTTCCAAACATGAAATCGCCCGCCTGTACGGGACCTCGGTAGTCAACAGAGTCGCCATTCAGTCGAATGTCCTTATAGGAGATCCCATAGCCCGCCTGCCGGTTCCCACGCAGCCCGATCCCGCAATCCGGATGGATTGGATCTCCCCGGAAACCGAAATCATCACTACCGCGATGGACAGCGCGGCTTTCATACTCCGTATAGCAAATCTCGGTACGTATGTTGCCGATACATTGTCGATAAAAATCTCAAGTGTCGCAGACGGAAAGGAAACGGCCTCACTGACCTTGCGGACGCCGTTGCCGGCTTTCTTCGACACGATAAGGGTCGCTCTGCCAACCTTTTCCGAGTCCGGAGCACATGTTTTGAGGGTGGAGTTGGATCCGGACAACGACATGAGCGAGAACTCCGAAGCCAACAATATCGTCGAGACGCCATATTCCGTGCTCAGCACCCATCTCCTGACTGCGAATGCTGCGCCCGGGCGTGTTGCCGGCGCCTGGCCTGATCCGCGGATCCTGCACCCGATGCTGTTTCCGGGAGACGTGGACGGCATGGAGATACAGATGGATCCGTCACCAGACTTCGCATCGCCGCGAACCCTTCAACTTCCTTACGGGAAATCGTACACCCGTGTGGAAAATCTTCCCCAACTCGTCGACGGCACCCTCTATTACTGGCGTGCCCGGCTCATGCAACAGGGCGCCGACTACACAGCGCCTCTCGCGTTCCGGACCACCGGTCAGCGGTCCGCCTTCGTACAGAGGGATTCGGCCGAATTTGCGCGTCTCGAAAGCAGAAACGTGTTGACGGATTCGGCCGGAGTCGGCATCGCTCCCGGAAGAAGAACCCTGCGGCTGATCTCCTCGGGGTACAACGACGGGAATTACGGCACGGTGGAACTGGACGGAGGCAACATACTCCCGACGACTTTCGGACGAGGATATTATGCGGCGGTTCTGGACAGCATAACCGTCGAATTGGATACTGTGGCCGGTTTCGACACTTACATGAACTCGGAAATGGGGGCTCAGTTCGCGGCATATCTGAACAGCATCCCAGCGGGAAAAATCATCGCCGTGGTCGCCATGGACGATCCGTTCGCCTACAATTACGAGATGATACCGGCCCTGCGAGGCATCGGGAGTCTTCATGCTGATTCATTATCCCTCTATGAAACCTCTTACCGCGGTTCGTACGCGATCATCGGACGGCGAGGCGCCTTGCCGGGCACGGTTCCGGAGGGTTTCCGACCCCAGTTTCTGGGGCGCGTGACACTGGATACAGCCTATGACGTCGCGCCCGATACGGCCGTTATACTGTCGCAGCGCATCGGACCTGCGGCGCGTTGGTCGGCGGCGCGGATCGAAAGCGCTTCCGGACGATACGACGACCTGAAGCTGCGCGTGTACGGAATATCACCGGATGAGCGGACTCACCTCATCAGAGACACCGCGGGTTCGGCGGAAACCGACCTTTCCTCCGTGGACGCTGCGCTCTATCCGTACATCAGGCTCGAGACCGTGCTGATCCCGCCGCAATCAGGACAGGAGTCTCCTGTATTGCGCGCGTGGAGCGCGGCTTATACACAGAGGCCTGAGCTCGCCCTTAATTACCAGTCCGTGCATCTGAGCCGCGAGACCGTGATGCAGGGTGATTTCGTCGGCCTGACGGTAGGTGTCGCGAATGCCGGGGAGCATCCGGCCGACTCTTTCAGCGTGAGGATCGAATTGACGGGACCGGACAACATACCGCGTCCCGCGGCGGAATACCGGCTGCCGGGTCTCGACGTCGACGCCTGGCACGATACAACGCTTTCTCTGTCCACGGCGTCTCTCGGAGGGGCCTACCGGGTTTCTGTGACCGCGGATGCCGGAAGGGAAGTCCCGGAGCAATTCGAGAACAACAACACCTTTATTGGCCAGCTCAGCGTGACGCGAGATACGCTTCCTCCGGTCCTCGAAGTGCTTTTCGACGGCGGCGAACCGTACCAGGACGATTACATCAGGCCGGAACCCGAAGTGCTGCTGCGTCTTTCGGACGCAAGCCCGCTGCCGGTGACAGACGCGTCGAATTTCGTAATCGTTCACAACGACACGGCGGTCGGCACGGCGGGCATGCGGTTCCGACCGATGTCGGAAGGCAAGCCGGCCGAATTGACCTATCTGCCGTCCCTGCAATCAGGCGAACACGTGTTCCGCTTCAACGCGGTCGACGCTTCAGGCAACCGCGCTCTGGAGCAGGACCGGGAAGTACGCGTGTTGGTGGATCCGGATGAACGGATTGCATCGATGACCAATTACCCGAACCCATTCGAGACCGAGACCTCCTTCCTGTTCACGCTGACCGGGTCGCAAAGGCCTGAAGAGGCGGCCATCAAGATCTACACCGTCGCCGGACGTCTCATACGCACGATCTCGATACCGGGTGAGCGTCTCCGCATCGGCATGAATTCATGCCGTTGGGACGGTCGCGACGAGGACGGAGATGAGCTTGCAAACGGCGTGTATTTCTATAAATTCCTTCTTCGAACCTCTCGCGGAAACTCCGAAATGATAGGCCGGATAGCCCGTTTGCGCTGAGCGAAGCGAGATATTCAATCTCCGGAATGAAATTACTCTCAATCGTCGATAAAGGGTCACGATGAAACGAATGACGGCTTTTTTGCGGAACGCGGCGGCGGTTTTTCTGATCACATCCATCGAGGTCGTCGCTCAGACGCCGATCGTCACCGTGGTGAACGATTTCTACAATTACAGGGTGGAGGAACGCGAAGGTGTCCCGCTGCTTCTTGTCGACGGATTTTCCCCGGTGTCGGGGGATCGGCGACTGCTTCCTACGCGCTTTGTGGATGTACCCTGTGAGGACGGTTCATGCAACACGTGGCGCATTGTGTCCTATTCGCTCGGCGCTTCATTCTCCGCGACGCCTTTCGTGAAAGTCCGTCACAGTCTGGACGTGGATTCATCGATTGTCTCGACACCGGGGCCGGTTGCGGACGCGCCTGACGCCGCGTCCTACGGAAGCCCGTCGATACTGTCATCCCGTGGCGTGCGGGATGCCGGCGGCACGCATTTGCGCCTGGAACTCCCTCTGCTGGTTTTCGACGCTGGCAGCGGTCGCTCGCAGTGGATAGATTCGATAGTACTGGCGCCCGATGCCGGCCGGGAAACCGCGGTCCAAGACGCCTCGCCCTTCGAGGGGCCTTACACGGCGCAGCCGTTCATTCGCAGAGGAGCCCGTCATCTCGACACGACTGGAGCGTGGATGGATTTCCGGAATCCCAATCTTAGATTCTTCGTGAAGAACGACGGTCTGCACAGGCTGACGAAGCAGTGGTTCGAGGCGTCAGGTTTTTCCACCGCTGGCATCGATCCGGCTTCATACAGATTGTGGAGAAAAGGCGTTGAAATTCCGATGCTATCCGTAGGTCTCGACGACGGAATCTTCGACGATGCCGATTATTTCGTCTTCCCGGGTGAGCGCAATTATAACGGCGGAATCCACCGGCATGTTCCGTCGCCGGATTCGCTCAATGAGCCTTATCACGAGTACATGAACATCTACTCGGATTCAACCGCCTACTGGCTCACCTCGGGCGCCGGGCGGGGCGCGCGTATTCCGCTGGCGGGCGGCGGAGGAAGCGCGGCGTCCGATACGCTCGACTGGGCGTATCAGTTGCACAGATTCGAGGAAAATGCCGTGCCCCATACGCTCAATATTTATCAGGACAGGATACAGGATCCGGAATGGCTTTCCGAAGAAACCTGGATCGGCAATTACATGAAGTCGAACGGGATATCTAAATATCCTTTTTATGATATTCCCCGTTTGAAGGAGGGCAAAGACAGCCGACTTTGGGTGAAAGTCCTGACCTGGTATACCGAATCCTCCACATCGCCGCATTTCCGCGTTATGGCCCGCACGCCGTCATCCGGATGGCTGGATTCGGCGGACTTCGATATCAACGGCCAGGGCTTGCTGCGGGGAATCGTTCCTGCGGGAGAACTGCGCTCCGGAATCGATTCGGTCCTTGTTTGGAACAAACAACTGACTGAAAGAAAAAGCGAGTTGGTTCTGGACTGGGTGGAACTCGAGTATCCGGCGATACTTGCGGCCGCGTTCCGCCGCCTTCGATTCGCCGTTGATCCTGCCATGGGCTCGGGGCGCAGCGCGGTGCGGATCATGAATGTCACAACCCGGGACGCAGTGCTAATCCGCGTCGGACCCGCAGGTTCGAAAGCGATCAACGACTTCACGGTGAACATGGAGCGGTCGGAACTTTTATTTTCGGATACCCTTGCGCCGGGCGCAACTTACTATTTCGCCGAGCTCTCCGGCCTGTTGTCGCCCTCCGATGCCGCGGTCGTGACTCCGCCGGATTTGCGGCAGGCCGCTTCCCAGGGTGATTACATAATCATAACCGCCCGTGAGTTGGCGCAGCCGGCCGTTGAATACGGCGCATTCATTGAGAGGGAATACGGGGTCAAAGCGAACGTGTTTTCCGTCGAGGACATTTATGACAATTATTCCTACGGAATGTTCAATCCCGAGGCGATAAAGCTGTTCCTCCTGGATGCCGTGAGGAAATGGAAAACGATTCCTCCGCGTTACGTGTTTCTTGTCGGCGATGCCAACTGGAATCTGAAAGCCGTCGGCAGACCGTATTCGCGGAACTACGTGCCGTCCTTCGGATCGCCTTCCAGCGATCCGTGGTTCGTCTGTTTCGATTCGCTGTCCATTGATCCGGTTCTAGACATCGGGCGACTGCCGGCGGCAACGGGTGATGACATACGCCGCTACAAGGACAAGCACAGCGCCTATCTGGCGATGGAACCCGACATATTCAACAAAACGACCATACATTTCAGCGGAGGGGATCCGAATCAGGGAGAAGGACGGCTTACAATACTTCGCAACGCGAACGACCGGGTGATACGCAACGTGGTTGAACCGCCGCCTCTGTCGGGGAAGGCGACACATTTCTACAAGACCATAAATCCGCCCACGAATTTCGGTCCCGTATCTCCGGAATATTATGTGCGCACTATCGACGAGGGCGCTGTGATGATATCCTATGTGGGTCACAGCGGGACCGACATCTGGGACAACGGAATTTCCGACGCGTCGCAGATCGCCAACAAACGCAACCGCATGTCCCTTATAACCGATTTCGGATGCTCCTCTGGAAAATTCTCCGAACCGGATATCGTTTCGTTTTCCGAGAAATTCGTGATCCAGCCCGAGGGGCAGGCCATCGCATATGTCGGAAACGCGTCGCTGGGTTTCGAGAGCACGTCGGGACTGCTGCCGATGGAGTTCTACGGCGCGCTCATTTCGGATAACGCCCCGACGATCGGGGCGGGACACAGGATCTCCAAACGAAGAATCATCGATCGATACGGACAGTCCGCCATCAACAGGATCGCGATGAAAACGAATACTCTGATCGGCGATCCGATAATACGCATCGACTTTCCCGCGAAACCCAATCTGGTGGCGACACCGGAATGGATACAGCAGGAGGCGGAAGTGTTCACCGATGCCGTGGACAGTCTCGGTTTCAACGTCAAATACATGAATTACGGCCGCGCTTCGGCGGATTCCATGTCGGTGGTTATCGAGGACTATCAGCGGAGCGCGCTTCTTTTCCGGCACTCCTTCCGCGTGCCCGTGCCCGGTCTGATCGATTCGGCGGTAATCTTCGTTCCCCGCGGCAATATCACGGGGAACAGGCGCCTGCGCATCACGGTTGATGCCGATGGAGAAATCGAGGAATTGAAGGAGAGCGACAACACCGCGGAAACCGAGTATTACGTTTACAGCACTCATCTGAAGGCCGTCAACCGGGTCTTCGGCGCCGCCACGGGCAACCCGGATCAAATCGCGGTTCTCAACCCGATAAACGATCCCGGACCGGTGACGAACATTCTCTTCGAGTTCGATACTTCGCCCGGTTTCGAAAATCCGTTGAGCGCTCCCGCCTCCTACGACAAGACGCGCACCGTGCTCTCCGCGCTCCCGTCCCTCCCACCCCGCGGCAAGGCGCACTGGAGGGCTTCGCTGGACCTGCCCGAGCGCCGTTTCGCAGGACCCTTCTCGTACTGGCCCGATATCAGGTCAGCCGCCTTCGTGCAGAAGGACTCCGCCGATTTCAAGCGCGGCGAGTCGTTCCGGGCGCGGTATTATGAGAACCGGGGAATGTCGGTGCTGCCGCCGTACAGGGTTCTGCGCGTCTCCTCGGCGGGGCGCGACGACGGCAGCTTTGCGACCGTAGAAATCGACGGTTTCAACCTGCTGTCGACAACGTACTTCGTCGGATACGGAGTAGTCGTGTTCGACAGCATAACCTTCGAGATGAAGCGCCAGGATCTGTTCTTCACCTACGATTTGGCGGCGGAAAGAGACAGGTTCCGCGCGTATCTGGACTCGGTGCAAAGCGGGGAAATCGCCGCTGTCGTCAGTTCCCACGAACCGCAGAGAGGAATCGGGACGTTTGCCGGAGCGCTACGCTCACTGGGCAGCGCTTACACGGATTCGATATCCCAGAGGGGGCAGTTCGGGAGTTGGGCCATGATCGGCTGGAGAGGCGCCGCGACAGGCTCGGTGCCGGAGGGATTCGGAAGACGCGGCACGGGCCGCGTGGATGTGGACACGGTGTTCACCGCGAAACCGGATACGGCCGTCGTATTCTCTCCGCTTGTCGGACCGTCCGCCGAATGGAGATCGCTGCGTCTCGAGCGCACGGATTCCGATTCCACCTCGATCCGGATCGCCGTCCTCGCCGTTGACAGCACTGGCGCTGAAACGGAAATTCTCTCGGGCGAGAATCCCGATACTCTCGATATCTCAAGCATCGATGCTTCCGTGCACCGTTACCTGCGGCTTCGCGCAGAGATGGCGCCAAAGCACGGAGTCCTCCAGCCGGCATTGAATTCCTGGGCCGTGGATTACCGCATGCTTCCGGAATTGGCCGTCAATTACCAGTCAGTCACCGTACGGGAAGATACTCTGGAGCAGGGAAACGACGCGATTATCGATGTGGGAGTCCTCAACGCGGGCGATTCCCCCGCCGCCTCTTTTCCGGTGCAAGTCGATCTGGTTGATGAAAACAATGTCAGGCAGACCTTCGCCGTGTACACGATCGGGGGACTCGCGTCCAATACCTGGCACGATACGGCTGTCGTCATACCGACCCCGTCGCTGTCCCGCTCCAGGCAGGTGATCGTGGTAGTCGATCGGGACAACGTCGTTCAGGAGCAGTTCGAGGACAACAACGTGGCGACCACCCGTTTCTTCGTCCGAACGGACACGGCACGGCCGCAGCTCGATGTCCTGTTCGACGGGAGGCCGTCCATGAACGGCGACATTGTTTCACCCACCCCTCGAATCACCTGCGTCCTCAAGGATAGAAGTCCTCTGAAAGTAACATCCTGCGAGAATTTCACGGTGATTCTCAATGACGAAGCTCTCCCCTGCACGGGGCGGAACTTCGAGTTTACCCCGGCCTCCGGCAACACCGACGCCACTCTCTCCTTCGTTCCGGAGCCCCCTCTCGAACCCGGAGACCACGTTTTCGCCTTCAACGTGAAAGACGCGAGCGGCAATCCGGCCTACGATGCCGATATGCGGATCACCGTCCGCGTCGTCGCCGAAAAGGGAATCCGCGACGTATTCGCATATCCGACGCCGTTCAAGGAGAATACGACGTTCACTTTTGTCCTCACCGGCGCGACTAGATTCGACGAACTCGAAATAAAAATATACACGGTCGCCGGACGTTTGATACGAACGCTTGCGCCGCCGGTGGATTTCAGTGTTGATGACGTTCGCATCGGTCTCAACGCGGTTCGATGGGACGGCCGCGACGCCGATGGCGATCAGCTCGCGAACGGAGTGTATTTCTTCAAGATAATCGCGCGCGGATCGGACGGATCCCAGGAACATATCGGCCGCATTGCAGTGCTTCGTTAAGGGCGCTGCCGCGGCGCAGGGGCGTAATGCACCTCCACGCTCACAGCTACTACAGCTTCCTTTCAGCGACGCTCTCGGTCGACCGGCTCGTGGAACATGCCGTCCGCGCAGGCGCCCGCTATCTCGCGCTGACGGACACGAATAACGTCACCGGCGCGACCGAATTCTACACGAAATGCCGGGAGGCGGGGATACGGCCGTTGATAGGCGCCGAACTGCGCGCTGGTCGCGAGTCGGCCGTGCTGCTGGCGCGATCCAACGAAGGATACAGGCGCCTCTGCGAAGCCGTGTCGAAGGTCGCCGAGCGCCATCCGCCGGCAAGAGTATCCATGGACGATTCGCCGCGGGGCGGTGAGCGGGAAACTCCCGCCGACTCCGTGCCGGACGATGAATCGATGCCGTTATCGGAAATAATCGCCGAATGCCAGATGCGCGATGTCACCGTGCTGGCCGCGGATGTTCGTCTGCTCGAGGAACTCCGCGCGCGGGCCGGGAACTTCGGATTGTACGTGGAGCTCTCCGGGGCCAATGAAGGCCGTTGGCCCGAACTGTTGAGGACGGCGGAACGATTGCGGCTTCCCGCGGTCGCGACGAACCCCGTCCGTTTCGGTGATCCCCTGGGCCGGCGCCTGCATACGGTGCTGCGCGCGATATCGGCCAATGCCACGCTCGGCACGATCGGCGTCTCGGAACTCGCGCACGAGAGCCAGTATTTTTGCGGGGAAGCGGAGTTCGCCGCGCGCTTCGCCGAGCTTCCCGAAGCTCTCAGAGCACGGGACCGGATTGCCGAAACGTGCGAGGTGGAGTTCGATTTCACCAGCAGCAAGTTTACGGCTTTCGACGATCGCGGCCATCCGGAGAAGTTCGCTTTCCTGCGCGGACTCGCGGAAGCGGGTTTTACCGAACGATACGCGTCGCCGACGAGGGCGCATCATGAGCGTCTGGAAAAAGAACTGCGCTTGATATCCGAACTGGGCTTTACGGACTATTTCCTGGTAGCTTGGGACGTCGTGCAATACGCGATGCGCAGGAATTTCCCTTACGTGGGGCGCGGCTCCGGCGCCAACAGCATGGTCGCCTACTGCCTCCGAATCACCAATGTGGATCCCATCGAGCTCGATCTGTTTTTCGAGCGTTTTCTCAATCCGGAACGACGTTCTCCGCCGGATTTCGACATAGATTTTTCCTGGAGAAACAGGGACGAGGTGATCGCCTGGCTGCTTGAAAAATACGATCCGCAACGTACCGCAATGATCGGCACAATTTCCACCTTCAATCCGCGCGGCGCCCTCAGGGATACCGGCAAGGCGCTCGGTTTCAGCGAGGCGGAGATCCGCCAATGCGTCGCGCTGCTGCCCGGCTTCGGTTCCATGCGCGATCTGCAGGATCCGGACAGCCCTTTTCGCCGACATGCGGGCATACTGCTCGAATCGGAGTATGGAAAACGCTGGCTCGAGCTTGCAGTCAAAATCCTATCTTTCCCGAACCATTACGGCATCCATTCCGGAGGCGTCATCCTTGCGCCCGATGAACTCACACGCTATACAGCCACTCAAACAGCTCCGAAAGGCATCCGGATCACGCAGCAGGACATGTTTTCCATGGAGGACTGGCGCCTGGAAAAGATCGATATTCTATCAACGAGGGGACTCGGGACCTTCGAGGACACGATGAAGGCCGTGAAGGAAAGAACGGGCGCGTTTCCGCCTGTACTGGACTACAGAAACGCCTGCTCGGACGAAAAAACCAAGTCTCTCGTGAGATCCGGTCGGACTGTCGGCTGTTTTTACATCGAGTCGCCGGCCATGATACAGCTACTAAGGAAGCTGCGCACCGACAGCTTCGAAATGCTGACGGCTGCCAGCTCCATCATCAGGCCGGGAGTGGCGCAATCGGGCATGATGCAGGAGTTTATCGATCGGTATCACGATCCTTCGAGGATCAAACCGCCTCATCCGGCTATGGCGGAACTGCTAAAATCCACCTTCGGCGTGATGGTCTATCAGGAGGATGTAATCAAGGTCGCTCATTTCGTCGGCAAGCTGTCGCTCGGCGATGCGGATCTGTTGCGACGCGCGATGTCCGGAAAGATGCGCTCGAGGGAAGCCATGCAGCGTCTGAGGGAGCGCTTTTTCCGGGGATGCCGCTCGCAGGGAATAGATGATTCCGCGACGGCGGAGATATGGCGGCAGATGGAATCATTCGCGGGGTATTCCTTCTGCAAGGCGCATTCGGCCTCTTACGCGGTGCTTTCCTTTCAGGAGGCGTGGTTGAAAGCCCATCATCCGGCTTTATTCCTTTGCGCCGTGCTCAACAACCAGGGAGGGTACTACAGGCCCGAGGTGTACATACAGGAGGCGCGGCGTCTCGGCATTCGAATCATTCTTCCCGACGTCAACAGGAGCGGAGAACTGCACTCCTGTCCGGACGATTCCTCCATTCAACTCGGCTTCCTTCACGTCAAGGATTTGACCGCGAAAGGCGTGGCATCGCTGATCGCCGAGAGGGAGAATGCCGGGCCTTACGCCTCCACGGAGGATTTTCTCCTCCGCTCGGGATTGACACGCGACGACGCGGGCATCCTGATACGCTGCGGCGCCTGCGATTCATTCGGTGAGGAGCGGTCCTCCATGATGGCGAAAGCTCGCTTGTTGTTGAAAAGCAAGGGCGCGGCTCTGAACGCCGAACTCCCTCTTCCGCCGGCGGATTTCTCCAAAGAACTGTCGCATCTGCCGGCATATTCGGCCGCGGAAGTGGCTCAGGTCGAGTTGGAAACCTTCTCTTATACGGTTTCAAGCCATGTGCTGAACAGTTTCGCCGAAAAATTGGCCGGCGCCGTCAAGGCGGATGAACTCGCGCGGCATGTCGGGAGGCGCGTGGAAGTCGGCGGCTGGATGATAGCGGCCAAACCCGCGCGCACGCGAAAAGGCGAGAGGATGATGTTCATGAATCTCGACGACGGCGTCGGCAGCGTCGACGTGGTCGTGTTTCCCGCATGCTATCGAAGAAGCGCTCATTTTATCCGCACCGCCGGACCCTATCGCGTGCGCGGCCGTGTAGCCGAGGAATACGGCGTGCTCACGGTGATCGCGGAAACGATAGAACTCCTGTCCTCCGGCCCATAGCCCTGCGGCGCATCCGAAATAACACAGCCGCTCCATCGGAACGGCTGTCGTGTCGGGGAGGCCGGATTTGAACCGACGACCTCCTGCTCCCAAAGCAGGCGCGATACCGGGCTACGCTACTCCCCGAACCGCGGCATCAATCTATGGGTTTGTATCCGAAACAGCAAGCTCGCCGTCCGCGGCCCTTTCCCGCTGGAACGCCTCGCTCTCCTTTCCGGCCCGATCAACGTCAACGAAGAGCAGCAGCAGACCTCCGGTTATGAAGAACGCCGCAAGCGAAAGTATCGACATGCGTGAATTTCCAGAGAATTGGTTGATCATGGCGAAAGCAATTGGACCCCATATGGCGCTGAACTTTTCAAAAACGGAGAAAAAGCCGAAGAACTCCGCCGACGCGGCCGGCGGTATGATTGAACTGAAGAGGGATCGCGAAAGCGCTTGGCTGCCCCCGAGAACCAATCCTACAAGCGCTCCCATTATCCAGAATTCAGCTGGCGTAGTCATGAAAAACGCGTAACACGTCACCAGAGACCATACGGCCAGCGAGAGAAGTATCGATTCCTTGTTGCCGATCCGTCCCGCCAGGGAAGCGAAGATCCGCGATCCAGCAGCTCCGACCGCCTGCACCATGAGCAAACATCCCATCAGCGTCATTGTGTTGAAGCCGAGTTCCTCGCTGCCGTAAAGGGCGGCCATGGCGATGACGGTCTGTATCCCGTCGTTGTAGATCATGAAGGAAACCAGGAACAACAGCAGATTGGGAAGCCGGCGGATTTTTTGAACCGTGGACAATACGCGCCTCAATCCCTCTGCCGCTTTGTTTCCTCGCAGGTGTGCCTGCGTCCGCGCGGCAGGTTCTTCGAGTTTGGCGAAAGTGATGAGCGCAAAACCGCCCCACCAGAACCCGACGCTCGACAGAGATATCCTGACCGCCAGCGCAGGATCGGCGATTCCAAGTGCGTCGTGAAAGCCGATAAGCAACAGCTGTGCGAGGAAAAGCAGGCCGCCGCCCGCGTACCCGTATGAATAACCGATTCCCGAGACCCTGTCCTGCTCTTGAGGAGCGGCGATATGCGGCAGAAACGAATCGTAGAATACGTTGGAAGAAACGAAGCTGATGTTGGCGATTACGAACAATAGAACGGCGAGGTCGACGTCCCCCGGACCGATGAAAAACATGAGTGCCGAGGCGATGCTCCCGGTTGCGCAAAACGCCGCCAGGAAACGCTTTCGAGTAGCCGTCGTGTCGGCCAGCGCGCCGAGCCACGGCGCCGTCAGCAGCACGAGCATGGCGGAGAAGCCCAGCGCGTATCCGTATATCGAGGTTGCGCTCAGTTTACGCGCGCCGAAAAAAAACAACTCGGCGCCGCCCTCGGGGATCACCACCTTGTCCAGGAAAGGACCAAACAGGGCGGCGAGCACGGTCATGGCAAAGGCGGAATTCGCCCAATCGTACATGTACCAGCCGAAACGCCGGCCGGCCGGATCCACCATGCGCTCCGGCATCAGAGATCTATCAAACCGCGGCCGCTCTTATGAGTCAGACCCTTCTCTCGGAGTTGCTTCAATACGGCGTCGAGAATGCCGTTGACGAAAGCTCCGCTCTGGCCGGTGCTGTATTTCTTTGCGATCTCCACGTACTCGTTGATGGTCACCTTGACCGGGATATCAGCGAAGAACATGAACTCGCAGATGGCCATCCGCAGAAGGGTCCGGTCAATCGTCGCTATGCGCTCGAACTCCCATTGCTTCGCATTCTCGCGTATGTACGGGTCGGCGTCCGGTCGGTGGTTCAACACCGAGTAGATGATGCGTTGAGCCAGGGCATAGCCCTCCTTCTGCCCCTCGAGCTCCTGCCCCGCGATCGACTCCAGGAGCATCTCGATGGGTTCCCCGGAGAGTTCGTATGCATAGAGCACCTGCATGGCGTACTCTCGCACGGTGCGTCGTGAAACCTGCTTTGCGTTTTCTGTGTCCATTTGGTCGTCGTGCTGGTATGACGGAGCTGTTCGTCCGATCCGGGCATGTAAAATACTGGCGCGGACATTGCCATGAAAGCCGCTGTCTGCCGAGCATGCGGCCGTCCTGTCAGCTGTTTTCCCGTCCGCCGTATATATGACGCGGGTGGGGCAGCACGACAGGTCGGTCATGCTCGCTGAAAATCCGCGCTTCGATTGCGAAATGTCGGTGTATGTTGTCGGGCGTCAGCACCTGGGCCGGCTTGCCTGCCGCAGCGATCTTGCCATCGCTGAGCAGGAGCATCCTGTCGGCGTAATAAGACGCCAGGTTCAAATCATGCGTGACGCAAAGCACGGTTTTTTCCATCCTTGTCTGAAGCTCTTTGAGGAGATCGAAAAGCCGCGTCTGATGCCTGATGTCGAGATGTGCGTTCGGCTCGTCCAACAGAAGCAGGGGAGTCTGTTGCGCGAGCGCGCGCGCGATTGAAACCCGATGCTGTTCGCCTCCCGAAAGCGAGTTGACCGGTCTTTCCGCCAGATCCGCAATTTCGGCAAGCCGCATCGCCTCGTCCGCAACTCGTCGTTCAGCGTCGTTTTCGAATCCAGGTCCCGTATTATGGGGGTAGCGCCCCATCATCACAATCGACCGGACCGTGAAGCCGAACACATGGTGTTCGCTTTGCGGCACCAGCGCGGCCTTGCGGGCCCGCTCCATCGACCGCATGACGGCCGGGCGGTTTCCGAAAAGCGCGACATCGCCTCGCGAGGGTTGCAGGTAGCCGGTTGCCAGGCGAAGCAGTGTCGTCTTACCGGCGCCGTTGGGTCCGACAATGCATACGAATTCGCAGCGCTCGACGTTCATCGAGACGCCCTTGATTATCGGAGTCTCCCCGTATGAGAAATGAACTCCCTCGAAGCGGACGGCGGGCGCTGAACCGATTGCCTTTGTCGAGTACCCGGCTGCCATTTCAAAGACCCGTCATACGATCTTCCTAGTCCGCTTCTTCACTTGAGTATCTCCCCGGTCTCGTGACGCCAGAGCAGCAGGTCCAGCTCTTCCGCGGGAATGCCGAGGTTCGAAGCCAGTTCCTCGAATATCGTTTCGAGCCGAAGGTAATGAGGGCGGCTGAGGGACCTCGGCGGCTCTTCGATTATTCCGATCCGCAGCATATTGCGGATAATGTGCCGGTCGATTATGGCCACCTTTGTTCGACCGATGTTCCTCAGAAAATGGCTGGCTTCCTTCAAACCGAGTCCTGCGATGGAATGGGCCAGCAGCAGGCGCAGTTCCTTGTCGTCGGCCGTCGATTCGAAACACGGCAGCAGGGGAGGAAAGCTCGAGCGCGCCGCTAAAAGGCGTTCCGCTTTCTTTCTGTGAAAGCGCACGTAACCGCCGTTGAAGGACCGCAGCAAGGGCTCCGGATTGAAGGGCCGGTTCTCGAAGTCCAGCCGCTCGAGTTCATCCGCCACCTGCAAGCACTGTCTTGCGCTGGATTGCGGAGTGAGCAGGCAGTAGCACAATTCAATGAAGCGCCTGCTCCGCGGAACTGTTTTGAACTCATGCAAGCGTTGCCGGATCTCCCCGGAATGCTCGGCATATTCATTGAGCAGTTTCCGGCGATGCGCCGTGGAAATCTTCTTCGATCTCATCTTTGCGCCGCGCGCTATCGCTCCCCGCGGGCTTTGTGGATGCGCCGGACCATGACGGTCTCAGAGGTACGGCAATATGAGCAATGTGCCCTCGAGCAAGTCATAGTTTCGAAGCTCGGAGATCGGCGCCCAGGCAATGTTCTCGAACACTTTGTTTACGATTTCACCTTCGTACCCGGTGATGCGGAAAAACGTGATTAGGAATTTGCCTCCGTCGGCGTACACTGCCTGCACCTTGCGCAATTCGCGGTATTTGGTGGGCGATATGCCGAGATCCTCTTCCATTTCCCTCACGAGGCACTCTGCAAGGGGTTCACCCGGGTACGTTTTCCCGCCGGGAAATTCCCATCTCAAACCATAACGGCGGTTGATGCCGCGTTGGCATATCAGGACTGAGCTGTCTCTTTTCAGTATGCCGGCTGCAACCTGCACCGGCTCGTTCGAGTCTTCGTACATACCTTTCCGCGGACCTCCGGAACATTTGCCTGTCAATCGGTCGGCCGGACCCCGCGGTTTTTTTGCGGGGATAAGTTAATCAACGCTTAAAATATGAAAATTTAATTGCAATTCAAGCCACTATTCCATCCGCAACTCTGATTCCAACGCGGCCTCCGGCATGAACGCGGAATCCAGCCACTCCCGCTTCGGTGGCTCCTGAGTTTATGATGATTCCCCTGCATGAAGATGCTGTTGAAGCCGTTGACCCGGTGAACTTTTCGGAGACAGCCATATGTTGAAACTTCCGCAAAAGTGCAAAAATTGCATATTTGTGTGACCCGAATTCCGCAATGGGGTAATAAATACAAGATCGGTATCGCTGGCACGACCATTGATGCAATATTTGCATGGCGTATGTCGCCTGTTCAATATCTTATAAAACAACGTATTGCGATACACAATTCAAATTCGGACGAAGCTATGACACCTCCTGACGATGACGACGCGAGAAGAACCACTGTGCTGATCGTGGAAGACCATATGCCGGAGGTCAATTTGCTCTCTCATCGGCTCCAGCGCTGGGGTTATCTCCCATGTGGCGCGGCATCCAGTGGAGAAGAGGCCGTGGAGAAGGCGATCTCACTACAACCGGACCTAGTTCTCGTGGACATCAAACTGCAGGGGCGGATGGACGGCATCGAAGCGGCGCAGATTATCCGGGCCCGCTGTCACATCCCTTGTATCTTCGTCACCGCGCATGACGACGAGTGCACTTTGAGCCGTGCCAGAATTTCTGAAGCGTATGGTTATCTCCTGAAACCGTTTTCCGATCGGGAACTCCATTCGGCTATCGAGATAGCGCTCTATAAACACCACATGGAAAGGGCTTTGCAGGAGAAGCAGTCCTGGCTGGCTACGACCTTGCGCAGTATCGGCGACGCTCTCGTCGCGACGGACACGAGAGGACTCGTGCAGTTCATGAATCCGGTCGCCGAGTCGCTCACCGGCTGGCGGCAGTCAGAAGCGCTCGGCCGGCCTCTACCTGAGGTCTACCGCATCCTCAGTGAAGCCGGCAGAAGGTCAATCGACTCCCCGGTTGAAATAGTGCTTCGGACGGGTGTGGGCGTAGGCCGCTCGAACAGCACCGTGCTAGTCGCGAAAGACGGCCGCGAATTCCCGGTCGAGAATTCCGCTTCTCCCATGAAGAGCGAGACCGGCGAATTGATCGGCGCTGTGCTCGTCTTTCGAGACGTGACCGAGCGCAGGCGCGCCACCATGGCCTTGAAAAAAAGCGAGGAGCACTATCGGCTTCTCTTCGAACGCAACCTCGCGGGCGTGTTCAAAGCCACTCTGGACGGCCGGATGCTGGACTGCAACGACGCCTTCGCGGCCATGATGGGATTCGCTTCCAGGCAGGATGCCGTCGCTGCAGGCGAAATCTCCTGGTTCCCGATGAAAGAGGATAGAAACCGTTTCCTTGAAAAAGTCGCCTCGCTTCGCTTCATAGTCAACGAAGAGATACGTCTGATCCGGCAGGACGGCACTCACTTCTGGGCTCTACAGAACGCCGGATTGATCGACGATGCCGACCTCGGCGGTGTGATTCAGGGAACACTGCTCGACATCACCGACAGGAAAAAAATGGAATTCGAACTGCGCTCGGCGAAGGAGAAGGCCGAACAATCCGACAAGCTCAAAGCGGCGATACTTGCCAACATGTCTCACGAAATCCGCACTCCACTGAATATAGTCCTCGGCTATGCGGGCGTCATCAGGACTTTCATGTCCGATCGCATCAAGGACGAGGAGCAGGACCTCTTCGCGCAGTTGGAATGCGGCGCCAAACGTCTCACGAGGACGGTCGAGAATGTGATCAACATCTCGAAAGTGCAGGCCGGCATGTACAACTTCCAGCGGGAGATTCTGGATCTCGCCGCCGAGATCGGCATGATCGCCGAGGAAATTCTTCCGATCGCGGAGCAGAAAGGGCTGCGCCTTACGATTTCCAGATCCGAGCCGGTTTATGTGGTCGCCGACCGCTACAGCATCGACCAGGCATTCATCAACATCCTGGACAACGCCGTGAAATTCACTCGTCAGGGAGAAGTGTGTGTGGATATCTCCCGTGAGGGCGACAAGGCATGTGTAGGAATTCGGGATACCGGCATCGGAATCTGCGGGGAATATCTCGGCAGCATATTCAACGAGTTCATGCAGGAGAACAGCGGTTTCACGCGGCAATTCGACGGACTCGGGCTTGGACTTCCGTTGACCAAAAGATACATCGAAGGCAACGGCGGCAGCATCGCGATTGAAAGCGCAAAAAGCATGGGAACCTCGGTCTCCGTGAGATTGCCGCTTGCCGATTTGACAGGAGCGGCGCCGGTTTATTCTCCGGCAGAACAGCTGCTGCCCCTCGCGCGCTGAGGGCGGCCTCGAGCTTCGCATTGTATCGACTCTGGCTGGACGCGATATCCGCGCGCGATTGACTGTTGTTCGGCGGAGCGTGATATTGCATTGATATGGACGCTGCTGAATCGCGCGTTCACTCTGTTCTTCTTTCGAACACTCGCCGGAGCGAAAGTGATGATCTTGCAAAAAACCGCCGGATTCTTGTTCCTTGTCTGTCTTTTTCTTCTGCAATCGGCGGTTTCGGCGCAGGATGTCAAATCGACGAAAAGAACCGAAGGCGCCCGGCTGCTCCTGTCCCTCGAAAATCCTCAAGTCATTCTCACGATCGCGCTTGACGGCGATCGGCTCGAAACCGAACGGTTCGCCACGCAGGCTTCGTGGGCGCAGAAACAGAGCAAGTCGATTGCGATGGTGGAAACGGATGCCGATTTCTCCATCGAGTTGATGTGGTCCGGCGCCAAAGCACCGGCCGCGGAGGAATCCGGAAGCAATCCCGTTGTATTGTCGAAAGCCGATTTCACCTTCCGGAATCATATTTCGCGGAAGCTGCCCGATGGATCGGCGGAACTGCATCTGCGCTTCGCATCGAGAAATTCAGGCCTCGTTCTGCTGATGGTGTACCATCTCGAAGCGGATGCCCTGCACTATAAACGCAGATTGACGATAGCCGATTCGGCAAACAGCGGGCATTTCGTTCAGCACATAGCCTCTCTCGACGCTGCCGTACCGGGCAGATGGAAAGTTGTCAAAGCCGGCGGTCTGGGACAACCGGCAGCCATGCAGTCGCTCGACGGAAGCGTCTTCTTCGCTCTTGAGTACCCGGCCGCAGTGACCGGTTTGACCGTGACCGCCAACAGGGCAAGGATCCTTTGCAAACAGGAAATCGGGGAGCGCCTGTCGTCCGCCTGGCTGTCCGCGGATTGGCTTGCGGTTGCGGCGACGCCTGATTACGCCATCAAACGGCTCTTTCTCCGCTACGTCGAGCGTGTTCGGCCTCGCGCAAATGCCCGCCATGTGCATTACCATACAGACGCAGGCGTGAATCATGCCGGCGCTCCTTCGGTGGACGACTCTCCGAGCGAACGGTCCGTTAGACGCGACCTGCAGACGCTGAAGCGCGAACTCGCCGAAAAACGCGGCGTAAAGACAGATGCCATCGTAGTCGAAGGCGGTTGGTATGATCCCGAGAGTGAATGGCTGCCTCATCCTGGGAGGTTCCCGAGAGGTCTGGCGCCCGTGGCCGGATTTCTCAAAGACGAGGGAATCGCCTTGGGTCTGGCAATCGGTCGGGAATTCGGATGTACTTATTCGGATCAACACATGAATTGGATGGCGAGAAGAGGGTACGAAATTATCCGCGCTGGCGCCGACGACGCGGCTTTCTGCGTCGCAGGCGAATACTACGGCAAACTTCTCGGTCAGAGACTCGCGGCTTTGACGGACAGCGACGGTGTCGGCGTCTTGAGTCTCGGCGGATTCCGATACTCGTGCAATGAGCCCGATCACGGGCACGCGCCGGGGATATTTTCGCGCCGGGCTGCTGTCCAGTCCATAATGCGCGTCGCGGATATAGTCCGCTCCCGCCGCGCGGACGCGCTGCTCGAGCTCGCTTCGGACGCCTGGTTGAGCCCTTTCTGGCTGGAGCGCTTCGATCATGTGAGAAGCGGAGACGTTGATCCGTCTCCGGCGGATCTGCCGGCGCCTGAACCCCGGAACTCCGCGATCAGCAACCGCGATGCTCTTATGTACAAGGCGCTGAGAAAAAATGACGCATGGTTTCCTCTCCGGAACCTGACTCCGGGCTACGTCAGAGGATCGGATTCCGCATCCCGCCGGGACGGATACGCCTCGCTGCAACTCTTTGCGGACGACTTGATGATGCAGATCGCTCGCGGTTCCTCGTTGCACCGCCTGAATTTTAAGGCGGACGAGATGTCGGAGCAACACTGGGATGCGCTCGCCTCTGCCTTGCGATGGGCTTCGGATCGCTTTGCCGTGCTTCAAAGCGGGGAGATGGTCGGAGGAGATCCCGCTGCCGGCGAATGCTACGGCTACATGCATTCCGACGGTCAGCATTCCATTTTGTTCGCGAGGAATCCGTGGGTCGGCAACGGACTTCTGCGCGTGCCTCTTGCGCATTCGCTCGGCGTCTCGTCTTCAGCGGATAAGCTCGTGCTCGAACAGGTCTACCCAGAGCGCCTGGTCGTCCCGCGCTTGTTCAGAAGCGGAGAGATGCTCAATATTCCTCTCAATCCATGGGAGACGGCGGTGTACGAAGTCTATCCGCTTGAAAGAGCGGTTCGCCCCCTCGTTGCCGGCGTGCCTTACACATTCATGAGGGAAGACGGCGGCAAATGCGCCGTGATCCTTCACGACCGCTCCCGGGAATTGACCCTGCTGAATCCCGAGCTTGTGCGTGATGTGAGCGTCGACGATGCGCCTGCCGATATAAGGAGCGCTTTACACAGAGCGGCGAGAGCATCGTCGCCCTTGCTGTCCGGCAGCGGCGCGATCGAGAGCGCGGGCAAGCCGGGCGCGCTGAATATCCGTGGTACTCTGGACCCCAGCGTGGATTCCGCCTTCGTGGAGCTGCTCCTCGCCGGCGACGGCAATTCGCCGCTTCCTACCTGCCTGATCTATGATGACGGCCGGAACGAGCGCCGGCTTCCGGTATTGTCGGCAACAGGCAGATATATGTGGCTCAAGTTGGATGTCGAAGGCCGGGCATTCTCCGGAGTCTTGCGACTTGAAATGCGGGACTCGGCCGTGCCCTGGAAGGGCAGGGTGTCGGCCTGGGTGAAGTCTTCCGGAAATCTCCCCGCAACGCGGATCGTCTTGACGCTGCGCGGGGAAATGAAAAACGAGAGCATGCCACCCGTTGTGCATCCGCCGCAAAAGACCAGCACGCGGGTAAAACTGGGCGATGCGGATATGTAGCCATCATGACGGGATGCTTGAAACGGTTCGCGCGTAAGGCGCAGGTTGCGCCGGCGCCTTGCGCTATGGCGGTTCTTCTGGCTCTGTCGGCATGCAACGCGACGGCCCAGGATCCGGTGCGCAGCGTCAATCCACTGATCGGAAGCGGCGGCTGCGGCCGGGCTTTCCCCGGCGCGACTCTTCCTTTCGGTATGGCGCAACTCGGACCGGACACGCGCGGCGGCGGGAATGCCTGGAGCGGTTATCGCTGGGAGGACGACGAAATTCTCGGCTTCAGTCATATGCACAGGATGGAAACGAGCGAACCTGATTACGGTGATATGCTCTTCATGCCCTTCATGGACGACGGCTCGGCTGCCCGCGGGCAGTACAGCGCTCCCCGGCGCTATGAACGCGTTGCGAGATTCTCACATGACGACGAACGCGTATCGCCGGGATACTACAGGGTGCTTTTAAAGGATGATGGAATAATCGCTGAACTCACCGCCACTCTGCGCTCCGGCATGCACCGGTATACGTTTTTGCGCGAAGGCGGTCCGGCACTGCTCCTTGATGCCGGACACGGACTCGGCGGCAACCGGGCGAAGGACGCGGAAATTCGCGTCGCCGGCCCGGCGGAAATCGAGGGCTTCCGGCGCTCCTCCGTGGCAAAAAAGGATCGGATGGTCTATTTTGTGGCCCGCTTTTCCCGGCCGATTATCACCGCCTCTGCGCCGGCCGGCGCCGGTGGAATCCGCAAGATCCGGATCGCCTCAGGACCCGACGCCTGCGCCCGCCTGCGTTTCGATGTGCCGGCCGGTTTCTCGCTGCTTGTCAAAGTCGGACTGTCAATGGTGGACATTGAAGGCGCAAGAAGAAATCTTGAAGAGGAGAATCCGGGCTGGGATTTCGACGCCGTCAGGGACGCGGCCGAGGCGCGATGGAGGCGTGAACTGTCGTCTGCGTTGGTCACCGGAGGACGGGCGGAGAACCAGACGATCTTTTACACGATGCTGTATTTCTCGATGCTGGCGCCGAACCTGTCCAGCGACGCCGACGGCCGCTACCGTTCCGAGGATGGACGCGTGCGTCGCTCAACCGACGGCGCCGTGTACTCCTGTTTTCCCGCCAAGGGCCGGTTGATGCAGTCGATCGGCATTATGACGCTGCTGCATCGGGAGCGCGTCCGCGATTTCGCGCGATCCGCGGCAGTCCAGGGAATCGGGTATCCCTTAGGAAAGAAAGGGATGAATGAATCTGATAATGCATCGGCTGCGGTCTCAGCGCCGCTCGCGCTCGACGCCTGGATGAAGGGGGTAAGGGAATTCGACATCGGCGCAGTGTTCAAGTCGCTGACATCGGGCGCCGCTTTGCCGGGACGGACGCTCGACACTTATGAGAAATACGGCTTCTATCCGGCCGAGGAATCGGACAGGCCTCTCTCCGCCACTCTGGAGCGTGCATACACCGACTGGTGCGCCGCGCGCATCGCCGGAATACTGGGCAAGGAGAAGGCTCGGCGCGACTTCGACATCCGCGCCCAATACTGGAGGAACGTATTCGATCCTTCGACAAAATCGATGCGGGCTCGTTCGAACGGCGGCTGGCTCGAAACAGCGCGGACCGGCGTATATGACGCGGCCCGGTCGGTTGAAGACGAATCCCAGGCCTTGTTTTATGCGCCTCATGACGCTAAGGGATTGATGGATGCGCATGGAGGCGTCGCCGGTTTCGTTTCACGGCTCGACGCTTTTTTCGGAATTCAGGATGATGACAGCCTTCAGGTCGGTGAGAAATTCGGATCCGCCGCCCGGGGCCGTTATCTGCATGGAAGCGCGCTCAGCGCCAATTACCCTTATCTGTACCATTACGCCGGTTTTCCGTGGCGCGCCCAGGCCGTGCTCCGATATATCACGGATTCGATGTACTCCGCGGTCCCTGGCGCTCCCTGCTGCGGCCTGGAATGTGGGGCTCATCCCGCCTGGTACGTAGCCGCAGCAATCGGCCTCTGCCAGGTCTGCCCGGGAATCCCGCAGTATTGCATCGGCACTCCCCTGTTTCCGAGAACGCTGCTTCGAACAGGCGGGGGGCACAGCTTCGAGATAGCGGTCGAGTACGGCGGACTGTCCGGGCCTTACATCAGGGCGGCGGCGCTCAACGGCGCGCCCTTCACGAGATCCTATCTGCGTTACGACGAAATCGCCGCCGGCGGAGCTATAACCTGCGCGATGGACGCGCAGCCGAACGCGGGCTGGGGCGCGGCGCCGAACGCGCGTCCGACGGCGGACGCCGACAACGATTTCGTGCCTGCGCCGGCAATCGTGATAAAAAAATCGGTTTCCGCAGATTCGGCGATAGTTGAAATCACCTCGCTGAAGCCGGGCGCCGTTATCAGTTGCATCATCGAGGAGAACGGCCGGCGGATTTCGCGGAAGCTTTACGACCGGCCATTCGTCGTCTCTTGCGGCTGCGAGGTGATGGCAGAAGCCCGTTTCGGAGATAGCGCGAGTCCGCAAGTCAGAGCGGCAGTGCAATGCGACAAGCCGCGAAACTGATCCCATGACTGCGCGAAGGAGCTCGGATGAAAGCCTTGTATGATCGCTGCGGCGGCATGTTGTTGGAAGACGTGATCCCGTTTTGGCTCAGACATGCCCCGGATCCGGAGCACGGCGGTTTCCTTCATCATTTGGACAGGGAAGGCGGCGTCTTTTCCACGGACAAGGGCGTGTGGATACAGTGCCGGGCTGTCTGGATGTTCTCGAAGCTGTACAATACTGTCGAACGGCGGGCCGAATGGCTGCAGGCAGCCGCTTCGGGTTGGGATTTCATCAACAAGCATGCGTATGACATGGACGGCCGCATGTTTTTCCTGCTGACTCGAAGCGGCGGGCCGTTGCGCAAAAGGCGGTACGTGTTTTCAGAGGCCTTTTGCGCCGTTGCAGGCGCTGAGTACGCCCGCGCTTCCGGCGATGAAAATGCCATGCAACGAGCCCGCGCGGCCTTCGGGACGCTACTGCGTCATTACGAGAATCCGCTTGTAAGCGAGGCGAAGTTCCGGCCAGAAACCCGCCCCATGCGTCCGCTCGCGATGCCGATGATTCTGCTGGCGACAAGCTTGGAGATGACCGGGAATGACGACGATCCGATTTACCAGGTTACGGCGGAACGCTGTGCCGGAGAAATCCTCCGGTTCTTCTTCAAGCCCGAAATCCCGGCATTGCTGGAATATGTCTCCTCCGGCGGCGGACTCATCGATGCGCCAGTCGGACGCCTCGTAAATCCCGGGCATGCTCTCGAAACGGCCTGCTTTATTCTTCGCGAGGCCGAACGCGGCGGGAACGACTCATTATCCCGCGCGGCCTGCGACATCATCGATTGGACGCTTGAAGCCGGATGGGATGAGAAGCACGGAGGGCTTTTCGCTTTCATCGATGCCGGCGGATTTCCCTGCGAACAACTCGAATGGGACATGAAATTATGGTGGCCGCACGCAGAGGCCATGTGCGCTCTCTTGCAGGCCGCCCGCATGACCGGCATCGAACGCTACAACATGTGGCTGGAAAAAGTGTCCGAGTATGCCATGTCGCATTTTCCCGATCCCGAGCACGGAGAATGGTTCGGCTATCTTCACAGGGATGGCAGCGTGGCGAATTCCATGAAAGGCGGCCTGTGGAAAGGTCCTTTCCATGTGCCGCGCGCGCTGCTTATGCTCTCGACCGCGTCCGATGAAGCGCGGAACTTCCGTGCGGCTGGCGGACGGAATAAGCAACGGATCGGCGGCGCCGGGTCTCGATTTTAATCGACCGAATACGTACTTTGACGGAGACGCGGCGAACAGTCGTCAGCCGCGCCAACAACATACAGACAGGGGTAAACCGTGAAAAGCAAGCCGCAAGTTCATGATCCGCTTCGCGATGAGTTGCAGCGTGGACGGCGGCTTTTTCGCGCGTTGTCCGGGGGAGAGCATTGGTGTTGCGCCGCGGCGGTGTTCATCGCCGCGTGGGCGGCTTCCGCCGGAAGCTCGCCGGCGCAGGTGCGGGATTCGCTCCCCGTACGAACCATCTCCGAAGTGGCCGTGCGGAACGATTCCTTGTTCGTCAAAGGCGAGACGTACAGCATTCGGGAGAAGGCGCCTTCGGATTTCATGTTCAGCGCGCTTCTCGGTTTCTCGCAACTGCACGGCGACGTCAACGACGGGAGCACTTTTCCCGGCGCGAGCAGACCTTGGCTCTGGAGTCTCAATTTTCCGGTCCTTTTCAGAATAGCGGAATCGGACCTTCCTGTCCTAGATGAGGTCCGCTTTCTGTTGAGGGGGGGGCTGCACTTTTCGCGCATACAAGGCGATTATCCCGGATATTCCGTTACGAACTGGGTCACGAACGCGTACCTGTCGGCACAGATGGATTTCCTTCGTTTCGCGGGTCTCGAATGGAAGGTGCAGCCTTTTTTCTACGCAGGCGTGGGATACCTGTGGCATTCTCCGAATATTGACAATGTGAGCGAACGTTACCGCATAATGGAGGAATTCCGCAACGGCGGCGGAGACCATTCGGCGAGCTGGCTCGTCGGAGCGGGTTTATCCTGGCGTGTCACGCCGAATATCGACTTGGTCGCTTCCTGGGACAAGACGTTCACGTTCACCGACGCGCTCGACCATTTCGCCTCAAGGCTCAACGACAATTACGCGGGCATTTCCATCGGTCTCCGTTTCAGTTTCGGAATTGCGGCTGTCGATACCGTGGCTGAGACCTACGAACTCGTGTCCTACCACCCTCCGACAGCCATGCCGGAACATTGCGGCCTGCTGGACAAGCTTCAGGGCGATTGCTCCGGACGGAGAAGCCTGTCGTTCGAGGCGCTGAGCTCGGATGAAAAGGAGAAGTATCTCGAGTTGCGCGATGAGGATTCAGATGAGGACGGCATTTCGGATGCGGATGAGTTGTATATTTTCGGCACGGATTCCGAAAAGGACGATACGGACGGTGACGGTCTGAAGGATGCCGAGGAAATTGTGGGTATTCTTTCCCATGAGGCGCTGGGAGCGTATCGTGTCTGCGGAGTCGCGGGTATAACCATGCGGCGAATGAGGGAGATCCTCGAAACCGGCGGCGCGACCCGGCTCGTCATAACCAGCCCTGTACGCAAGGATTCGGACGGCGACGGTATAGACGATTTCACGGAAATCTGTTTCACAAATACGAATCCATGCGCCTATGACACGGACGGTGACGGGCTCGGCGATTACCTCGAGTCTTTCAGCCTCAACACGGATCCGAGAAATCCGGATTCCGACGGCGACGGCCTGAGCGATTGCGATGAACTGCTCGTTCGCCATACGAATCCGCTTCTTCGAGACACGGATTTCGACGGGATCAGCGACGGCAGGGATGCGGAGGGCGGGGTGTCGAGGGACATGCCGATCAGCGAAGCGCTGTGCCGCGAGGGCATGTCGATTGATCCGAAAATCTTCTTCTCCAGCGGTTCCTGGGAGATCGAGAGTCGTTCGAGAGAATCGCTGCTGGATATCTACGAATTCCTGTTCCGAAATCCGTCCAGCGTGGTGGAGATAGTCGGATATGCAGACGCCGATCCCATATCGGAAAGAAGCGTGTACGGGAGGCGGTCGGCGCGGAAAGCGGGGGATCGCAATCTCGCTCTCAGCGAATTGCGCGCCCGGGCTCTGTATAACTGGCTTGTCGCTCAGCGCGTGCCGCCGCGGCGGCTTTCCGTGACCGCGGGCGGCGAACTCCCGGGCGCTTCGGCGGAACAGAAGCGCCTCAACAGGCGCGTGGAAGTCGTTGTGAAAAAGTGCAGATGAGTCTCAGGAGCCGCTATAGCTTCTACGGCCATGATGATGAAAACGCCACGGCCGCCGCGTCCAATCCGGGCGACGCGGCGATATCTTTAATGAAGAAACGGAGTTTCGATTTATGAAAACAGGATTTCTGGCTCTTCTTATCTCCACACTTCTTTGCGCCCGCGCAGGCGCGCAATGGCTTGATTGCGGCATCGACATGTTCGACGGATTGAGCGCCATTTACGCCTCGATTGCGGCGGATGGAAACGGCGGCGCTTTCATCGCCTGGCAGGACAACGCCGATCCATCCCAGAACACCGTGTATCTGCAGCATGTTAGCGCGGGCGGAAAGATCTCTTGGGTGCGCAACGGTCTGTCGCTGAGAGACACGGGGAACTACACGATGCTCTCGCCGGTCCTGATCGCGAACGGCGCCGGTGGTGCGATCGTCGGTTGGGAGGATAATCGCCGCCTCGGCACATCCTGGTTCTGGCCGCTTTTCATGCAGAATGTCGACGCCGACGGCAGGCGGCTTTGGGAACCGAGCGGCATTCCGATGTCTGTGCGCAACGGCGGCAGGGGTCTCAACGTCCTGCCCGATCCTCCGCAAAGCGCGTTTTTCGCCTGGTCGAGCACGGCTATGCCGGTCGTGCAGAAAACCGGTTTCGACGGGCGCGTCTGGGGCGACACGGCGGCGCAAATCGCAAAAACCAGAAGTGGAAACGTGGCCTCATCCGAGGTGACGCTCGCCAGGGCTGGTGACGGGGGCGTCCTGGTCCTATGGAATGAACCATCCAACTTCTCGGACGCCAGGCGCACATACGCGCAGCGGCTGAGCGCGGACGGAGTCTCGCAGTGGGGTGCGAATGGACAGCCCTGTTCCTCGTCCGAAACTATCCGAAGGAACATCGGCGCAGCGGGCGACGGCAAGGGCGGCGCTTTCGTGTCCTGGTTCGAACCGTTGCGCGGCGTGGTCCTGCAGCATATGGACGGCAACGGTGTCATGCTGCTCGATACAGCCGGAATCGCTATCGGGGACTCGTCCGTCTTTCACAACGTCATCGATGACGGCAGGGGAGGCGCCCTGGTTCTGACCGCAACAGGCGGCGATTGGCGTGTGTACAGAATCACCGGAAGCCATGAAAGGCCCTGGGGAGAAAGCGGCCGGGCCGTCCTTCCCCGCATAGGCGCCGTGTCTTCGCGCGGTTTCGTCTCCGACAATTCGGGCGGCGCTTACATCGTCGCTCCGTCCTGGGATAAAGAGGAAATACGGGTCCAGAGGATCGACAGCACAGGCGCCCTTCGTTACCCGGCGGAAGGAATCGTGGTTTGCAGGGACAGAAAGAAAATGACTGATCCCGTCATTATCGCCACTGCAAAGGATGAAGCCATGATCGCCTGGATTAATATGTCGACTATCGGCGGCAGTGTGCGCGTTGCCAAAATCGATGTGAACGGGAACGTCTCGCCTGTTGAAACCGCGCCCGGAGCGTCTTCCTTCGGTCTCGCTCCATGTCATCCCAATCCGGCCAGTCTGGAGACGACTGTGGAATTCATATTGCGCGAGAGAGCGCGGGTCGGCGTTGACATTCTGGACGCCGCGGGAAAGTCGGTGCTACAGATCCTCGATGCCGAATTGACGGCCGGGGCGCATACACGCAGATGCTCATTGGCCGGATTGCCTGCCGGACTATACTTCGTCCGCATCACTACGGGTGACGGCGCGCAGTTGCAGCCGCTCGAGATTTTCCGCTGACTGCGCCCGAGTATGCCGCGCTCGAGGCCCGCTTACTGAGCGTGCTCCGCAATGGAGCCGGTTGCCGGATTCGCGGCAATGCGCCTTTGCCCGGCGTTTCGGCGTCAGCGGGGGCGCTTGCTCATGCTGCGGTTCGTGGATCCCGAGCTCAACTCCGCGTGTTTGATGTCATCCGGCACGCTCAGGTCGGTCTCGTTCCAAAGCGCCTCCATGCCCATGGTGCCGCCTTCGGCGAGGGGAGCTTCCTTGAGCTGTCTCCCATGCCGGCTCCACCATATCACCTGTCCGACTAGTGTATCGGAATCCCAAACCGCTTCGCACATTTTCGCGCCGTTTTCGTACCACATCATCGCCGGACCGCTTTTCATACCTTGCGACCATTGCCGCTCACCGCGCTTGGCGCCGCCCGGGTAGTAGATCACTTCTGCGCCTTGCTCCTTTCCTTCGGCAAAGGACAATGAACGCCTGAGGTATCCTTCCTCCGCGAACCACTGCGCGGGTCCGTGCTGATAGCCGTCCTCGAAAGTCGCCGCGAGTTGTTTTCTTCCGTTGTCATCGTAATAGGTAGACGGGCCGTTCGGCTTGCCGTCAAGGTACGTGCGTTCGGACCTCATGCGTCCATTTTCGTCCCAGATCACCATTATCCCTGAAATGTTTCCGCTTGCCCAAGGGATGGAAGTCTGTATCCGGCCGTTGTCGAACCATCGAAGTTCGACTCCGTCTCGAATTCCGTGTTTCCACGCGATCTGATGTGAACGTGAGCCGTTTTTATTGAACAGCAACTCGACTCCGTGACGTTTTCCTTGAGAAAAGGGCACCTCGGCTTTTTTAGCGCCGTCAGGATAATACCATCTGGAAACTCCATCCAGTGAACCCTCTTTCCAGGACAACTCAGCTCGCGGCGTGCCGTCCTCGTAGCGTTCGATATAAATGCCGTTTTTCTGGTTGAAGCATCCTGAAAGTGCCATGAATACCAGAACTGCCGGGATTGATGCTTTCGTGATTTTCATACTGCTTCCATTGATCCGGATTCCGAAAGTGCATCTTAACTTACGCTGATTTTACCGCTTCTCACAATGGCAGAGGCGTTATCCTGATCGCTGTCTTCCACTCGGACCGCGTTTCAGCACGATTTCGGACCCGGATTTTGTTTTTACATTATCATCGACCTATCTTTTGGATTTACTATTGCGCACAACACTTTGTCGCATATGAAGATAAAGGAAATCGACAGAATTATTGACCAGTTCGAACGGCATCTTCGGGAGACAGGTAAGAATCCGGGCACAATCCGTTCTTACGTGAACGATGTGCGGCAATTTTTCGTATGGCTTCGCGATACTTTCGGCGAGGAGTTCTCATTGCGTGATGTGTCCCGAAGTGACATCCTGGATTTCAGGGGATTTCTTCAAACCCGCCGCTCCTCGCTTGTATCCGTCAACAGGCGTGTCACTTCGCTGCGTCGCTTTTTCGAGATGTGCGCAGAGAGCGGCGTCACCCGGGAGAATCCTGTCAGCGGCGTCGGCAGCATTCCGACGTCCTGTAAAGTCCCTTCCATACTTGTGCGTAAGGATGCGCTACTGCTGCTGCGCATGGCCGAACAGTCGGGAAGAGCGCTGGATGCGTGCGTCGTACTGTTGTTGCTGCACGCGGGTCTTCGAAGCAGTGAAATATGTTCGGCAAGCCTAGGAGACCTGCACCTGACGCCGCGTTTAGGCCGTCTTTTCGTACGCGGTCAGCGCCACAGGACGATGCGTTATGTGCATCTCTCCACTCGTTCGATGTCGGCCATGCGGCGCTATATGGCCCGCCGCGGCGCTGCCGCGTTGGCGAGGCGCAGACGCGCGGAGTTTCTGTTCGTACAACGTGACGGAGCTCCGCTTTCTCAGCAGTCGCTCGACCTGATCGTGAAACGACTTGCGCGAGAGGCAGGGATAGTCCGCGCGACACCCACCGTCCTGAGAAATACTTGCGCGGTTCAGATGCTTCTGCGGGGAGATACGCCCGATTCGGTTAAACGCGCTCTCGGAGTTTCCTCGATAAGGAATCACTTGCGTCTGGCGGACTTGATAAACCAGGGCAGGCATCCCTACTGACATGCCCGGCAGCATTCCACCGGCCACGCTTCTCGACTGGTACCGCAAGGGCTGCTTCCCTATGGCGGACGGTAGAAACGGACCCTTATGGTTGTACTCACCCGATCCCAGGGCGGTTCTCGATCCGGATGATTTCCACGTTTCCCGAAGTCTGCGGCGGACTGTCTGCTCGGGCAAGTTCTCCATAAGAGTCGATGCGGCCTTCGAGTACGTGATACGCTCTTGCGCCGACAGGTACGAAACATGGTTGTCCGAGATGCTCATCCGCTCGTACATTGCGTTGCACGAAACCGGATCCGCGCATTCGGTTGAAGCCTGGAGAGACGGCCGGCCGGCAGGGGGACTCTACGGAGTGGCCATCGGAGGAGCTTTCTTCGGCGAATCCATGTTTTCTACGGAGAGCGATTCGTCCAAAACGGCGCTTGCGGCTCTTGTGGGCATTATGCGGGAGCGAGGCATGACACTTCTGGATGTTCAGTTCTTAACACCCCATCTAGCCGGTTTCGGCGCCAAACTGATTTCTCGCGCGGAATATTTATTCCGGCTTGAAGCCGCTCTGGCATCGAAAGCGAGCTTCAGCGGTTGAACGCCCCTATCAAATCTCTTCGAAAGAGCATTTCAACATCTGTTGCGCCAGTTTGTCGGCATCAGGCAGGGAGACGAGGCTCCCGTTATGCTGAAGGGTGTACGCCGCAACGGCGTTTGCGAAGCGCGCCGCGGAATGCAGCCCTTTTCCCGCGTTCATAGCGTGGTACAGTCCCGCGTGCCAGGCGTCGTTGGCCCCGGCGGGATCCACGATCTTGGCATTTACTGCGGGCAGATGTTCAACACCGGCCGGATCCGATACGATGCATCCCTCGCGTCCCAACGTCAATATCACTGTTTTGACTCCGAAATCGTGATAACGTTTGAGTAGATCGCCATGGGGCGCTTTCCCGAACAAGTGTTCCGCGTCATCGATTGTCGGTGTCGCGATGTCGGTGAACTGCAGGGTTTTTTTGATGGTGGCGGCGGCATCGTTTCTGTCTCTCCATACCGCGGGTTCGTATGCGGGCTGCAGAACGGTTGTACAGTTGAATTTCTTCGTAAGCCGCAATATTTCGAAGACGCTGTGACGCGCCGGGTGTTTCCAAAGGCAGAATCCAGAGGCATGTACAATTCGCGACGACTGCGCCAAAGTTACATGTTCCTTCGTGTTATGAAGTTGCCAATCGGCCAGCCGGTAATGCGTGGTTTGCAGAATTCTACCGGAACGAGCCGAGAAAAGAAGACTGGTCGGATGCTCGCGCGAAAATTGCAAGCCGCCGGTATTGACACCGTAGCGGCGGAGTGTGTTCTGAATGAAAGTGCCAAGTGCGTCAGCGCCTAATGAGGCGACGCATACTGAGGCGCCGCCGAGCAGACGCGTGTAAACAGCAACATGAGCCGCGGAACCTCCTAAATGGCGCTCGAAATGCTCCGCTTCGGGGAGTGCGCAGTCGAAAGCTCTCAGTTCAACATAGGCATCGCCGACGGACGTCACGTCATAAAGTATTGTCGGAGGAAATGTGTAATCATTCATCCTTTGTTGTCCTTTTGGATGAAGCTGAAAAAATGCGCGGCGGTTTGCATATCTGGGTTAACATAACGAATCTGCGCGCTATTCGCAATGTTAATGCAGATTGAATGTTCATATGCCTGTTTTTCGCTTATCCGGGATTGTAGCTCCGTCTCAGTCGTGAATATGAGAGTCGTTGTTTTTGAGCGACATGGCCGGTATATTTACGTTCTTATGCTAACCGATCGACTGATCAAGATACGTTCTCGCATCTCCGCTGCCTGCGAAAGGGCAGGTCGCAGCCCGGATTCGGTGAAGATCGTGGCCGTAACCAAATCGGTGCCCGTGGAGGAAATAAATCGCGCCATAGAGCTGGGCCTGACCGATATCGGCGAAAACCGCGTGCAGGAATATTTGAACAAACGGCCGCTGCTGAAACTGCACGAGTTCCATATGATCGGTCATCTGCAGCGCAATAAGGTGAAGACGATTTTACCGTTTTGCGGCTTGATACATTCGGTCGATTCGATTGCGCTGGCCGAAGAGATAAACAGGAGAGCGGAGGCCGAAGCGATTGTCGCAAAGGTGCTCCTAGAAGTCAATGTCAGCGGAGAGGACTCCAAACAGGGTGTGCCGCCCGCAGGTGTCAACGATCTGGCGAAAACCGTGCTGGCGATGCCCAATCTGCTCTGCGCCGGACTCATGACGGTAGCCGAACAGGTGGAAGATCCTGAGATGGTCCGGCCATCATTCAGAATGCTGCATTCCATGCTGCGGGAATTGAATTCAGCGTATCCCTCCGCCGGACTGTGTGAGTTGTCCATGGGAATGACCGGCGACTACGAAACGGCGATCGAGGAGGGAGCGACGATGATACGCATAGGTACAGCCATATTCGGTATGAGACAATGAAAACGAAAGAGCAAGACGACACTGCGAAGCCGCAACCCGAGAATCCGGCGACTTCCTTCAAGAGAAGTTTCCGGGGTTACGATCCAGATCAGGTCCACGATCATCTTGAAGAACTTTCGGTGAAACTGGAGGATTTGATCAAAGAGAATGCGGCCCTCAGGCGTGAAATCGCCGAAGTCCGGCAGAGTAGGCGCGCCTCGGGGAGCGTGGAAACGCGATTATCCGGTATGCTGGCGAAAATGGAGGCCACATCGGCTGCTCTCATCGAGCAGAACCGCACGAATGCGGCGGTCATCGCCGCACAGACCGAACACGAGAGGATGGTTCTGCGAAAAAATGCGCGCGACGAGGCGGCGTTGATCATTCGCGACGCTGAACGTCGCGCGCAATCACTGATCGACGACGCCCACAAGTCCAGAATCGCCGTGCTCGAAGAAATCGCACTGTTGAGAGCGCGGCGTGCAACTCTAATTGCTCGAATAAAGGCAGTGCTCGTCTCGCAACTCGAATTCCTGCGTTCCCTCGAAAAAGACGGAGCGGCGCCGGCTGAAGACTCCGTGCCGATTCCCCCGAGGATGTCCGCGCATGAAGGGCTGGGCGCCGATGAACTGGCTTCCATACTCGCTTCACTTGATGCATCATTGAAGACGGAAAATGAGTGAACTGCTTTCTTTGATCCTGGAAACCGTCGACTATCTCCGTACACGGACCGATTCTGCGCCGCGGATAGGAATAATTCTGGGTACCGGACTCGGCGCCCTTGTCCGCGAGATGGAACGGGAGGTGGAGATCGACTATGCCGATATTCCGCATTTTCCGATTTCTACAGTGGAATCTCACAACGGCAAGCTCATTTTCGGATCGCTGGCCGGAGTAAGCGTCGTCGTGATGCAGGGCCGTTTCCATTATTACGAAGGGTATACCCTGGGGCAGGTGACATTCCCCGTGCGGGTCATGAAATTTCTCGGAGTGGATACGCTCATCGTATCCAACGCGGCGGGCGGTATGAATCCGCTCTTCCGGCGCGGGGATCTGATGCTGATTCATGACCATATCAACCTCATCGGCGATAATCCGCTCATCGGCCCCAACGACGAGCAACTTGGGCCCCGTTTCCCTGATATGAGCGAGCCTTACTCGCGGGACCTGATGAAACACGCGGAGCAGACGGCGCTCGATCTTAAAATACCGTTGCGTAGCGGCGTGTTCGTGGCAGTCGCCGGTCCCAACTTCGAAACCCGCGCCGAATACCGTTTTCTGCGCATGATAGGCGCCGATGCCGTGGGCATGTCCACGGTTCCTGAGGATATTGTGGCCGTTCACATGGGAATGAAGGTGCTCGGATTCTCCATAATCACCGATGAATGTTTCCCCGACTCGCTCGAATCCGTAAATGTGCCGGCGATAATAAACGCGGCACGTGAAGCAGAACCGAAGCTCACGGCGGTAATGAAGGGCGTGTTGGCTCGGCTCAAAGAACCTGCATAGCCGATCGTCATGTCAGAGAGTGCCGTTCACTTCGTGCGTCTCGTTTTTGTGCTGTCGCTGCTTGCTGCGGCGCTCACCGCCGGATTTCTGTTCTTCGGAGGCATCCCCTTGCTGGGCAAGCTGCCGGGGGACATGTGGATTCCGCTCGGAGGAAGCAGCCTCTACATCCCCCTGTCCTCCAGTTTTCTCGTCAGTCTTGTGCTGACACTCATCGCGGTGCTCACGAAGCCGCGGTCGAGCAATCGCATCACCGAATAACCATGTTCAACCCACTCCCGGATCCGATCTCATATCCAGAACTCGAGCGCGAAATTCTGGAAGTCTGGAAGCGCGAAAGCGTCTTCGAAAAAAGCATAGAACTCCGCGACCAGGCTCGCAGTTTTACTTTCTACGAAGGACCACCGACGGCCAACGGGCGGCCCGGTATCCACCACGTAATCTCGCGAACGATCAAAGACCTTATATGTCGCTATAAGACGATGACCGGCCATCGCGTTCTCCGCAAAGCGGGATGGGATACGCATGGTTTGCCTGTGGAACTCGCGCTCGAGAAGGAATTGGGATTTTCCCAGAAATCCGACATTGAAACTTACGGCGTGTCGGCGTTCAATGAGAAGGCCAGGGACCTCGTCACGCATCACATCGAGATGACAGAGGGATGGCGCACACTCACGCAAAGGATGGGGTATTGGATAGATCTCGATTCGCCATACATCACATGCACTAACGATTACATTGAATCCGTGTGGTGGGCCTTGTCCGAGTACTTCAGGAAGGGGCTTCTCTACAAGGGCTTCAAAATTGTGCCGCAGTGCCCTCATTGTGAAACACCGCTTTCTTCACACGAACTCGCGCTCGGATACAAGGATGTCCAGGACATGAATGTGTATGTGAAATTTCCCTTGCGCAGCGGTGAAGGGAGTTTCCTGGTATGGACAACCACGCCCTGGACACTGATCGCGAACGTGGCGCTGGCAGTGCATCCAGACGTCGAATACGTGCGCGCTGCCGTGAAGGATCACGGTATACTGATTCTCGCCCGGGAGAGATTGAGCGTGATCACGGGCGACTACGAGGTGCTCGAAGCCGTGAAAGGCGCGGATCTCCTCGGTATGGAATACGAGCCGCTGTTCTCATACATGCCGTTGGACAGGAAAGCGCATTACGTGATCGGAGGAGACTTTGTAACAACGGAAGACGGATCCGGCATAGTGCATATCGCGCCCGCTTTCGGGGTCGACGATTACGAGATGCTGATCCGGTACGATCTGCCGTTTCTGCTGCCGGTCACTCCAGGAGGGCGTTTTGTGCCGGAGGTAACAGATTTTGCCGGCCGACTCGTGAAAACAATCCATTTCGACGAAAGAACCGAGGACGGCGCGGACCCCGATATCCTTTACCACTTGAAGAAAAGCGGCAGATTGTACCGCTCGTCCAAGGACTATCTGCATTCCTATCCTTATTGCTGGCGCTGCGACAATCCGCTCATATATTATGCCCGCGACAGCTGGTACATCCGCACGACCGCGTATGCGCATCGAATGCTGCAGCTCAACGAAGAGATTGGCTGGCATCCGCCCGAAGTCGGGTCCGGACGTTTCGGAAACTGGCTCGAGGAAAACAAGGATTGGGCGCTTTCACGCGACCGGTACTGGGGAACGCCTCTTCCGATCTGGGTGTCCGAAGACGGCGGCGACGCATTCTGCGTGGGTTCCATAAACGAATTGATGCAGGGATTCATCGAGCAGGACGGCATCCGGCGCCGGCCTGCGCGTGAGGAAATAGATCTGCATAAACCTTTCGTGGATACGGTTCTGTTCGAGAAGGACGGCAAAATCTATCGCCGCACCCCGGAACTTATCGATGTGTGGTTCGATTCCGGCGCGATGCCCTTCGCTCAATTCCACTATCCGTTCGAGAACAAGGAAATTTTTGAAGCGCGTTTTCCAGCCGACTTCATCTGCGAAGGCATCGACCAGACTCGTGGTTGGTTCTATACTCTGCATTCAATCGCCACGGCCCTGTTCGACAAGCCTGCCTTCAAGAACGTCATAGTCAACGAACTGATTCTCGACAAGGACGGGCAGAAGATGTCCAAACGCCTCGGCAATGCCGTGGACCCGTTCACTGTGCTGGACGCCTGCGGCGCCGATGCCACGCGCTGGTACCTCACCACGGTGAATCCTCCCTGGAGGCAGAAAAAATTCAACGTGGCGGACATCGAGGACGTTCAGAAGAATTTTTTCCGGGCTCTGGTGAACACTTACCAGTTTTTCGCGATGTACGCCAACATCGACGGATTCGTTCTGGACCAGCCCGAGCTTCCTCTGGATCGCAGGCCTGAAATCGATAGATGGATATTGACTGAACTGAACGCCCTAATATACGAGTACACGTCGGAAATGGAATCCTACGACGTAACGGCCGCGGCGCGCGCGGTGGGTCAATTCAGCGTCGACCAGCTCTCGAACTGGTATGTCAGAAGGAACAGAAGGCGCTTCTGGAAGGGCGAGATGTCGGAGGATAAACTGTCGGCGTATCAAACACTTCATGCCTGTCTCCGGGCCGTCTCGATGCTTATGGCGCCTTTTGCGCCCTTTCTCGCAGATGTCCTTTACCGTAGATTGTCCGAAGGCGATTCCCGGGCTCGCGAATCGGTGCACCTCGAGCTGCTGCCTGAAGCCGGACCGGTGGATCAGGAGTTGCTGCGCCGGATGCGCGATGCTCAGAGAGTCGTCTATCTGACGCGCGGCCTGCGCGAAAAAACGCGCATCAAGGTCCGCCAGCCGCTTTCACGCATCATTCTGGCGACCCGCGACGAATACATGCAGGAGGAAATCCGCCGCATGGAGGAGGTGATACTTGAGGAGACCAATATCAAGCGCATTGAATTCCTGTCGAGCGATTCGGAGCTGGTTATCCGTAAAGCTAAACCCGTGTTCAAGTCCTTGGGACCCAGATATGGAAAGTCGGCCCAGAAAATTGCCGGGCGGATAAAGCTGCTGAACCGATCGGAAATCGAACGTCTCGAAGCTGAAGGGAAGCTTCGGATTGCGGTCGATGATGAGGAATTTGAGATAGAGCGGGAAGACGTCGAATTCCAGAATGAGGACATACAGGGGCTCACGATCGGCACGGATGCGGATCTTGTTGTCGCGCTGGATACCACGCTGACGGAGGAGCTCCTCGACGAGGGCATCGCCAGGGAATTCGTCAGCAGGATACAGAACCTCAGGAAAGAGAAAGGATTTGAAGTTGTCGACAGGATTGCGATCTTGTATTCGACTCCGGAGCAGCGATTGCGTGATGCTATTGAACGCACAGAGTCGTATATTCGGCGTGAGACTCTGGCGGTCAAGCTGATGCCGGCTGAAATACCGGACCAGTGTTCGGATAGCTTGCAGGTCAATGAATTCTCGTGTGATATCCATATCACGAGCGCGATTCAAGGGTGAAATTCTGACTATCGGATTACTTCTTTGACGTGGTGCAACATGAAAGACACAACAAAAAACAAGAAAATCAAAGCCGGAGCTTCACCGGTAAAGGCGGCTACCGCTGTGAAAAAGAAGGCGGTCGATAAAGCGGCTCCTCCTGCCGGAAAAGTTCACGCGGCCCGCAAGTCCGACGCGGCAACAAAGAGTGTTTCTCCCGGAAAAGCCGTCTCCTCCGGAAAAACCGCCTCCGTGAAAAAGGCCGGTCAGTCGAAGAAATCCGCATCTCCAAAGAAATCCGCTTCGCCGAAGAAATCAGTGCCTGCGAAGAAACCGGCGTCGTCGAAGAAAGCATCCGCGGAGAAGAAGCCTCTTAAGGCGAAGAAATCGGCAGCGGCCGATAAATCAACAAAATCCAGGAAACCTCTTCAGGCGAAGAAAACTGAAGACAAGCAGAAGCGGAAATCCGCGGTCAAGCCGGCGGCGAAAAAAGAGCCCGTTCGTGTCAAGAAATCTCCCGTGAAGAAATCCGAACCTCCCCGGAAATCGGCAGAATCGAAAAAGGCGAAACCGACGGAGAGAGGCAAGTCCGCCCTGAAAACCGGGCCCGTGAAACCTGCCCCGTCAGCAAGAAAATCCGTCGAAACCGATAAAAATATCGCCAGGAACCGCCGGAAATCAGAGGCCGCCAAGAAGGACATCACAACTAAAAAACCGGCTTCGCAGCCAAAGCGGCATCCCGTCCAACCCGCTGAAGGGGTTCAGGTCACGGCGAGAGCGCATCCGACCTATCCGTCCGGTGAATTGGAATACTTCAAGAGCATAATCATCGATAAAATAAGGGATGCAAGCGAGGAATTGACGAGCATAGAAGAGCGCTTGATGGACTCGTCGACAGGTGAATTTCATGACGACGACAGCACTTATTCTCTCCACATGGCCGATCAGGGAACCGACGCCATGGAACGCGAAAAGGCCTTTCTGTTCGCCCAGCGGGAACGCAAGTTCATCTCTCATCTGAGCGACGCCTTGCAGCGGATTAAAAGCGGCAATTACGGGGTTTGTATCACCTGCGGCAACCTCATCGAGAAGGGGAGACTGGAAGCGGTTCCACATGCCAGAATGTGCGTTTCCTGCAAGAACCTTACAAAAAGCGAATAACGACAAACCTCGGTCTCCAAAAAATGCGGATTCTCTATTTGACCTTGGCCGTGCTCGGCCTGGACCAGGCGACCAAACTGGCCGTGAAAGGTCTGGATTTGCCCGCGCTCGGAATATCCTGGCAAGGAATGAATCTGGGCGAGTCCATACCGCTCCTGGGTGATTGGCTGAAGCTCACCTTCATCGAAAATCCGAACATGGCTTTCGGTATCGATGTCGGCGGCAGAGGAGTCCTGACGGTTTTCGCTTTCGCCGCTTCATGCCTGATAGTCTGGTATCTCTGGAAACATAGGACGGCCCCTCTGATCATGCGCCTGCCTCTGGCCCTCATACTGGCCGGAGCGCTCGGCAACCTGGTGGACAGGACATTTTACGGTCTGATTTTCGGCTATGCACCGGTATTTCAGGGAAATGTGGTCGATTTCATGGATCTGGATCTTTTCTTCATTCACCTGGGCGGCGGCGGATTCAAGTTCTGGCCTATCTTCAACGTGGCCGATGCGTCCGTGACTATCGGCGCCGTATTGCTGATCTTTCAGCTTCGTCCGAATACGGTCCGGTCGGTCGAGAGCAGGGAAACCGGCGGCGAGGATGACGCGCCCGGCCGTCCCAACGCATCCGCAGCTGCCGAGAACTCCGCTCCCTGAATCTCCGGAGGGCCTTGGGGCATCTGGACGATAATATCGCGACGGCCGGCGAAAACAGCCAGTATTCCGCATCCACGCCGTCATACGGTCCGGATACCGGCGATTTGCTCTCCGAGTCTTCCGGTACCGCAAGCCACGACGAATTAGTCGCTGATGCGGAGATTCATGAATCGGATTCTCATGGGGAAACCGTCTATGTTATCAGATCCGCGCCTGCGTCGAAGAGAATCCGTCTCGATCTGTTCATCGCCAAATCGATCGAAAGCGCGAGCAGGACGAAGGTTCAGAATCTCATCGCCGAGGGCCGTGTAAGGGTGAACGAGGAGGTGGTCACCAAACCCGGACGGCCGGTAGGACGGGGCGACGTCGTGTTCTGCATATCCCCGAAACCTCCTCCTCCAGCCGTCGAAGCGGAGAACATACCGCTCGACATCCGTTACGAAGACGACGCCGTGCTCGTTGTGAACAAGCCTGCCGGCATGGTCACGCATCCGGCACACGGGAACAGGACGGGAACCCTCGTCCATGCCTTGTTATGGCACACCGCCAATCTTTCGCTCGAACGCGGAAGGGAGAGGGCGGGTATTATTCACCGGCTAGACAAGGGAACCTCCGGCCTGCTCTGTGTCGCGCGCACCGACGAAGCTCATCGCTCGCTGTCGAGGCAATTCGCCGAGAGGACCATCGATCGGGAATACATCGCCCTGGTCTGGGGCTCGATGTCGGCGCGAAAGGGATTGATCGACGCCCCGCTCGCCCGGCACCCGAGCGACCGCAAACGCATGGCCGTCGTCGAAGGCGGAAGGACGGCTTTGACCGAATACACGGTGTTGCACGATTTCGGATGCATGTCTCTTCTGCGTCTCCGCCTGCGAACCGGGCGTACGCATCAGATCCGCGTTCACCTGGCCCATTTGCGGCATCCCGTTTTCGGCGATCCGACCTACGGGGGGAGAAGAATATTGTACGGCGCGGTGACCGGAGAGTACAAACGCTTCATCGGAGAATTGCTGGAACTCCTGCCGCGGCAGGGGTTGCACGCCCGCACGCTCGGATTCGAGCATCCCGTCACAGGCGAACGCGTCCTTGTCGAGGCGGAACCCCCTCAGGACATGCAACAGGCGATGGAACGCGCGGAAGCCTGGTTCAGCGGCCGCTGAACGCCGCATTCAAAATTTTATAGACGAGCTTCGCCGCGAGATAAGTCGGAGCAGGCAGCCATTTCATCGGCGCGAGTTCCACGAGATCGAACCCGACGATTCGTCTCTCGGCCGCTATGGCTTCAATGAGCGCGATGGTTTCATCCCACAGGCAGCCGCCCGGTTCCGGCGTCCCGGTGGCGGGCATGATGGATGGATCGAGGAAATCCACATCGAAAGTGATGTACACTTCCTGCGGCAGAGCGTCGATCACGGCCTGTTGACGGTTTTTCATGTCCCGGAACTCGTGCGCATAGAAGGTTCGTATGCGCCGTGCTTCAATCATCCGGCTCTCCTCTATGCATTGCGCGCGTATGCCCACCTGTACCAACCGCTCGGGATTCAGGAATTCGCAGATGCGGGCCATAACCGAGGCATGGCTCCACGGAGTCCCACTGTAACTGTCCCTCAGGTCCGAATGCGCGTCGAATTGCAGAACTCCCAATCCGGGATACTTGGCGAGGTGAGCACGCGCCGGTGCTGTCGAAACCGTGTGTTCTCCTCCCAGTGTGACTGCATATTTGCCGTCCTCCAGAATCCGAGCGACCTGTCGGTGGATCAGCTCCAGCGCCTGTTCCGCGTCGAGACCGTCGAAGGAGAGCGGACTCAGCGCGCAGATCCCGTGATCGTGGCACAGCTCGCGCCCGAATTCCTCGTCCCAGAACTCGACGTAGTGCGATGCGGCGAGAATGCCCGCCGGCCCTTCGGCGGCACCGCCGCCGTAAGAAACCGTTCTCTCGTAAGGAGCGGAGACGATCACGATCGAAGATCCTTTGTAAGAGGAGCGGGCTCTCTCCAGGCCGAGGAAATTGCGCGACGGGGGAAGCGCTTTCGGTATCCTGTCCGGCATCTGCGTCGTTTTATTCAGTGATCCCGCTGCGTCACGGCTCGAGGAAGACCGCTACCTCGCTATCAGGAACGGACGGCGGGCTGTTTCCGATCCGAAGTCGAGCGCCTGCCAGTACACGCCGCTGGGCAGCGTGCGCGCGTCAATGGATCTTTTATGACGTCCGGCAGGCAGAAAGCCATCGATGACTCTCACGACCGTCCTGCCGAATGAGTCCATGATGCTGAGCGCCGCATGACCCGCTTCCGGCAGATCGAATTCGACAGACAGGGGGGAAGCGCCGGTGAACGGATTCGGATAGGCCGGATATAATTTGAAATCGTTCCCGTCGAGTATCTCTTCGTTCAGTATCGCGGGAGTCCGGAAGCGTATGCGCAGAGAAGCTTCACGTTCGTCCATTCTCTCTACAGTAATGAAGAGATTCGTGCGTATCGTGTCTCGGTTCCGGATGAAATCAGGCGATGGGTTGTGCCAGGTCGTGAAATTCGGCCGGTCGGGAGTAAACGCGGACTTCGGTTCGCCCCACCAGCCGTCCGCATAGTACGTCTTCCCGTCGATGGGGATTTTCTGATACTCGTTGTACCCGCCGATCGGATCGGGGTGCAGTCTGAAAGGTTTGCCCGTGACGCTGTCCAGTTCCCATTGATGCGCTCCGGCGGCGCTTATGACCTGCAGCTGTTTCTGGCTCGAACCGGTCGGTGTGTATATCCGGTATATGAAAATGCCGTCCGCAGGCGCGGTGTCGTACTGCGACAAACGGCGGCGGTATTCGAAGGCGTAATGCCAGTTGGGGGCCTCCGGCAAGGACAGTACGGCGGCATCGCCGGTGGTGACGTAGTCCGACAAAGTTATCGTGCTGTCGATCCCGTGCGGAATCACCCGATAATTTATGTAGCCGAGCGTGTGGCGCTCGAAACTGCTCATTGCCACTCCGCCCGCGCCGTGCGAGAGCACTCCCAATCCGCCGTACAGGTCCGTCGGATGTCCTTCTCCGAAAAACTTGTGCATGAGTTCATGTATGGATACGTTGACGGCCCAATCCTCATCCATGACAATGCCGCTGCCCGGCGTCCTGACAACCGTGATTCCTGATGCCCGCGCGTCGTTGTATTCTCCGCTGCCGCCGTATATCCTTCGCGCGCCACCGTCCACGAACAGATATCCCTCGAAACCGAGATCCGACACTCCTGAAAATCCGAAGAACGAGGAGAATGTGACTCTTCGATAAAGCGTGATAATAAGCTCGATCTCATTGTCGGGTTCAGGCTGAACGTTGTACGCGTTGCCTACGCTGCGCCAGTTGTCGTAAGGCGCGTAATCGAGTGCGGCGTCGAGCGACTGGAGAATGTCCCGGTTCGCCTGGCCGAGTCTTTTTCCGGCGTTCAGGTAACTGTGCTCGGTTGCTTGCGTGACGATAAGGGATGGATGGACGTCCAGTTCCAGTTGCAGCCGCCCGTTCGACATGTCGCCGAAGTAATCCCGGAGGCGGGCCTTGAAACGCCCGGCCCAGGAGGGCATTTCGTTCAGCTTCCAATCCGCGTCGCCTAGGTCGTCGTTGGCCGTCTGAATGAAGAGCACGAGTCCGCGAACACGTCCTGCGGCCGGCAGATGGCATCCTGTATGCTGTGGAATGCCTGAAATCAGCGCCGAGCCCGGAAGATCCGCGATCTTTGATACGGACTGGGCCGTGGCGTGCCGATATGGAAATATGCTTAATGCCGCTAAGGCGAAGATTTTGCTGATGGAGCCGAATGTCATATGTATTGCGGGCTTTGCCCTCGGTTGTCCTTTTCGTGCTTGACGCCTGAAACGACTATGGTGGCCGCTTTCGGCGCTAGCAAATTACACCCGGCATCGAGTATTCTCCAAAGTCGGAAGGGCAGGGCTCTAAGAAGCCAGGAAAGCCGTGATGCCATGAAATACTTGTTCTGAATCAGCTTATGATTCAGGTCTGAGAGTCCCGCCGTCGCCATACAGCGGTGATGACGATTCTCGTCGAAACTGTGAAGATGCGCATTGACCGGCGTCGGACGATTGCAGTGTATGCAGAGGGTTTCACGGATCTTCTCCCTGTAAGGTGTGCTGGCTATGAAGCGGCCTTTACTAACCAGAACGCCGGTGCAGGCGCTGACCACAGTCTCCGGATGAACCGTATGCTCGAGCACCTCGGAACAGACCACCCGCTCGAAAACGCCCGATCGGAACGGCAGGCGCTCCAGTGAAGAACAAACGCATAAAGCATGCGGAGCGATTTCTTTGATTTTTTTCAGATTGTGCATTCCCAGATCCAGGCACACGACGGCCGGACCGCCTTCTGGTATGCGTCTCACCAGCCAACCGTTGCCCGAACCGGCGTCCAGAATCAATCCGTTAGCGGGTATACATGCTTCCGCGAAAACCGCTTGCTGTATCCTCCGTGCTCCATCGGCGTTTACAGGGCTGAAATCCTTGAAATAATCGAAAATTTCGGCGTCGCTTCGATAATGAGAGATGTGATCGGTCGGCAGGAACATCAAGCAAAATAGCTGGAAGCCGCCGGTCCGGCAAGTATCAATGAATGTGTCGGATTACGTATTTTATCCGCATGTGTGATCCCTCAGAGAACCGCTGATGAAACTGATATCCGCCGTGTTGCAGGCCGGAGACAAGGTAGTCCTGACTTTCGACGGGAATCCCGGCCTCCTGTCGCCGAAAGACTTCCGTTTCGAACCTGATCTTCCGATACATTCCGTGGAAGGCCTCGAAACGCTGGTCGTCCTGAAAACCGAGGCCCCCGCGCCGGACGCGTCTTACGCGGTTTCTGTGTGCGACTTCGGCTCCGTGCCTCTGATACCGGACGGAATCCTGAACGAATTCGTCTCCGCCAAGCCATTGGGCTGCAACCTGGAAAATGATGTGTTGGTATTCAGGCTCTTCGCTCCTCGAGCTTCCGCCGTGACCCTGTATCTGCATCGGGATCTCGACGATGAGAGCGGAACGCCCAGCGCGATGGAACGGGACGCGGACGGCGTTTGGGAAGCGCGCATGCCGGCGGATCGAAGCTGTCGCTATTATTCCTACGCCGTCGACGGACCTCGCGGCGACGGGGAGATGTTCGATCCATCCGTGCGCATCGCCGATCCCTACAGCCGCGCCGTGACCACGCGCAACACCTATCTGCATGAAGGCAGGAGCCATATTCCCGCTGAGTCTCCGTTGTTCGATTGGGGCGATGACGAGCCGGTACGCATCCATCCCCGGGATCTCGTGATCTATGAAGCGCATGTCAGGGACGCGACTGCGCACGGTTCTTCCGGAGTCGAGCCCGCCCTTGCGGGAACCTACCTGGGCCTCGCGACGCGCGGAAGCAGGGGAGGGATCGATCATCTGCTGTCCCTGGGTGTGAATGCAGTGGAATTGATGCCCTGCCAGCATTTCGCCTCCATGGAACTGCCCTATCGCCGCGCCGCGGGAGGCATGTTCAACACTTGGAATCCGTACGAGAGGAATCACTGGGGTTACATGACCTCTTACTTCTTCACGCCGGAGCCGACATATGCGACGGGCGCGTCCTTTCTTCCAGGCGTATGGAATGATACCGGCGGCCGCCAGGTTGACGAGTTCAAACGGATGGTAAAGGAACTGCATTCCGCGGGAATCGCGGTCCTGCTCGACGTGGTTTATAATCACACATCCCAGTACGATCGGCAACCGTTGAAATACATCGACCGTTACTATTATTACCGCTCCGACGAGCGCGGCAACTGGACCAACTCGAGCGGTTGCGGCAACGACTTCCACAGCGCTCGCCCGATGTCCCGCCGGCTGATAATCGACAGTCTCCTGCACTGGATGAAAGAGTATCACGTTGACGGATTCCGCTTCGACCTCGCGGCCTTGCTGGATCAGGACACCGTCGTCGAGATCATAAGGCGCGCGCGGGAGGTCAATACGGACGTCATACTGATCGGCGAGGCCTGGGGCGGCGGCCGCTACGACTTGAAGCGCTTTTCCGAACTTGGCATGGGGAGCTGGAACGACGTCTTCAGAAACGGCGTGAAAGGCTCGCACCCTGTGCACGACCGCGGCTACATATTCGGGAATTGGGGGTGGAATCCTCCGGAATCGTTCGGCAAATGGGTGACGGGATCTACCGAACGCTTCGGGGGCCCATTTCTTGACGCCGCTCACTCGGTGAATTATCTCGCCGCTCATGACGGTTATACTCTTGGTGATTTCATTCGCATAGCAATCGGCGATGCGCGCGAGCACCGGCCTGTTCGAGGTATCGCCCGGAACGCGGCTCTGAAAGGGCAGGGCCTGAAACGTGCCCGTCTCGCCGCCTTCATGCTGATGGTCAGCCAGGGGACGGTGATGCTCGAGCACGGCCAGGAATACGGCAGGAGCAAGGTGATCGCCCGGCGGCGCCTGCCCGACGCGCCTTTCGGAACACTGGATCACAACAGTTATGAGAAGGACGACGAAACCAACTGGATCAACTACGAGCATCTCGACGCCAATGCCGAACTCGCGGACTACTACCGCGGCTTGATTGCGATCCGCGGAATGTTTCCCGCCCTGAGGCGCGCTTCTCCCGACTGTTACGAGTTTCTGAAACCTGACGCACCAGTCGCCGGCGGCTTCATCCTGCGCGGGAGCGACAAAGGCGACGACGCGGTCGCTGCGCTGATCAATCCCAATGACAGGCAAGCGGCCCGTTTCGGAATTCCCGACGGCGTATGGCGCGTCATGGCGGACGATGAACGCGCGTCCGCGAGCCCCATCGCAACTGTTAGCGGCGGCGAAATCGCGCTGCCTCCGATCTCGGCCATGTTTCTATGCAGGGACGCTTCGGCTGACGGTGACGTCTATTTCGATACCGACACCGCCAGATAAACCTGCCTGCGGGATGTCCGCCGTCGGATGTGCGCGCGGCAGACCCGGCGCACTGCGCCGTGTCCGGTTCAATCGATTCTCTTTAGGATCAGCATTCCGAGCGGAGGCACGCGCAGATTTATCGAATGGCCCCTGTCATGCCACGGGATTTCCTCCGAATGCGCCATGCCGAAATTCCCGACTCCGCTGCCGCCGTAACAGCCGGCGTCACTGTTGACCATCTCCCTGTACGCGCCGGGTTCCGACACCCCGAGACGATACTGCTCTTGCACAACCGGAGTGAAGTTGCATAACACTACGATCCGCTCGCGGCCGTCGCGGGAGATGCGCTCGAATGAGAGCAGACTGCGCGCGCTGTCTTTGAAGTCGATCCAGCTGAATCCTTCCCAAGAAGTGTCAACTTCATGCAGGGCTCTCTCCTCGCGATAGAGCCCGTTGAGGTCGCGCACCCAAGTCTGAAGTTGCTTGTGAGCGTCGAAATTCAGGAGATTCCAGTCGAGTGTGTCGTCGTGATTCCATTCGTTCCACTGGCCGAACTCCTGCCCCATGAATAGAAGCTTCTTGCCCGGGTAGGCGTACATGAAGCCGAGAAACAGCCGCGCGTTCGCGAATTTTTGCCAGTAGTCTCCCGGCATCTTGCTGAGCAGGGACTGCTTGCCGTGCACCACCTCGTCATGCGAGATGGGAAGCGTGAATTGCTCGTTGAACGCATACAACAGGCCGAAAGTAAGCTCGTCGTGATGATGGCAGCGGAACAGGGGATCGCGCGCGAAATACACGAGCATGTCGTGCATCCAGCCCATGTTCCATTTCAAATCGAAACCGAGTCCGTTGTTGTCCGACGGATGAGTCACGCCGGTGAACGCAGTCGACTCCTCGGCTATCACTAGCGCTCCGGGGTGGTTCATGTGAACCGCCCAAGTGAGCTGGCGAATGAAGTTGATGGCTTCCAGATTCTCGCGCCCTCCGTACTGGTTGGGTACCCATTCGCCTTCCTTGCGGGAATAATCCCGGTAGAGCATTGAAGCGACGGCGTCAATGCGAAGACCGTCGATATGGAACTCGTCCAGCCAGTACAACGCGTTCGCGATGAGAAAATTGCGGACCTCGTTCCGGCCGTAATTGAAAATGAATGTGCCCCAGTCCATGTGCTCGCCTTCCCGCGGATCCTGATGCTCGTACAGGGGGGTGCCGTCGAAACGGCCAAGCGCATGCTGGTCCTTCGGGAAATGCGCCGGGACCCAGTCGAGAAGGACGCCGATGCCGTTCTGATGCATGCGGTCCACAAAGTAGCGGAAATCGTCCGGCGTGCCGTAGCGGCTTGTCGGAGCGAAATAACCGGTCACCTGATAGCCCCAGGAACCATCGAAAGGATGCTCCATAATGGGCATGAGTTCGACGTGAGTGTACCCCATGTCTTTTATGTATGGGATCAGCTCATCCGCTATCCAGCGATAGCTCAGCTGCGCGGGAGGATTTTCAACGTCTACCTCGGGACGGCGCCAGGAGCCGAGATGCGCCTCGTATATCGTGACGGGCTTCTCCTGCGCCCTGTAATTCCGTCGTCCTTTCATCCATTCGGAGTCGTTCCACTCGTGACGGCTTCTCCATGTTATGGATGCAGTGCGCGGGCGGACCTCCATGTACTCGGCGAACGGATCGGTTTTGTCGAGAATATGTCCGTCGCGCGTCTTTATCTCGAACTTGTACAGCTCTCCTTCGGAGAGTCCGGGAACGAAGATCTCCCAGACGCCGGACGAACCGAGCACACGCATGGCATGCGAACGCCGGTCCCAGTTGTTGAAGGAGCCGATTACGCTGACGCTCCGGGCGTTGGGCGCCCATACCGCGAATTCGATGCCTCCGATGCCGTCCACCGTGATGGGCCTGGCCCCGAGTTTCCGGTATATTTTGTAGTGGTTCCCTTCGCCGAACAGGTACAGGTCGAATTCGGTCAGCTGCGGAAGAAACGCGTACGGATCGTGGAATTCCGCTACGGAACCGCTGTCGCCGACAGCGCGGAGACGATAGCGGAAAATCCGTTCCTCGCCCCGGAACAGCGCCTCGAAGAAGCCTTCCTGATGCGCGCGGTCCATGGCCGTTTCCTCGACGCCGCCTGTTTCCGTCTCGCGGAGAACGTATACTTCCGCGGCGCGCGGAAGGAAGGCCCGGATTACGACCGCCGGCTTCTTGCGCCAGAGAATCTGATGTATGCCGAGAACGGTATACGGATCATGATGCTCTGTGTAGATGATTTTGTAGATATCTTCCAATGATGCGATTGGTCGCATGGGTTATTTCCTGCTGTTAAACGCTTTAAGATACGCAAAACAGCGGAGGGTGGAAAGGAGTCCCGGACTCCTGTGACGCGAGCGCGGGTCATCCTCCGGTTGCGAAGGATGACCCGCGCAGCGAAATATTGAAAACGGTTATTTGATCAGTGTCATCAGCCGGCGCAGGGAACCTTCACGCGTCTGCAGCTCGAACACATATGCGCCTCCCGGCAGTTGTCCCGCGTCGAAAACCACAGTATGCCGGCCCGCTTCATGCGCTCCTCGGGCGGCAATGGCGACTGTCCGGCCATGCATGTCCAGAATCCGAAGAGTCGCTTCTCCAGCGTCCGCTAAATGATAGGCAATCATCGTCCGCGGATTGAATGGGTTGGGATAATTCTGCGCGAGCTCGCTTTGTACCGGCGATGGCACGATTCCGTATTTCGTTGTGCTAGCTCGACGGCAGAACAGACAAATCGCGCCTGATGACATGCGGTAATCCCGGTTCTCCGAGTTCAATGCGCCCGACGCCTGTCCGGCAATGGACATGGCAGTGAAGGAGGCGCTCGCCGGCGCTCCCGGCCCGCTCCCGCCAGCCGAAATCACTCCGCGCTCGAGCAGGAACGACGCGCTTGCTTGTGCGAATGCGTCTTCCGCGGCCGCCAGCATTAGAATGGCGGCGGCGATGATAAGCCGAGTCATCGCGTCCTCCCTTTGCGCGAGGAACTGGATCCATCGGGTGACCGGGTACCGTTCCTGGCATCGAGGAGGCCACGCAGCCGATTGCCTGCGCCGCCTGGTTCCGGACGTGCGATGGATCCTCCGGTCTGCTCTCCAGCCGAGACCGCGATCTCCGCGGCGGGGCCGCGCGCCCCGGGATATCGCGCCATGCGCGCGGCCTTCTGAACCGCTTGCTCCTCCTTTGTCGCGGCCGGAGCGTACGGCGCCATCCTCTCGTCTTCGTAACCGCGGCGTTTCACCACCACCTGCCAGTCGAAGGTCGCGTTAGAAACTCCGCCCGCGAGTTCACGCACCGTGAAGCGATCCGCGCCCTTGCTCTCCGCGTATAGGCCTTTGCATGCGGCGGTCGGCGTCAGCGCGACTATCATCGGATGCCTTTCGTCTATCGTGACGGTTTCCAGGAACATTGGATCCAGCAGCACCTCCGTGAATCCTCCCGACAGCCGTGCGCTCCCGTAGTCTGTGAAACGGAGCTCCGTCGACTCCATGGCGTACATCATGCGTGTGCCGTGACTCTTCGTGGCGATGATATTGTTTTTCTGACCAATGAATCTGAAATCGCCGTCCGGATTGATGTGTCCCACGAAAGCGCCGGTTGGGGATTTGATCGTGATACCTTCGACAGGATCGATCCGGAGAATGTTGCCGTTCTCGAGTGGTATTTCGATTCCGCCGTAGAAGAATTCCGGACGATAGTGATGCGAGACTCCGTCTTTGTCCCAGAAAGCCGCGGGATTGCCGAGCGAATCCCTGATGGTTACGCCTGTGAAGTCCCCGCGTCCGTTTCTGGTTATCCCGCTCGTCAGATTGCCGTTCTCATCCCTGGTCCAATAGCCCGCGCCTGTGATCTGGCCGCCGTTTATGATGGTGGTATCCTTTTTTCCAGTCCGCGGATCCGTGCGGATGTAGTATTCGGGCACGTTGTGCACGGACATCGATTCGTTGAAGACGATCTTCGGATTTCCGTCACCGTCGAACACCCCGATTCTCCTGCTTATCACGTCTCCTCCATGGAGAATGGTGGTGTCGCGTTTGCCGGTAGCCGGATCCTCTTTGATGTAGTACTCGGGCACTTCATGCCAGGATTTGGTGTCGGTGAATCCAACCGGGATGTTGCCCCGGCCGTCGGTGATCCCGATGCCTCGACCCGCCACGTAGCCGCCGGCGATTATGGTCGTGTCCTTCCGTCCGGTGGCCGGATCCGTGCCGATGTAATACTCGGGGATGTTGTGAATCGAACGGTCGCGGTCGAATTCCACGGCTACGCCGCCCGCGCCGTCTGGTATGCGTATTTGCCCGCCCCAGATGCGCGTGGTGTCCTTCACGCCCGATACGGGATCCTCGTATATGTAGTATTCGGGTCCATAGTGCTGCGATTCGCCGAGCACAATCAACGAATCGATGCTGACCTTTACTACCGTGTCGCCTACGCCGCCCGGAGGCCCGGCCGGACCTCTCGGACCTGCGGGACCGGCAGGACCCATGGGACCGGCAGGACCCATGGGACCCGGGGGAAGCGGCTGCTTGAGCGAGTCTGCATACAGTGCCACCATCGCCAGCGGCACGGGATGAATCGGTATCAGGGGTTGGAGGACTTCGTTGTTCACGGTCAGGCGAAGCGCCGTGCGCCTTTGAAAGATGTGAGGATTCAATCTGTTGTTGACGGTGTCGACGCTTCCGATCGCGTGCTCGAACAATCCCTTCGTTACCTGCACCTGCGCCGTCTCCGAGAACAGCACCGCTCCGACGCTTATCGCCTGATCGATAATCTCGAATTTGATCGTGTATGTGTCGTCCGGCTGCGGCGTACCGTCGGGTCTCGTGAGACAGCCCTGGTAATGGAAGGTCCTCGCCACCGTGGGTGACGGGATCTCCAGGTATGTCGCCGGTCCGGCGCTCTGGGATAGCAGGCCGGAAGCGGGAATCAATGCTGCAAGCAGCAGGTATGCGAATTGCCTTATAGACTGCATCGCGGTCTCCTGTTAAAGTGAAACGGAAAATTACCTCTCATATTATGAGAGGACTTCGGCGTTGATGATCGAATGTGCTTGCTTGTACTATTGTAGTAATATATTATCCGAATTGCAATCCGTACGGAAAAACTATTCCGGTCGCTCGGAGTGGAATTCGGAGTCGCACCGGCGTAAATGAGGAGCCCCGGTCACGGAAACCTGCGGACTCCGGGATAGCCATCCAGCGCCCTCCAAGGCGCTTTCGCAGCTGCGGCTCGGCCTCGGCTTTTCCGCGCATGGCAGCTGAGCTCATGGCGGAACTTATGAAGATGTCGCCCGCCCCCACCCTGGTGACGCTGTTCGCTTCCTTGACATTGTCCCGTCCTTTCTATAATATCGCTCAAGATTCGTCGTTGATCCGAAACTCCTTGCTCCCCGAAATCGGGGCGGATGGGGCTGTGCGGATGACCGGGCGACCCGACGGGTCCCTTGACGGGATTCCGAAATCTCGGTTTCGAAGTGTGTCGGAAGTCATTTCATTTGTCATAATCAGGCATCGGAGACGACATGCATGCAAAAGCGAAATTCGTTTCAATAGCCGTATTACTGCTCCAGGCAGGAATAAGCATTCCGTCTCTCTCAACCGACTATTTCGTGTCACAGTCGGGAAGCGACCTCGACGGAGACGGATCCTTCAGCAATCCGTGGCAAACGCTCGAATACGCCATGGACCGCTTGAACCCGGGGGACGTACTTTACATCAGGGCGGGTGAGTACCACGAGCAGCTGATTTCCGTGCGCGACGGCAGCGCGGAAGCGCCTATCACGGTCGCGGCATACGGAAACGAGCTTGTTTACATCGATGGCGCAGGAGTCACGACCGGCAACAACGGCTGCCTGCTTTCCCATTCGCACATGAAATTCCGTGGATTCAACGTGCGAAACTGGCGCGACGACGGCATGTCCTTTTACGGCTGCTCGTATCTCGAACTCAAGAAAATCACGATTACGGCTGTCACTGGGGGCATAAGCATGAAAGGGACGGTGCACGACTTCCTGATAGACAGCTGCATCATATACGACTACTACGGCGGGGCGGGAGGATACGGCCTCGACTGCACGCCCGAGGGGGAGACGGACCTTATCTACAAAGGGACGGTGCAGAACTGCAAGGCATATATCACCGCCGGCGCTTTCGACAACGCAGACGGATTCGCCCTCGGTCACGACGGCGTGTCGGACATCCGTTTCCACAACTGCGAGACCTGGGGTATCGGAGACGGTTTCGACATAAGCGGGACGGACATCGTGCTCACGAACTGCGCGGCCTCCAAGGCGACATACGGCGGCGGTTACAAGCTATGGCGCAACAACGTCACATTGATCAACTGCATCGGCTACGACAACGGAGTGAACGTGGAATTGGACTATGACGCTGTAGCGCGGCGCGGTGTGGCGGCGCGGCTTATCAACTGCACATTGCATACATGCTATGTGGCCAATGTCGGCATAGAAAATCCGGGCGGCGGAAACACACTGCAGCTGTTCAACTGCATAATCTCCGGCGGCGAGAATACCGGACTCAATTTTTACGGCGACAGCATAAGCTGCTACACGGGAGATTACAACCTGTGGCACATGAGCGCGCCGGAAAGAGCGGTGGCAACCGGCCAAATGGACTTCTCGCTGACCCAGATCGATAACGGAGAGTGGACCGCCGCATCCGGACAGGACGCTCATTCGCGCGTGGAGTCGGACGCCGGATCGCTGTTCCTGGACTCCTCGCGCTATGCGCCGGATCTGCGCCTCAGGGCGGGATCACGCGCCATCAACGGCGGCGCCATGGTGAAGGACGCTCCGTCGGCCGACTTCAACGGTTTCCCGCGCGGTGAACCCATCGATATCGGCGCTTACGAATTCGGAAGCGGAAACGCATTTGATGCGCCTCAAGATCCTCAGGCTGGCTGGAGCGTAACGGCTTCCTACCCGGAACCTGTCACGGCCGCGGGACTGCACGTGACGATAGAATACCGGACGCCCGAAGCGGCTATGGTCACGCTTTCAGTGGCGGACGCCATCGGACGCACGGTCCGCGTGCTCGATGCGGGGTTCATGGACGCCGGGATTCATCGCGTTGTATTCATGCCCGGCGCCTTGCCGGTCGGCACGTATTTCTACGTGCTGCGCTCAGGTGCGACGGTGACGGCGCGGAAATGTCTTGTTGTGCGGTGACAGGGAATCGCTGATACTACATCCTTCCGCATCGAATCCGGCAGAACAATGTGGCCGTACGCCGGCTTCCGCGTCCGCGTTGCGGAATGCCGGATAATACTGTCCGAAGCGGCTCAGAAATCATGCGTCTGTTCGCCGGAGCGGGCTGAGGCAAATGCGAGCGCCGCCTGCACCGCCTCGTCGACGAACGATTCCGTGCGCGGGCTCAGCCCTTCGCCGTGGCTGAAATCGAACGCCGGAATGCTCAGCACATACGCCGGCGTGCAGGCGCCGGAAATGCTTTTCGACAGAGCGAGTAGAGCCGGCAGACCGAATCCGTGCAGGTCCGGCCTCGAATCGGGGTCTCCGGTGAAAGGCGTTATCGAGACGCCGATCTCGTTTCCGGCCGATGCGTCCGCCAGCAGTACGGCGCTTGAACCCGCGATGTCCTCGGCATGCTCCGGCAGAAGCTGATGCGCGGCGATCACCGTAACACCCTCCGGAGGACTCGCTTCAAGTCGCTCGGCCAGAACGCGCGCGGCGCCGTCGTCGCGGCGCAGGGGATTGCCGATGCACAGAATCAGCAGCATCTGATCAATGCCCGTCCGCTTCGTATTCCACCGGTGTCTCGACCCTGATCAGGACCGTTCGGCTGTAGGTCCGGCCCTCCGGCAGATCGTTGTCGAAAAGACGCATGTCCTCTCCGAGACCGGCGGAGTATCCGCGCGGTATGTTCAGCGCGCGCAGCACCTCGTCGGCTCTTTTGGCGCTGAGTTCGCGGTTGTGCGCGGCGTCCCCGATCCGGTCGCTGTAGCCGGTCACGAATACCGTCGACTGACTGTCGATACGGGAGCGCACGAGCTCGATTATGTTTTTGTTTACGCCGCGTATGTCCGATTTGTTGAAATCGAACAGTATCAGCGCGTATCGGTCGATAAGCTTGTCCTCGATGCGTTCGCTCCTTTTGCGCCGTATGTCCAGCCGCTCGATGCCGATGTCTCTGGTCTCCGTCACGAGCTCGCGGCCCCGGCCGTCTCTCACTGTCATCCTATAGCGGAGAGGGGCGGCGGCGTCGAAATCCAGTCCATGTTCGGTGCTCGCATCCCAGGTCAGCAACGGCGGAGCAACGCCGGAAGCGCCGATGCTCTTCAACGTCGAGTCTTTCCGCAGAACGTCTATTCTCCAGAATTCGACTCCCGCTTCGGCCTCAATGTCGGGCCGGAAACGTATGACGGGTCGCGTTGCCATTTTAATCGTGTCTATGACGGCTGTGGGGTGCAGTAGTTCCCAACTTTCGGTCTGAATCTCCACACGCCGGTTTTCCTCTATTCCGTCCTTTTCGAAAATCGTCGAGTTCATGGCGGGCAGGTTTCGAAGCCTGATTTCCATCCTCTTGTCGGAAATATTCCAGACATCGCGGAGATATCGGCGTACCCGCTCGGCACGGCGGCGGGATAGGGCCGTATTCCTTTTTTCACGGCCCTCGTCCGAGTTGCAGCCGACTATCACTATGCTCGATTCCGTGTAGCGGCGCATCCGGCTGCCGATGACGTTCAAAACGTCGTGGTGCACGGCGATGGCATCCGTGCTGTGCAGGGAATCGGGCCGGAAGAGCTCCGCTTCGTCCCTGGATACTTTCCGGTATCTAATCGGGATCTCATCCGAATTCTCTTCGAAAAACACATACGGGAGCACCGGGAACATCTGAGTGCCGACGAATTCCTCTATTCTCAGTAAGGCCTGCGGCGAATCGTCGCCTTGATCGTCGACTCCGTACGCCCGGACCTCCGCGGTGAACACAGGCTCCGGAGGGGGCGGCGGAGGAGGTGGAGGGGCCGGGGGGGGAGGTGGAGGAGGCGGAGTGCG
>CAYLZD010000026.1:0-23108 GCA_964388275.1 uncultured Chromatiales bacterium
CCGAAGATCACATGGCTTCGGCAAACCGTTTTTTTTGACTCTTTCGTGTATCCGGCGACTTTGGAGATCCATACGTCCTGCCGAAAGCGTCGCAGTCCGCTGAAGTCCGGGCATCGCCCGATCGCCGTATATGGCTCGATGTGCGCTTCGAGCTAACCTTTGACGGGTCCCCGCTCCATGGCTTCAAGGAAATTCGCGGGCGGACGTGTCGGCTTGCCAGTGCGTATACTCTGAAATGCGTGAATTGTGTGGCCTTTCGCCAGCAGAATTCCATCGCGCTCCCGTCTGACCGCATAATCGATGCGCAGGCGCGCCTGCCTGAAATCGTGAGCCGTGCTCTCGATGAGCAGCAGGTCGTCGTATCGCGCGGGCTGCATGTATTCGCAATGCGCTTCAATCAGCGGCAGGCGGGTGCCGTCCGCCTCCAGTTCCGCGTACGGCAATCCGAATGAACGCAACATTTCCGTGCGGCCGACTTCGAAATACTCGAAATACTTGCCGTTATACACGATGTGCATCTGATCCGTGTCGGCGTATCGCACACGGATGGTCGCGGTATGGGAACGCGATGCCGGAGGCGTCATCAAATGCTACTCCGCCACCTTGCCCATGGCGGAAAATTTCCTTATGCGCCTTATCACAAGCTGATCCGGCTTTATTTTCAGCAGGGAAGCGAGCTCCTCGCTCAGAGCTTCCTTTAAAAGCCTCGCCGCCTCGGACGGATTCCTGTGCGCTCCTCCGAGCGGCTCCGGAACTATGCGATCTATGATCCCCTCTTCCAGCAGATCCGGCGCGGTAAGCCGCAGAGCTTCAGCCGCCTGCTCCTTGTAATCCCAGCTTCTCCAGAGAATGCTGGAACAGGACTCGGGCGCGATGACGGAATACCAGGTGTTCTCGAGCATCAATATGCGATCCCCGACGCCGATGCCCAATGCCCCGCCGGAAGCGCCCTCGCCGATGATGGCGACGATGATCGGAACAGGCAGTTGAGACATGACGAATAGGTTCCGGGCGATGGCTTCCGCCTGGCCGCGCTCCTCGGCTTCGATACCGGGATATGCGCCCGGAGTGTCGATCAGCGTGATCACCGGTTTTCCGAACTTGGCCGCCGTTTCCATCAAGCGCAAGGCCTTGCGATAGCCCTCCGGATTGGCCATGCCGAAATTCCTGTAGAGATTGCTCTTGGTGTCGCGTCCCTTCTGATGGCCGATGACCATGACGGTCCTGCCCTCGAGTTGGGCAAATCCCCCGACGATCGCCTTGTCGTCGGCAAAGCGCCGGTCGCCGTGCAATTCAGTGAAATCGGTAAAAACCCGTGAAATGTAATCGAGCGTGTAGGGGCGGTCCGGATGCCGCGCGAGCTGCACTTTTTGCCAGCGCGTGAGATTCGAATAGACTGAGCGCCGTAATTCGTCTATTCTCGTCTCGAGCGCGGCTATTTCACCGCCGATATCGAGATCCTGCATCACGGATTTCATCTCTTCTATTTTCTTCTCGAGCTCGAGGATGGGTTTTTCGAATTCAAGCACCGTTTTCGGCATGTCCTTGTTCGCCTCCTTCATTGTTGCGCTTGCCGCGCATGATACAGAAAAGCGCGGTCCGCAGCATTATTTCTATGTCCATAAAAACGGAGTGATTTCTCGCATACTGCACGGCCAGCTTCAGGCGTTCATCGTCATGGATTTTTTCCGGATAACGAAGTTGTATCAGGCCTGTGATTCCGGGTTTTCCAAGATACATGCCCCTGCTCGCATCCGCAAGATCGGCCGGGACGCCCACCAGGGACTTTCTGCCTCTGAGCACCGCGGGCATCGCGCGAACGAAGTTCCTCACCGAACACGCGCGATCCGGCGGCGGTTTCGGGAGCAGGAAAACCACGGGTCCCAAGACAATCAGGGTTGTCAGCGCCGCCGTCGAATCCATGACGCGTTTGATGAATCGATTGCCGGCTCTCAACAGGTTGTAATCCACGTCGATCAGCGGCACGCTCGATATCTGGTCTATGCCGGCCTTCCCTATTATCGCGCCCATTCCGGGCGACACGACGCGGAAATGCGCGTTCCCGCCTCGGGTCCTGTGTATGATGGAGAGTATTTCGGAATATGAAAGCGCGTCGGGCGCGAAAATCACGTCCGTAATTCCGCGGCTGGCGATCACCTTGCCGATGTTGTCCACGCTTCCAAGTATCTCGACGCCGCTCCGTGTTTCACCCGAGTGTTTGTGGGTGACGTCGATCAGCCCGACAATCCTGTACGCGCCCGCTTCATAGCGCCGCAGGCGGTCGAGCACGGAGAGCGCCTGCTCGGTTATGCCGACCAGCAGCGTCGGGCGTCCGGTGATCAAGCTCATGCGGCGGCGCGTCGACAGCACGGCCGCCATGAGACGCCATCCGGGCAGCAGGAAGAACGATATGCCCCCCGCGAGTATCACGACGAAGCGGCTGAACGCATATTCCTTGAAAAAGTACGTCACGGAGGAAAGCAGCAGAAATCCCGCCGCCGCTCCGACGGCCGAACGAAACACCGGATAATCGCGTCCCGAATATGAGCCCGAAACCAGCTGCGTGAGCGCGAACACGCACGCGGCGGCGAGATAGACCGTCGGATAGGCGTAATCCGGAAAACCGAAGAAGCCCCCGTTGCGCAGCAGCTCGGCGGACGCCAGCGCCAGGACGGCCAGAGCCGCGTCGGCCGCCACCGGGGCCAGGCGGGCGGCCGCGCGGCCGGCGATAGAAACGTACTGCCGCAGGCGTATGCCCAGGCCGATGAGAAACCGCGTCGGCGCCTTCGCCTTCAGATTCTTGTGCGCGAAGACTTCCATCGCGCGATAGAACAACGCCTGCGAATCTATGCTGCTCCTCCGCGTGCTCTCTCCGCCGTAATGAATGATCCGTGTCGAATGGACGTACATGATTTTCCAGCCCGACGACTGAATCCTGTGGCACCAGTCCAGATCCTCGCCGTACATGAAGTACGATTCGTCGAGACCGCCCACCTGTTCGTACACCTCGCGGCGGAGCATCATGAAAGATCCCGAGATGGCATCCACTTCGTAAGTCTCGTCCTCGTTCAGGAAGGTCATGTTGTAACGCGCGAAAAGACGGGAACGCGGGAACAGCGCGCTCAGTCCCGTCAATTTGGAGAACGACACCCAGGGAGACGGGAAGCTGCGCCTGCAGGCCGGTTCAAGGGCGCCGCTGGGCGTTATGATCTTGCACCCGGCCATGCCCGTTTTCGGGTTGCATGCAAAGTGGCCCAGCATGGTTTGAATGGTATCTTCCTGCACCAGGGTGTCGGGATTGAGCAGGAGGATGAATCGGCCCCTGCAGACGGCGAGGGCGATGTTGTTGGCGCGGGCGAAGCCGACGTTTTCGGAATTCCCGAACAACCTCACATCGGGAAACGAAACGCGCAGCATTTCGGCGCTGCCGTCATCCGAGTTGTTGTCGACCACGAGAATCTCGTGGGAAATGTCCGCGAGGGACAGTCTCAACGAGTGGAGACAATTCTCCAGCAGGTCCCGCACATTGTAATTGACGATGATCACCGAGACCAGCGGGCCGTCTCCGGCGGCCGTCGATTGCGATTCGATCATGCTGTCGGAATGCTGTGCCGACCGTGGAATTCCGGCGTCGTGTCCAGGCCGCGCGGGCGGGCGCCGCCTCCCGTCAAGCCGGCTGCTGAACTCTGGCCATTTCCTCCAATGTTACCATCGGCAGCCGAAAACGGGCGTCGAAGGACTTGTCGCCTTTGAGCGAAGGATGGCTCGATTCTATGCCGCCGACCGTGACCTCAATGTCGCCTTCACCGTCCAATATCTCCCTGTTGAGACCGAGATTGATAGCTGACGGCGATTTCTTTATGAACCGCAGGCCTCCCGTGATCCGTCCGCCGGCGGACATTTTGCTGCTGCCATCCACCAGTTCCATCACCCAAAAACGGCAGGCCTCGGCGTCGTCGGAATAGTCCTTGCTCGTTCCTTCTGCGAACACGGGAAACTGCAAAGCCAGCACATACCCCGGCTTCCCTTCCTGTTCCTTCTCCGTGATTATCAGCACGCTGGTCTGCCCGTCGATCAGCGAGAAACCCGACCCGATTTTATACTTTCCGCTTTCGCCCTCGGCGGTGAAGCGCGCGTTTTCGATGATGAAGCCCCTGTCGCTGCCGATGAGCTCCATTTTCGCGGCTTCCGCAGCGCCCGCCTTGTCGCCGGGCTGCTGTCCCTGTTTGGCGCAACCGGCGAAGATCATCGCGGCGACTGACAAGATGGTTAAAGTTCTCATGGATGCCTCCAAATTGCGTTTCAACTCAATTGCGATAAGATACTTTTTTTTCGGTTACTCCGCTACACGCGCGTCCAGACCAGCTGGTCCTTGTTGAAAATGCCGAGGGGTTTTCCTTTCAGAAGCATCCCGTCGAAGGGACAGTTTCTCGAGCGGGAACGGAATTGGGCCGCGTCGACCCGCCATTCCAATTCCGGATGGAAGAAGGTTAAATTCGCGCGCTCCCCTTCCTCGAGCCTGATCTCGTGCTGACGAAGTATGCGACGAGGATTCACCGAGAACAGCTCCACCAGCCGGTGAAGAGATATGTAATTCTGGTCCAGCAGCTCGGTGACGGCCAGACCGATCGCCGTCTCGAGTCCGATCATGCCGAAAGGCGCGTTGATGAATTCGACTTCCTTTTCGAAGGACGCGTGCGGCGCATGGTCGGTGGCGATGGCGTCGACCACGCCGTCCCTGATCGCTTCCTTGACCGCCATCGCATCGTCGCGTGTCCGCAAGGGAGGATTGACCTTGAAAACCGTGTCGAAGCCGCGCACGCTCTCGTCGGTGAGCGTGAAATGATGCGGAGCGGCTTCACAGGTGACGCGCAGGCCCTTTTCCTTGGCGGAGCGCACGGCATCCAGGGCTCCGCTCGTGCTGGCGTGGGCCAGATGGTACAGGCCGTCCACATATTCGACCACCGCCACGTCCCTCATCACGACGACGTCCTCGGCGAGACGCGGTATGCCGGGCAATCCGAGTTGCGTGGAAACATACCCCTCGTTCATGGCGCCTCCCTGGAACAGCGAGGGCTCCTCGGCGTGCTGTATGATGGGCGCGTCGACGAGCCGCGCATATTCGAGGGCTACTCTCAGGAGTTTGCCGTTGTGGACGCAGCTGCCGTCGTCGGAAAAGGCCACCGCGCCGGAATCCCGCAGCTCCACCATCGGCGTCAATTCCGCGCCGGCCCTGCCCTTGGTCACGGCCGCGATGGGGAGCACGTCGACAGGGAAATGCTCGCACTTGCGCATTATCGATAGCACCGCTTCGGCCGTGTCGAGAGGCGGACTGGTATTCGGCATGCAGGCGGCGGCGGTGAATCCGCCCGCGGCGGCGGCCAGAGCGCCGCTTGCCAGAGTCTCCTTGTGCTCCTGGCCGGGCTCTCGGAAATGGACGTGCATGTCGCAAAAACCCGGCGCCACGACGGCGCCGTCGAGATCGAAGAGTTCCTCTCCGGAATGATCGATACGGTCGGCTATCCTGTCGATAATGCCGTCGACCACCCGGATGTCCCGCACGCCGTCGAGACCCGTGACCGGATCGACAGCGAGGCCGCGCCTGAAAAGGTATGATGCCATGTGCTATTCCGATTTCGTTCCAAGAAGATAGAGCACCGCCATGCGCACCGCCACGCCGTTGGTCACCTGCGGCAGTATGACGGACTGGAGTCCGTCGGCGACCTCGGAATCGATTTCCACTCCGCGGTTCATGGGCCCCGGATGCAGGACGGTGATTTCGCGCCCGAGTCTTTCGAGCCGATCCACCGTCAGGCCGAAAACCGCGTGGAATTCCCTCAACGTCGGGAAATACCCCCCCGCCTGACGCTCGAGCTGTATTCGAAGCACGTTCACCGCGTCGCACCATGCGAGCGCCTCGTCGAGACGCGTGAACACGCGAACCCCGAGGCGCTCGATATGCAGGGGCAGAAGCGTCGGCGGAGCGCACACAGCCACATCGGCGCCGACGGCGGTCAGGCCGAATATGTTCGAACGCGCGACACGCGAATGCAGGATGTCGCCGACTATCAGAATATTCGCGCCTTCCAGCGAGCCCAGCGCTTTCTTCAGCGTGAACATGTCGAGAAGCGCCTGCGTGGGGTGTTCATGCGCGCCGTCTCCGGCGTTTATGAAACGCGAGGTGCACCTGCCCTTCAGAAATTCGCAGGCGCCGGCGGCGGAATGCCGCATGACCACCATGTCCACCTTCATCGCCTCGATGTTGCGCGCCGTGTCGAGAAGGGTTTCGCCCTTGCTGACGCTGCTGGTCGATGCCGCGAAGTTCACCACGTCGGCCGAGAGCCGCCTCTCCGCCAATTCGAAGGATATGCGCGTGCGGGTCGAGTTTTCGAAAAACAGATTTACTATGGTCTTGCCCTGAAGGGTCGGAACCTTCTTCACGGGCCGGTCCAGCACTTCGAGGAAAGTGTCGGTTGAAGAAAGTATGAGCTCGATGTCCTCGCGAGGCACGCCGTCAAGACCGAGAAGATGGTCGATGCTGAGAGATGGCATTCGATTTTTTCGATTAATGTGCGCTTTGCGTGATGAGGTCTATGCCGTCGGCGCCGTCGACTTCGCGGAGTCTGACCCGGATTTCCTCGCCGCGAGAAGTCGTGATGGTCTTGCCGGTGAAATCGGCGCGAATCGGGAGTTCCCTGTGTCCGCGATCCACGATGACGACCAGCTGTATCGTTCTCGGACGCCCGAAATCGATGAGCGCGTCGAGCGCGGAACGCACGGTGCGTCCGGTGAAAAGCACGTCGTCGGCTAAAATGATATGTTTGTCGGAAATGTCGAATGGTATGCTGGAAGCGCGGACTTCGGGCTGCCTCAGATGCTGCCGCACGTCATCCCGGTAAAGGGTCACGTCCAGAACTCCGAGCGGCAGTTCCGTCCCTTCTATAGCGGTAATCCGGTCCCGCAATCGCAGGGCCACGAATTCCCCCCTGGTGCGCAATCCTATGATGACGAGATCCTGTGTGCCGTGATTCCGCTCCATGATCTCGTGGGCGAGCCGCGAAATCATGCGGTCGAAACCGGAATCGTCGATTATGTTCTGGATTTCGCTCATGTTAAAGCCCGATTTTCTTCGTTTTGAGTGATGGCGGACGCGGAAGGCAGGCCGAGCAGACGGCGCCTGAGCAGGTCCAGAGCCGCCTGGACCGCGCGCATTCGAGTGCGCCCCCGATCCTCGCCGAAGAAGAAGCGATGCGCGTAAGCCGCGCCGGCGACGGAAAGCCCGATCCATACCAGTCCCACCGGTTTCTCCGGCGTGCCTCCGTCCGGACCGGCTATGCCGGTGATGGAAAGCGCGCAGGAGGTTCCCGAGCGAAGCCGGGCCGCTTCCGCCATGGCGACCGCCGCCTCGAGGCTGACGGCGCCGTGGGAGACGATGAGGTCCCGCGGAATCCCGAGGAGTTCGCTTTTGCTCGAATTGCTGTACGTGATCACGCCGCGATCGAAATGCCTCGAACTGCCGGGCGTTTCGGTGATTCGGCTTCCGAGCAGTCCGCCCGTGCAGGATTCGGCCGTCGCGAGCGTCATTCCGCGCTCCACGAGAAGGGCCCCCACAACCGCTTCGAGCGTGTCGCCGTCGACGCCGAAAATGAATTCGCCGCAGCGTTCAGCTATGAAGGAACGCGCCGCCTCGACGGCCGCCTCCGCAGCTTCGCGCTCCCGTGAGGTCGCCGTCAGTCTGACGGAAACTCCGAGCGCGGAGGGGAGATATGCCACGGAGACCGCCGGGAAGCGCGCCGCCAGATCGTCGAGCCGCAGCGCCAGCAGTGATTCCGGTATTCCGGTTGTCCGCAGGGTCAGCATGCGGCGCGAAACTCCGGACTGAGGAAGCAACACAGGGATGATATAATCCTCGGCCATGGCGCGCATTTCCCAGGGGACGCCGGGGGTGACGAAGAAATGCTTCCCGTCCTTGTTGAAGTGAAAACCCGGCGCGGTCCCGTGCCGGTTCCGCATCACGGAAGCGCCGGCCGGCGTCATGGCCTGATCACGGTTCATGGGGAGTAGTTCCCTGTTGAGCCGCGCGAACATGCGTTCTATATCCTCGAGAACGGCTTCGGAAAACACCAGCCCGGTTCCGAAAAATTCCACGACCGCCGCCCTGGTCCTGTCATCGTGCGTCGGTCCCAGACCGCCGCTCGTAACCACTACGTCGCATCGTTCCCACGCCTCCGCGAAGGCGTCGAGGATTTCGCCGTGCACGTCTCCGACGGTCGTCACCCTTTTCACGAAAATCCCTATCGCGTTCAGACGCTCGCCGAGCCAGGACGCGTTGGTGTTGATCGTCTGGCCTATTAAAAGTTCGTCGCCTATTGTGATTATTTCAGCGTTCATGTGCTGTCCGGCAGGATGTTCAATATATCACAGCGCCGCGCGGAAAAACAATGGCCCCGGCAAAGTCATCGCTCATGCCCGAATCCGTCCGCTGATCGCGCTTCATGCCTGTTTGCATGTTCATCGCCTTGTTTATAAGTTGCATGACTGGAACCGATATAAGGATGATCGGCGCCCGCACATACACATCGGAGGACACTTGAAAGAGTACACCAGCGAGCACATTCGGAACATCGCCCTCGTGGGCCATGTGGGTTCAGGAAAGACCATTTTCACCGACGCCGTCCTGCTGAATTCGGGCGCCGTCACGCGCATCGGGCGCGTGGAGGACGGGAGCACGGTTTCGGACTATCACGGTGATGAAATCGAGCGTCAGATATCGATAAACGCCACATTGGCGTCGACGGAGTTCCGCGACATCAAGTTCAACCTGCTGGACACTCCGGGTTATACTGATTTCGCCGGCGAAGTCATTTCGAGCCTGAGGGTGGCCGACGTCTGCGCCCTGTTTCTGAAATCCGTTGAGGGGGTGGAGGTCGGGAGCGAGCTGGTATGGAAATATGCCGAACGCCAGGGATTGCCGTCGGTGATACTGGTCAACAAGATGGACAACGAGCATGCCGATTTCGACGCGGTGGTGGAACTGGCGCGGAACCGTTTCGGGCACGGAGTGACACCGGTGCAGTTCCCGGTCAAGCACGGGCCGGGCTTCAGGCAGATAGTGGACATACTGCTCATGAAGATGCTCGTCTTCAAAAACGACGGAAGCGGTTCCTATGAGGCGCAGGACATACCGGCCGAACTGGCGGATCGCGCCGCGTCGGAAAGGGAAGCCCTGGTCGAAAAGATCGCGGAGTCTTCCGAGGATCTGATGAACCGTTTCTTCGAGGAGGGGACTCTTTCGGACGCCGACCTCCGGAATGGAATTCACGCCTCCCTCCTCAAACGCGAGCTGTTCCCCGTGTTCTGCATGTCGGCCGTGCAGAATATCGGAGTTGTCCGGATAATGGAATTTCTCAAGGATTTCGGCCCGAATCCCGCTGAATTCGGTCCCGCGAAGGGTAAAAAGCCGGAAAGCGAGGACGAGGTCGAAATCCGCATAACGCCCGACGGCGAACCGGTCGCTTTCATTTTCAAGACTCTGTCGGAACAGCACGTCGGCGAACTTTCCCTGTTCCGCGTCTACCGGGGCAAAATCACTCCCGGCCTGGATATCATGAATCACAGCAGCGGGAAGGTCGAACGCATCAACCAGATCTACGCGATGCGCGGCAAGGACAGGAAGGAAGTCACCACCGTTCCGGCGGGGGACATCGGCGCCGTCGTCAAACTCAAAGACACGCACACGTGCAACACGCTCGCGTCCAAGGCAACGCCCGTCATACTGCCGCCGATAATTTTCCCGGATCCCCTCACCTCAGGCGCAATCAAACCGCGCGCGAAAGGCGACGAGGACAAGATCAGCAACGGTCTGCACACCCTCCACGAAGAGGATCCTTCCTTCATGCTGAAAGTCGACACCGAGACCCACGAAACGATAATTCTGGGCCAGGGCGAAATCCACCTCGACGTGATGCTCAAGCGTCTGAAGCAGCGTTTCGGCGTGGAGGTCGACATCAAGCCGCCTCGCATCCCCTACCGCGAAACGATACGGAAAGCGGCCGACGTCTCTTACAAGCACAAAAAGCAGACCGGCGGCGCGGGCCAGTACGGAGAAGTTTACCTCAAAATCGAACCCAAACCCCGGGGAGAGGGTTACGAGTTCGTCGACGCGATTGTCGGCGGCGTCATCAGCAACAAGTTCATACCCGCGGTCGACAAGGGCATACAGGAGCAGATGGTCAAGGGCGTGGTGGCCGGTTATCAGCTCGTCGACGTCAAGGTCACGCTGTATGACGGCAGCCAGCACACTGTGGATTCGAACGAAATATCCTTTAAAGTCGCCGCGCAGCAGGCCTTCAAGAAGGGAATTCTCGACGCGAATCCCGTCATGCTGGAACCGATTTACAACATCGAGGTGACGGTCCCCGACGAATTCATGGGCGACGTGATGGGAGACATATCCAGCCACCGCGGAAAAATCCAGGGAATGGAATCGGAAGGACCTTTCCAGGTGATACGCGCGAAGGTTCCTCTGGCCGAACTGCATCAATACGCCACAAGGCTCCGCTCGATTACGCAGGGCAGAGGGATTTTCCGCCGCTCGTTCTCGCATTACGAGGACGTGCCGCACGAAGTGATGAACAAGATAATCGAAGAAGCCGCAGCCCAGAAAGAAGAAGATGCCTGAGTTCAGAAGCGGCACAACAGGATTCGCGGCGGCGCTCCTCATTCTTGCAGCGTTGTCGGCGCCGGAACGCTCCCATGCTCAGATTCTCGACCTGGGCACTCAACCGCGCACCGGCACGATGTCGACACAGGGCGGCTCCTACTACAATTTCTCCTCCGGAGGCACGGGCTGCGATCTCAAGGTGAGCGTCTGGGGTTTCGTGCAGAATCCCGGGCGTTACTATATCCCTTGCGAGACGAATCTGCTCGAACTCATGTCGTTCTGCGGAGGTCCCCGGAAAGGCGCTCTGCTCGACAGGGTGAAAATAGTGCGGCGAGGCGGACCCGAGGAGGAACACGTCCTCAAGGAGACTTTCGAAGTCGATCTGTCCAAATATCTGGAAGTCACAAGCGTTAGCGTAACGGCGCCCGAATTGCTGCTCTGGCCGGGAGATCTCATCGTCGTCGACGGCGAGGAAGAATCGGCGGTGGACGTGTTTCTTCGCATAGCCCAGGTGGTGGTCGCGATTTCGTCCCTGGTGACGGCGACAGTAGCGGTCATCAACATCGCTAAATGATTTTCCCGCCCGGCGGATGCCGGGATCGATTCCGCAGCGAGAGCGACACGGCTTGCGCCCACTTTTGTCATTGTTTTCCATGCGGTGTACGGATATATTGTGTATTATATGCAAGAAATTAACGTGATAGAGATATGACCGCCAGAGACGAGTTCAACAGGCAGTTTCAGGAATACCTGCGCATTCTCTACGAAGGACGCTGGCTGATACTCATCGTGTTCGTTGTCGTCGTGACAGGAACATGGTTTTACACGATGCAGCAGGATGACATTTACCGGTCGAGCGCCACCGTGCGTCTGAAACGCGCGCTGGATGCGATGAACATCCAATCCTATCAGGGGCTTGGCGCGCAGGATCTCGGCTGGGGCAGCGAACGCATCATCGCAAATGAAATCCGCGTCATCCGAAGCGACGAAATCGGCAGCACGGTGGCCGAGAAGCTGTACTCGATGGCGCCGATCACCCGCGCCCGTATGGACAGCTTTCCCGTGCTCCGGCATCAGACCCGCCCTTCGACAATGCGGAAAATCGTCCGCACTCTCGGACTCGAGGAATTCACGACGTCAGTCGGGCTTGCCAGGCTCGACACCGCGGCGAGGGTCGCATCGCTGGAGACCATCGCCTCGAGAGTGCGTTCGATGGTAAGCGCCCAACCGGTGTCCGGCCTGGACTTCATCGAAGTCACGGCCACCAGCACTTCGCCTGTGGAAACAGCGGTGCTGGCCAATATGGTCGTCGCCGCTTACAGGGATCGCAACCTGACCGCCGCAAGGGAGAACATCTCCACGGCCAAGGATTATCTGGAAAGCCAGATGAATCTCAAGAAGGACTCCCTGACCCAGGCGGAGAACGAACTGAGAGGTTTCCAGGAATCCCGCGGCGTCGTCAACCTCGATCAGGAATCCTCGTCCCTTATACAGCAGATCAGCGGCTTCGAGGCGCAGAGGGAGCAGGCCCGCATCGAGCTCGAGGGCGCGAAAAAGATACTCGGAGAAATGCAGAAGCAGTACAAGGAAGTCGAGCCGATGCTTTCCACCCGATTGACGGAAGGCTCGGATCCGGTGTTGCAACAGCTCCTGCGCGACAAGGCGGAGTTGGAAGTAAAAATTCAGCAGGCCGAATACAACAGGAAAAATGCCCTGCGAAACAGGCCTGAACTCGAGCAATACGCGACCCAGGACATCAAGGATCTTCAGAAGCGGATGAACGAGGTTCGCCGCAGAATCGACGAGATAACCGGCAAGATACTGGCCTCTAACGACATCGCGAACAATCCGCTCGACTATTCGCGCCAGCTCCGGCAGGATATCATCAAGAAGGAGATCGAGATCGAGTCGATACGGGCGCGCCTGGAAGGCCTCGATAAAACTATCCGGGAATACAACTCCAAGTTCGAGACCATTCCCGTGCAGGGCATAGAGTTCGCCCGCATGGAACGCAGGCGGCAGAGCTTCGAGAAACTGACGGCCACGCTCGACCAGAAATTTCAGGAAGCCGTCATAAACGAGCAGACTACCATGGGCAACGTGGATATCGTGGACAAAGCCAGCGTCCCGTCGCGCCCCGTCAGCCCGAACCGCCCGCTGAACATGCTCATCGGCGCCATCGTGGCGCTCGCGCTGGGACTCGGAATCGCGATTCTTCTGCGCTATCTGGACAATACGATCCGGAATCCTGAGGACGTCGAGAAGCTCGGCATCCCGGTGCTGACCTTCGTGCCCACTTTCGGATCCTCCGAAAAGCTAGAGCGCGCGGAGTCTCTCGTCGCGTTCAGCGCTCCCCAATCCCCTCCGAGCGAGGCGTACAGGACGATGCGCACTTCCATTGAAAGCGCGCTCGCGCTCGACGGCCAGTCCATGGTGGTGGTCGTCACGAGTCCCGCGCCGAAGGAGGGCAAATCCACCGCGATCGCCAACCTGGCCGTAAGCTCGGCGAATTCGGGACGCCGAGTGCTGCTGGTCGATGCCGACCTGCGCCGCCCGGTGCAGCACAACATCTTCGAGGTCGATCGCGAACCCGGACTCTCGAATTGCCTTGTGGGCGAGGCCCAGGTCAACGCGTGTATAAAAAAGACCAAGGTGCCGGGACTGCACATCATACCCTGCGGGCATATTCCGAGTCATCCGGCCGAACTTCTCGGATCTTCGCGGATGGAGAGATTCATCGAGTTGATCAGGAAGTACTACGACATGGTGCTCATCGACTCGCCTCCCGTGATAGCCATGGCCGACACTCTCGTGGTGTCCAAATTCGCCAACGGCGTAGCCCTGGTGGTCTCGGCCGATCAAACTAAGATAATGGGGCTGCAGAAATCCAGGGACCTGCTCGAAACCAACAACGCTCGCATGATCGGCGTCGTGGTAAACCGCTTCAACGCCAACAAGATTTACTACTCGTATTACCGCTACTACTATCAGAACTACTATTACTACTCCGACGACGGCCAGAAGCGGCGCCGCAGGGAGAAGAAGACGGCCGAGGCCTGACTTCGAATCCGCCCGGGCGTTCGATCTTGTATCGCGCCATGGGTTTGCAAATTTCGAGCGAAGCCGCGTAGGTTTGTCGATGTGATCGATCCGGAGACGAACCGTGAGGAAAGGAGTTCGAGACAGAATAGTGAGTGCCTTGGGACCTGAACACATACGGACGAGCGTTGCCCGTTCCCTGAGGCTGTTGCTTCTCGCGGCCGTTCTGCAGGGATGCCGCTTCGTCGAAAGCGCCGACACTTCCACTTCCGGCGGAGTCGCGAAGGCGGCCGCTCCTGAAGCCGACGCCGACAAAGTATCAGACGGCCTTAAAAAACTGTTCGAGTCCGCCGACGACACGAACAGCCGGCCTCCTCTAGATTTCACCGACTACAGGCTGTTGCGTAGCGTCTACGCCGGACGCGATTTCGAACCCGTATGGACGCGTTCTTTCGAAGAGTCCTCTAGGCTTGACGCGCTGGTTTCCATCCTCCAACGGGTGGACGAACACGGGCTTGAACCCGCCGCATACCATCTCCCTTTGATACTTCGCCTCCGTGACGCCTTCATGCAATCCGCGCCGGGTTCTCATGACGCTCTGCCGCTCCTGGATGTCGCCCTGTCAGATGCGGCCGTGCGTTTGGAAGCCGATCTCCGATACGGGCTGTTCGATCCGAAGACCGTTCACTTCGGCGATTACAACCTCCCCCGGCCTCAGAAGCGCTACAAGGCCGACGCCCTGTTCGCCGAGGATGTTGCGGCGCATTTCAGGTCTGCGGCGCCCTCCGATCCGCGTTATGCCGACCTGCAGAACGCGTTGCGCCGCTTGCGGTCGATGGAAAACGACCGCATCGCACCCATCCCTTCTCCCGGAGGAAAAATTGAACCCGGACAGAATTCGGACATACTAGGCCATGTCGAACGACGAATCAAATATCTCGACCAGTTGAGAATAACCGAGATTCCCCCCTTGCCGGAAAGCTCGTTCAGCAGCCGTTACGACACCCGGGGCTATACAAGGTACGACAGCGTGCTGGCGGATGAAGTGCGTGAATTCCAGAGGAAACACGGCCTGTTGGACGACGGCATACTGGGAGACAGGACGATAAAAGCGATGAACATGCCGATGAGGGATCGCATCCGGACCCTGCGCCTGAACCTCGAGCGGGTGAGATGGCTTCCTTTGCCCGACAACGGGGCTTACGTGCGTGTCAACGTGCCCGAGTTTTATCTCTACGCCGTCCGTGACGGTGTGCGCGAAGTGCGCACCAAGGTGTGCACGGGTATGAGATACAGGGTTTCGGTCAAGGGACACAGGCCGATGAACTACCAGACCCCGATCGTGTCCGGTGAGATATCCTCCCTGATACTGAACCCCCCCTGGAACGTCCCCTCGAGCATAGCGACCCGTGAGACCTATTATCAGGCGCTGAAGGACAGCACATACCTCAGGAGACATCGCTACAGAGTGATCAGGAGGGATTCGGTGATTCATTCGACTTCCATCAAATGGAGGGATCATGATCCGGACAATCTCCCCTTCCGTTTCGTTCAGGATCCCGGCGAAGGCAACGCCCTCGGACGCATAAAGTTCATGTTCGCCAATCCATTCGACATTTATCTCCACGACACTCCGAAGCGCAAACCATTCACGTATGCTTCACGCACGGTGAGCCACGGATGCATCAGGGTGGAGGAGCCCATGCGTCTCATGGCGTTTCTGCTGAAAGGCCACAGCTCCTGGTCAACGCAAAGCGTCCAGGACTACCTCGACCGAAGCCGGTCGACGAAAACGGTTATTCTCGAAAACAAGGTTCCCGTCTACGTAGACTACGTCACCGCCTGGGTGGACGAAAGGCATGTGATACAGTTCCGGGACGACGTTTACGGCAAAGACGGCCAGCTCGCCCGTGCTTTCGCCCTGCACTCGGGCGGCGCCTGGTAATTCTTCCGCGGCGGGATGACTCGGGACAATCCGACGACTCGTCCGGCGCCGCCGGAGAGAGCGATCGCCCTGATCGAGCATGCATCCAGATTGTGCGACCTGCTCATCGCATCCCACCGTGCGCCCGATACGGCTGCGTCCGAGTATCTGCACGGGCGCAAAACGCTGTCGCGCCCCGAGAAGGCGGCCGTTTCCGCTCTGGCGTTCTCCATGCTGCGTATAAAAGGATTTACGGATCGGATATTGACCCGCATGGATCCCGAATCTCTTTCATCCGCCGGCAGGCGGGCCGACCGGCGCCGCTTCACCGCGGCGGCGCTGATAGCGCTGCACGAGGCCGGTATTCCGGAGAAATCGATCCTCGACATTATACGGCCGCTGCCCGCGGCGGAAATCGCGGCGATGTTTCTCGCCCGCCACGCAAACCTCGGAGTCCGGGAAGCGGAAGAATTCAGCCGCTTCGCAAAAGCCGAGGCCGCCCGCATCCTGACAGCAGCGCAACTGACTGCGGCCGCCGGGACGCCGCCGGAAGAGCGTCTTGAAGACATCGCGGCTTCGGTTTGCGTTCAGCCGTGGATGCTGAAGGCCTGGGCGCTCGAAGGAGATCCCCCCCGCGGCTGGGCATGGGCGCGGACTTTAGGCGGGTCACTGAGGGAATCCGCGCCCGTCTGTCTGCGCGTCAACCTTTCGCTCCGCTCGCGCGACGACATGCTTGCCCGATTGCGCGACGCGGGCATCGACGCCGAGGCGTCATCCCTGTCGCCTGCAGGCGTAATTCCCGCGGAAAGAACCGAGCTGCGCCGGTTTGCAGACTTCCAGGAGGGCGCGTTCGAAATTCAGGACATCGGCAGTCAGCTCGTCTCATACGCCGCGGGCGCGGCGCCGGGAATGGCGATACACGACGCGTGCGCCGGCGCAGGCGGCAAGTCGCTTCATCTCGCCGATATCACCCGAGACTCCGCCCGAATCGTGGCCGAAGACATAGAACCGGCGCGGCTGCGCGCACTCGGACATCGCGCCCGCCGCTGCGGCTTCGCGAGCATCGAAACACGGCGCCCGGCGGGAAATACGCGGTCGCGCGGAAGCGGTTTCACATCGGCGCGCGAAACATTCGACATAGTGCTTGTGGATGCCCCCTGTTCGGGGACAGGCACGGCGCGCCGGAATCCGCGAGTGAAGTGGCGCTGCACGCCGGCGCTCGTCAGACGCATGTCGGCGAAACAACTGGACTTGCTTTCACAATCGGCCCGCGGAACGCGGATCGGAGGCGTCCTGCTTTATGCGACGTGTTCGCTCATGCCGGAAGAAAACGATGGCGTCGCTTCCGCGTTCCTGCGCTCTAATCCGGATTTCGCCCCCGATCCCTTGCCGCCGGTCTTCGCCTCGCAGGGCATAAGCGTCCCGGGCCTCGCTCCGGACGCCTGGAAATGCTCGCTCACACCGTCGGAACACTCCTGCGACGGTTTCTTCATCGCGAGATTCAGGCGCATCGGGTGATCCGCGACCATTGAATCCGGCGCTTTATTTCCCTTGAGCCGCCATTTTCCGCAAGGATGCCTTCATCGTGCGGATGGCCACGCCGTCCGGTCCCTGCAAAGAAGAAACGATCACCGCGTTGTTCGCGTCCACGAGATCCATGAACACGGTTTCCTCCATGCCGTCGGAGTATTGCAGCGTCGCATTCCACTGCCGGCCGGCGCCCGTGTAAGCTCCCCACTTCGTCTGCCCCCTTGAACTGAATACGTAAGTGGTGATGCGGTCCTCTCCGGATGAACGCAGAAATTCGCGTTCCACCAGGAAGAGAGTCTTCTTGCCCGGATCCTGCCACAGCAGCGTCTCGCACTCCAGGTAGGCATCCTGCAAAGTCCATTGGAACGTCTTTCTGCACGGAAACGGCTGACCGTCGATTTCCGCGATTCCTTCCCATTTTCCGTCCAGCATGGAAAGCGTAGGATCGTTGCGCACCTGCGTTTGGGCTTTCGCGTCCGGAGATGCCGCGGCGCACAGCAGCGCGGCCAGGAAGGCGAGTTTGAATACCGGTTTCATGGATCTAATTCTCCTTTTCAATCATTGTCGGCACATAGATTGAACCGTTTTCGATCACAAGCGCATCGGCGCCGCCCGGCAGTTCCGCCGCCGCGTCGCTGAAGGCCTCGTCCAGCGAGCGGCATGGCTTCATGCCCATGAGAAGCGCGTCCTCATCAGGCATTTCGCTGACGAAGAGGATGCGAAATCGCGACGCCTTGTCCATCATGGCCACCGCCGTGTGAGCGTTCATGGTATAACCGTCGCGAAGCGCCTGCTTCAGGGAGTTGCGGCCGGCATGCCGGAACCAGTCGGGAAACGCGCCGTTGCCGAAGCCCTCGTCGCAGGCCGCGGCCAAAATGATGCTTCCGCCTTCCTTCGTCGCGTAGCCGGCTCGGTGCAGAGCCTTGTGCGCCTGTATGAAAGTGGAATCCCTCGGCGCGCCTCCCGCCGATACCACGGTCAGATCCGCCGCCTCATGGATCGGCGCCCTGTACATCGCGTCGGCGGCCTGGCAACCGGAATCGTGAGCGGAAAGTATGCCGCCGTAAAAAGCGCGGGCGATCAGGCCGGCCGGATCGAGAACGACTCCCAGATAAACACAGGGCGGAAAGAAGCGCACGGCGTCCCTGATGTCTTCCGCCACCGGGTTCCCCTCGATGACGCCGTCGCGGCACGAGGCGTTGAACAGGCCATTTTCGTCAAGCGTCAGACGGTGGTTTGCGACGGCGCTCTCGAGGGCCGCGACGCCGGGCATCAGGAGTTTGGGACCCCCTCCGAAACCGGCGAAATAGTGATGTGTTATCGCGCCCATCGCAATGACCTTGTCGGCATCGGCGACCGCCCGGTTCAGGCGCACGGGAGTGCCGGCCGACGTGCCGCCGACAAGCGCCATATCCGAGTCCTCCCGGGCATCGTGATCGATGGTTCTGAAGCGACTGAAGGCGTCCTCTCCGATCAGTCGTTTCCGTACATCCGCGCTCTGCGGAGAATGGGTGCCGCGCGCGAAAACGATGGTAATGTCCAGGTCGGAAATCCCGGCATCACGAAGCCGGTCGAGAATCAGCGGAAGACACAACTCCGTCCGGCTGATACGAGTCTTGTCGGGAACGATGATCGCAGTCCGCTCTCCGGGTCGCACGAATTCGCACAGGCGCGGCGCGCCGACCGGATTATCGAGGGCGTCGATTACGACGGCGGTTTCGGATTGCCCGCCCGCGATTGCAGGTTTCGGGAGCCGCCTGACACGCCAGCGAGCGGGCGCTTCGGCGCGGAGAAAGCCGCGGCCGTAGGGAAGTTCCAGCACCTTGAGCCGCGCCGCAGCGCTACCTGATCTGCAGCGATGGCCGTATAGTCAGCACGCCTTTGCGGAACGCGAGTATGCGCTCGAAATCACCCACATAGATCATGCTTCCGCGCACGCGCACGCTGCGCGGAGAAATGAAACCCTTGATGGTCATCGGATCGAGGCGCTCGATGAAATTTCCGGATTGGTCGTAATGGAATACCACTCCTGCGCCCGGATCGGCCACGTAGATATCGTTGTTCGACGGATCGGTGGCAACATCCCAGGGACTCACAAGATTCTCGGTTATCTCGAGTTTCACGCTGAAATCCTTCGCATCCAGCACCTGAATCTTGGCATTTCCGAAGTCGGCCACGAACAGGCGTCCATTGCTGTAATAAATGTTCTTCGGATCCTTGAAAAGCCCGGCCGCTTTCGCGCCGGTAAAAGCGCCTTTCTTGTCGTAAAGCTTGATTCCGTCCACATCGAGAATATAAACACTGCCCGCGGCCACGGTAACGGCGCGGGGATCGCGAAGTTCAGCCGAGATGGTTCTCAAGGTGTGGCCCTCGCGGCTCATGACTTTGACGGACTTGGAACCGGCGTCCGCTATGTAGAGAGTTCTGTCGGGTTCGACAAAAATGCCGCGCGGACTCGCGTCGGGTCCTTCCACCTGATACTCGTTGGTGAACGCGCCGATGCTGGTCAACCTCTGCACTATTCCAATGACCGGATTCGAAATGAAAAGAGCATCGTCGAGTATCGCCATATGGGAGAGATGATCGAGCTGGCGGGCGTTCGATTTGCGATAGAACGAAGGGACAACCGGCGTGCCTTCACCGCTCACATGGAAGCGTTTCCATTTGGGACCGGCGGAACGCGCAAAGAGCCCGGCATAACCGGAAACGAACCTCAGTTCTTCAAGAACAAGATTCTGTTCTTCGACTGTGATGGTGTAGGTGAGTCTTCCGGGATCCACATACACGCTCAGTCGCACGGCGCCTGCCGGAAGCGAAAAATTCACTACCCGGGTTTCCACGTACTTGCCGTGAAAGTCCATATAACCGGTGGAGAGAGCCCCGCCGGACAGGTAAACGACGTGGCTGTTGGCAAGGTTGTTCGGCTTCTCCGCGCAGAAAATCGCGCCGCCGCCCGCGCCCTGCACCTCAACATCGATTGTATAGGATTTGGCGCGCATCAGGTACTTGTTGTTGAGCATCGCCAGGTCGCCCGAAGCGCCTGAAACGGAGGCTCCTCGCTCGCCGACAGTCCATTTGCCGGTCGCCTGCACCCACTGGCTGTTCAGGTCGCCCGGGCTGAAATCGTCGACGATCCAGCCCGCGGGAGCAGCCGGGTTCTGGGCATAGAGAGTCGGAATCAGAAGGAAACTGGCGAAGAGTAATGAAAGTGAACGCATCGGCTGCCTCTGAAATGGATTGGGATTGGGGAGAACTTCAGCATCTCTGTAATGTAACGATAGCGCAGTATCTAACAAAACCCGGGTCACCGCAGCAATCGCTCATATATTTCGATAACCCGTGCCGCGTTTGTCGCTGCGTTAAAACTCTTTTCTGCAAATCGAATGCCAGACTCGCCCAGACGCCGCGCTTCATCCGGATGGTCGAGAATTCTTTCGATCGCGCCCGCCAGAGCGGCGACATCCCCTGCCGGCACCAGCAGGCCTGTTTCGCCGTTCCTGACCAGTTCCCGCGGGCCGCCGATATCCGAAGCTATCACAGGCACGCCCATGGCCGAGGCCTCGATTACAGGCCTTGCGAAATGCGGAACCAGGGAAGGAAAACAGAGTATGGACGATGCCGCCAGCAGCTTCGGCACGTCGTTTCTCACTCCGAGAAACCTGATCGAACCCGCGTGTCTGGTAGGTATCGCGGCCATGACTTTCCGCCTGTAAGCGCCCGTGCCGTTCAATATGCCGCGCAGGCCGCCGTCAGGCGCGGGACCGGCGATGAGGAATACGATGTCCTCTTTTCTGTCCAATACCTGTATCGCGGCGCGCACAAACTCGAGAGTTCCCTTGATGCGGTTTATGCCTCCGAGAAAAAGTACGGCCCTGCCTCGTTCGCCGAGCGCCAGCTCGAGTCGCGCCGCGCCGCCGTCCGTGGCGGGATCGAAGACGGAGCGGTCGACGAAATTGTACACGACGTGAATATTATCGGCCGGCAGCAATTGGGATGCGTCGTATTCGCAGATGGGAATTACCGCGTCCGCGTCGGCACGGATCACGCGGCGGACCAGCATCCTGCGCAAACCGAAATAGCCGCGGGCTATCGGCTCCCTGACATGCCACACGACCTTCATTCCGCGGCGGGCCGCCGCTATGCCGAAGGCCAGGAGCGTGGAAGTGTTTAGATGAACGATATCGAAGCGGTTGGATGACAGGAAACGACGCGCGCGCTCGATGGCAAAGGGCAAATGCACAAGGCGCGATATAGTCTTGGGCCATTGCCACCAAGGATACCAAAGGACATTCGTGTGGCTGAAATCCCGTATGCCGCGCAGAACCACCGTCTCGATTCCCTCGGCGCGGAACATCTCGCTCGCCGCGCTCTCGTGTATGCACGCGACCACGGCCTTGAAACGTTCGGGCGGCAGGCATTTGATCAGATAGAGCAGACTGAGCGGCGCTCCGCCGATGCCCTTTCCGTGATGAACGTAGAGTATGCGGATCGGGGACTCCACTATTCCGTTCCCCCGGCCGCGCGGTTCCGGCGCGGCTTCAACAGTTCGCCCGCCGCTTTCACCCGTGCGTCGTGAAACGGGCGGTGAAATGGCGCAGCATCGGCGACTCGTAGGTCAAGCGCAGTCCTTTCAGCGATTCACGGCGTTTGAATGAGTGTTCCACGATTTCTATCACGTAGTCGAGATGGCTCCGGGTGTAGACGCGCCTCGGAAGCGCGAGACGCACGAGTTCCATCGGCGGCGGCTGGAATTTTCCGTCGGCGTCATGTCTGCCGAACATCACGCTCCCGATTTCCACAGCCCGAACTCCTCCGTCCTCGTACAGGGCGCAGGTGATGGCCTGAGCCGGAAACTGTTCCTGGGGTATATGCGGGCAAAAGCGCAGTCCGTCGAGGTAGACCGCATGGCCGCCGGGAGGCATGAGTATCGGAATGCCGAGCTTCGTCAGCTCGTTCCCGAGATATTCGGTGCTGCCGATGCGGTAACGCAGATAGTCTTCATCCAGAACTTCTTCCAGGCCCTGAGCCATCGCTTCCAGATCCCGGCCCGCCAGGCCTCCGTAGGTAGGAAATCCTTCCGTGATTATCAACAGGTTCCGGCATCGCTCCGCGAGATCGGAATCGTGCATGGCGAGAAAACCGCCGATGTTGACCAGGGCGTCCTTCTTGGCGGACATCGTGAGGCCGTCGGCGTAGGAGAACATCTCGCGCGCGATTTCGAGCGGCGTCTTGTCCGCGTATCCGGGTTCGCGGCGCTTGATGAAGTAAGCGTTCTCGGCGAAACGGCAGGCGTCGAGGAAGAGTGGCAAGCCGTATTTGCGGCAGAGTTCCCTTGTCGCCCTGATGTTGGCCATTGAAACCGGCTGCCCTCCTCCCGAGTTGTTCGTGACGGTGAGCATGACCAGCGGTATGTTGGCGGCGCCGTGCTCGAGTATGGCCGCCTCGAGTTTCCCGAGGTCCATGTTTCCCTTGAAATCCGCGATGAGCTCCGGCCGCATCCCCTCTTCCGTCATGCAGTCCACGGCCTCGGCGCCCGAGAATTCCACATTTGCGCGGGTGGTGTCGAAATGAGTGTTGTTGGGAACGACTTTACCCGGTCCTCCCACGATTGAAAAAAGGATGCGTTCCGAGGCCCTGCCCTGATGCGTGGGTATGATGTGAGTCATGCCGGTGATGGAACGTATGGTGTTCTCGAGACGTATGTAGGAGCGCGAACCGGCGTAGGACTCGTCTCCGTCCTGCAGAGCCGCCCATTGCTTCGCGCTCATCGCGGAAGTGCCGCTGTCGGTAAGCAGGTCTATGAGCACGTCCTCGGCGCGTATCAGGAAGGTGTTGTAACCGGCATCGGCCAGGATGCCGACGCGCTCTTCCCTGGACGTGAAGCGGATGGGTTCGACGGATTTGATCTTGAACGGCTCGATCAAGGTGCGGATGTACTGATCTCTTAACATG
>CAYLZD010000026.1:23208-45246 GCA_964388275.1 uncultured Chromatiales bacterium
GCTTCAATACCTCGCCAGCTTCAGAGCCGCTTCGTAAACTTCCTCGGGTTGGATAAGGATCTCCTTCTCGAGAGCTTTGGCGAAACCGACGGGTATGTCGCGGGAACCCAGGCGCAGCACCGGTGCGTCGAGATGAGTGAATTGCTCCTCGGCTATCCAGGCGGCGATTTCGCCGCCGAAACCGCCGCCGCGGTTGGCTTCATGCACGACGAGGGCTTTGCCTGTCTTCCGCACCGTTGCAGCAATCGCTTCGCGGTCGTAGGGCACGAGTGAGCGAAGGTCGAGCACTTCCACGGAGAGGTCATGTTCTTTCCGCAGGCGATCCGCCGCCTGTAGCGCGAAATGCACCGTCGTTCCGTAGCTGATGATGCTGAGATCCGCGCCTTCCCTGCGTACGCGGGCCCTGCCTATGGGCACGCAGAAGGACTGGTTGGGACGGACCGTCTTCGCCCAGGCATGGTTGTACAGGGCTTTCGGTTCGAGATACATGGTGACTCCCCTGGTGCGCATGGCGCAGCGAAGCAAACCAGCCGCGTCGTCCGCGAAAGCCGGCATGACTATGCGCAGACCCGGCAGGGCGGCCAGGGCGCCCTCGATGCTCTGCGAGTGGTACAGGCCCCCCTGTATGTATCCGCCGGAGGCCAGGCGCACGACAATATTCGGAGCGAATTGTCCTTTTGTGCGCCAGCATTCATGCGTCGCCTCGACGAGCTGTTCCATGGCCGGCCAGAAATAGTCGGCGAATTCGGCGCCTTCCACCACGACCCATATATCGTCCCTGTAGCGCGAGAAGCCGTTGGCGGTGCCGAGAATGAAATCCTCCGCGATTGGAGCGTTGAAAATGCGGTCGTTGCCGAATTCCTGCAGCATTCCCTTGGTGACGTTGAATATCCCGCCCTTTTCCTTCGAGGCCACATCCTGTCCCCACAAATACGTGTGAGGATTGCGGCGGAATTCCTCCTTGAGAGTCTCGTTCACCGCTTCGCGAAGGGTCATGGCTGGCGCGCCGCCGGTCTCGGCATCGCGCAGCAAACGGGCCGATTGCTCGTCCGTAAGCGGACAGGAATGTGTGTCGTCGGGGAAAACGAAAAGATGCGCGGACGAGGCTTCGGGATCCGGCGCCGCCTCAGCGCGCTCGGCGGCCTGCTCGAGTTCCAGTCGATTGCCTTCCTCGATTTTCTCCAACTCATCCGCGGCGAGGAGGGAATTATCGAGTATGTAGGCGCGGAAGCGATGCAACGGATCGCGCAGGCGCGCTTCCTCGAGTTCTTCCGGAGTGCGGTATAGTTCCTGCCTGTCTGAGTTGCTGTGCGCGCCTATGCGGACGCATTCGGCGTGTACCATCACCGGGGCGCCGTTGCGCGCGTGATGCGCCGCTTCCTGCATGGTGCGCCAGGAGTCGAATATGTTCGTGCCGTCGCAGTTGAGCACGAGGAGATTCGAGAAACCCCGGAAATTGTCGGAAACATCCGTGCTCGGACTCTGTTCATGCACAGGCACGGAGATGCCGTAACCATTGTTCTGAATGACGAAAACCACCGGCAGCGACTCGCGGCAGGCGCCCGCCACCGCCTCGTAGAAATACCCTTCCGAGCAGGCGGATTCCCCGCTCGAATAAATCGCTATCGCGTCCCCTTCGTACCTGCTGATGGCCCGGGCCACGCCGACTGCATGCAGACCGTGGTTGCCCGTGCAAGAGGAAACGTTCTGTATGCCGATGGACGGTTTGGCGAAATGATTGCTCATGTGCCGGCCCCCGCCCGCGACGTCCGTGTCCTTGGAGAGTCCGTTCAGGATGATCTCCTCCGGCGTGATGCCCGCGGCGAGAGCCGTCATGAGATCCCGGTAATACGGAAAGAGAAAATCCTTCCCCCGCCGGAATGTTATTCCCATGGCGAGCTGTATGCCCTCGTGACCGGCGCAGGGAGCATGATAAGACCATCCTTTCGACATCTTGAGATATCTGGCCGCCTTTTCGTCGAGTAGACGTCCGAGATGCATCAACTGATACCAGGTGCGCAAGGTGTTGGGGTGCACATCGAGACTCGTGGAATCGACGGAAAGCCGCGCATTCTCAGTCTCTTTTTGCTCTGTATCCGATTTATGTTTCATTGTTACGCCAAATCTATGTTTAATGAAAACTTATGTTTGATGAACTGTATAAAATAGCGAGCATGGCGTTTGAAAACAAGACATTGCGGATGCGTCATGGCGGCGCCCCGCGTAGCGGCACATCCGCCCTGGCGACCATGCGGCAGAGCGCTTACGGCTAAAACTTCATCGAAAGGAGATTTTCCAGGTGCTGAGCGCCGTGCCGGTACTGGTGATACATTTTTCGCAATCCTTCGAGCGGGCTGCTGCAACGGTAACCGAACGCCGCCTCGAAACGGACCGTGACGAAGGAGCTGTCGGCAGGCCTGTGGGCCATTTGCCCCAAATCCGCTGAAACAACCGGAACAACAAGCTTCGGATCGAACCCGAAAACCTCAGCGATCTTCAATGCAAAAGCATATCTGCTGAGAGCTTCCGGACCCGAAATATGGAATATTCCTCCGGCTCTTCTCTCGGCAGCCAGCGCCAGGGCAAACGCCAGATCGTCGACGAAAGTCGGATTTCCAACCTGATCGGTGACTGCCGGCACATCGGCCTTCTTCTCCAACAGGGAGAGCACCCAGGAAACGAAGTTGTTCCGCACCTTGTACCCTGTGCCGTACAGTATCTGCGTCCTCACAAGTGTCGACGAGACGCCGCTCATTACTATGGCATTTTCCGCCGCAAGTTTGGATTTGCCGTAATAGCTGACAGGATCGGGCCTGGATGTCTCATCGTACATGCCCGTGCTTCCGTCGAACACATAATCGGTTGAAATCTGTATGAAATGGCATCCGTCCAGTTTTCTGGCGGGCACGAGGAGGTTTTTCACTCCGTCCACGTTGATGCGCCAGCACAGTTCCCGGTCGGTTTCGCAGCCGTCCACGTCGGTCATGGCCGCGATGTTGATGATGGCGTCCGGCCTGTATTGCGAGATCAGGCTCTTCACATCCGCAATGATGGTTATGTCGAGTTGTTCATAATCGAAGCGGGGCGGCCGGAAATATGATTGCGGAGCAAGATCCGTCACCAGCAATTGATGAGCGGACTCCTGCGCGATCACGATGGCAGTCTTCTGCCCGAGCAAGCCGTGCGCCCCGGTAAGGAGTATTCTCACGCCGAACCTCTGTCTATAAACTCCGGCAGCCTTTCCATGCCGTGGGAGCCGGGTATGCCGGCCGCGAAAGCTCCTGCTACGGCAGCCTTCGCGCCCGCCGCTTCCGTAGGGACTCCGGCTGCCAGGAAGTACGCGAAAGTCGAACCGAAGATGTCGCCGCAGCCCGTGGAATCCACGATTCGTTCGATTCCCAACGGAAGTATGTCGAAACGGCCGTCCGTCGAGTATACGGTGGCGCCGCGGGCGCCCTTGGTGACCACCAGCATGCGCAAACCGCCGCTCCCGGTCAACACGGCGGCCCGCCCGGCCTCGTCCTCTTCCCCTGGAATAAGAGCCGCCAATTCGCGTTCGTTGCATTGCATGACGTCCGGAAAGGATGCCCAGCGTTCCCAGGCCGACACCCTGTGCGGGAAACGATGGCCGTCCGCGCCGACCCTGTATGCGATCATGTGCAGATCGAGATAGATCAGGCCGCGCGTAGCCTGACGGATCATTTCCGCGCTGTCGATAGTCATGTCCTCGCCGGTCATGAAGTTGACGTACACGAGATCGGCGTCGGGCAAGGCGTGCAGGAAAAGTTCGGGAGGAATGGGCGGAAGGGATCGTACTAGCTGCGTGTTGTATTCGGATTTCTCGTCGTGAAAGAGCCGCACCCTCGTGTTCGGATCGGCGGTTCGTCTGAAATGCGACCTGTCGATGCGGGGGAAGGCGGCGGCCGCTTTGAGAATCGAGTCCCATGCGTCGGCGCCGACGGGCACGCACGGGCGCACGATATCCCGCTCCGCGGCCAGAGCCCCGAAGGCCGCGACAGGGAAATATATGCCGCCCAGACTTTCGATGACGGGGCCCCTGTGAGGATGGATCTCATCCAGCACGAGATGCCCGAGCACGACGATGTTCATCGGCGCCTTACGGCCGGCAGTGAATCCAACTGTCTCTCCATCTCCCGCAGCCGCTTTTCACGGCGGTCCAGCTCGGCGGCTCTCGCCTTGAGTTCGCGCATCAGTTTGCGATAGGACGGCGCGGGCGGAGTTTCGTTCTCGATGCCCTCGCCTCCGAATATGCGGCCTGCTAGCCAGTGTTTGCGCATCGCGTACAAGCTCTGGGCCAGCTGGTTCGACGCGTTTCCGGCGTCGTAGGCCACGTCGTTGAGAGCGCTCAGCAGGGTTACGAGAGTGTCGTACAGGCCGCGGTCGGTGAGCAGAGCCCCGACAGTGCCCTCGCCGCTGTTGATCGTCCTCAACATCTGCCGCAACTCGCCGGTGGCCACTGCCACGGAAGCCACCGCCGTGTCCGAACTGCGGATCAACGCATCGACGGAGACGGTCAGGCGCTGCAGAATTTCTGACACTCTGCCCATCTGACTGGTGGCGATCTCCATGCCGGAATCCGCGAGGGTCGTGATTCTGAGCAGGTTCATGTACACGGCCTCGTCGGTCAACAGCCGGCCCAGCGAGCCCTCGCCCCGGTTCAGGCGCCCGAACAGTTCCTTGAGCTCGCCGGCTATGATTTTGCTCGTGTCGGTGATCGAGGTGACGTTGTCCGCCAGACTCGTCAGAGCGAACGGCGGAACGCCCTGTATGAAGTCGCCGTCGCGGACAGGCGGGAGGTCGGACGAACCGATGAGCAGATTGATCAGCTTGTTGCCGACGAGTCCTTCCTGTTTTATTTCGGCCTTGGAGTCGCTCTTTATGAAGGGCTGCACCTCCGTGTCTATTCGCAGCAGCAGTCGTATGGAATCGGCGCCGGGAGACAGGCTGATTTCGCTCACCGAGCCGACCGTGTAACCGGAGAGGACGACGAAGGTGCCCGGCTTGACTCCTTCGGCGCTGCTGAAATTGACACGCACCGTGAAGGTCGAGCTGAACAACTGGGTTTTCTCTCCGACCAGAAATATGGCCACCACGAATATCAGCACTCCTATGAAGAACAGGAAGCCGACACGGGCGCGGGAAAGAGTTGTTTTCATTGTGTTGCCTGAAAAAATGCCCTGACCAGAGGCGCCTCGTTGACTCGAAGCTCGCCGTAGGAACCTTTGTGAATGAAAACGCCGCCCTCGAGAATGTATATGGTGTCCGCCATGATCCGGGCGCATTCGAGATCGTGGGTCACCGTTATCGATGTGATGCCGAACTGCCGCTCCAGTTCGAGTATCAATTCGCTGATTTCCCTGGCCGTCATGGGATCGAGGCCGGCCGTGGGCTCGTCGTACAGCACTATTTCCGGGCGGGTGATGATGGCGCGGGCGAGGCCGATGCGCTTTTTCATCCCGCCGCTCAATTCCGAAGGCATCTTGTCGATGGAATTCTCGAGTCCGACCAGCCGGAGCTGCTCCACCACCCTGCCGGCGATTTCATCTTCGGAAAGGTCCGTGTGCTTTCGAAGCGGGAATTCGAGATTCTCCCTCACCGTCAGCGAATCGTAGAGCGCCGCGTACTGGAAAACGTACCCGATGTTGCGGCGCACCCGGTTCAGGTCGCGGGGTTTCATGCCGATGACCTCCTCGCCCTTGATTCGTATGCTTCCGCGTTCCGGGATCAAAAGGCCGACGATGCTCTTCAGAAGGACGCTCTTGCCGATGCCGCTGCGTCCGAGTATGACGTCGCTGCTGCCCTGCTTGACCCGCATCGAAACGCCTTCCAGCACGGCATGGTCGCCGAAGCTCTTATGAACTTCGCGCACGTCGATCATCACGTCGTTCACTCCGGTCATGAGGGTCCGAAAATCATGAGAGTGAGTTGCACGATTATCATATCGACGAAGATGATGTTGAGCGACGCGAGCACGACCGCCGTGGTCGCCGCGCGTCCGACGCCCTCAGTGCCTCTTGTGGTGTTGAAGCCCTGATACGCCCCGATCATTCCTATGATGAAACCGAACACCGCCGTCTTCCCCACTCCGGGTATCAGATCCAGAAAGGTGATCGAGGAGATGACTTCGGAAAAATAGAGCTGGAATGTGCTGTTGGTCGAGAGCCACTCCGCGATGAAGCCGCCGAAAATGGAGAGAAAATCCACGTAGATCGTGAGAAGCGGCAGCACGAGTATGCAGGCGAGTATGCGCGTGACCACCAGGAAGTTGAACGGATCCACGCCCGACACTTCCAGGGCGTCTATCTGCTCCGTGACCTTCATGGATCCCAGTTCGGCGCCTATGCCGGAACTGACTCTGCCGGCGACGATGAGCGCGGTTATAACCGGCCCGAGCTCGCGCACTATGGTCAGCGATATCATGGCCGGCAGAAACGACCCCGCGCCGAAGCGATCCAGCGTAGGCCGCGACTGCAGAGCGAGTATCACTCCCATTATGAGCCCGACAACCGTCAACAAAGGCACGGACTTGGCGCCGAGTTCGTCCATGTGCTTCCGCACCTCACCCGCTTCGTAAGGCGGAACGAACACGTAGCGGAAAAAGCGCAACCCGAACAAGGTGATTCCATACACCTCCTCCATGGCCCGCAAGGATCGCTTGTAATAAAGCTCGATCAGAGAGGTTACAGACGTAGGCATCATATGTCAGTTGAATCGTCCATAAGATTCAAGTTTATGGACATTGCGGAGGAATTCCAATCCGCACCATTCATCACTCATCCCGCCACCTGTCAGGTTTCTTCACCTTCCGGCGTCTTATAGCGGTAAACTCAGTCGGACGAAACCATGAATCCTCGATACGAACTTCGAAAATGCGAAATCACCGGCATTCTCACCGCTTTCATTCTGTTCTTCGCAAATGTGCCCCGCGCTGAAGCGCAGCCGGTCTTGAATTTCAAACGCATCATAAACAACTGGCCCACTATCGAAGTTTATTTCTCCGCTTCCTGCGATGGCGTGCCGGCGTACTTCTCTAACAAACGGAATTTCAGAATCTGGGAGAACGGTGCGGAAATCAAGGATTTCGAGCTCTGGTGCCCGGATCCGCGAGCGTACGGCGCCGTCTCCATATCGCTCGTTTTCGATGTCAGCGGCAGCATGGAGGGCGCGGGCATGGCCGCGGCGGGAAGCGCCGGCCTCGCCTTCATCGACTTGATGGATGGAATCGTGGATGAGGCTTGCGTGATCAGCTCCTCGTCGTCCGCAAACGTTCTGCAGCGGATGACATACTTGAAGGACGGTCTGCGGAACGCCGTCAACAACCTGCGTATCGAAGACGCAACCGCAATCTGGGACGGGTTATATGAAGGTGTCACCGAGTTGGTGAACGAAGGCATCAATCCTTGCCGCGCCGTGATAGTGCTGTCCGACGGCGGTGACAACTCGTCCAGCCGCACACCGGCAGAGATCATCGCCTACGCCAACAGAAACCGGATACGGATTTTCACCATAGGGCTCGGTACGGATTTGCAGAGCGCTTCGCTGAAGACTATCGCCGACTTGACCGGGGGCCGCTATTATGAGAAGCCGTCTGCCGCGCAGATAGCGGCGATTTACCAGGAAATCAGCATCATTATTTTTCAAGGTTTTCAGGAGTGTTTGATCACATATATGGCGAGCTGTCCGGACCGTTCACCACGCACGGTCGACCTGTCGCTCGTGGACTTTTGTAACGGCAGTGACACGCGCACCAAAACTTACATCGCCCCGCTGGATACGACCTCAATCTGGGCGATGGAACCTCTCGGATCGTATGTATCCATGTCCGGGCGGGAGTTGTCCGTGCCCGTCTCGTTAAGGTGGGCGCCGCAAGGGTTGCAATTCCTCGCCCCGGAATTCGTCTTGAAATGGGATTCGACCTGCGCCCGTCTCACCGGAATCCGGATCCCGCCGGCCAGTCCTTTTCATGGTAAAACCATAACACAGGAATTCACCTCCGAAGGTCTGAAAATGAGTATTCCGGATACTGTGGCGGTCGCGAACAGCGGCGAACTATTCAGCATGATTTTCCAGATGCCGGATTCGCCGCCCGATACCGTTGAGACGGAATTGAAGCTGTTATGCCGGCTGAATGCAAATTCATGCAAGTTGACTGATAATTTGACGGGGCATATACGGGTGCTTCCAGTGTCCCCTTGGCTTGCGAGCATCGCACAGGACGCCATAATCCTCCGCTGGAACAGGGATTCGGCCGCTTACGACCCGCAGCCGTTTCCCGTCATCATGCGCATCACCAACTCGGGAGAGCTGCCCGCGGAGCCTCTGTCGCAGAGAATCGAGTACGACGCGCGAGTCTTCTCACTGCATCCCGCCTCGCAGGACAGCGTTCTGCATATGATAAAGCCGCTGGCGCCCGGCGACACCATGATCGCGAGTTGGACACTGCTGGCGCGGCATGCGCCGGGCATCCTGTCGAGCTCGATCGCGACGGTCGCCGAATTCTCCAATCACGGCGTCATCCGCTCTTCCGTCAAAGCGCAGCTTCCGATCCCCGGCGCCCGCGCCGAGATACTGCGGGTAGCGGAAGCGGGTGAGAGAACGCAGCGCGCGGAATTCCGCGTTCATTGCGACGGCGACCGCGTCCGCGCTTTTCAGGAGGGCTCGATCTCGGCCGCGGTGGATGGCAGGCCGGTGAAGGCGCTTTCCGTCGACTGTCCCACGGGTTATGATTACTGCACGTTGATTTTCGAGGAGCCCTGCCCCGACGGCCGGCAGCACCGGCTGGACCTGCTTTTCGATTCCCTGTGCGACTCTTCAGCCGCGGCGACTCACACATACAAAACCCGAACCTTGCTCACGCGGATAGACGTAATCGGGCCCGCGCATCTGTGCGCCGGCGATACGGCGCTGCTCCGGGCGGCGGAAGGCATGGCGTCGTATCTCTGGTCCACCGGCGATACCACGCGTTCTATACGCATCGCTTCGCCGGGCATGTACTCGGTAGCCGCTGTCGACAGCAACGGTTGTTCGCTGTCGTCCGAAACCGTCAGGATAACGGGCGTCAGGAGACCCGTGATCAGTCCGCACGGCATGGTGTATATCTGCGACGGAGACAGCTTGACACTCGACGGGGGCGCGGAATTCGCTTCATATCTGTGGTCCACCGGCGCCGTCACGCGACGCATCACCGTTGCCGACGAAGGAGTTTACACCGTTGCGGTGACGGGATACGACGGCTGCCCTGCCACGTCGGACACGGTGCGTACCGTCGCGGCGCCTCGTCCTCCAAAACCTCTCATCACACGCAGCGGCGACAATTTGAGCACGCAGGCGACGGATTCCTGCCAGTGGTTGCTGGACGGTGTGGAAATAGAAGGCGCAACTCAAAGAACGCTTACCGCGGCGTCGACGGGAACATACCGGGTCCGGGTGAGAAACGCGTACGGATGCGCCGCCGAATCCGACGATTACCCCGTTACGGTGCTCGATGCCGGAGTTCCGGCGTCAGTTCCCTGGAATGAGGTTCTGTTATATCCGGATCCGGTTTCGGACGCTCTTGTGATCGGCAGATCCGGCGCCGGACGCGATCGGGTTGAATTGACCATATTCGACGTGCTCGGACGCCTGCGCTTTGCAGGCGCGATACCGGAAGGCGCGGCAAGCATCACGCTCGAGACGGCCGCCTGGGCGCCCGGGCCTTATCTGCTGCACGCGCGCTCCGGCGAGGATGCCATCGTGCGGATGTTCATGAGAAGCAGCGGGAGCGTGAGATCGCGCTGAACCCGGGACTCTTCTGCTTCCACCCGATAAGAAAAGGTGATCGCCCGCCTGTCACGTTGAAAATCAAAGCGCAAACGTCAGGGCGCAGAGGGCTATTGTGTCCTCGCCACACGAAATCCGCTGACTGTGACCCGGGCGGTGCGGTCGATGCCCAACCGGTACGCCGATCGCGCGAGGCGCGCGCCGAAGAACCACGAACCCCCGCGCAATACTCGGAACTCAACGGGATAGGCTTCGCCTTGATTTCGGGAACCGGATATGCCGGTATGTGGACAGGAAGCGCCTTATCAATGCACGACAGGAAACATCCTTACGTGTAAACGGTTGCCGATGGTCAAGTGGGCGAAATACACGCCGGCGGGCCAGCGGCTCGTGTCCAGTGCAGGGATTTCTCCGCCGAAGTCCGCCGGCTCCGATGCATACATCACCCGGCCTCGAATATCCGTCACCTGCACCCCGATGACGGCGCCTTCAGCCCGCTCGACCTGTATGAAACAGTAGTCGCGAGCCGGCGCCGGCGTCACCGTGACGACGGGATGAGCCGCCGCAGGAACCTCGGCCGCTCCGGTGAGACCGAGAACGAAATCGTAACAGGCCGCATAATCGTCTCTGAACTCCTGTGAGTTGAAATAGACATTGTCGGCATGCACCACTCCGGGTTTTACCATGTAAAGCAAAGCGCCGCCTCGCGTGGGAATCTGCTTCATCAACGCGTCCACCGCGTTGAAGTTGAAGTCCTGATCGCCCAGTATCGTCGCCATGCGGATGCGCCCGATGTTGTCCCACATCGGCTGTGTCAGGCTGCCCACCGCGGGCGCAAAGCCGATGATACCGTCGAACATCAGGGGATTGAGCAGGCCGAGCTCGAATGAGATGCGGCCTCCCCATGAGAAACCGGTGATGACACGGCGTGTCGTGTCGATGTTGTAGACCTCTGCGGCGCGATCGTACGAGACGTCGATAAGGTTGTTCAGCTGGTCGTTTGTCTGGCAGTTGTTGGCATCAGGACAGACGGCGATGGCCTTGATCCTCTGTGCGATCAAGATGTACATGAGGTCACACATACTCGAACCGGGCATGCCGGCGCCGTGCCATGCGAAAAAGAAAGGATACGCCTTCGTGGAGTCGTAGTCCTCGGGGACGTAATAGTTTATCGTGCTCGTGATCCCGTTGTTATCGAAGGTCTCCGCGAACCTGCCTGTCCGCGGCTGGGCGTTCAATACCGAGAACGACAGTATGAAGAGCGCGCACGCCGATGCAAAACCCGTTCTTGCTGATCTCATTTTGATCCTCCTGAACATTTGAACACCATTTTCAGAATCACCGAGCCGGTATCAGGAATGCCTGTTGCAGTGCTTGAAAAGCAAGCCGACACATCTTAATGAAACGACAAATCACAATCAAACGATGCCATCACCTTCTGAAGCCGGCGCGGCGCAATCGGCGTACGCGGTGATGAATGACGACCGCGTTCATCGAGTCAAGTAGTCCTTGGGAATACGGATACCATGGGTCGTGGCGGGCTCTTTTCTGCGACTTTTGCCGGATCAATTATTGATGTACATTTTCGCAAATCTTGCTCATCAGAAGGGATCCGTGATGGAAAATCATTCCGGGCACACGTTCATGCGGAGGATATCACACGACTCTTTGGGCAGGCACATTCTTTGGCCGGCGGTCGCTCTCGTTATTATGTCCTGCAATGCCGCCCCCGTGAAAGGACAGCCTGCGATCGCCGATAGTTTGGAGAGGATTCTCCCGGCCATGCGGGACGACACCGCCAAAGTGCGCGCACTCGTCCGCATCGCGCTTTTGCACAGGGGCATGGACCCGGATAAGGTAATGCGTTTCGCCTCGCAGGCGCTGCTGCTGGCACAGCGGCTCAGAGACGATGTCGCGCTCGGGCGCGCTCTGTATGGCCTGGGGGAGGCGTACATGCAAGTCGACTCAACTATCACGGCCATCTCGTATTTCCAGCGCAGCCTGGATGCCTTCGCGCGCGCGGATTATCCTCGCGGCCGAATCCCCGTCTTGCAATCCATGACATCCCTGGTACTCTCTCAGGGCAGCAATGAAAAAATGGTTTCGTACGCGCGCGAGGGACTTGTGTTGAGCAGACGCTTCGGAATGCCTGATGTCGAAGCGACCTTCCTATCAATGATTTCCATGTATCACTATCCGATCATGAAGAACACCGAACGAGCCATCTGCTATCTGGACAGTGCGGCGGACGCTTTCAGCAGGGCGCGGAATCCCGCCCGTCAGGCATTCTGCAGAATCCAAGCGGCAGTCCTGCTGGCGGATCGGGGCGAGCACAGGAAGGCACTTGCTTACCTGAATATGGCCGCTACGCTGCTCCAACCTGTGAGCGAGCATTTCTACCTGACCTTCACATACACGCAGATGGGCGCCGTGTACCGGCAACTCGGAAGTCTTGACAGCGCCCGCGGTATGCTCGCGCTGGCCTCTCGCCATGCGGAAGCGACTGGGCAGGACCGCTTTCGCGCAACCGTCGCGTACGAACATGCATCGCTCGATCTTGCAACGGGCGACACTTCGAAAGCCATGAAGTTGCTCGATTCGGCGCGGGCACACTTTCACGCCGCAGTCGACCGTGAGCGCATATCCAACATCTCCAACACACTGGCCTCGATTCACGCGGCCCGCCGGGACTATGACCTCGCTTACCAGCACTTGCGCATCTATGCGGCTCTCTCCGACAGTCTGCTCATGAGCCAGACACGGCGCCAGGTGGAGGAGATGACTACACGCTATGAGAACGAGAAGAACGAGCAGGCGATCCGGTCGCTCGAACAAACCAAAATGCTCCGGGACCTGGAACTCGCGCATCAAAGGCTGCTGGCTGCTGAACAAGCCAGACGCTTCGAAACAGACCGCGAGAGACGACGCCTCGAGACGGCTCGCACGCAGGCCGAGCTCGCGCGCAAGACTTCCGAAACCGCGCGGCAGAAGCAGGTCCTCGTGGTGATGCAGCGTGACAGTGAATTGCGTGAAGCGCTGCTGCGGCAAGAAACACTCGCGCGCAACGTCTCCATTGCCGGAGTGGCTGTGCTGCTGCTCCTGAGCGCCGTCCTCTACAGCCGATACCGGTACAAGAAGCGCGCTACGGAACAGCTCTCCGCGGCACTTACCCAACTCAAGACAACCCAGGACAGGCTCATACACGCGGAGAAAATGGCCACCCTGGGGGAAATGACCGCGGGTATAGCACACGAGATCCGTAATCCGATAAATTTCGTGACTAACTTTTCCACCCTCTCCTCCGAACTCGCTGTTGAACTCGGCGAGCAACTTGCAAGCGCGGACGTGCCCCTTTCCGACGATACAAGGGTAGGGCTGCTGTCGATAGTCGAGGGGTTGCAGCTCAATCTCGAGAAAGTTGAAGCGCATGGCCGCCGCGCGGACGGTATCGTTTCCGAGATGATGATGCACGTGCGCGGTCAGAGCGGAGTCCGGCAGAAGGTTGACATCAACCGCCTGGTCGACGATGCGGCCACACTCGCCGAGAACGCCCAGCGAAGAGGTGATGACGACGTCCCGCTGACGATAGAGCGGCGTTACGATCCGCACGCAGGCGTACTGGAAGTCCTTCCGCAGGAGATCAGCCGCGTAGTGTTGAATCTTTTAAGCAACGCATTATATGCGGCGCGCTTCCCCTCCACGACCGGCGTAGCGAAGGAACCGGCCGTATGCATCAGTACCGTCCGCCTGCAGAATTCGCTTGAGATTCGTGTCGGCGACAATGGTCCCGGCGTACCCGAGTCGATCAGGCACAAGATATTCCAGCCCTTTTTTACAACTAAGCCGACGGGGGAAGGCACGGGACTTGGCCTGTCAATGAGCTATGACATCGTGGTGCTCGGGCATAACGGTACTCTGACCTGCGAGAGTTGTGACAGCGGTGCAGAGTTCGTGATGACGTTGCCGGTGTAACTCCTCCGGCACCGTCGGGGGAATCGAGCGGGCGTCGCGTCCTGACACGAGAAGGACTTCCCGTTTCCCGCCTGCGCTACGCCGCGGAGCTTCGGTGGGCAGGCCCGTTCCCCGTCAGCGCCCGGTAAATCTCAGCATCGCGTCGATAAACACCAGCGGATGCGGCGGACAGCCGGGCACGAAAAGGTCCACCGGGATCTGTTCGAAGAAGCCGCGGTTCAGACGGTCCGAACGAGTGAAAATGCCGCCGCTTATCGCGCACGCGCCGACCGCGATCACGATTTTCGGATCGGGCACGGCCGTGTAAGTATCCATCAAGGCGGGCGCCATGTTCGCGGAAACCGGGCCGGTGATCACTATGCCGTCGGCATGGCGGGGCGAAGCGACGAACTCGATACCGAACCTCCCCATGTCGAAATTCACGTTGGAGCACGCGGCGAGCTCCATTTCGCAGCCGTTGCATCCGGCCGCGGATACCTGTCGCAGTTTCAGCGATCCGCCGAACAAGCTCCGGATTTCCTTCCTGATTTCAATCGCCGCGGCGTGGAAACTCTCGAAAGTCGCGCCCGACGATACTACGAGACGCTCCCTGTCGGCGCATCCCAGTCGATGCTCGTTGGAAAAGCGTATCGCCCCTGCCGGGCAGGAGCGTTCGCATTCCCCGCAAAACACGCAGGCGCCGAGATTCAACTCGAGCGGATCACGCGTGACAGCTTCCGCGGGACAGACTTCCGAGCATTCCGAACATCCGCCGCGGCAGGCGGCGCCGTCGAGGACGGGAAAACCCCGGTGCGTCGAAACCGGCCGCGCCTCGCGTATGTCGGGGATGGCCTGGGAACCGTGACGAATTCGGAGTTTTAAAAGATCGAACATGGTATGCCCGCTACTCGAGTATCTGTCGTTTCGCCGCGTTCCGGCGCCCCGGGAATACAGGCGCGCCGTTCTCGCATCGCAGAGCCGATTTCACCGTCCCGGACTTCATCACAGGTCGAACCCGCAATACGAAAGGTTGAAACTTTTATTGCAGAGAGGGAAGTCGGATATCCCGTTGCCCCGCACGGCCAGCGCCAAAGCGAACCAGTTGTGAAACGACGGATCCTTTATCTTCACTCGTTTCAAAGCGCCGGCCGCGTCCGTGATCAGCACGTGCGCGATCTCGCCGCGCCAGCCCTCCGCGAGTGACACGACGAGGCGCCCGGGCTTCAAGTCCGGCATCGCGCACAGCAGTCCGCCCTCCGGGAAATTGCCGAGCTGCTCGCTGATGATCGCGATGGATTGCATGATCTCGATGTTCCGGATGTACGCCCGCGCGAAAACGTCCCCCGTCTGCATGGTGAGCGTGTGCACCGGGAAATACTCGTAAGCTCCGAACGGGTGGTCGGCGCGGACGTCGATCGACACGCCGCTTGCGCGCGCGGCGGGCCCCACCATGCCTATTTCGCGCGCGACGGCGTCGGACACGACTCCCGATCTCTCGAAGCGCTCCATGACGGAGGCGGCGGAAAACATAACATCCGACGCGAGGCCGGCGTCCTCTTCGAGCGCGTCGACGGTCTCCGATATTTCCGCGCGCAAACCGTCCGTGATATCAAAATACACGCCGCCGGCGGCCATCAGGCCGCGTCCGAATCTGTTGCCGCATACCGCCATGGTCGTGTTCACGACTTTCGTGCGCAACGCGCCGAACACGGATTGTCCGGTCAGATAGGCGACGTCGCCGGCCAGCGCCGACAGGTCTCCGAGGTGCATGGCGATGCGCTCGAGTTCCAGAGCGATGGTCCGAATCTGTTTGACCCGTCTGGAAACGACGACGCCGGCCAGCGCTTCCACGCCCCGCGCGAAAGCGCCCGCGTGCGCTATCACGGAATCCCCGGCGATGGATTCGGCCGATTGAATCAGCCGCCCGGGCCTCACGGCCCTCTCCGTGAACATGCGCTCGACGCCGCGATGCTGGAAGCCAAGTTGGATTTCGAGATGATGCACGGTTTCGCCGTGACAGGAGAAACGGAAATGTCCGGGCTCGATGATACCCGCGTGAACCGGTCCGACGCCCACCTCGTGCAGTTCTTCCCCGTGCATCGCGAAGAATTCGTAAGGCCGCTCTCCCTCATCGACACCGGCTATTCCCTTGCGGACCGGCTTGAGCCAGGGATGCCCTTCGGGCTCCGAGCCGCATTGCTCGAAGATTTCCCTCTCGAACATGTGCGCGGCGGGGATCCCGGCCGTGATGGATTTCCAGACGCTTCCCTTTTCGAGCGCCGCCGTCGCTATTTTCAGCAGGCAGTTCGAATCATCGGCCAGCACCGCGAACAATACCGCGCCTTCCGCTTCCTCAGAGGCGAAAAACTGCACGAGCCGCATCCCGGCACCGAGCTCCAGTATCAGCTGCCGCCGCAGTTCATCGGCCGGCAGTCTCGGGATGTCGGCGAGCGGAACCGCCTGAAGATTCTTTATCTCGAGGAAGCGCATGGTATTCCTTTCATCTGAAGAAACGCGCGGCGTCGGTCAGCAATGAAAGCGCTTGCGCGGGCATGTTCGCGCCGACGAGCCACAGTATGAGCAACAGCGCGGCCTGCGGAACATAGGCGACCGGTGTCAGGGCCGCCCTCGCGCCTCCGCCGGCGTCGTTCCCGCCGAAGGCCATTTTGAAGGCGGCGTTTCCCAACCCGAAGGCCGCCGTCACCGTAAGGAGAAAGAAGGGAACGGTAAGCCAGGCGAGGCCGTTGCTCCATAACGCGCTCAGCAGCAGGAATTTGCTGATGAATATCGGAGAAGGCGGAATCCCCACGATAGAAAGCAACGAGGCGATCCACAACCAACCGCTCCGCGCGTCGCGCTGCAGCAACCCCTGCACGCCGTCGATTCGTTTCGTCCCGTACAGCGAGACGATGTTTCCGGAAGTCAGGAACAGCGACGCTTTGGACAGCGAATGAGCCAGCGTGTGCAGCAGCGCAGCAAAAATTCCCTGCGGACCCAACGCGACGCCGACGAACATGATGCCCATGTTTTCTATCGAGGAATAGGCCAGCATGCGCTTGTAGTTCGACACCCTCGATATGAAAACCGAGCTGATCAGCAGCGAGAGGAAACCGGTGAGCATGAAAAGGAATTCGGAGAAGCCGCCGAGACCGGCGAGGCGCAGCACTTCGTGCACGCGCAGCAGACCGAGAAAGGCCGTGTTCAGCAGGGCGCCGGAAAGCAGCGCCGAAACGGGGGGCGGCGCCTCGGAATGCGCGTCCGGCAGCCAGGCATGCAGCGGGACTATGCCGATCTTGGTGCCGAAACCGATGAATATGAACGCGAAGGATATTTTCAACCAGAAAGGATTGATTTCCGCGGCTCTCGACAACAGATCGCTGAAGAACAGCGAGCCGATGCCGCGGCCTCCTATGGATAGCAGTATGATACCGACGAATGCCAGCGTGATGCCGATGGAACAGATGTACACGTACTTCCAGGCGGCTTCCAGAGATGATTTCTTCCTCTCGAAATATATGAGAACCGCGCTGCAGAGCGTCGTGGCTTCCAGGAAAACCCAGAGCAGGGCCAGATGCGCGGCAAGTATCACGCCGCTCATGGCCGTCATGAAAAACAACAGGCCCGCCGCGTAGGCCGCTTCCCGCTTCACGGGCATCTGATGCGCCCGGAAGTACGATATGCTGGAAAACGACGCGGCGGCGAACACGACGACCATCACCCAGTAGAAAAACGAGCCTATGGAATCGAAGGCGAAATACCCGAGCATCCACCCGGGCAGCGTCGTGAATTCGAATCCGAGCATGTGCGACGCTCCGGCAGCCGCGTAGAATGCAGCCGCCCCGGGCAGGCAGACGCGGTTCAGAACGCGCGAGCGTAGCGTCATGCACAGCAGCGCGAGGAGCGTCGGAAACGCGAGAAGAAGGCCGATCATCGCTAATCCTTCAACTCGCTGAGCACGTCGATGTGATCGCCGTCGTACATGGCCTGTATCTTGTTCAGGAAGATCACGAACAGGTAAACGCCCACGAACAGGTCGAGGAGAACGCCCGCGTTGACGAGCATGGGCATCTCGTCGACCACCGAGAGCGAAAGAAGAAATATCCCGTTCTCGAGCGCCATGAAACACAGGATGTGCGTGATGATGCGTTTCCGGTTGACGATCAGGAACAGGCTCGAGATGATCATCGCCAGCGACACGCCGAAGTACAGCGGCTTGATTATCGGATCGGCGTCCGCGGACCAGAAAGCCGCGGCGAAGCCGAATATGTAAATGCCGACGCCGATCAGGAGTGAATAGAATTGGGAGAGATACGGCTCCATCTCGCGGCTTATTTCATTCCTCCGTATCACCCGCAGCAGAAGATATGGGATCGCGACGGCCTTTATGACGAGGGTTTCGAAACCCAGCAGGACGAGGTTGAGCGGATCCACCTCCCGGATATCCGCGAGAACCAGCAGGAAGAGCAGCAGGCCCTGCGCCGCCAGCGCGTAGACGAACGCCTCTATCCGGCCGGCGGCGAATATGTACAGCATGCTCACGCCGAGAAGGATTATCATTACGGACTCCATCAGCGTCCTCCCCCGAGAAAGAAGGCGCCGACGGCGAAGGCGGTCAACGATAGCGCCGTAATAAGGAACAGGAACTGCGGCACGTGCGACATCCGCAGCCGCGCGAGCAGCGATTCCACTATCCCGACGCATAGAAACAGGCCGAGGATAATCGCCGCGTATGCCGGCGCAGCCGCCGCTGAAGGCGTGTCGAAGGGCACGACGAGATCGGCGGCGAGCATGGCGAACAACAGCATCTTCAGGCCCGAAGCATAATGCATGTACGCGAGGTTCGGTCCCGAGTAATCGAGTATCATCACTTCATGTATCATCGTGAGTTCGAGATGCGTGTTGGGATCATCCACCGGCACGCGGCATCCCTCCGCCAGCATGGTGATGAACAGCGAGGCGAGCAGGAGCAGCTTGACCACGGCGGTGTAAGCGGCGCTCGGATTCAGGGCCTGGAATATGTCATGAAAGGATAGCTGCCCCGTCAGCAGCGCGAGAGTGCCCGTGATGATGAAAAAGGCGGTTTCCACTATCGTTGAGAACGCGGCTTCCCTGGAGGCGCCCATCCCTTCGAAACTGCTCCCCGTGTCCATCGCCGCAATCAGCGTGAAAAACTTGGCAAGGGCCAGCATGTAGGAAAACAGGATGAAATCACCCTGAAAATGTATCACCGAGCCCAGTCCGGGCAGGGGAACCATGAGGAAAGCGACGAGCACGGCCGCCACGTTGATAGAGGGCGTGATGCGAAAAACGTAAGAAGTGGTCGAACTCAACACTTCGCCCTTCCTCATCAGCCTGGCGAAATCCCTGTACGGCTGAATCACCGGCGCGCCTTTCCGCCCCGCCCAGAACGCCTTGGTCCTGTTCACGATCCCGAGCAATAGAAAAGGCGAGAGCAGCAGAAGCCCCGCCGCGAGCGGATGCGTCATTCAATCGACTCCGAAAATCCAGAGCAGTATGAGAATGAGGAACACCAAGCCGTAGGCAATGTACTGCTGCAAGCGCCCGCTCTGTATCCCGGCGAAAAGATTCATGAAACGACGGAAATATAGGAGGGCCGGCCGGATGAAGTAACGCTCCGAGACGTCGAGAGCGTGGCTCTCCAGATGCGCTTCCTTCGGGAAGCGCTCCTCCACCCTGTCGGAACGCACGCTCTGCGGAACCAGCTCGCGAACCAGCGTCAGAAAGGGCTGCGCGTAGGAACTCCCCGTGTACTGCAGCCGGCCGCTCGTCCCCTGATATCCGCAATCCCAGGTCCTGAACTCGCGGACCGGCCGCTTGCGGAGCAACAGCAGGCGTATGCCCCACAAAAGCAGCGCCGCGAGAATGAAAAGAAGGAAGATGTTGGAAAGAGTCGAATACGCCGGAAGCGCCGCCTGAAACTCCGCGGCCCGGGATGCGGGAAGAAACAGCGACACGGCGCTCTCGAGAAGCCGCACCGTGTATTGCGGGAAAAGCCCGATGACGAAAACGCAGGCCGTGAGAATGTACATGGGAAGCAGCGCGGCGGCTGAACCGCCGTTCCGATCGGGAGGCGGGCCGCCGCGCGGGGATCCCAGGAAACACACACCGACTACCTTCGTGAAACAGAGCACCGCCATGATGCCGATGAAAGCGAGACCGGACATCCCGAATATCGAAACGACGTTCATCCCGAGATTGCCGGGCGAAAAACCGCTCGCCAAACCTGTATATATGGAGAATTCGCTGATGAAACCGTTGAAGAGCGGCATGCCGCAGATCGCGAGCGACGCGATCAGAAACAGCGTGGATGCCGCGGGCAGGAGTCTCATGAGACCGCCGAGCGAGTCGATATTCCGTGTGCGAGTCTTCATGTACACTATTCCGGCGCCGTGGAACAGTATGGATTTGAACACGAAATGATTGAACACGTGCAGCATGGCGCCCATGTATCCGAACACGGCCAGCCGGCTTATCCCGTACGTCGATCCCAGCATGCCGAGCCCGATTCCCATGCCTATGATGCCGATGTTCTCCATGCTGTGGTAAGCCAGAAGCTTTTTCAGATCATGCTGGGCTATGGCGTTCATCACGCCGAATATGCCGGTGAACGTTGAGACGAAGAAAACGGCGTAAGCCAGGCGCGCGTCCGCCGGTCCCGCGATGAGCAGCACGCGCAGGATTCCGTATATGCCGGTCTTTATCATCACTCCCGACATGATCGCCGACACTCCCGTCGGCGCGGCGGGGTGCGCGCGCGGCAGCCATGTGTGCAGCGGGAAGAAACCCGCCTTCGTGCCGAATCCCAGGAAAAAGAGTGTCAGAAGCAGCGTCGCTTCGCCGCTTCCGCTTCCCAGGACGGCGGCGAAGGACTCGAAGTCCAATGATCCGCTCTGCGCCGAGGTCCAGCTGAACGCCGCGAAAAGAAACGCCGCGCCGATCTGCATCGCGGTGAAGTAATAGATCCCCGCCCGGCGCGCTTCCGTTTTCCAGTTTTCGAAACTCACGAGAAAGAAGGAGGAGATCGACATCAACTCCCATGCGATTATGAAGAGCAGCGCGTTCTGCGCGATGACCACGAACAGCATCGAGGCGATGAGCAGCCCGAGGAATACATAGTAAGACGACAGCGCGGCCGCTCGTTCCCTGTACATCCTCATATAACCGTGCGAATAAACGGCGGCGAGCAGACCGCCGAGGGATATTATCACGACGAAGAGCGCGCTCAATGCGTCCAGACGCAGGAACGATCGGCCTATGGGTTCGTTGAGGACGATCGCCGTCTCGATCCGTCCTCCCGAAACGAGCACGCCGATCGCGGCCGGAAGCAGGAAGCACTGCGCGATCGCGGCCGACGCGATGAAAGCGGCGGCTTTGTGTTTCCAGCCCGGAAAAACGGCGCTTATGCCTGCGGCGAGGAAAAGCCCCGCGCCGATGACGACGGAGGTCATGTCTGCTCGGACTTATGCTTCAGCCACATCCTTTCCTGCCCGCGCACATATTCCAGAATCCCGTCCTTCGGCGCGCGTCCGGACAGCAACCGGAGGAAGTCATCCTGCCGGCAGAGGTTGGAGATTTTCGAGAGCACGTCCAGATGCATACGCGGGCTTGCGGTGAGTATCAGGAACAAAGTCTCGACAGGTCTCCCGTCCAGCGCGGAAAAATCTATCGGCGTGCGCAGGTAACAGATGGAGACACTCGCAAGTTTGGCTTCGGTGATGATCGGATTGCGGGGATGCGGAATGCCGATGCCCTGACCGATCGCCGTCGGCATCAATTCCTCGCGGCTCAGCAGCGCGGAGAGAATGTCCCGTTTCGGTATATCCGCCGGCGTCGGGATGGCCTCTACGCAATTGCGAAGCGCGTCCGACACGTCCCGCCCCTCGATATCGGGATGCACCCCGCCCCTTTCGAGAAGATACGAGAAGCTGTCGGGCGCCGCGGACACGGAAAGATTTATCAGCGACGAATTATGCTCGATCTTGTTGCTCAGTATCCATTCGTTTATCTCGGAGCGGCTGAACCGGTACTGGTGGTTTATCCGATAACACGGAATTTTCTTTTCCTTTATCCACCGATAGACGGTCTTTTCCGATACCTGCAACAGGTCGATGATATCCTTGATTTTCAGTTCCACGAGTTATGCGGCGTAGTTTAGACGGAAATTCTTGCTTGAGATGCACAAAGATACAACGAGAAGGGGCTTAAAGTCCAGAGATGTCCGGAGAAAGGCGGGGAGTTTCTTCGTCGATGATACCTGCAATAGTGAATCTGGTGAATGAGGTGAAT
>CAYLZD010000026.1:45346-48356 GCA_964388275.1 uncultured Chromatiales bacterium
GGGAGTTTCTTCGTCGATGATACCTGCAATAGTGAATCTGGTGAATGAGGTGAATGAGGTGAATTCAACATACACCCAGTTTCCCAGTACCCTGTTGCACGTTTACCGTTCCACGTTCCCCCCCTCCCTTCCCCCCTAACCACAGGCAAGCGACCGTGGCGGTCTCTCCTCGATAGTGCGTGATTTCGGTGTCCTGGGAAATTCCAGGGCTCAAACCAGGAAGATCAGCGGAATATGCGCGAGAGCCAGTATGCCGAAGCGGATCAGTGTGTCCTTTCGCATGGACGGAGCCAGCGAAAGGAAATACCCGCCTTTCATGAGCGTGTTGCTCATCATGGCCAGCAACAAGGCGCGCTCCACGACGGGAATCTGCGGATAGCCGCCCTGTATCAGCGACAGGATGAACGGATCGATATCGCTGACGCCGACGACGGCCGAGAGGGCCAGCAATCCATGATCGCCGAACGCGTTCCTCGCGAGCGTCGTGAGCATGGACAGAACGACGAACACCGCGGCGAAAATCAGGGCGGGACGCACTTCGAACGGATTCGGGAGGGCTGTCACCGCCTCCTCTTGCTTCGCCTCCGAACGTGTGGTCCGGAACGACAGCACGACGCCGGCCAGCATGAGGACGGCGAGCTTCCACCAGACAGCGGCGAAAATCGCGGGATTGACGATCCAGACCAGAATGAGAATGCGCGGATACATGACGGACGACGCGAGCAGGGCGGCCTGCATGGCGTTCCCGGCCTGCGTCTCCGATTTGCGAGCCAGCCGGCCCATCGCGACGCTCACCGCCGTGCTGGAAACGATCCCGCCCAGCAATCCCGACAACCAGAGCCCGCTCCGCGCGCCGAATTTCTTCGACAGTATATATCCGACGAAGCCGATGGAAGAAACCAGTATCACGATCTGCCAGATCCTCGACGGATTCAAGCGAAACTCGGTGAATTCCCGGTCCGGAAGCGCCGGGAGTATTATCACTGTGATGAGCAGGAATTTCAGCACCGCGAGGAATTCAGACTTGTCGAGGCGGTCCACGAAGCGCTCCAGCTCGGCCTTCTCTGACAGCAGCAACGCGTTCACTATTCCCAGCGCCATCGGCACCCATATGTCGGCCAGAAGAGCCAGCGCGCCGACGACGAAGGTCAGGGCCGCGGAGATTTCGCTGGTCCATCCGACATGTCCTTCCCTGAGCTTCGCCAGGTAAGCGGCCACAGCCAGCGCTGCCACGGTCAGCATCCCCGCCGGAAGAGCCCACGTCACCCCCGCCTGGAACAGCCAGGCGCAGCCGAATCCGAAAAGACTGATGATGCTGTGGGTCCGCACGCCGGCCAGGACACGCGTCTTTTCCGCCGCCCGCACGCTTTCTCGTTCGAGACCGACGAGAAATCCGAGAGCGAGAGCCAGGATTATGCGGATTTCAAACGGAGGCGATGTCATGGATATCTCCGTGCCGTTGTGACGAGCATCCCTGTTCGCGCCTTGTTCCGGGTTTGCGGGCATCGCCCCGGTGGACGCTTTCCGACAGGATGCGGCATCGTTTCGCAACGAAATTCGTCATTTCATGTCCGAGAGTCAATGCGCGCCGTGCCGGCCGGCGCTCGAAAAAAAATCTCTCTTTTATTCCCCTACCTTTGTCAGGAAATACACTCGATAATCGTCTATCAGCCGGATTCAATCCCTTTCATGCGGTAAACAGATCCACGAGGAACATGGAAATGAAACGGCTCTTATTTGCATCACTCGTAGTATTTGTCTCCCTGGCCCCGGATGCGTCCGGACAGAGAAACTGGCCCGTCCTTCGGGACAGCACAATGGCCATCTGCATATTGCAGACTTCCACCGGTTCCCTGCTGGTCGGAACGATGTTCGACGGATTGTTGAGATCGTCGGACGACGGCGCCACCTGGACGACCGCGTTCAGGGGAGGTTGCACGGAGTACGTGCGGAATGTGGTGCAACTCGGCAACGGCTCGATCTACCTCGCGACCAGTTGCGACGTGATCGTCTCGGAGGACGACGGCGCAAGCTGGCGGCGCAATCACATCTTCGGCATGGCGTGCGGTTCCATCGAATGGATGGAAAGAAAGGACGACACCGTGTTCTTTGCCGATCGCAGCGGTTTCTGGCGAGGGGATTACGTGGACGGATGGAGAAAAGTCTCCGAAATGGATTTGAGCACCTTTACGATGGGAACGGACGGAGCGGTGGCCGGTCAGAATCGCGATAACAGTCATATCGTCCGCTCCGAGGACGGGGGAGTGACGTGGGAAGCGGGCTGCCTGATGCCCTATTACTCCGGGAAACTCGTTTCCGCCGGCGACGGGTCTTTTTTCTGGCTATTGGACAAGACCTTCCGGATCAGCGCGGACTGCAGATCCAGCGAACAGCTCGTCATCCCCGACCGATCCGGCAATCCGCAGTCGCTCGAATCCTGCTTTTCGCTCGGATCATCGATGTATGCAAGCACCATGAGGAGCTTGTACAAATCGACGGATTTCGGATACACGTGGAAAGACCTGTTTCCGCAAGCCGGCAATTCTCTGGGCAATCTTTATGTGGACCGGCAGGGACGCGTTTACGGCATACTATATGCCAGCCGTTTGATCAGGTCACCCGGACCTCTTTCAACCTCGGACGAAGAGCCGGCGCCCGAGACCTTCTCCTGCCGAATATCCCCCAATCCCGTGCGGCGGGATGCGGTGATCTCCATGTCGCTGCGAAGATCCGGCGCGGTGGATGTTGTTCTCTACGACTGTCTCGGCAGGTTCGTGAAGAGAATCTCCGAAACCGATCTCCCTCCGGGCGGGCACGAGTTGCGCCTGGGCATCGAAGGCCTGCCGTCCGGCGTATATCACTGCGTCGTGAATGCACCGGGGGGAAGCAGGACGCTGAGCTTCGTGCGGAATGAATAGAGGCCTGAGACAATGAGCCCCGCCCGGGGTTGACGCTTCGCGTCAATCCCGGGCTCATATGAAATAATCCCTGCGGGATAAATACATACGCC
>CAYLZD010000026.1:48456-57080 GCA_964388275.1 uncultured Chromatiales bacterium
GAAGGCGTTTCATCATACGAGCCATGGGTTGCGCCGGAGGCGCTACCCGTGGCGGGACGTCAACCCCGGGCTCATATGAAATAATCCCTGCGGGATAAATACATACGCCGAAGGCGTTTCATCATACGAGCCATGGGTTGCGCCGGAGGCGCTACCCGTGGCGGTAAGCGAAGGCAGATGTTCGCGTGACCGCCCCACCCGCCGGAGTTGACATTTCACACCACCCGCCCGGGGTAGACAAACGCCATGACGCCATGACGCCAAGGATATTTTTTCGCTGCGCGTTAAACCGGCGCTGTGGGATACCATTACCTTCGAAGAACTTTCCCTTTACCCTTTACCCTTTACCGTTTTCAAACCGCCACGACGCCAAGGATATTTTTTCGCTGCGCGTTAAGCCGGCGTTGCCATCATGAGCGCATCAAATCCTTGGTCCCGTAAGCACGTTTACACAAAATTTAGGACACCCTCGGCCCTTTCTCCGAATACATCTTCCATGATCCCGGAGATCCGGCAACCCTCTCCCCGATTCCATTTTCCATAACTCCGTAGATCCGGCAACCCTCTCCCAGATTCCATTTTCCATGACCCCGGAGATCCGGCAGCCCTCTCCCCGATTCCATTTTCCATGATCCCGGAGATCCGGCGGCACTCTCCCAACTTCCATTTTCCATGACCCCGGAGATCCGGCGGCACTCTCCCAACTTCCATTTTCCATGATCCGGGAGATCCGGCGGCACTCTCCCAACTTCCATTTTCCATGATCCGGGAGATCCGGCGGCACTCTCCCGGATTGCATTTTCTACCTTCCCGGAGATATGGCGGCTCTCTCATTCTTGGCAGTTTATGCAATCCCGGAGATGAGCTATTGCGGTTCCTGATGCCATGTCGCACAGTCCCGGATGCAATGTTGCAGCTTCGAAATGCGATGTTACAGACCCTTCCTTGAGACGTGGCCGGCTCCGGGATGGAATGTGGCTCGCTCAGGGATGACATGTCGCCGGATCCTGAATCGATCAGCTCACAGTCAGGGATACAGCGTCACGGACCCCGGATCGGAACATCGCACAGTCCGGTGTGAAGCGTCGCAGACTCCTGTGTGAAGCGCCGCGAACACACAGAAGCGGCGTAGTAAAGTACCGGAGCATGTGTTACGGACTCCTGGATGAGAGCTTCCCTGTCCGGGATAGTGCGTCGCACGCTACCGGATGGAGCATTGCGCGTTCCATCCGATGCGTCTCACGCCCGGTATCGAAGCATGGCCTTCACCGGTGCGCGGCGTGGTCCGGCAGCGGGTGAACCATGTTCGCGTCCTGGAAACCTCGTCTACCTGTGCTTCGCCATCCCTTCAAGCCTGCCGCGAACGGGCTCTTTCGACGGTAATAGCTGTCATTTCAATTACTTATCTCCATTTCAAAGCAGCCGGGATGCCGGAATACCCGTCCGGGAAGCAGCGGTCCGCCTCCCCGGAACAAGCGTTTCGCAAGCTCGAAAAAAATTCAAAAATCCGGTAACAAAGTGACGGGCTCGCGCGTGAAAGCTGCGCTCGGTTCGAAAGCGCCTCCCAGGACGCCCCAACATAACTCGCACGGCAAAGGATCAACCAATGCATCCCGCATCCCCCTCCATTCTTTACCCTTTACCCTTCACCCTTCACCCTTCACCCTTCACCCTTTACCCTTCCACCCCTCCCCCGCCACCCACACGAGGCGAATCACATATCCATTCACAATCGACGAAGTCCCGCATCTCGCGGGACGTAGTCGGAAGGCGGCCGGGGTGGGCGAAGAGGCCGGGCAATCCCTTACTTGATTACAACCATGTTCCGCGTCTGCCGTTCCGCGCCGCTGCGGTATTCAATCATGTACAGCCCCGCGGCGAGCGTGGGATCGGACACATTGACCGAAAGAGTTCCCGCGGAAACGGCTTTCCCGAGTACGCGGCGGCCGAGCCGGTCATGAATCGTCAGATATCCGTATGCCGCCGGCGCCGACGGCAGATACACCGTGAAGCGGCCGGAGTTGGGATTCGGCGACACGGCCAGGGACAAGGCGTACGCCGTTTCGCCGCCCGCTCCGGAAAGGTCGTCCACCGTCACCCGCTGCGACATCTCCCAGCAGCCGCGCTCATCATGGATGATCACATAATAGACACCCGGTCCGGACAGCTCCAGCGAACGCGCCCGGCCTTGCGGCGCCGGGACGGGCGCATCGTCGCGGTACCACTGATAGGTAGACGCGGAATCGCAGTAAAGCACGTTGCCGATGCGCGTGATTGACGGCACGGGCGGCGCGGGCAGCACCGTGACGAACACCGAGTCGGTGCTCGTCGAACAGCCGAACTGGTCCGTCGCGGTGACGGCATACCAGCGCTGTACGCGCGCCAGGCGGTACCGCCCCGTCACACCGTCCGACCAACGGTACTCCTTGAATCCTTCCCCCGCATCGAGGGACGTGAATCCATGCTCGCAGATGACGGAGTCCGGATTATACCGGATCCGCACCTGCACGGGATGGCGTATCGTGACGACGTCGCGGAACGACGACGCGCAAATGGACTTCCACGCGCGCGCGGTGAGCGCGCCGCTGTCGCCCTCGCCCCAGCGGACGCGCACCTCGATCGAATCCTCTCCCGCGACTATGCTTCCCCCTTCCACCTCCCAGCTGCAACGATCGACGGGATCGTAGATACGGTACGACTGCTCGCTTCCGGCGCACACGTTCCCGTTCATTACGAAATACGCGCTCGGCGTCGGCAGAAGGACGACGCGTACGGTATCGGACACCGCCACGCACCCGTCCCGCGTCGTCGCCCGCACATGGAACCGGCCGCCCGGATACGGCACGAGGCATCGGCGCGTGACCGCGCCCGTGGACCACAGGTACGACTCGTATCCGTCCGACGCTTCAAGCCATATGCTGTCGGAACGGCAGGCCACCGAATCCCCGAGGATGGCGATACGCGGCCGTATCACGGGGCGGGCGTGAATCCCGATGAGCGCGCTCCCCGAGCAACCCGAATGAACCGTGGCGATAAAAAGCCGGAGCGAGTCGTCGCCTGCCGTCCACCGGACCGTGACGGATCTGCTGAACGGATCCGTGAGAATTTCCCCTCCCGTAGTTTCCCAGCGGTAGGTCACACCCTCGTAAGCGGGCGCGTAGTATCGTGACGGGATCCCGGCGCAGACCACTCGCGGTCCGTCGACGAGCGAGGATAGGAACGGACCGCTCTGTATCGCGATCGTATCTGACAGCGCCGTACACCCGAGCGAATCGGCGACCTCGACCGCGTAGGCGCCCGGCGCGACTACACGCAACGCCGCGGTGGTGTCGCCGGTCGACCATCGGTACGCTGCGTAACCGCCGGAAACGGAAAGCGTCACCGTTCCGGAGTCGCATAGAAACGGAATTCCCTCGCAAAGGATGCGCGGAGTTTCCACAAGCGTGTACGGCACTGTGAATATCGGCGAAGCGACGGCGGCTCCGGAACCTGTCGTCGCCGTGTAGCGCCAGGGTCCGGGTGACGCGACTTCGATAGTCCTCGAGGTGTCGCCTGAATTCCATCTATAGGCCGAGAGACCGGGCGAGGCGGCAAGCCGGATCGTGTCGCCGGGACAGGGATGAGGAGGTCCTTCACACACGATAGAGGCCGCGACATTCTCCTCCACGATCATCCCGTCCTGCAACACGGGGCTATGGCATCCATGCGCGAAGCGCCAGTAGGCCCAACGCAGAGGCGAGCGCGTGCCGTCCGGCGGATTCCGGAGCGAGAACCGGAGCGTAAGGAGAAGAGGCCGGGGATGGCCGCTTCCTTTATCGCTCCGCAGTATCACGGAATCGCCATGAGCCGTTACCGTCGTGCCGGCGGGATCCAGCGCGGCCTCATGAAAATCGGCGTCGATGAACGCGCAACGGGCGGTATCGAAAGTGAACGCGGCCTGGAAAGGGGCAAGCGGACCGGCGACCGATGGCTCCTCAAGCGCCAACGGCACGGAGCAGCTCTGTCCCGGCGCGGGAACGGAAAGAAGCGCGATGGCCATCGGAGTAAAACCGGCGGTATCCAGAGGCGCCCGGTACGAGGTCCTTGCGCTCAGGGTGGCGTCCGCGACCCGCGCTCGCAATTCCACATCATGCGCGGCGCCGTCGGCGCATGGCAGTATCCAGGTCGCCCGGCATTCCTCGAATCCCGTGCGCATCCGCTGAAGAATTTCCAGCAGGGCGGACGTGGCGGCATCGAAACTCTGCAGGGCGTGGAACACGCCGCCGGTGGCGGCGGCAACCCAATTGTGCAGGTCGGATTGAATCGGACCGGCGCCAATCGCGCATACCCGTATGCGATGCCGCCGGCCCAGCGTTATGACGTCACCCGGCGTGTAGGTATCGCTGGAACTGACCCCGTCGGTCAGAACGACAACCGCCTGGTTCGGATTGGAAGCGTGCGCCTGCAGCATTCCGATGGCTGACACCGACGCATCCCAGAGCGCCGTCGATCCACCGTAACTGATAGTCTCGAGCGCGCCGAGCAGCGAGTCCCGGTCCTTCGACAGATGGTGCAGCGTGGTGACCGTGGAACTGAAGACGATCAAACCGGTCTCGTCCGCGAGGCCGTCCATCTCCCTGATGAAGGCGCTCGCCGCGGCCTTGACGCCTTCCCATCCGCGGCCCTCCATGCTCCCGCTGACATCGAGCGCGAGGACTACGGAGAAAGGTTGTATCGCGTCCGCAGGCGGACAATCGCAATCGGCAAGCGGGACCTGCGCGCCATTGTCCACGGCCGCGATAGTATGCGCGTCAACGGGCATATATGCGCCGGACACCGATTTCACGCGGAATCCGCAATCGACGCGCGATCCCGTGACGGCTATGCGCGTTACATCCATCGAATCCTGGGCGTCCGCCCGGCAACACAGCAGGACGATGCCCACCATGGCGCAATGATATGAGAGAGAGAAATGCATTTGCTTCGTCCTCTGCGAGTTGTGCGCTGCGCCGCGCCTGACCGTGGTTCAATAAGAAATGATAAGCTTTTACCTTGAACCGGAAGCGCCTTATCAATGCACGACAGGAAACATCCTCACGTGCAAACGGTTGCCGATGGTCAGGCGGGCGAAATACACGCCGGCGGGCCAGCGGCTCGTGTCCAGTCTCGCGGGGATTTCTCCGCCGAAGTCCGTCGGCTCCGATGCATACATCACGCAGCCGCGTATATCCGTCACCTGCATCGTGATGACGGCGCCTTCAGCCCGTTCGACCTTTATGGAACAGTAGTCGCGAGCCGGCGTCGGCGTCACCGTGACGACTGGATGGACCGCCGCAGGGACCTCGGCCGCTCCGGTAAGACCGAGGACGAAATCGTAACATGCCGCGTAATCGTCCCTGAATTCCTGTGAATTGAAATAGACATTGTCGGAATGCACCACTCCGGGTTTCACCATGTACAGCAAAGCGCCGCCTCGCGTGGGGATCTGTTTCATCAGCGCGTCCACCGCGTTGAAGTTGAAGTCCTGATCGCCCAGTATCGTCGCCATGCGGATGCGCCCGATGTTGTCCCACATCGGCTGTGTCAGGCTGCCCACCGCGGGCGCAAAGCCGATGATACCGTCGAACATCAGGGGATTGAGCAGGCCGAGCTCGAATGAGATGCGGCCTCCCCACGAGAAACCGGTGATGATGCGGCGTGTCGTGTCGATGTTGTAGACCTGAGCGGCTCGATTGTACGACACATTGATCAGGTTGTTCAGCTGGTCGTTGGTCTGGCAGTTGTTTGCATCAGGACAAACGGCGATGGCCTTGATCCGCTGCGCTATCACTACGTACAGCAGGTCGCGCATGTTCGTACCGGGCATGCCCGCGCCGTGCCATCCGAAAAAGAAAGGATACGCCTTCGTGGAGTCGTAGTCCTCCGGAACGTAATAGCTTATCGTACTCGTGATCCCGTTGTTGTCGAAGGTCTCCGCGAACCTGCCCGTCCGCGGCTGTGCGTTCAATACCGAGAACGACAGTATGCAGAGAAAGACCGCCGACGGAAATACCGTTCTCGCTGCTTTCATTTTGATGCTCCTGGACTTAGTACACTTATCTCGGAATCACCGCTGCGGTAGCGGGGATGCGTTTTTTTTTGGATGCCCGGTAAGCAAGCCCGTGCATCTTAGTGAAATGGGAATTCATAATCAAACAAAGTGCCGGCAAGTTTGCGCGAGTGCCTGCGCAAGCCGCCGCGAGCACCCCCACAAGCTGTACGAGTGCCGGTACAAGCCGCCGAGAGGACCCTTGCAAGCTGCCACGAGTGCCTGCGCAAGCCGCCGCGAGGACCCCTGAAAGCTGTCACGAGTGCCGGTACAAGCCGCCGAGAAGACCCTTGCAAGCTGCCACGAGGGGTGAAACAACCGGCAATGCAAGGACATTTTCATCTGATATCATTTTTCACCAACAGAAAAACGGCCCTCCGGTGCCCAGCTCTGCAACATTCACTGGATGCATCTGGTGTTATAAAGAGCAAAAGTGGACCATATGCGTCCACTTCTGCATTTTTTAGCACCAGAAACGCACAACACGTGCTGATATCATTTCGGGTGACAGCCGCTCATGAGATTACATCCTCACGATCAATTCTTTTTCCACAAGGCGATGTGCTTCCATTGCATCGTAGCCCAATCCTGGTCGCAACAACGGAGGCACATCGCTCAGGAAGCCGGCATTGCGCATTTTCTCGCCAAGATTCCTGGAATACTCCTCTCGAGTGATCTCAGGATTCAGTCCGCTTGTGTATTTCCGGAAAAGGGCAACGACCGAAACTGGATCGGCAAGCCCACCAGACAGAGCCAGCCACAGATCATACAGATCACGGCCCTTCCGACGCTGGTACAGCGCTCGCATCTTCGTCCCGAGCAGTTCATTGAGTGAAAAGGTCTGGATCTCTGCCGTGCCAGTAAACCATCGCGATCTCACATCGAAAGGTTGACCGACATGGCCCGCCATCGCCTGGTGTTCTCGAGTATTGATCTCGATCTTGAGGCGAAGCCTCACCACTGGGGCAATCTCGGATTCAACTCGGTAGACCAGCTTGACATCGTTCGCTTTTCGCTCCCAGCTCGGCCCGCCCAACCACGGGTCCAACACGACGCGCATCGCGTTTAGCACTTCCCCGATCGGGCCTGCCAGCGTTTGCACGAGATCGATGTCCTCGGAATATCGCGTAGCCGGCGCCAAGTAGAGTTTGTGCATCGCCGTCCCGCCTCGCATGGCAAGCCGGCCTTTGAGATCCGGATGCGCGAACAGATCGACCATGGCGCGTGAGATGATCAGGTCCTGCTCAACCTGGGCATTCGTCACCCAGGGATGTTCGGTGCGCCAGGCAAGTATGTCCGCCTGCGGGATCATGCCTCACTCTCAGGGCGCGCGTTCACGATTACCTGCCAACGGGAATCCTTCGCGCATCCGGTTGCCGAGGCGCGCACATCCAATCTGGTTTTCGCTGGTTTCCGTTGGGACAGCCATGCCGCAAGTTCCTCAACGACTTCCGGATGCCCCGACCGTTCGAGCAGCCATCCCGTCCGCTGTACGATGCTGAGATCGGATTCATTGCGGGCGGCGTCCAGCAGATCCTTCGATGCGATTTCCGGAGCGAGTTCATCCAGTACGGTCTTCACCGCGTCCAATCCTCCGATCGAGTGCGCGTAGCGGACACAATCCATCGCCGTCGCCGCTGGTGTCGAAACAGGGAACAACCCCGTGTAACCCTTCACCATGCGTGTGGGCGTAGCGGACGTGCCCTGCTTCGAGAAGAACCTCAACCGCACCGATCGGGTACGAACGGGACGCAATGCGCGAGGAACAACAACGTGATATTCCTGGGGCTGTTGGTGCGCGGCGCCGTGCAATGCCGCGGCGGAAAGTACCCCGACATAGTAGGGACATTCCCAATCCTTCATCAAGTCGTTGAGGTACCAATCCGGAGGGACGATCCCGGCCGTCTGGTACTCGATGGGCACGATGACGTAAAAGCCCCTGCGCACCCGCTGAATCCTCCCCGCTCGCTGCAACCGCTGCAGGGCTTTGGTCAATGTCGCGGCCTCGAATCCGAGTCGAAGTTCAACGTCACGACGCGTGAACGTGTACCTTGACTGCCTGTGAAGCTGGTCGACGAACTCTATGACGGATTTCGGTTCCATGTTGGAGTGAAATATAACACAAGTGGACGGTTATTGTCCACTTGTGCTCATTTTAGCTCCGGCGCAACCTTTTGGAACCATCATCTTTATTGGGCTCCACTCGGAGTCGGACGTGAATTGGACCGCTAAGCCGGACCTCATTTGAGCCATTCTTCGATTTCACATCGTTGATTCTCAAGCATGAGATCCATCCACGCAAGGTAACGCTCGAGCCGTTTCACACCGGATTTTTCCAGCCATCCACCGACGCACGACTTGGAATAATCCCCAAACGGAAGGCCCTTCAGCCGTCTCGTAATATGGATGTTGATGACTCGGGCGTTGGCCTGGTAACGCTACTCGAAAAATGACCCTCTGTGATCACCGAAAACTGACCCCCCTTGGTGGTTGAAAAATACAGGGAACCTCGAAGAACCATGAATCAAGGCCATAAATATATTCCGCTTCACCATCG
>CAYLZD010000027.1:0-48164 GCA_964388275.1 uncultured Chromatiales bacterium
AGGAAAGCCGCCGTGCTGTACGAGGGCGAATGCGCCGCCGAGGGGCGCAGTTTCCGCTTCACGCTCGACGGCCTCGGCGCGGGCGCCTACCGGCTGCGACTGGAGGGCGGCGGAGCGGTGCTGCAGCAGGCGTTCGTGGTGCTGACGGGTGGATGAGACGACGGAACATCGGCTTGCACACGAAGCGGAGCGGAGAGTATGAAATCGCTGTGAGTGGTCCGCAATTTTCGTGATCGCGTGCTGCGTCAGAAGATGATGCTCTTCATGAAGTCTCTCACACTCAAATCCTCGCAGGAAAATATAGTCTCTTTCACGCTTTCACGCCGATCCTTCGAAAACAGCTTGATGGACAACGCCTCGAACTTGTTGTCCAGATCCTCCATGGTCATCGGCTCGCGCGGATCGCCCTTCGGATATTCCAGATACTCGGTGAAACTGCGTCCGTCCTTCGTGCGGATCACCACGCGCGACGGTTGCTTGGCCGGAAACATGCTCTCGAATTCTTCCGACGCCTCGCCCTTGATGCGGTCGATGACGGCCCAGATGCGCGGATCCTTCAGTTTCTCATCGCTGAACGACTCGGTCGTCACCTTGTGATCCACGAGCGCCGCCGCGATGCAATACGGCAGCGAATGATCGGCCGTCTCGCGCGATTCCGGACGGTACTTGTGAGGATCGAACAGTATGTCGCAGGCCCGCGCTATCGTGGTGACCGTGACCTCCTCGATCTGATCGCTGGAGATGCCGTGCTCCGTGACGAGTTTGAGAACGCAGGACAAATGCGTGTGAGTCAGGGCTTCCGTGGGGAACGCCTTCATTGAGCACTCCAAAATCTTGTAGGAAGATCCCAGGCCGCCTGTGAGCTTCCCGACGTCCCAGGACCATTCGCCGAGTGTGTCCCTGCCTTGCATGCGGACGGGCGAGACGGCCCGGTTTTTCACGTCCCAGCCCATGAAACAATCCATGAAGCCCTCCTTGCCCTCGAACACTGCCTCGGTGCCGCTGTAGCCCTTCCCGGCCATCAGCGCGGCGATGACGCCGGCCTGCACCGCCATGGGATCCACGGTGTTTTTCATCATGGTCAGCTTGCCGGCTGTCGGACAACCTATGGTGTGATTGTGCGAACCGGCGATGCCTATGGCATTGACCATCCTGTCCGCGTCAAGGCCGAGCATTTTTCCGGCGACGATGGGAGATACAAACTGCGTGAGCGTGGCATGATGCCATTTCCGCTCGCGGATGCCGGGAGTCGCGAATTCGCACAACCTCTGCTCGAACTCGTAGGCCAGCACTATCGCCGTTATCGCTTCCTTCATGCCCGCATCCGTCCGCTCTCCCGCGGCGAGCGCGGCCGGTATGATATCCGAAGGGTGCGACGGATCTTCTTTCCAGTATATGTCGTTGAAATCGAGGGCGCGTATCATGAGCGAGTTGACGAGCGCAGCGTTCGCCGCCGGCATTTTGTCGCCGAATCCGATAAGCGTGGCTTCCTCCCTGCCCCCCATTTCCAGGTAAATGTCCCGCATGATGCCCACGTCCTTCGTGGCCACAGCGCCGTAAGCGCAGCCGACTGAATCGTAAAGATACCGCTTGACTTCGTTGACGACGCCGGCGGGAAGATCGGCGTATTCGAGCGAGACCGCGAATTCGGCGATGGTTCTTGCGATGGATTTTTCCATGTCGTATCCGATGATGGTGATGAAATGTCCTGAGTTGAGAAAACGGGACGCCGCTCCTTTTCAGGAGGACGGCTGTTGTTTGCGCACCCACTCTTCCAAGCCGCCGCACAGGATGAGTTCCTGGGCGGCCGGTCCGACCGGGTCGATGGGATGCTCCTCGCCATCGGCGGCGATCACCGAACGCCTGAAATCCACCCTGGCCTGGATTCCGGTGCGCACAGTCGGCGCTGCGTCCGCGAATTTTTCCTTGAGCTTCAAGATGAGCGAAGGGGCTTCGACGACGAGAAAACCGTTGTTAAGGGCGTTCCGTTTGTAGGTCTCATTGAAAGAACCGGCCACGACCAATTTGATGCCCCGATATTTGAGGGCTGTCGCCGCCTGCTCGCGCGAGCTGCCCGTGCCGAAAGTGAAGCCGCCGGCCAGTATGTCGCCTTCGCGGGCGATGGCGCCGAATTGCGGATCGTAGTTCTCCATCACCACCCGCGCCTGCTGTTCCGGCGTGAAGTCGTCGATGTAAGTGTATTTGCCGGGATAAATGCCGTCGGTGTTGAGATTGTCCTGCGGACAGAACAGCAATTCTCCTTCCACCGCTTCGGGAAAACCGTCGAGTATGACATTCTCTCCGGCGGCGGCGGGCGGTTTTTCCTGCGTCTCAATACTTCCTTTTACGACGGTTGAAGCCGTCTCGACAGTAACATCTATTTTTCCGGCGACGGCGGAGGCAGCGACAACGGCCGGGGATGCGAGATACGCCTGCGCGCTGGCCGCGCCCATGCGGCCCTTGAAATTGCGGTTCGTAGCCGAGATGCCTACCTCTCCCTCCTCGAGCAACCCCGCGCCCAGACCGATGCAGGGTCCGCAACCCGGAGGGAGCTCGATGGCGCCGGCGGCGAGAAGATCCTGCCAGGCGCCTCTGTTTTCCGCTTCCGTCTGAACTTCCCTTGAAGCCGCGGCGACATAGAACTTCACTCCCGGGGCGACCTTTTGGCCCCGCACTACCGCCGCCGCTTCCAGTATGTCTTCCAGACGACTGTTGACACAGGAGACGAGATAGGCCTTGTTTATGGCGACGCCACGGTCTCGAAGCTCGGTCGCGGGCGATATCGTCTTGACGGCGTTGGGTCCGGCGACGTATGGCTGCACGCTGTCGAGATCCAGACTTATCCGTCGAGCGTACCAGGCGTCTTCATCGGCGCGGGGAGGATCGGCTTCGAGCAGTTTCAGCCGCTGCGCGTTCATGCGGGGATGCGAGGCGCCGCCGTCGGCGTCGGAGGGGACGCCTTCGGGACCGCGTTTTTCCACAAATGCGATACGGTCCCGCAGCCAGCCGATGGTGACCTTGTCGACCGGGAAGACTCCGGCCAGCGCGCCCCACTCGGTGCTCATGTTGGCGATGGTCAGGCGCTGGTCGATGCTGAGAGAGGCGATGCCCTCGCCGGTGAACTCTATCGCGTGATTCAACACTTCGTCTGAATTGAAGAAGCCGCACAGAGCGATGATCACGTCCTTTCCGGTCACGCCCGGTCTCAAGTGTCCGCGCAGTTCCACTAGCGCAACCGGCGGAATTTGCCACCAGGTCCGGCCCGTGGCCCAGATCGCCGCGGCGTCGGTGCGGACGATGGGAGTGCCGAGGCATCCCAGCCCGCCGTACATGTTGGCGTGGCTGTCCGAAGCGACCGCCATCGAACCGGGCCATGCGTAACCTTCCTCGCACATGATCTGATGGCCGATTCCCCTGCCGGCCGGGTAGAAGTCGACGCCCATCTCGCGGGCGAAGGCCTCGATTTTCCTGTACTTCTCCAGGTTCTTCTCGCCGGTGTTCTGCACGTCGTGATCCAAAGCCATCACCGGCTGCCGCGGGTGGGCGATCGAGCGGGCGCCGATAGACTTGAATTTCGGAATCACGGCGCCGGTGTTGTCGTGAGTCAACACATGCGCCGGCTGTATGGTCAGGTAATCTCCGGACCGGGCTTCCTTGCCTTCCGGCAAGGCGGCCGCGAAGCGCCGGGCGATTTTCTCTATCAGGTTCTGCGCCATAATATGCTCCGCTGTTATTCGAGCGGGACGCCGTCTCCGACGCCCGCCGCGTGTGTGCGTTTATTTTACGAGTTCGAAATCAATGAAATCGCAATGATGGAAGATGATGCTTTCCGGCAGACGCTTCTCTCCCTCGCCTTCTTTCGAATGCGTAGCGATCACGTGCATCACTTCCGACGGCAGGCCGTGCTTGAAAGCCAGCGCCGTGCCGCTGAACGGATGCCGTATGTGCCTGCCGAAATCCGACTTGACGGATTTTCCGTCCACGATCTCGTACTCGAACAGCTTTCCCGCGTCGGCCAGCAAGGCGCCGGCTATGAGCACGTCGCGGTTGACGGGGGTTTTTTTGGCGCCGTGCATGTCGCCGAGCACATCATCGACCGCGATGCACATGCGGCATACGGCCCGCACGTGATCGATAAAGGAAATAGTGACGTCGCCGGCCAGCAGCGTGAAGGGGATCGCCCGGAGCAGTTCTTCCGTCCACCCCCTGTACGCTATCGCCTCTTTCCAGCATTCGATAACCTTGTTTCTGATGTCCTGATCCTTGATCGAATCGATTTCGGGAAGCAGCCGCAGGACGAGTTCCGACATTTGCGCCTCTGTTTTGTTACTGGATATGGAATTGAATGATGACTTTTTGAATGAGACCGGTTTATCCGCTGAAGCCGCCTGTTGGATGCATCCTTCCGCCGCCTACGCCCGGGGAAGCGGAGCGTTTGAATCGGTTCCGCCGCTTTCCGCGCCGCCGCGGAGCACCGCCACGGCGAAGCGCCTCGGACCGTGCACGCCCGTTACCAGCACCTTCTCGATGTCTGCCGTCTTGCTCGGTCCCGCCACGAGAGTCAAAGCGCTGTTTCCGCCGGCGCCGAGGAGTTCCGACACGCGGCCGGCGCCCGAATCGAGATTCTCCATGATAGCGTTTTCCCGGAGTATCGCGACGTGCAGCTCCGGCAGCAAAGATAAGGAGCGGCCTTCGTATCGCGAAGCGACGAGCAGCACCGCGCCGGAATCGGCGAAACCGGCGACGGCCATGCCCACACCGGCGGCCGCGACGGCCGCCCTTTTCCTTAAAGCGCCGCGCTCTTCGCCGTCGAGCGGACCTTCCGGCGCGGGAACCACCTCGAGTCGCGGCGCCTTCCGCCGCAGCATTTCCGCAAAATCCGCTCCCTGAAAGTCGTTTTGCGCGGCCAGGAGCAGGCTTCCCTGCCCGCACAGCCCAGCGATCCACTCCGCCGCGGCTTCCCAATCATCGACAAGCCGGGCTTCTCCACCGGCCTCCACGACCCTTTCAAGGAAGCGTGCCGTCAGTTCCTTCGCTCCGCTTCCCGCTACCCTCCCCTCCTCCGACGCGGCAAAAATTCCGTCGAGTTCGGAACGCGCGGACTCTTCCGGCGCGGCCGGACCGAGTATCGAGTCGATGCGGAACAGCATGTCCTCACGAGCGCTCAAGATATTTCTCCTTCCAGAGTTCCGCGAAACCGCGTTCGGCCGGCATCGGAAAATCCCTGCTTCCGGACCATACCGGCACGCGCATACCTGCCGCTCCGTCCGACAGCAGCGGAGCGAAACCCCTGAAAATGCGCGAGACTGTCTTATAGAGGAAAGGACGGCTCATCGCCATCGCGAAAACCTTCATGATCAACCGTTCGACGGGCGAAGTCAACCGCTCGTCGACGATTTGCTTCCTGTGCAGCAGGAGCAGATGATGTATGTCGATCTTCACCGGACAGATCTCGGCGCAGGCGCCGCAGAGCGAGGACGCGAACGGCAGCTCCTTGGCCATCCGCCTGCCGGTGAAAACCGGCGTCAGCACGGAACCGATGGGTCCGGGATAAACCGAACCATAGGCATGGCCTCCCACCGTTTTGTAAACGGGGCAGATGTTCATGCAGGCGCCGCAACGAATGCAGGCGAGCGCCTCCCGGAATTGCGTATCGGCCAGAAGATCCACCCGGCCGTTGTCGAGCAGCACGATGTACAGGTTTTCCGGCCCGTCGGGCTCGTCGTGGCGGCGCGGTCCGCTGATGATGCTGGTGTAACAGGACAACCGCTGCCCTGTGGCGCTGCGGGCCAGCATGCCGAGCATGTGCATCAGCGAACGGGCGTCGGGCAACAACTTCTCCACTCCCATGAGCGCTATGTGAATCCTGGGGAGAGTCGTCGACATGCGCGCGTTGCCTTCGTTTTCCACTATGCAGACGGCGCCGCTGTCGGCCACGCCGAAATTCACTCCGGATATTCCGATCTCCGCTTCGAGGAAACGCTTCCTCAGCACTTCCCTGGCCACGGCGGTGAGTTTTTCCGGATCCGTCGTGTAGCCGATTCCCAGCTTTTCCGAAAAGAGCCGTCCGATTTCCTCGCGGGACTTGTGCAGCGCGGGCGCGGTGATGTGCGAAGGCATCTCGCCCGCAAGCTGCACGATGTACTCGCCCAGATCCGTCTCGACGGGCTCGGCGCCCGCGCGCGACAACGCCTCGCCGAGGTTGATCTCCTCCGAGGCCATCGACTTGGACTTCACGGCGGTGCGCGCGCCCGCGGCGGCCGCTATCCCCGCGATGATGCCGCAGGCCTCGGCGCCGCTCCTCGCCCAGAGCACCCTGCTGCCCCGTCTTCCGGCGTTTTCCTCGAAACTGCGGAGATACATGGCAAGATTGCGGAGCGTATGCTCCTTTATTTTCCGCGCGAGTTCGCGCCTTTCCTCCCAGTCCTCGACCTCGGCCGTCACCGCGTCGCGCTTCTTCACCGAGAGTTCGGTGGCCCTTTTCACGTTGCGCCGCAACACGGGATCGGCGATACGTTCCGCGGCCTGGCGCCGGAAATTCCCGGGTGTGAGTTTCATGCCTGAGGACATCCGCTCATCCCCCGGACGCTAGTATGTCCGCGATGTGCAGCGCTCGGGTGTCGCTTCCGCGCCTGCGGAGCAGGCCTTCAATCTGCATGAGACAGCTCGAATCCACGGCGGTCACGCAATCCACGCCGACCCGGACTATTTCGTCTATCTTTTCCAGACCGATGGCCGTCGACAGAGCCGCGTGTTTCACGGCGAAGGTTCCGCCGAAGCCGCAGCAGACGCGGGAATTCTCCAGTTCCACGAGTTCGAGGCCGCGCACGTTCGCGAGAAGGGCCCGCGGTTGAGCCGCGATGTGAAGTTCCCTCAGCGCATGGCAGCAATCGTGAAGCGTGACGCGGGCCGGAAACACGGCCCCGACGTCGTCGCAACCGAGAACGTCCACGAGAAAGGAGGTGAATTCCCACAGGCGCGGTCGCAGAAGCTCCGCGTCGCGGCGGTATTTCTCGGGCAGCTGAAGCAGGTCGCCGTAAAAGACCTTGACCATAGCGATGCACGAGCCGGACGGCGCGACAACGTATTCCGCGTCCCGGAACACGTCGAGGAAATGCATGGCCATCCTGCGCGCCTCGTCGTGGTAACCCGTGTTGAAGGCGGGCTGTCCGCAGCAGGTCTGCGCCGGATCGTACAGCACACGCGCCCCGGCTCTTTCGAGCACCGCGGCCATGTTCATTCCCGTTTGCGGACAGAATTGATCCGTCAGACAGGGTATGAACAGGGAAACCGTCATTCTATGCCGTGCGCCGCAAGCCAGCGCTCCGCATCTATGGCGGCCGCGCAACCGGAGCCGGCCGCCGTCACGGCCTGCCTGTAGGCGTCGTCCTGCACGTCGCCGCAGGCGAAGATCCCCTCTATGTTCGTGCGGGAGCTCTTTCCCTGCGTGCGTATGTAGCCGTTGTCGTCCATATCGATGATGCCGGTGAAAAGACCTGTGTTGGGCTGATGCCCGATGCCGATGAACAGGCCCGTGACGGGGAAGTCGCTGACCGCGCCGTCCCTGACGTCCTTGACGCGGAGATGCGTCATGCGGCGTATGCCGTTTTCTTCCACGCCGCAGACTTCCTCGACCACGGAATTCCACAGAAAGGCGATCTTCGGATTGCGCATGGCGCGTTCCTGCATCACTTTCGACGCCCGCAACGCGTCCCTTCTGTGTATGATGGTGACTTTCGACGCGAATTTCGTCAGGTAAGTCGCCTCTTCTATCGCGGTGTCGCCTCCTCCGACGACGGCAATCTCCTGGCCGCGGAAAAAGAAACCGTCGCAGGTAGCGCAAGCCGAGACGCCGTAGCCCATGTAGCGGCTTTCGCTTTCAATGCCAAGCAGTTTTGCCGACGCTCCGGTGGAAATGATGACTGCTTCCGCGGTGTATTCCTCCTGCTCCGTGCTTATGCGGAAAGGACGAGCGGTGAAGTCCACGGCGCTCACGAGCTGGAAGCGCGTTTCGGCGCCGAAGCGCTGCGCCTGCTTGCGCATTTCGTCCATCAATTGCGGTCCCATTATGCCATCGGGAAAGCCGGGAAAGTTCTCCACTTCGGTGGTGATCGTGAGCTGTCCGCCGGGCTGCCCGCCTTCCAGAACCAGGGGTTTGAGGTTGGCGCGCGCCGTGTACAGGGCCGCTGTCAGGCCGGCCGGACCTGAACCGATGATTATGACGTTGCGTTTTTCCATGAAGCATTTCCTGTTGATGATTGGTCTGTCAGACTATGTGAGATTCTCTCTGACGCAGAACGATTCGGGCGTTTCGACGCAGCGACGCCGCGCCGGCGCGGAGGACGGCGCTTCCCGCGAAGCTTTCCGCGAAGTCCGCGTCGCTTATTCCGGCGGCCTCGCGCAAGTCGAGCCCTGCCGCATGTTCCCGCGGCTCGAAGGCCTTCACCGCGCTCGCCGCGGGTTTGCCGTTCCAGGGGCAGACCTCCTGGCAGATGTCGCAGCCGAATATCCATCCCCGGTAATCCATCGACGCTTCGGAGTCGTCTTCATCACCCTCGCGTTCTATGGTGAGATAAGATAGGCAACGGCCCGCGTCAAGCCGGTAAGGCTCGATTATCGCGCCGGTCGGACAGGATTCGATGCATTTTGTGCAGGCGCCGCAGAGATCGGCCTCGGGAGTGTCGGGCGCGAATTCCACATTGCAGAGGACCGTCGCGAGGAACACCCATGAGCCGAACTCCCGGGTGATCATTACCGTATGCTTCCCCTGCCATCCGACTCCGGAGCGCACGGCCCAGGCCTTTTCCATCACCGGACCTGAATCGACATAGGATTTGCAGCGGGCGCCGGGATGCGTGCCGGTTATTTCCCTCTCGAGGCCGTCGAGCATGCCCCTGAGCACCGCGTGATAATCCCCGCCCCGGGCGTAGCGCGCGATTTTTCCCTCGAACTCGTTCACTTCACGGCCGGAGGGGTAATGGTAGTTGACGGCCAGCGAAATGACCGAGGCCGCGTCAGGCAGGATTTCTTTCGGATCCGCGCGGCGCTTCGCGCTCCGTTCCAACCAACTCATGCCGGCATGGCGTCCAGCGGCCAGCCACTCGCGCAGCCGGGCGCCTTCTTCCTCCAATACTTCCGCACGGGCGAAGCCGATGCGCGAAAAACCGAGGGCGAGCGCGCGCTTGCGCAGCTCGTCGGTGGCGTAGCGCGCGCCGCTCACCATCCGCTCTCCGCTTCGTCCTCGGGAATGCGAACGAAGATTTCTCCGTCTTCCAGCAGCAGTTCGTAATTGCGCAGGCGGCCGCTGCTTTCCACAGCCGCGCCGGTGGTAATATCAAAACGCCAGCCGTGCATTGGACAGGTTACAACAGCGCCTTCCAGCTTTCCCTCAGACAGCACCGGAGCATGCTGATGCGGACAGATGTTCGAGACGGCGTAATACCGGCCGTCGACGCGGAAAAGAGCGATCTCATGCCCGTTTATCTCTCCGGACAAAACTCCGTTCCGCATCAAATCCGCCTCGGCCGCTATTCTGACGAATCCTTTTTTCATTTCAGCCACGGCATATATGCATCGACGTATTGTGATCCGGCACTGCGAACCTGATTTTACGAGCTGTCGCCGATTATCGTTCCTGCGTTTCGGCCGCGGAGGCCAGTTCCTCCGCGCTTCCCTTAAGCAGGGCTGCGAAACCCTTCGGGGTTTTGGTTACCGTGGCAGCTTCCGTGTGCGGATCGTGTTCGAATATCAGTATGTCACCTTTTTCCGCCGCTTCATCCAGAAGTCGCTGCTTTTCCGCGAGTGTCAGCAACGGCTGCAGATCATATCCCATGATGTAAGGCGCGGGTATGTGAGCGCTCATCGGCACAAGATCGGCGCAATACACGAGAGAGCGGCCGGCGTGGCGCAATCTCACGAGCTGCTGCGCGGGCGTATGTCCTTCCACCACCTCGAGAAAAAATCCGGGAAAGAGTTCCGTGGCACCGTCGTGCAGGGCCAGCATTTCCCACTCGCGCAATGGGACATAATTGTCCGGAATATAGCTCGCCTTGTCCCGGTCCGACGGCTTCAGCGCCCATTCCCATTGCCGGCGCTGCACGTGATGCGCCGCCTTCGGAAAGGCGGGCGCCAGTCCGTCCTCCGTCTTCTTCACGGCGCCGCCGGCATGGTCGAAATGCAGGTGGGTGAGAACGACGTCGGTTATGTCCTCCGGCTTCAGTCCCGCCTCGGCGAGTTGTGCTTCAAGGGAATACCTGGAGTAATCGATCGAATAAATGTCGCGCAGTTTGCTGCCGCCCTTTTCCCCCGCGCCGGTGTCGACGAGTATGTTCCGGTCACGCGTGCGGACGAGCAGGGCGCGCATGGTCATTTCGATTCTGTTCTGTTCGTCGGGAGGGTTCGTGCGGCTCCAGAGATTCCGCGGAACGACTCCGAACATGGCGCCGCCGTCGAGGCGGAGGTCGCCGCCGCGTATGGGATGAACTGTAAATGAGCCGAAGCGCATGGCGTGTGGGTGAAGGTTAATTAACGGCTTCGCGGGGTCCGGGAACAGGAAGGGAGGCCCGCTTTGATTTCGGACCTCCCCGGCTTATGGAAATACAGCTTCTCAGCGGCCGAGAGAGTCGAGATGCTTGACCTTGGCCACGAGCTGCTCTTCGGTCTCCACGTGCTTCGGATCCGGCAGGCAGCAGTCGACCGGGCACACCGCGGCGCACTGCGGTTCATCGTGGAACGTCTTGCATTCCGTGCATTTGTCGGGCACGATATAGAAGAAATCGGCCGACCAGAAACCGGTGGCGCCCGACGGCGCTGCGTCGTCCGGACCGTAAGTCTTGCCGGCCAGCGTCCAGTTGGCGCCGCCTTCATAGATGGCATTGTTCGGACATTCCGGTTCGCAAGCGCCGCAGTTGATGCATTCTTCCGTGATGTAAATGGCCATGTGACCTCCGTTTAACGTTGAAGGTGGAGAAAAATATGGATACTAGAACGAAGTGAGCAAGGGTACTGAAGCCATGTCGAAGCGCTTCGAGGAATCCGAAATGCAATCTGTGAATTTCCGGCGATGCGCATCGAAAACGGATAATAATTCATCCAAATCGGCCACCACTGAGGCGGCCTCCGCGGCTTTCAGTTTCGGTATGCCTTTTATGAACAGGCTCTCGGCGCCTTTGTAGTTTCCGTTGGAAGCATGATGATATCCGACTGCAATCTGTATCATCCCCTGTAGAAACATCCTGGTTGGACCGCTTGCGTCGAACCAAAGCTCTTCCCACTCGTCGTGGCACTCGAAAAAATCGCCGTTGTTGAAATGCTTTACTCCTTCCAGAAATGCGTCGTTCATTTATCGGCCCAACAAATCCAAATTACAAACAAGGGGAACAAGAATCAAAATCAGCTCATTAACCGGACGTCAGCGGCAATTCCGGAAACGAGGGGCCGTATTTCCACGAGCACCCGGCATCCCTGAACCGCCGCCGCCGTCCTTGCCTCCCCGCCCGGACCCTTGTATATTCGGTGTAATCAAGCACACAATCCTCCCATGCTCACTCTCCCTTTCAACGCGGTACCAGGCAACACGAGACTATTCACGGATTACTGCAACGGCGGGTCCGATGCCCGGAAATTCTTCGTCGGGCATTATTCCGACCCGCTTGCATACGAGACCCACGTTCAAATACTGGCCGGCCGCGCCTACTTCAGGCTGGAACTCTCTCAGGTCCTGACGGAACAGAATAGGCGATTCGGGCCGTCCCCGATCGCGTCCGCGAATATCACACGCCTGACCGAGCCCACGACCTTCTGCGTGCTCACAGGCCAGCAGACCGGCCTGTTTACCGGGCCTTTGTACACGATTTACAAGGCTTTGACGGCGAAGCGCCTTGCCGCCTGGCTGAGCGACCGCTTCCCGGGATTCACGTTCATACCGGTATTCTGGCTCGAAGCCGATGATCATGACCTCGAAGAAGCCGGTCGGCTCGGACTGATCTCGGCCGACAATGACCTCGTGAACATCAACTATCACGAGCCCGCCGAGGATGAACCGCGAAACGTGCTGCCGGTCGGCGCCATGCCGCTCGACAACCGCATAGAAAATGTTTTCACCCGGCTCGAAGCCGCACTGCCGCAAACGGACTTCACGCATGATACGCTGGAAACTGCGCGGACCGCCTGGAGGCCCGGCGCTACTTTCGCCGAAGCCTTCGCGCGCATGTTCAATTCGCTCTTCCCGGAATCCGGCATCGTCTTCGCCGACTCCTCGGATCCGAAACTAAAAAAGCTGCTGACACCCGTGATTCTGCAGGAACTGGAAACCTGGCCTGCCTCGGGCGAGGAAGTCATAAAACGGAGCGCCGAACTCGAACAGCGTTATCACGCGCAGGTGAAGCCCAGAGCAGTCAACCTCTTCTTCCTGCACAAGGGCGGCCGCTATCCGGTGGAACCGAGCGAGTACGGTTTTTTCCTCCGCGGCAGCAGGCAGCGCTATACCAAGGAGGAATTGCTGGAGATCGCGGACAACAACCCGGAGTTCTTCAGCCCGAATGTGTTGTTACGGCCAATATTTCAGGACTTCCTCTTCCCGACAGCCGCCATCGTGGCCGGACCGGCCGAAGTCGCCTATTTCGCCCAATTACAGCCGGTCTACGACCATTTCCGCATCCCGATGCCCGTCATTTTCCCTCGCGCCAGCATTACAATAGTCGAGCAGAAAATCCGCAAGCTTTTCAACAAATTCGAGCTCAGTTACGCCGGAATGTTCGAGCCGCCCGAAGAGCTGTACCGTTCGCTGCCTGCCTCGCACGACACCGACGGCGACGCGGCGGCATTTGAGCGCATAAAGGCCGAAATCGAAGCCGCTGTGTCCCGCCTCCCCGATATCGGAGCGAAACACATGCCGCGGCTTTCGGGTCCCGCGGGCGACACGGCCGCAAACATCCGCAGATATCTCTCCATGTTCGAGGAACGTCTTCTCCAGGCCAGGCGCGAGCGCGACACCGTCGTCCAGCGCCAGCTGGAGAAAATGAACGTGTATCTCGCCCCAGGAGGCAAGGCGCAGGAACGGGTCCTGAATATTGTGACGTATCTCAACCGCTACGGCCGCGGCCTGCTGCCGCAAATAGAGGAGTTCTGCGTCCCCTTCCCGGCCGAGCATCGCCTGCTTCTGCTCTGAACGCGTCCATCAGTCTCACGGCCGCCCGGCGCGACTCCTCCGAACAAGCGTCTCCGGCGCATGGTCATTCCCCTTTTCTTTCGATCACGAGGTTGACCGTCCTGTTGTAAAACCGCTTTTCGGGGAGATTGTTCTCGAATATCGGCTGTTCCTCGCCGACTCCTTCAGCGGTGACATCCTCGGAGGGAAGCGATCCGAGCATCCTGTCCTCGAGAATCTTGCGGACTTCGTCGGCCCTGTTGCGCGACAGCGTGAGGTTGTATTCGTTGCTTCCGATCGCATCCGTGTATCCGGTGATGCGCACGAGCGCCGGCGGCGTTATTCGCGGAAAGACGTATTCCTGCATGATCTTCTCGTTTGCCGCACCGGGCGTGAACACGTCGAAGGGAAACAGAATGAGGCTGATCTTTTCGCGCGTTATGCCGTCCTCCATCGTTATGTTTCTCTTCCGCTCGCGCCGCACCTCGCTGACCCTCACGGCAGGCGCCCCGGCGCGCGCCTCGTCGCCCGCGGCGTCGCGTATCTCGATCACGATGCCGAGGTCTCCGCTGCTCGCCGGAACCTCGCCGCGCTGATTCTTCCAATTCCATGTCATCTGCCGTTCGAGCTGCGCGCCGGAGCGCGAGTCGAACACTTCGCCGTTCTGCGTCACGGTCAGCTTCCATGAATCCAGCCCCTCGGGAGCGTCCGCTTCCGGATGCAATGTGATGCTTGCCGGTGTGACGCCGGCGGTGCGTCTTACGAAGGTGACGGGTTTGAGTATTTCCCAATCATCCGAAGTTATCTCGGCGCGGCTGTTCTCGGTTCTCCCGTCCTCCTCGCGCGAGGTTGAAGGGGTCGGCGGAAGCGTCCCCGAAGCGACGGTTATGCGGTCTTCGCCGATTCCCCATACGGAAGTCAGGTACGATTTGACGGCGCGGGCCCTGTCCATCGCGAGAGCGCTGTTCCTGCGCTCGGGTCCGTGATCGTTCACGTACCCGTTGACCGTAATCCGCGCGGCGATCCGCTTCGACATGCGGCTGCCCAACACGTTCAACATCGTGTAGTAGAAATCTATCGCGCCGCCCTCCACGGCCGCCTCGTCGAAGCGGGCCGCGGCCTCGGAGGTCAACGCCGTGTAGCGCGGCGGAATGGCGGAGGACCCCTGATCGAAGAATACATAGGGAAGCAGAGGGAAGGTCTCTCGCACGATATCTTCTTCCATTACCAGCTTGTCCGTTGAAGCCCTCAATGTGACGCTTGGTCCCGCCTTGAATTTGTAACGGACCTCGTAGCCCTTTGCTACGATCTTCTCCGCGATTTCCTCGAAGATTCCGCGCAGTTCCTTGGCTCGGCGCGCCTGGAAATGCTGTCCTCCCGAGCCGAACGCCAAGTCGATCAGAAAATTGTTCGCTTCCGTCAGATAGTCTATCGTGAAGAAAACAGTCCCCTGTTTATCGGTCCGGAGCGCCGTTTCGGGCTCCACAATGCTTGCATTGTCGGCGCCGTCGCTGAATACTATGGCGAAACTCCTGTCCACCTTCCCCGTGTCGGCGGCTATCTGTTGCACGGCGCTGTAAACCCCGTCGTACAGATAAGTCCTTCTCGTAAGCAGCCGTTCCACCAGCATCCTGTTCGCATACTCCACCGCCCTGTTCTTGTCGTAGGTGTACGGCAGTCGCACGACGGGCAGGCCTTTTCCGTTGTGCTCGTAAGCCGGATTCTCGATGCTCTGTTCGGTGAAGAACAGTACCGAAACCCGCACCGCGGGACTGAACTTCCTCATCACATCCGCCAGCGTGCTTCTCAGCATGTCGAGATGCGGACTCATGGACTGGCTGTTGTCGACCATGATGATGACCCGCATCACGGTGCTCTCGACCGAGGTCAATTCCTTTACGGAAAGTATTTCGGCCTTTTTCCTGCCCCGCTCTATGACGAAATCCCTTACCGTCAATCCCGCGATGTGCTCGCCGGTTTTATTCACCGGCCTTGTGATCAGAGCGCCGGGATCAGCGTTGTCCAGGACGATGAATTCGGATTTTGCGCTTTCCGGTCTTGTGCACCGGAGCGTCAGAGGTTCGGCCAGTTGCGCCGCTGCCGCCGCCGACATCAGCAGCGCCAGTGTCAATGTGGATGAAAATCCCGCTTTCATAACTGCCTCCTGTGCATCATCAGAGTTTCCGGCCTTTCCAGTTCACCCTGCCCGTGAGCAGGACCACGAAGGGCAGCAAGCTCACGTACAGGACGTAGTAGAGTTCGAACAACGGAAAATACCTGAAAAGACGCCGTTGGCGCAACACTTTCAGAGTGCCGTAAAGCAGAAAGGCGTCTCCTGCGCATTTTCCAGCTATGCCCGCGAGATATGCCATCAGCGGAAAGCCCGTCCATGGCAGGGCCAGCACGGCCACGCTCATCAGGAAGCCGACGCTCATTATGGCGAAACCGAGCGGATGAATTTTCAGCCCGCCTTTGCCCCAGCGCTTCTTCTGAAGATACAGCTCGCGCAGATCGGCGCAAGGAGCGCTCCACACCAGCGTTTCCTTCCGCAGCGGATATCGGATTTTCCAGCGGGTGCGGTATCCTATCGCCTTGAAGAGTGCGAAGTCTTCCGTGACGCTGAAACCAACTCCGGCGTACCCGCCCACGTCGTCGTACGCCTGCCGGCGGAAGGACATGTTGTTGCCGACGGCGCTGAGCGGAAGCGACCAGCCCACGCCCGCCGAGGCGATGGAAAGCATGTAAGCCCAGTCGACCGACTGCATGCCGGCAAATTGCCCATCCGTCTTCAGCAGCGTGAAGCCGCAGACACAGCCGGTATCCGCCGCATACTGCCTCACGGTTTCGGCCACCCAGCCGGGCGGCGCCTCGCAGTCGGCATCCGTGGTCATTATTATTTCGCCGCGCGATTGCTCGATCGCCTGCGCGACCGCGTTCGCCTTGCCCTTCATGCCGTGCACGACACCCTCGGTCCGCAAAGTGCACAGCGCGGGCATGCGGTCGCGCCAGGTCTGCATGCGCTGCCATGTGTCGTCGGTCGAATTGTCGTCGATCGCAATGATCTCCAGCTTTTCACCGGGATACTCGAGACGGGCAAGACTTGCAAGGCAGGAGTCGATATTCCGGCTCTCGTTCCTGGCGGCGATTATTACGCTCACCGGAGGAAGATCCTCGCTCGCCCTGCCCCGGCGGGCGCGCGAGATCCCGACTCTGAAGAAGATGATCTTCAGGAGATACACACAAAGCAATATCCAGAAAGCCGCGAGCAGTGTCATTTCAAAAAACCTTTCCTTTTACAGCGGCGCCGCGTTCAGGTGTTTCTCATCCAACACTTTACTCAAGGCGCGTATAAATCCGTCGATGCGGCCGGCGGTCTTCTGATTGTCGTGCAACACCAGTATGTCGCCTCCGCGCAGTCTTTTTCTCAGGAAACCTTCCATCCACCCCTGCGTCACCTCGGGCAGAAAATCGCAGGGCATGCGGTTCCAGAGAACGAGCCGCATTCCGAGATCTTCGAGCACGGCGCCCGCGTCCGCTTTCCAGCTTCCGAAAGGCGGTCTGAAACATTTTGGACGCGCCCCCGCGGCGCAGGCTATAGCCTCGTTGGTCCTTTGTATCGACAAGCCGATTTCCTGGAGGACCGATGCTCTCATCCTGCTGTGAGTCCAGCCGTGGTTGCCGAGCTCGTGCCCGGCTTCGCCGCAACGCCTCACCAGATCGGGCCGGGCCTCGGCGGCCTCGCCTGTCATGAAAAACGCCGCACGCAGACCGCAGACCTCCAGCGCGTCCAGAGCCCGCGGCGTCGCGGGGTCGTGCGGTCCGTCGTCGAGCGTCAAGGCCACCGAGCTTGTGTCCGCCACCTTGCGCTGAGCGCCCGCGTGAAAAAGTGTGAAGATGCCGGCCGCGGCCGAAATCAGGGACGCGCGCGCCTTCATGTTCCGCTCGCCCGTGCGCGGACTTCGGCCTGGATATTCCCGGAGGCCGGTTTCGCTGTTGTACGCTCCGCCATGCTCAAAAATCAACCGTGAAACCCGGACCCCAGTAGGACCAGCGGCGGTCGTGATATTCACCGTGCTGCGAGAGTCCGTTGTACCAGGCGATGAACACGTTGACGCCCTCGCCTCTCCATTTTCCGAGCTTAACGCCCGCTTGAAGTGAATGGTTGCCGACGGCGGCATATCCGCCCGACAGGCAGGCCTCGTACGCTGCGTACGGCCGCAGATAAGCGATGCCGGGTATCCGAGGCGACGCCTCGGCACCGATACGGGCCATCCACGGGAGCAGTTCCGAAGGATCGATGTGGTAAACGTATTGCGCTCCGGCATAGACGCGGAGACAGTCGCGGTAATCGATCGCCGCCGTCAACTCCGCGAACTCCCGGCTGTAAACGCGCGGCGCCGCGCCGTCGCGCCAGCCGCCCTCGAACTTGTCGTAACTGCCGTCGACCAGATGGGCGCTAATGTGTGACAGCCGGAAACGGGAAGATACCGACAGCGTAGAGTCCAAAGGACGCATGTAGTTGAGCGTCAGACCGAAAAGGTAGTCCACCGCATCCACTGGAAAATGGAAATTCGCGGTCTGCCGAAGCGACGACCACGTAAAAAACTCCGCGCCGGCGCTCATCGCTTCACCGGGACGGCCGGATATCGGGAAGGTCACTATGTCGATACTGTTGCCGATATCGAGTCTCAGACGGCCCTCGCCCCGGAGACTCACGGCGCCGACTCTGGCTTCCGTCGCCGGGGCGAGCAGCGGAGCGAAAAGCAGCCTTCCGTCCCGCATGAGCATCTCCGACGCGTTCTGGGCGGCTGAAGGAGGCGCCGCGATCAGCCACACCGCGGCCGCAACGATACCTGGAATGACTCCTGATTTACCGCGCGATTTCATCATCATCGTACAGCGGACCGGGATCGTCGCCCGGCTCCGCCACGAACAGTCGCGAACATATGTCGCCGTCGAAATTCCCGCTTCGTTCGCAGTTCCTGAAGCGATCCCTGATAGCGTCCATGTCGTCGGCTTCGGGACTGACCGAGAGGTCCTCGATGTCATCACAATTCATGCAGAATATGACGTGCACACCCGGCGCTTCCCGCCTGTTTTCATCCCGCGGATCTATTGTGTATGCATATTTCACTGGAAGCCCTTCCGGAACACGACTGAATATATTGATGAAACACGGAAACTGAAAGGGAAATTCCCCACAATCGGCGCTGCGGTCCATTGACGAGGGACACGGGATGAACGCCGTAATCCAGCGCTTTTATTCGTAGCGCAGAGCTTCTATCGGATCGAGATTTGCGGCCTTCCATGCGGGATACGTGCCGAAGGCGATTCCGATAAGTCCGCATGCGGCCAATCCCACGGCTATCCAAAGCGGTTGCACTATGCCGTCTATTTCGAGCGCCATGGCAAGGGCGTTCCCGGCAAGCAGCCCGGCGATTATGCCCGCGAGCCCGCCCAGCAGAGTGATCGACACGGCTTCGTTCAGGAACTGCGAGACGATCGCACGCCGTGTGGCGCCGACCGCCTTTCGCACGCCGATCTCCCTCGTGCGCTCCGTAACCGAGACCAACATTATGTTCATGATGCCGATTCCCGCCGCGAGGAGCGCAACAGCGGCGACTGCAAGCGTGCCGGCCCGCAACGCGAAGGTCATCTCGTTGAACTGGGTTATCACCGATTCGTTTGAGAAAATCGCGAAATCGTTTTCCTCGCCCGGCGGCACATTGCGCAGCGAGCGCAGGATTCCGATCACTTCATCCTGAACTGCGTCGAAAGACTCCCGCGATGGAGCCTGCACCATTATGTGGAGGCTTCTGTTCGAGCCGTACATGTGGAAGAAAGTTGAAATCGGAATTATGAAGTAATTGTCCCGCCTGCCGAAAAGACCCCCGCGGTCGCGCATCACTCCCACTATGGTGAAATCGCGCCCCTTCATACGCACGGTCTCGCCCACCGGGTTGACCGCCGTCGGAAAGAGACGGTCCAGGATTCCGGGACCGATCACGACCACAGGCCTGGCGAGGTCGATATCGGATTGGGTGAGCGAGCGCCCGTATTCGATCTCCCATTGATTCGTGAGCAGGCCTTCGGGAGTCTCGCCGGCGACCGGAATATTCGGATCCGTCCGTTTGTTTCTCCAGCCGACCGTTGCTCCGAAATGCCAGGACTCGAGCCCGATGCGCAGGGGTTTTTCCGCGCGCTTAACGAGCTCGATTCCCTGCTTCCAGGTTATGTCCATGCGATTCCGGAAACGCTCGCGCCGGCCCGGACCGCCGCCCATGTCGTTCGGATATTTCTGTATCTGAAAAGTGTTGGCGCCGAGCATGCTCAATCCCGATTCGATGCTGTTCTGCAGCGCGCCGATGGACGTCATCACGGAGATTATGGAGAACACGCCGATGGCAACGCTGAGAAGCGTGAGCGACGCCCGGAGGCGGTTGCCCTTCAGGGTATGCAGTGCGGCGTTAAAATTCTCCGTCCAGGACACCGGATGCCTCTACTCGTAGCGCAGCGCATCCACGGGATCCATGCGCGCCGCGGTGAATGCCGGAATGATGCCGGACACTATGCCGACGCTGCTCGAAATCCCGAGAGCCAAGCCGACCACCCACAGCGGCATGGTCGAAGGCAGGACCTGGTTTATGATCAGACTCAAGGGCCAGGACAGCGCAAGACCTATCAAACCTCCGAGTATGCACAACAGGGCGGACTCTATCAGGAACTGCAGCAGTATGCTGCGGCGTCTGGCGCCCACGGCTTTTCTCGTCCCGATCTCCCTCGTGCGCTCCTTGACCGAAACGAACATGATGTTCATGATGCCGACGCCGCCGACAAGCAGGGACAGCGAAGTGATGATGAAACCGACCACTCCTATGGTGGCCACAACGGAATTGAACACTTCCTTGAGGAAATCCTGCGTGTTGATGCCGAAGTCGTCTTCCTTGTCCGCCGGCACGCGGCGTATCTGCCGGAAAACGCCCACGAGCTCGAGTTTGGCGTCCTCCTTGTTCACATCCGGCAGTATCTTCACGTGTATGTCGATGCTTCTTTCGCTCCCGAACACCTTCAGGAAATTGGAGAGTGGAAGGAATACCTGCGTGTCCTTGCTGAAGGCGCTCATGCCCATGAAATCGCCTTCCTTCTCGAACACGCCGATGACGCGGTAACTGAAGCCGCCTATTTTCACGGACTTTCCAATCGGATCTTCCCGCTCGAAAAGGTTGCGCGCCACGTCGTGGCCGATGACGCAGACCGGTCTTCCGCTGCCCGCTTCCAGATCGTTGAAGAAGCGGCCGTCCTCCGGAACGACGCCGGATGTGACCACGTAATCCTCGACGGTTCCGTTGACGTTTCCCCGCACGGACCTGTTGCCGTACTTGAAGGTCACCTGCCAGGATGTGCCCACCGGCACCACCGCTTCGGCGAGCGTGAAACGCTCCTTGAGTTCCTCGGCTTCATGTACGGTTATGTCGCGACGGTTCCGGGATTTCCACCAGTCGTCGCCGAACCAGTTCCACTTGCTGACGTAATAAACGTCGGCGCCGAGCGATTCTATGCTCTTGTTGAGAGCCGCGCCGAGACCCTCGATCACCGTGGCCATCAGAGTTACAACCACGATGCCAATCACGATCCCGAGAGTGGTCAGCACGGAGCGCATCTTGTTGGCAACAATCGCGTTCGACGCGATGCGCATGCCTTCCCGCAGTTCGTTCAGCCGCAGCATGACTTTCTTATCCCGTCCTCAGGCCTTCGAGTAGCGTTTGGGATTCTCGACGTGCACGTCGCTCGCAATCTCGCCGTCGAAAAGCCGGACTATCCTGTGCGCGTGCGCCGCGATGTCCTCCTCGTGCGTCACGATGATGAGAGTGTTGCCCTGATCGTTCAGATCGGCGAAAAGCTGCATGATCTCTTCGCCTGTTTTCGAGTCTAGATTGCCGGTCGGTTCATCCGCGAGAATAATCGAAGGATTGTTAACCAGGGCGCGCGCCACCGCCACGCGCTGCCTCTGCCCGCCGGACAGTTCGTTCGGTTTGTGCTCCATGCGGCCGGCCAGTCCGACCGACGTCAGCGCCCGTTCGGCCCTCACGCGCCGGTCCGACGCCGGCACGCCGGCGTATATCAGCGGAAGCTCGACGTTGTGAAGCGCTGTGGATCGAGCGAGCAGGTTGAAAGTCTGAAAGACGAATCCGATCTGCTTGTTACGTATGGCGGCCAGTTCATCGTCGTCCATTTCACCGACGTTCACACCGGTGAATTGATAAAGACCCGAAGTCGGTGTGTCGAGACAGCCGATGATGTTCATCAGCGTCGACTTGCCGGACCCGGACGGACCCATGATGGCGACGTATTCGTTCCTGTGTATGTCGAGAGAAGCTCCAGCCAGGGCGTGGACCTTCTCCGCGCCCATGTCGTAGGTCTTCGTGATGTTAACTATATGGATGAGCGGCTTCTCGCCGGATAAATCTGTCATGACGGTTTTTTCCTGCCGAATGCTTCCTTGTCCTCGATTCGGACGCGCGTGCTGTCTTCGAGTTCGCGGCTTATCGCGCGATAACTGCCCTTGACAACCGTTTCGCCCTCTTTCAGGCCCTCCATGATTTCGATATGCTCGTCGCTGCTGATGCCTGTCTTCACGGCGCGCTTGCGAACGAGATCCTTCTCGACCACGAACACCACCTCGTCAGGCCGCTTCTTGTCCTTCTTCTTTTCCTTCTCCTCGACCGTTGCCGGTCCCTCTTCCTGGCCCTCTTCCCGCGACTCTTCCGACCTCTCTGCGATTTTTTTACCCTCCGGCTCGCGTGTCGTGACGCATTGCAGGGGTACCGCGAGCACGCTCGTCCTGGTTTCAGTCTCGATGCGCGCGGAACAAGACATGCCTGGACGGAATTCCACCGACTTGTCGATAAGCAGAAGCCGGACCTCGAAATTCGTGACCTCCTCCTGCGTGCCCATGCCCTTTGTCTTGGCCGTGTTCGCTATCTGGTAAACGACGGCGGTGAAAACGCGGTTGGGATACGCATCCACCTCGACGCGGGCGGTGTCGTTGAGGCTTATCAGGACGACGTCGTTCTCATTGACTTCCACGCGGGCTTCCATCACGGCGAGGTCGCTGACGGTCATGATCTCAGTCCCCTGCATGAAGCTGGAGCCGGACACGCGTTCTCCCGGCTTGGAAATGAGCTGTGAAACCACACCGTTGATGGGGGAGAAAATGGAAGTCTTGTTGAGATTTTCCCTGGTCCTGCTCAGGAACGCCTGCGAATTTTCCACCTCGTATTTCGCGGCGTCCAGGTTCGCTCTGGAAACTTCATGAGCGTTCTTGATGGTTTCCAGATCCGATTCCGAAATCAATCCCTTCTGGAAAAGCAGCTTCTGACGCTGAAATTCGCTTTCTATGCGCCTCAGATCGGCTGCCCGCTGTTCCTGAAACGCCTTGGCCCTGTTGAGGTTTGCCACGGCCTGCTCGCGGTCGGCCACGTACGTGTCGGGTTTGATGCGGACGAGCAACTGTCCGCGCTTCACCCGGTCGCCTTCCTTGACCGGCAGCTCAATGATTTCGCCCGAGACTTCGGCGTTGATCTTCACCTGCATCTGCGGCTCTATCTTTCCGGTGGCCTCCACTACCTGCGTAATGGTCCTGCGCGCCGCTTTCTCCGTCTGCACGGTGATTATCTCGTCGCCCTTGCCGGCGAAGATCACCACCGCAAGGACCACCAGGGCCAGCAGGCCTATGGCGGAGAGAATGACTATTTTTTTCCGGTTTCTTTTCTTCGTTTTGTTGGTCGCCATGGTCTTGCCTGTCTGAGTCTTTAGTCGGACAATATGCCGAGCTGGTATTCCACTTGAGCCCGAGCCGTGAGATAATTGAAGGTGGCGTTGACCACGTCGCTTTGCGCCGCGGTGAGGTTGGCGTTCGCCACGATCAGGTCGAGCAGCGTGCCCGCTCCGATCGAATAGCGTTCGGTAGCGATGCGTTGGTCTTCGAGCGCGGAACGCAGAGTGCGCGTGGAAATCTCCACGTTCTTTTCCGCGGCCGCGAGCGTATTGAGGCTCTTCTGCACGCCGGACGCAATGGCGCGCTCCTGTTCGCTGAGATAGGTCGCAGCGTCGCTGCGATCGATTTCGGCTCTTTCTATCGCAGTCGACACGTTGAAATTGCTGAATATGGGCAGCGAGATGCGCAGGCCGTAGGAGAAGTCGGTGAATCCAGAAGAAGTGAACTCCTCCAGCACGATGTTGTTCCAGCCGTAACGCGCGAACGCGGAAACGGTCGGAAAAACCGCGGAGCGGGCGATTCCAACGCCTTTTTCGGCGCTGCGCAAGGCGAACTCCGTCTGCCTGTAATCCGACCTGGCATCCAGGGCGCGCCGCACAAGTTCGGGATAATCGGACAGTTCAGTCCTGTACCGTGCCATTCCGGCCGAATCCACCGATTCAGCCAGGCCCGCGGCGTCGATGTCGAATGGACTGCGGGGGTCCAGTCCCAGCATGGTCTGCATGTCCACGAGCGAATTGCGGAAATCGTTTTCGGACTGCAGCAGGCCGAGTTCGTCGCGTCCCACCTGCACTTGCTGGCGATACACGTCGGCGAGAGGAACTGAACCGACCTGGTTCATCGCCCTGACCCGTTCGAGCTGCTTCCGCGAGCGCTCGAGGTTGCTCTCGTTCACTTTCACCAGTTGCTGCAGCCGGAGCGAATTGTAGAATCCCTGCTTCACGAGAAATATCACGTCCTGCCGGCGCCTTTGATGACCGCTCTCCGCGGCCCTGGCGTTGAGTATTCCCCTGTCCGCGCCGTAGATGTTGTTCAGGCCGTCAAATAGAACAAGCGAGGAGGAGATCGAGTAGTCGTAGCTGTTTCTCGAGGTGATGAGGCCGCTCGGCAGAAGAGAATACCTGTCCTTGTCCGTTCTCGTCCAGCCCGCCGACGCCGAAAGCGAAGGCAGGAATTGTCCGAAGGCCTGCTGCTTGTAGGTTCCGGCTCTTGCGATTTCGCTGCCGCTGCGCCTGAGATCGGGGTTGTTCTGGAGGGCGAGTTGCACGCATTCCTCCAGGGTGCGTCCTCGCGGCGTTTGTTCCTGGGCTGCCGCATCGGATGCCGGCGCCTGCCAGGCCAGCGCCGAGGCGATGAGAAGTGATCTGATCTTCATGTGTTCGGTGGTCTCCGGGAATGCCCTCCTGGAATGTCGGGAAGGCCGTGTACAGCTCTTTTTTGAACGAAGCGCCGGCGCAAAAGTTTCACTCCTTCAGTCGCTCGGGAAGACGTTCCATCATCGATCTGCGCGAGCGGGGTTTAACAGGCGAAGGCGCGTTCAGCACCCGATCCTTTATGGACAGCAGATACTCTACCGCCTCTTCCCTTCGGTTTTCGATCAATCCGTCGAGTATGGCGTCCTCGACTTTCTGTTTCAACAAGCCCACCTCGATGCCGCTGGGTATGCCGCACAATGCCATGATCTCGTCTCCTCTCAGCGGCGGTTGCCAGTTGCGCAGGCGGTCCCTCTCCTCGACTTCGTTCATTTTCCGGATGAGGTTCTCGTAATTCCGCAGGTACTGCTGAACCAGTTTAGGGTTCTTCGAGGTGATGTCGGCGCGGCAAAGCGTCAGCAACGCGTCGATATCCTCCCCGGCTTCGAAAAGCAGGCGTCTGATCGCGGAGTCCGTTACGCCGTCGTTCACGAGCGCTATCGGCCGCAGATGCAGAGCCACCAGCTTCTCCACGAAGCGCATATGCTCCATCGGCAACCGGAGAGCCCTGAATATTTTCTTCACGCGTCGCGATCCGATTTCCGCATGGCCGTGAAAGGTCCAACCGCTTTCCTCGCTGAACGACTTTGTCTGCGGTTTCGCGATATCGTGCAACAGAGCGCTCAAGCGCAGCCATAGATCGTCGCTGACCCTCGCCGTGTTGTCCACCACTTTCAGCGTGTGAAAAAACACGTCCTTGTGGTGGAAATTCCTGACACCGTCGGGGTATTCGATGGAACGTTGATCCACACCGGCGAGTAGTGAAAGCTCCGGAAACACGTGAGGAAGGAGACCCGTCTCGTGGAGAAGGATGAAACCCACCGATGGCTTTCTCGAAGCCAGTATCTTGAGGAGTTCGTCCCGCACTCGCTCTGTCGACACTATGCCTATTCGATCTGCCATGCGGCGCACGGCCTCCAGCGCCGCCTCATCCGGCCTGAACAGAAGTTGAGCCGCGAAACGGCAGGCGCGCGCCATTCTCAGCGGATCTTCCGAGAACGTTTCCTCCGGATCGCCCGGAGTCCGCAGAGTACGCTCGTGTATGTCGTGAAGACCGCCCAAGGGATCGATTATGACGCCTCCGCCGCTCGAGTCCAACCGCACGGCCATGGCGTTCACCGTAAAATCACGCCGCTTCAGATCGTCCTCGATGCCGCCCCTGCTCACGCGGGGTTTGCGGGAGTCGCGGTTGTATGCCTCCTTCCTCATTCCTACAAATTCGAGTTCCATGCCTTCCGCAATCAGACGGGCCGTGCCGAAAGCTTCGAATTCAACCGGTACACTCGTGTTCAGTCTTCTATGAACAAGTCTTGCGAAACCAATGCCGTCGCCGTCGACCGAAATATCGGCGTCCTTGACCTCCCTCCCCATGACCGTGTCGCGCACGTAACCTCCGACGAGGTACGTGGCGACGCCCGCATCATCGGCGATCCGGCCGATTGTACGCAGCAGTTCGCTCGTGATTTCGAATGATCGGGTATCTGCAGGCATATCGCGGAAAACTTTAATTTAAGGAAGATCCTTCAAGTAAACAATACACTTTTTCGGTCAGCTCGATTCAGCGAACTGGATTCGGCACAGATATGGTACTACACTGTCAGCCGCTATGACATTATTGACATGCTATTTCGTCAGCTATCGACTGCACGCTTCATCCGAGACGTCAAATCCTCAAAAATTAAACGGAAATAGCGCAATTCCAGCTCTGTAGCGTAGTGGCACGCAATTTGAAGACATATTAAAGACGTTTCAGAAGTCACATTATCAAGGAGTAAGGAAAATGCCGCATTTCAAGATCAACCCTCTGACGGAGATGGAGTATCTGTCCCGCCGCATGAAGCGCTTCATAGATGAATTCCCGGAATCGTTTTCAGTGGAGTTCGGCAGCGGTTTTGAACCGAGAGCGGATATTCTGCAGGATGCAGAAAAAGTCTACGTGCAGATCGAGCTTCCCGGCGTGCGCAAGGAGGATGTCAAGCTGGTGATGAAGGAAGACACTCTGCAGATTTCCGGCGTCAAGCATCGCAGGCAGGAAACCGGGCAGGCGCAGGAAGTGAAAACCGAATGCGGCTACGGGGATTTCTCGCGAACAATAAAACTGCCTTGCGAAGTCGACGCTGATTCAGCCGCCGCCGGCTTTGCCGACGGCGTGATCTCGATATGCCTGAACAAGGCCAAAAAGGAAAACGAAAAAGAATTCACGATAAATATCCAATAACGAGCACAGGGGCGGTGTTGTATAATAGCCCCCCGGGAGAACGAGAATTATGAGCAAAATCATAGGAATCGATCTGGGCACGACCAATTCGGTCGTCGCGGTCATGGAAGGCTCCACGCCGGTCGTCATTCCCAACAGCGACGGCGGCAGGACCACCCCCTCCGTGATCGGCTTCAAAAAAGACGGCGAGCGCGTTGTAGGCAACGCGGCCAAACGCCAGGCGGTCACCAATCCGTCCAATACGGTGTACTCCATAAAACGATTCATGGGACGCTTCCATAGCGAAGTCGGGCAGGAAATCAGCGAAGTGCCTTACAAGGTCATAGCCGGAGAGAACGGCTCCGCACGGGTGGACGTCGGAGGCCGGATATACTCCCCTCCTGAAATCAGCGCCATGGTTCTTCAGGCGCTGAAGAAATCCGCCGAGGATTATCTCGGCCAGCAGGTGAGCGAAGCCGTCATCACCGTCCCCGCGTATTTCAACGACGCGCAGAGGCAGGCCACAAAGGACGCCGGTGAAATAGCCGGACTCAAAGTCCGCCGCATAATCAACGAGCCCACGGCAGCCGCGCTGGCTTACGGACTCGACAAGAAGCAGAAAAACGAAAAGATCGCCGTCTACGATCTCGGCGGCGGCACTTTCGATATTTCGATCCTCGAGCTCGGAGACGGCGTATTCGAGGTGAAATCCACCAACGGCGACACACATCTCGGCGGTGACGATTTCGACAAGCGTCTGATGGATTTTCTCGCCGATGAATTCCAGCGCGCGGAGGGCGTGGACCTGCGCCGCGATCCCATGGCCCTGCAGCGCTTGAAGGAAGCCGCAGAGAAGGCGAAGATGGAACTTTCGACTCTGCTGCAGACCGAAGTCAACCTTCCCTTCATCACCGCCACGGCCGAAGGTCCCAAGCACCTCACCACCACGATCACGCGCACGAAGTTCGAACAGCTCGTTGACGATCTGATCCGCCGGACGGTTGAACCCTGCAAACGAGCCATGTCCGACGCCGGTCTGACGCCGAACGATATCGACGAGGTCATACTCGTCGGCGGATCCACGCGCATACCCAAAGTGCAGGATACAGTGAAGTCCCTTTTCGGCAAGGAGCCGCACAAGGGCGTGAATCCCGACGAAGTAGTCGCGGTCGGCGCGGCCATACAGGGCGGAGTGCTTTCGGGCGACGTCACCGACGTCCTCCTGCTCGACGTGACTCCGCTCTCGCTCGGCATCGAAACGCTGGGCGGTGTAATGACCACTCTTATAAACTCGAACACGACGATCCCGACGAAAAAGAGCGAGATCTTCTCGACGGCCGCCGACAGCCAGACCTCCGTGGAAATACACATACTTCAGGGAGAGCGCCCGATGGCGGTGGACAACCGCACTCTGGGCCGTTTCCATCTCGACGGAATCCCGCCCGCGCCCCGCGGAGTGCCGCAGATCGAGGTCACTTTCGATATCGACGCCAACGGCATTCTGAACGTCTCGGCCAAGGACAAGGCCACCAGCAAGGAACAGTCCATTCGTATTACATCTTCCAGCGGCTTGAGCAAGGAAGAGGTGGAAAGGATGAAGCGCGACGCGCAGGAGCACGCCTCCGACGACCGCAAGAGGAAGGAGGACATCGACACGCGCAACCAGGCCGATTCGCTGCTGTTCCACACCCGCAAGCAGATCGAGGAATTCAAGGACAAGCTCGATCCGGCCATGGTGACGCGGCTGCAGGAGGGCGCCTCGAAACTCGAGGAGGCGCTCAAGAGCAACATCCCAGCCGACATCAAGTCGCGCATGGACGAGCTCAACAAGGTCTGGAACGAGGCATCCACGCAGATGTACCAGAGCGCCTCTCAAGCCCAGCAGCCGCCTCCGGGCGACGGCGGCGGGAGCGGAGACGAAGGCGGGAAGAAGGTGGAAGACGCCGACTACGAAGTGGTGGACGACAACAAGTAAACCGGCGTATATGCCGCGCCATGCGGCGCCTCATCCGCGATTGCGATTATCTCGAACCGCTCCCCCGGGAGCGGTTTTTTTATCGGAATTGCAATTATCCGCCTCCCGCGCCTATCTTGCCGCATTGAAACTACAGTCAAGGTGACGGCATGATACGCAAAGAACTTCTCGATATACTCGTCTGCCCCATGGGGAAGGCCGAACTGAAGCTCGAGGGCGACACACTTCTCTGCACGCGCTGCGGCGTGCGCTACCGCATAGAGGACGACATCCCGATAATGCTCATCGAGGAAGCGATACTTCCCGAAGGCATCTCACGCATAGAGGATCTGCCCTGCGTTAAATCTGCAGAGTAGCCGGCAGCCTTTTCGGCCGGCTGGGACTCCGGATTAAACCTCCGGGCTTCTTCACTGTCATATATTCAGACAGTTGAAAAAAAGCTACAAGGAGGCAAGAATGAAACTGACACCCATCACCGCCCTGCTGATAGCCGCGCTCTGCGCCGGAACCGCCTTCGCGCAGCCGGGCATGCGCGGAATGAACAGGAAGTCGATCGAGAAACTGAATCTGACGGCGGAACAGGAAAAATCGCTGCGCGACATACGGAACGCGAACGAGAAACAGATGATAGACCTGCGCGCATCCATGCAGAAAAAGCGCATCGAACTTGGAGAGCTTCGCAATGCCGAGACGCCGGACCGCGCGGCCGTGGAACGCATTTTCAGTGAAATCGGCGACCTGCAACTGCGGCAGAAAATGCTCGCATTCGACGGCGAACAGGCGGCCCTCAAGGTCCTGAACCCCGAGCAGAGAAAAATCTGGAAAGAGATGAAGGGCGAGCGCTTCAGGAATGCCAAGGATAACAGGGGACGCCACAGGCGCGGAGGCGCCGGCGGCGGGGGCTTCGGCTGCTATCGGAATATGTAAACGGACGACTCGATCCGCGCGCGGATTTCTCCGCGGCAATGCTTGTATACTGGACGCGCCCCTTCAGGGGCGCGCTTCATTTCAGCGGGATAAACGGCCGGTGAAAGAGCGGCGGTATCGGGCGGGCCGCCGGCGCGGCTCAGCCCCGTCAGGACAGAGGTCCGCCGATCGGTTGAAGATACAATTCCTCGACCATGACATGGGGCGGCATTGTAACGGCGTGGAATATGCTTTCGGCCACGTCACCGGCTCGCATCATGCGATGGGCGTGCTTCTCCCTGACACGAGGAGGCCAGATATCGGTGGCCGTTGCGCCCGGGAACACGGTGAGCACGCGCACTCCCCCGCCCCTCACCTCCATGCGCAGGCAGTCGGCCATCGCCTTCAGTCCGGCCTTAGTCGCGGCGTACAGCGAACTGTCGCGGAAAACGTCCCTGGCGGCGACCGAGGAGACCATCACTACCACGCCGGCTTTGCGCTCGATCATACCGGGCAGCACCGACTGCGTGCATAAAAACGGTCCGCGGAGATTCACGTTGAGGAGCTTGTCGAACTCCTCGGGCGTCGACGAGCAGAAGGATTTGGAAATCGTCGCGCCAGCATTGTTGATCAGCACATCCACGCCGCCGAAACGCTCCGTTATTTCGGCCGAGGCGGAGTCGACGGACGCTTTATCGGTGACGTCCATGCGCAGCGGATGTACAACGCCCCCGTTTTTGTTTTCCTCCTCCGCGAGGCGCTCCAGCGCCTCCATGTCGCGGCCGGCGGCGGCAACGGCGTATCCGCGGCCCGCAAAAATCCGGGCGCAGGCCTCGCCAATGCCCCGCCCCGCGCCTGTGATCCAGACGCATCGGCTTTCCCGTTTTTCAGAGATCATTTCCCGCGCTCTTGATGAGTCTTAGAAATTCCATTCTCGTGCTTTGTTTGACGCAGAATTCGCCCAGCATCGCGCTCGAGGTGGTTATGGAATTCTGCTTTTCGACGCCCCTCATCATCATGCACATATGCCGGGCTTCGCATACCACTGCCACGCCGAGCGGTCGCAGGGCGTCGTTCAGCGCGTTCGCTATCTGCTGCGTCATGCGCTCCTGCACCTGCAGGCGGCGGGCGAACACGTCAACTATGCGCGGCAGCTTGCTCAACCCCACTATTTTGCCGTCGGGTATGTACGCCACATGGCAGCGACCGAAAAACGGGAGGAGATGATGCTCGCACATCGAGTAAAAATCGATATCCCTGACTATCACCATCTCATCGTAATTCTCCTCGAAAATGGCCTTGTTGAGAACCTTCTCGAGATCCTTATGATAGCCCTCGGTCATGTAGCGCCAGGCTTTTGCCACGCGGTGCGGTGTTTTCAACAGGCCCGAGCGGCCCGGATCCTCGCCGATTTCGAGAAGCAGTTCGCGCACGAGAGGTTCCATGGGATCCTGAGCCGCGGAAAGCTCCGCGTCTTCGCGGAAAGCGGCTTCATGTTCAGCGTTGTTCATCATTCTCCTTTGTATTCGACCACATTGTTTTCAGTTTCGCGCAGTCGAATGCTGTGAAGTCTGCCGGATGGAATTCTGTCACGCAGTCGTTTCCAGACGGCGACCGCAATATTTTCCGCTGTGGGTATGAGTCCGGCGAGGAAATCGACGTCCGTGTTGAGATTCTTGTGATCGAGACGGTCGATCACTTCCCGCCGGATGATGGACTTAAGCTCTTTCAGATCCACCACGTAGCCGGTTTCCGGATCTATCCCGCCCTCGACTGTGACTTCGAGCACGTAATTATGTCCGTGTCCGGCCGGGTTGTTGCATTTGTCGAACAAGGCCTCGTTTTTCTCGTCGGTCCAGGCGGGATTGAACAAGCGGTGGGCCGCCGAGAACGTTTCGCGCCGGGTGACGTACATCATATTTCCAGGTCGCCCGCGAGCTGTCGTCGCGTATCGCCATCGAGGATGGTTCTGTGCCTGTAGTTGGGATGATCCATGACCAGCGCAGCCGGCACCAGCACATTCCTGAAGCTTGCCGCCTGCGCGTCGCTGAAGCCGAATCGCAGGTATCGGACAGCGCTGATACAGCCCTCTCCCTCCTGTGCCGAATCGAAGGCGGCCTCGATCCGCTCTTCTCCCGTTTCGACGAACACGCTTTTCCCGTCGAGTCCGCGAAGGGATTCCAGGACCATTCCGGCGTGCTGCGGATCGTCGACTTCGATGAACATGGTCGCCACCAGTTCGTTGCGCGCCGGTATGAGCTCGTTGTAGGTATCGATTTCGTGGCGGATCGCGGCTTCACGAACCATGCGTTCAATGCGCATCATTTCCTGAATCTGCAACAGAACAGTGTCCCGGTTTTCAAAAAGCAGTGTCACATGCCCGCCCACCGACACGCGGCGGAACTCCTTGAGCGCCATGACGCGGCGCCGGAAGTCGCGCCTGATTTTCTCGTATTCGGCTATGTCGAGGACGTCCTCAAAAAGGATTTTCTCCATTTCCGGACCTAGTCATCCAATGAATCGAGGGCTTTCAGAAACCGCCCCGCATGAGATTTTTCAGCGCGCGCGAGTGTTTCGAACCACTCCGCAATTTCGGGGAAGCCCTCCTCCCTGGCGGTGCGGGCGAAACCGGGATACATGTTGGAGTACTCTTGTGTTTCGCCCACTACGGCCGACTTCAGATTGAGGCGCGTATCGCCTACCGGTTCGCCGGTGGCCGGATCGCCCGCTTCTTCAAGGAACTCGAAATGTCCGAAGGCGTGGCCGGTCTCACCTTCGGCGGTTCCTCTGAAAACCGATGACACGTCGGGGTAACCCTCTATGTCCGCTCTGCGGGCAAAGTACAGATACCTGATGTTTGTCTGCGCTTCGCCCGCAAAACCGTTCAGTAGATTTCTGTATGTCCGGGACTCCTTGAGTTGCATGGCGCATCCGGTGATGAAATGTTGATTGACACCCGCTGAATCCTCAACCCTTCAACTCGCGCAGCGCCGCGAGCACCTCGTCCACATGCCCCTTCACCTTCACCTTCGGGAAGATGCGAAATATCCTACCGTCGGGTCCGATTATGACGGTTCTGCGCTCTATTCCCAGGAAGGTTTTACCGTACATGCTTTTCTCCTTCCAAGCCCCGTAGGCACTGATCGTGCTCTTGTCGGCGTCGCTGAGCAGCTCGAACGGGAGGTTGAATTTGTCCATGAATTTCCTGTGCGAAGACGCGCTGTCGGCGCTGACGCCGAGCACTACGGCGCCGGCCGCGCCGATTCGGGAGAAATTGTCACGGAAATCGCAGGCCTCCTGAGTGCAACCCGGGGTATTGTCCTTGGGATAGAAATAAAGTACTACCGGAACCCCCGGGAAGTCCTTCAGCGAAATCTCCTTTCCGTCGGCGTTGGGCAGGGCGAAAGGCGGAGCTTTTTTTCCTTCTTCAATCATATCGCGCTCTCAATATCTGGGTATTGACGGATCGACGGTTTGCGACCAGAGGTTGATGCCGCCGCGGAGGTTATAGACGTGCCGGAAGCCGGCGCGTTCCAGAAGCGAACAGGCGAAACGGCTACGGGCCCCGTGATGGCAGTAGACGACATGCGCGGCGGCAGGATCGAGTTCCTGAAGTCTCAGCGGCAGCAGAGCGAGCGGAATGTGCACGGAATCGCCGAGACGCGCGTATTCGCGCTCCCAGGCCTCGCGCACATCCAGCAAAACCGCGTCCGGTTTTTCCTCTAAAAGATCAGGAAAATCAGCCGGTGATATCTGCTTCATAACGAACCGCTCAGACTTTGCAACGAATCAGGAAAGTTTTTCGACTTCGCCTATCACGGCCTCGTAATCCGGTTCCAGCCCGGGATTCTCGGCGATCCAGGAATAGCGCACGACGCCTTCCCTGTCGAGCACGAACACAGCTCTCTGCGCCGCCGTGTATCCGGGCATCCCCGCGAAATCCTTGATCTCGAGTCCGTACGCCTTGACGGCCGAGCGGTCGTAGTCGCTGAGCAGCGGAAACTCGAGACGGTTGCGCTGCGCGAACTCGGCGTTTGCGAACGGTCCGTCCACGCTTATGCCAACCACGTTCGCATCGAGACCGTTCAACCGCGCCATGGAATCCTGGAAGGCGCACATTTCTTTTGTGCACACGCCGGTGAATGCGCCCGGGTAAAAGGCGAGAACGGTTTTCTTTCCCGCGAAGTCCTTCAATGTTTTCGGTGCGCGATTCGTATCGACGAGTTTGAATTCAGGGGCGGGTGCGCCGAGAGAGATCATTTTTTCTCCAATTTTTGTGGTTTCAGATTTTGCAGCCGAACTTGACGGTGACCTGATACTCCACTTCGCCGCTGCCGTCGATCATGCGTCCTCTGACCGACTTGATCTCGAACCAGGCGATTTTACGCGTAACAGCCGCCTGATCGGCGGCCGCTTTCACCGCCGCTTCGATGCTGCTCGTGGAGATTCCAACCACTTCAAGATATTCGAATGCTGCTGTCATAATTCCTCCGCTCTATAAACAGTGTAATGGATGACCGGGTTCCCGGCGCGGCCGTCACCCGTGATAGTATTTGTTGACGTATTCGGATACCATGCGATCGGTGTTGAACTGAGGTATGAGGGTTTCCATAGAGCGCCGGATGCGGCGTATCCAGCCCCGCGGGATGCCGTACTCGTCGCGGTCGTAAAACTCCGGTATGACTTGCTCGGTCAGCACGCGGTAAAGCTCCTCGGCGTCGGCCGAATCCTGCCGGTCTGAATGCTCGGGAGTTTCGTCTTTTCCAATCGCCCAGCCGTTGCTGCCGTCATAACCCTCCCGCCACCAGCCGTCGAGAATGCTGAGATTCAATCCGCCGTGAATGAGGATCTTCATTCCGCTTGTGCCGCTAGCTTCCATCGGCCGCCGCGGCGTGTTGAGCCACACGTCCACTCCCGACACCATGTGCCTGGCGACGTTTATATCGTAGTTCTCGAGAAATACCACTTTTCCGAAGAGCGCGGAGTTCTTCGTGTGCGCGACTATCTGCTGTATGAAATGCTTTCCCTGCTCGTCCAGAGGATGCGCCTTGCCGGCGAACACGAACTGCACGGGCCTGTCGGCATCGCTGATCATGGCCAGGAAACGCTCGAAATCCCTGAAGACCAGCGGCGCGCGCTTGTACGTAGCAAAGCGCCTCGCGAAGCCGATGGTGAGCACGTCGGTCGAGAGAACGCTGTCCTGCACAGGATAGAAATCCGCGCCGAGCCTGGCGTATTGCGAGCGCACCTTCCTCCTGACGTATTCCACGAGGTCGCGCCGCAAACCGTAGCGCAAGGCCCAGAGATCCTCGTCCGGGACCAGTTCCGGATCGGACACCTGCTGCCATATCGCCTTGTTCTTCAGATAATATATCCATCTGTCGCCGAGATGCTTGTGCCAGAATATCCTGGTACGATGGAACATCCAGCCGAGCACGTGAACGCCGTTCGTGCAATGCCCGATGGGAACCTGCTCGGTTTCGACGCCGAAAATATGTCTCCACATGTTGCGGCTGACCTGTCCGTGCAGCTCGCTGACCGCGTTGGCGGCTCGGGACATGCGCAGGGCGAGCACGGTCATGCAGAAAGGATCGGCCGGATTGGACGGATCCTCCTGTCCGAAATGAATGATGTCGCTAAATTTACAATCCAGCGAATCGCAACAGCGCGACAACATGAAGTTCATCAGCTCAGGCGTGAAGCGGTCATGTCCGGCCGGAACCGGTGTATGCGTCGTGAAGACGCAGCGGGAGCGCACCGATTGCGCCGCGGTTTGAAGATCCTCGCCGGCCAACAGTCGTTCGCGGAGCAGTTCGAGAGTCAGGAAAGCGCTGTGCCCTTCGTTCATGTGATAAACCGTAGGATTCAGGCCCAGCGCCCGGAGGAAGCGCACGCCTCCTATCCCGAGCACGATTTCCTGCATTATACGGTTGGTAAAATCGCCGCCGTACACCCTCGAGCTGATTTCCCGGTGATGCAGTTCGTTCTCGGGCCTGTTTGTATCGAGGAAATAAATGATCGCGCGGCCGACATTGGCCCTGTAGGCGTGGAAGTGGACAACGCTGGGGCCGATCTCCACCGAAGCCGTGACAGGCGAGCCGGAGGAGTCCGTCACGAGTTCGACCGGCAGCGCCTTCGGATCCAGTTCGGGGTAATGCTCGGTCTGCCTGCCGTCAGGGGAAATGGCCTGCTGGAAATAGCCGTTCCGGTAAAAGAGACTTATCCCGATGAAGGGCAGCCCGAGATCGCTGGCCGACTTGGTATGGTCGCCCGCGAGAACGCCCAAGCCGCCGGAGTACACGGGCAGGCATTCATGCAGTCCGAACTCGGCGCTGAAATAACCGATCAATTCATCTCCGTTCCGCTCCTTGTGGGTGTTCCACCAGGTGTCCTTTTTTTCCATATACTCGTTGAACTCGTTCAATATTCCCCTGACCTTGTCGAACAACTCCCTATCACAGAGACGGGCGCGCAATTCCTGCCTCGAGACGGCATTCATTACTGCCACCGCATTGTGATTGGAGGAACGCCATTTTCTTTCCGCCAGCAAAGCGAAAATATCCTGAGCGTCGGGATTCCAGGTCCACCAGAGGTTGCGGGCAAGCGTGTTGAGTCCGCCGACGAGTTCGTCGACTTTGTTCAGAAATGAGGGCGCCATGTGGGTCCTTTCCTTTATTTCACTATGAGGAAAATTTTCTGCACCGAAGCCGCTCCGGTGCTCAGGCGCAGCATATACGCGCCAGCCGTCAGGGATGCCGCGCGGAACGTCTCCGAATGCCTGCCGGCGGGATACACGCCTTCTTTCAGCAACGCGATACGCGACCCGAGCGCATTGATGAGTTCAAGCCGGGCGAAGCAGGCCTGCGGCAGTTCGAACTCCACTCCTGCGGCGTCGCAGACAGGATGCGGATATACACCCGTGATGAGCGGCAGTTCCGGCAGAAACGGGTATGCGGCGATTCCCACGACGGGCGGATTCAGCAGCATCGCCCGGGCGGTATCTACCTTTGAACGGAGGGCCGACAATGCGGATCCGGCCAGGTGGCCGAAGGCCACGGTTCGCGACTCGCCGGCCGGAATGTCCTGAGCGGGCGCCGTGATGACGTAAGCGAGATTTCCGGCCGTGGCGCCGCGGTTGCCGGCGTAGGTTGAAAGCGCCCTCCATTTTTCTTTCGCGGTGAAACCGTCCAGGGTCCCGAAAGGATTACCCGCCACTCGCTGGTCGTTGTTGATGGCCCAGAAATTCGCCCGCCGTTCATCGGACTGCGAGAGAGTATCGAAAACGAAAGTTCCGACGGTCGTGAATCCCGCCTTTGTGATGTACGCGAAGCGTCTTGTGGAGTCGTAGCCGACGTTGGCAATGTAATACTCCGGATAACCGCCGAAATCCATGAACAAACCGAAGCGCAGGCCGGATAGCAGCTCCATGCCGCGGTTTTCTATTGTGAACACACTCAGGAGCAGATCCGTCAATCCGTGGTTTGAGTAATCCACAACCTCGTGGCGGACTCTCACGTTCAGGCGCCGCGCCGAGTCGGCGCCGGAATCGGTGAAGCGCGAAACTGCTTTGCCGGCCGCGGCGCCCGACGGACGCGAGATCACGACGGCTTCCAGCATGCGCAGGTCGTTGTCCCGCGCAAGGAAATTGCCGGAACTGCGCGCGTTACCGACGACATGCGCCTCGTCGGTCGCCATCAGCACGGCCCCGAGGTACAACTGTACATTCTGTCCGGCGAAACGCATGCCGTTGCCTTGCGTGTTGTTGGGATAATCCTTGAAACCGTAAGTCGCGTTGGCCTGTACGGTCATGGACAACTGCCCGCTTTGCATGTCGGAATAAGATGGATTGACGGATGCGGTGACAAAATCGAAATCGCGGTATTCGCCCGCGACGATGTCCACCCTGAAAAGCACGATGGCATCGTAATTCTGGGAGGCATTCACCGTGAAAACGAATGGATCGGTCGAATTATCGGCAGTTCCGCCCCCGGGTATGGCCGGGAACGTAGCGCTTCCCTTTGTCACCTGCACGTTGCCGGCGTTCTGAACCGGCACCAGAGTCAGCTCAACCGGAGCGCCGGTCGCGGCCAGGTAATTTTTCAACGTGACGGCGATACCGACGGCTTCCCCCACGTCGAGCCGTTTGTCGCTGTTGGGATCCTTTATTTCAAAAGAGGCGATTCTCAGCGAGGGTGTCGGAGGATCAGCCAGAGCGCGAAGGGCATTGATTCTGCCTTTGCCGGCGAGTCCGGCACGGCTGGGATTCTTCGAGTCGATGTCGTCGCAAGTGACGCGCACGCGCTCCCTGATCTGTTCGGCGGTATAAGACGGGAAGTGCGCGACCGCTAAAGCGCACAAACTCGACGCCATGGGAGCGGCCGCCGAAGTGACGGCGCCCCAACGGGAATACCCGTTGCGGACGTTCGTGCTGAAGGCGCCCTCGGCCGGTGAAAGGACGTCGAGCGTCGGGCCGAAACCGGAAGCGCCGGCGATGACGTCATCGGCGTTGCACACGCCCGCATCCAGCACTGCCGGATACGACGCCGGGTAAAACGGCGCAGTTCCCCCGTGGTTGCCGGCGCCGCCGACAATGACCATCCCTCTGGCGACTGCCGCGTTGACGACCTCCTCCAAAGCGCGGCTGTAGCCGTGACTCCCCCAGCTCGCATTGAAAACCCTTGCGCCCATGCGGGATGCGTAGTCTATCGCGTCATAACCGAAGGCAAGCGAGCCGCCTCCGTCGGGTCCGATCTTGATCGGAAGTATCCTGCACGTGTGCGCGATGGATGAGATGCCGATGAGATTATCCGTCGCCGCTCCTGCCAGTCCTGTAACGGATGTGCCATGGCTGCCGGTGGAATCGCGCGTGTCGTTGTCAGGCGTCGAATTGTTTTTTCCGGCATAGTCCCAACCATGCCAGTCGTCTATCATGCCGTTTCCATCGTCATCCACGCCGTTGCTGCGCTTGTCCCTGTTCTGTCCATCGAGTCCGGTCTCGCCGGGATTGGTCCAGATATTGGGTTCGAGATCCGGATGGTCCCATTTGATTTCGGTGTCCGCAACCGCTATGACCACGGAAGTATCGCCGCGGGAAAGCTCCCATGCGTCTTCCGCTTGCACCAGCTTCATGTATTCAAGCTGCGCGAACATCGAATCGTTCGGCGTGTACGCGGTTCCGGCCGCATGGAACAGGAAGTAGGGTTCGGCATATTCCACTTCGGGGACCCCGGCGAGGGCGGCCGCGGCTTCCCAGGGTGTGATCGGCGACCCGAATTCCACGATTTTAATCTTGGACAATTCCTCGTCTCGCAGGCACGCTTCCGCGCTCGCCGCCTGACGGCCCATGTTGAACGCAGGATTCTGCTGCAACAGAGGGCGGAAATTTCCAGCGCCGATCAGCTCGAGCGCGGCGCGCAATTCACCTCCCCCGTTGTGAGGCGCGAAAGCGGTTTCCGCCGCGCGGAATTTGACCACGACTGTTCCCGGCTGGACCTCGATTTCCTGAGCGAAAGAAATCATGGAAGCTAAGGCAAGCAGCAGAATGACCGGTAAAGTTGTTTTCATAAAACGCCGTTGATTTTGCCGATATTGCTGGATGTGAAAAGCAGAAATGAAAAATATCCCAAGAGGCCGCAAGTTGCAAACTTCGGGCCTCGGAAACAGACAACCGCTCGTGAAATTACTTGCGCAGAATGCGCTTCGGTCATTCCCTTTCCTGATAAGTCAGCTCCTGGCCCGGTTTAAGGCCGCCCGAAATCGAGTTCCAACGCTCGAGATCGGTGATGCTGACTCTCAACCTCCGGGCTATCCCGTACAGGGTGTCGCCTTCTCGCACGACATAAGTGCGCTTCGGCGCGATATCGGATGAAGCCGGCGTTGACGAGGTTTCCCGCGGCGCCCTCAGGCTGAGTTCCTGCCCTGCGTGCACCACGTTCCCTGCAAGGGAATTCCATTCCTTGAGCTGGCTCACGGAGACACCCGCCTGGCGCGCAATGCCGAACAGATTGTCGCCCTTTTTCACCGTGTATTTCTCGGCGGAAGCAACCGCGGCGGCGGGCGCTCCGGATGGCGCTGCTACAGTCGCGACCACGGGCGCCTTTGCGGAGGAAGAAGCCGACGCCGAAGCCGCGGGCGTCTGAATTGATCGCGTCACGAGGGGATCCGCGGTTTTCGCTGGAGTCTGCGCTGCTCTGGTGACGGTTGTGGATGCTGCGCCGGCGGGAGGACGGAGACGTAGCTCCTGTCCTGTCATCACCTGCAGATCTTTCAGGTTGTTCCAGAGCGACAGTTGTTCCACTGTCAGACTATGCGCTTTCGCGATGCTCCAGAGGTTGTCGCCTTTTTTCACCACATAGGTGTCCGGGAGTTCCTTCTCCTTCCCGGTATTCACGGATGACGCCGGGAAAAGAGCGGCGGACGGGCTGCCGCCTTCCGTTGCCTGGGATTTGCCTTCAGGCGGCTTGACTCGCAGCTTCCGGCCGGCCATGATGCTTTCGGAATTTAGACCGTTCCACTGGATCAAATCCGACACTGAAACGCCGTGCGCGGAAGCGACGGCCCACAAGGTCTCGCCTTTTTGCACGAGGTGTTCATCCGCATTCCTTCCGGATGTATCATCCGGCGTCGCTGTGGCCTGTCCCGTCGGCCGCGAGGGCTTTCGAACTGCTACAGGACCCGGTGTCTTGACCTCGCGGCGCGCGGCGATTACCGGATTTTCGACCGTTTCCTCTTCCTTTTCGCCTGCGGAAGCCCGCTCGGGCGAAATACCCTCCTTGTCCGCGGAAGCCGTCAGGATGCGGGATTTGTAGATGCGGAGCACTTTGCCGGAGCGCAATCGCTCGCTTCTCAGGTCGTTCCAGGATTTCAGATCCTTTTTCGCAACTCCGTATTTGCGCGCAATTCCCGCGAGAGATTCGCCGCGCGCGACTCGATGCAGAGTCGCGTTGTCCTTGAACGACGCGGTGTGCGCCGTCGCCTGAGGCGCTTTGCGTTTGCTGACGGCGTGGGCGGTCTCCGAAGCCACGCGACTCGCCTCGGCCTCCTCGGCTGCCAGCTGTTCGGGCGATTTTTCTCCCGTGCCGGGTTTCAGCCACACCAGGAGTTTCCTGCCGGGTTTGACGGCTTCGTCCGCGTTAATGCCGTTCCATATCATCAGGTCGCTCGCCGACACGGCGTAGCGGTTTGCGATCCCGCCCAGTGTCATGCCAGGCACGACGGTCAGGCTGTGCGCTTCACGGCCCTTGGTACGCCGCAATGAATCCGGCGATCTGTCGACCTTGCCGCCCGCTGCAAGATTGTCCATGGCCGTAGCATAAGCGAGATTGTCGAGGGACGAGACTTTTGGCACGCGGAGCGTTTCGCCGGGTGTGAGCCGCCGCGCGCGTTTCATGTTGTTCGCCTGTCGGAGCTGATTCAGAGTGACTCCGTACATCGCCGCCAATTTGGCGAGTGTTTCGCCCCGTTTCACGATATGATAGGTGGTTTCCGCGTTCTTTATCGGCAACACATTTACAACGTTGGACGCGAAGGTATCGGCCCTGCCTCGGGGGACGCGCAATTCCAGTCCTTTGAAATCCGGCGGCGTGAGAGGTTGAAGCAGAAAAGGATTCAGATCGAGAAATTCCTCCAAGGAAATGCCCGCGCAATCGGCCAGGTCCTCCAACTTGCAGCTTTTGTCCAAGGTTACGACATCAAACTCATAGGGTTCGCGGACCGGAATATCGGAGAAATCGTAGGAAGCCGGATTCAGAGCAATGACGGCAGCGGCGATGTAGCGCGGCACATAATTCTGTGTCTCCACGGGAAGGAATTCCTGTATGTCCCAATAATTCGGCTTCGCAGCAGTGGAGCGTTGCAGCGCTCTGTCGATGCGTCCGGCGCCCGCGTTGTAGGCGGCCAGTGCGAGGTGCCAATCACGGTATCTGTTGAAAAGATCGCGCAGATGCCTCGCCGCCGAGCGGGTTGCCTTTATCGGATCCCTGCGATCGTCCTGGTACCAATCTCCCTGCAGTCCGTACATCTCGCCCGTGGACTTGAGAAACTGCCACAAGCCGATGCATTTCGCGGGCGAGCGCGCCACCGTGTTCACACCGCTCTCTATCATCGTCAGGTAGATCAGTTCCTCCGGCAAGCCCTCCTCCCTCAGAATCGGCAGAAGAACCGGGAAGTAGCGGCCGGCGCGTTCCAGCCAACGCGCGAAGGTGCCTTTCATCCTGCTGGAGAAGAGAACGATGTTGTTTTCGACATCCTCGTTCAGAGGCAGGGGAATCGTGGTCGGCGGAGGTTCTCTGAATGCGAGTTTCGAGAGATCCACGGTCTCGGCGTCCGCTTCCTTCTGTGATACGTAGTGCAGGGCGGCTTCCGGAATCTCCAACTGTTGTGCGGTGATGGCCGGGGCGCAATGAGAGTACAGAGAAGCGAGCATGCGCCCCAGATCTTCAAAGCCGCCGTCCTGTTGTATGTTCGGCAGGTAGCTGGCTCGATCGAGTTTTTCAAAGGCGAGGTTGCATTCGATGACCGCAGTGGAGGTATCGAAGGCCTGCAAAGCCTTGTTCGCCAAAACCAGATGCAGCCGGGCCCTGTCCAGGAGCGCATCCTGTTCGGCAAGGTTGATGTCGGCGGCGACCGGCAGCTTTTCGGGATCGAAAGGCGCGACCGGACGGGTGGAATCCGACAACACGGCTTGAGTCGCTGAGACGGCGGCGGCGCTGTCGGAAGTCGCGGTTTCTCCGACTATGGTCTTTGTCGGCGAACAGCCGTTCACCCACAAGAGGGTTGCAGGCAACACGGCGCAGAGTGACGTCAGGAAACGCGCATGAACCTTCCATTTGCGGAACTCTCCGTCGTGCTTGAACGGCGTCGGGTATTTCACTACTGATTTCCTGCTTCTTATTTGATCGATTGCCGCTGAAAATATTCACCTGCCTGGGCAGATGACGGTTTCGTACTGTATGAAGCTAATGCTTCGAGTCGTAAAAGTCAACCGGAAAAACCATTTTCAATGTAGAAAGTGCAATTCGCAAGTGCTTGTCATTCAACCTTCACAGGCAATACGAATGAAGTAATTCATGAATTGCCACCTGTGAAAACACACTCCATATTCACAGGAGAATGCGCGTAACCTCGGTGGTTTGTTAACGAACTTTCTCGAACACCAGAGCGCCGAAACGTTGATCCGGCGACATTATTTGATGCAGCAGCTTGTAATCGGGATTGTCCCTGAAAAAATCCATCGGCACATCGCCGCCGAACTGGCTCTGCCCGTAATGGCTGTCCCAGATCACTATCGACCCCCGCGCCGCTTTCGCCAGCGCGTCGAGCTGCATGGAATGATCCCTGTCGCGATCGTTGATATCTATATCGGCGAAATAGCGGAGCAGAACATGGTTGCAGTACAGCGGGCGTTTCCGTAACTCTTCCGGTTGTGCGAGATACCATTCGGACAATTGTTTCACGGCTTCGGCTTCGCTGTCGAGCTTGCGGGGCTTTTCCGTGAGCAGTGTGTATCCTATCGCCAGGCCGAGCAGAAGCAGGATCAGTCCCGAACCCGGCAACACTTTCATTGTCGCGTAAAGCGCGAAAACGGCAAGCACGGCAATGACGAAATAAAATTTCACGTACTCGCGTGTCTCGGTCAGAGTCAAGCCGGAGGACTCGTACGACAGGAATACGAGAGTGATCAGAGCCGTTGCCGCCAGCAGTATCCAGACGTGCTTCCTCTTCGACGCATCCATGAGCGAATTCAACCCTTTTCCGGCGTAAATCGCTGTGAGCGGTGCGATGGAAAGCAGATACCGCCAATGACCGGGATTGGCGCCGAAATCCGGCACGTCCCAGGCGGAAAACACGGACCAGGCCCACATAAGTGTGAAAGTGAAGAAGAGGAAGCCGTGATCGAGCACCCCTTCTTTCCATTTGGCTGGGGGATACAGAAACGACCAGTAACCGACCGCGAACAGGGCTAGCGTGATCGGCCCCACCATGAAAATGTAGGTTTCGAAGTAATGCCAGAAGGGCTTATGCGGGACCTGCACCCCGAGCCCGATGCGCCGCATATCGTCCAGCAGCCACATCATGTTTCCGGTATGCAGCCAGCCGATGAGACCGAGCAGCACGGGCGTCCACGCGAGAAGAACGAAAGGCAGCCATTTCCTCTTCGCGATGAAGATCACGCCTAGCCCTATGCTGATGAGAGCGAACTCCTGCCGGATGGAAAAAATGTAGGAGGACGTGATCGCGGCGAGAGCGTAATTGCCCCTGTAATAGAAAAGCGCCATGAGCACCACGAAAAGCCCGGCGGTGATTTCGCTGTAACTGCGGAAGGCGAGCTGCACAAAAAGGGGCTGGGCGGCCAGCAGCAAGGCGGCGATGGATGAATTCCTCAGTCCCAGTCGCTTGCCGAGAAAATACGTCGCGAGCACTGTAAGGGCGGCTATCAGGCAATGCGCCAGGGCCACGCCCGGAAAACCGAAAAGACCGGGAAGCACCATGAGGATTTTCCAGCCCGGTTTGGGCTGATTGCCCATGATGCTGAACGGATCGCCCCAGAATTGCCTGATGTTCCTGTAATGGCCGATCTCGTCGTCCTGATAGAAACCGGTGGATCCGGAGCTGAACCAGTAATACAACAGAACCAGCAGCGGCAGCAGCAGCCAGATGTATTTGTGAACGTATGCGTCGAGATCGAAAGCCGGCTCTCCGCCGCCCCGCGTCGGCGGGCGTTTTGCGGGCGCTTTGCGTAAGGACTTCGTTTTTGCCATGATTCACCGATTTCCTTTGATTCCAGCGGCGTCAAGACTTCGGACATATAAATCCTCTATTCCCCGCGCCATGTAATCCCACGAGTATTTTTTCTTCTCTTCGATCACGTTGAGGCGGTATTCTTCGAATGCGTCTTCTTCGAAAAAACGGCACACGGCGTCCGCGAAAGCGTCCGGATCGTCGGGGGGTGTCAGCGCGCCCGTGCGGCCTTGTTCCACGACCTCGCCCAGGCCGCCGACGGCGGTGGCGATCACGGGACGGTGGAAATTGTAGGCGATCTGTATGATGCCGCTCTGCGTGGCGGATTTGTACGGCAAGGTGAGGACGTCCGCGGCGGAGAAAAACATCCCGACCTGCTCGTTGGGCACGTAGGACGAGTAAAATCTCACCGCTTCGCCCAGGCCGAGCCGTTCCGCCTGCTCGCGATATCGTCGCTCGTCGTTGTAAAATTCGCCCACAACGAGCAGGACGACCTTCATGCGCCGGAGTATGGACGGCATGGCGTCGAGCAGCACGTCCAGTCCCTTGTAATCCCGCACGTATCCGAAAAACAGCAACACCTTCTCGCCGTCGCCGAGAGCCGGACCGGGAAAAGTCCCCGCCAATTCCGCCCTGGCTTCGGAGCGGGATTTTTCCTCGCCGAAGATTTCATAGACCGGGTGAGGGAGATAAGCCGTGAGCGGATCCTTCTTCCAGAGCCGCAGGTCGCGTTCCACGGCGCGCGATTGCACGATGTAGCCGTCTATGAAGCGGAAGGCGAAACGGGTCAGCAGTTTGTCGCCCGGCCTTCTCTCGTGCGGTATGACATTGTCGCATATGAAAAGCGCGCGAGTCGGTCGTCCGAATTTGGCGACGGCTGCGATCACGCCGTAGGAAGGCGCGAAGAAGGGCATCCAGAATTTAAAGACGATGAGATCCGCTTCCATGCGTCTGATACGCAAACCGGTCCGTATCCAGTTGAAGGGATTGATCGAATCTATCCACTGTCGGCTCTCCACGGGAATGCCGGGCTCCCCGCTCTCCTCCTGGGATTTTCCGGGAAACAGCAGTTTAGGATACTGCCTCGAAAATGTGACGATAACCGTCTCGTGTCTGCGTGAGAGGTATTTCCAGAGCAGCCCGACATAATGCGCTATGCCGCCGCGCAGCGGATAAGCCGTCCCGACCAGTATGATCTTCAATACGGACGGCCTCCGGCCGGCGTTGAGGCCGGCGCAGACCCGCCTGTGAATCGCGAGCGATCGCCGCTCACCGCCGGGCTCTCATGCGGTCGGAGCTTTCACCCAGCGAAGCACGGCATCGAGCACCCGTCCCGGCTCGAGATGCTCCATGCAGCGATATTCCGTGTTCACGCAGGACGCTTTGAAGAAACATTTGCACTCGCGGCTCGGCTCGAGGATCTCTCCCCTGCCGTAGAGCTCGAACTCATTCGGATTGAAGATGTTGTTGAATAGAATGAGCTTCTTCCGGAGACCGATGGCGATGTGCATCGCCATGGTGACCGCGCTTACCACGACGTCGCAGCGGTTCATCAGCCCAATAAAGGAGCGAAGCGGGAAATGGCCGGCATACGCGCCGCCTCCGGCCGCGGCGAGCCGCTGATTCTTCTCGTGCTCCTGCTCTCCGCCGAGAAAAAGCGGCTGCAAGCCCGCGGCACGCAGGTTGCGCGCGAGTTCTATCCAATTCTCGTCCGGCCACAGGCGGCTTGTCCAGCGTCCGCCGCAACCCGTGTTGAGGCCGATGACAGGCCGGCCGGATTTCAGACCGAAATCCTCCCTGCAGTCGGATTCCAGTATGTATTCCTCACCTTCCCAAAGATATCCGCAGATTTCGAAGATCTCCTGCACGTAATGCTTCGTGTTCATCTTGTTAAGATCGTCGAATACGCCGGTCAGAAATTTGTGGCGCGCATATTCGTCTGCCGGGGCGCAGACTCCGTTCTTCAAAATGAAGCCGCGCTTTACGCTCGCCTCGATACGGTCGGCCAGGCCGCAGGCCTCCCTGTCCTTGTCCAGATTTATCAGCAGGTCGAAATTCACGGCCAGCACCGACACTATGCTCGCCATGTCGAAGCGCAGTTTGACGTCCACCATGGAAGGAAGTATGTCCGGCGTATGCGTCATCCACCACATGCGGGCGTGCGGATAATGGGTTTTCAGCTTGCGCAGCAGCGGCGTGGTGCGTATGACGTCGCCGATGGCGCCAAGTTTTATGATCAGGATGTTGCGGTCGGTCTGTTCGTAAAATGGACATCCCTGGCAGTGATAGCCGTCGCGCTTGTGAGGGGCGCAGGGAATGTCGCCTCGGAAATAGCGGCAATCGGCTTTGTAGAGTATATCCAGCATCTTCGTCGTTTTTCGGAGAAAAGGTCAGTCGAGTATGTCCTTGATTTTGTAATCGCTCGTGCTGTGCTCGCGTTTCGTGACCAGTTCGGCAAGCAGCCCCGTCAGAACGAGCTGCACTCCCATCAGCATGAGCAAAATACCGAGAAAAAGGAGAGGTCTGTTAGATATCGGATAACCCATGAGCCATTCCACGGTCAGCCAGCAGTTGACCAGAATGCCCAGCATCAGCAACACGGCGCCGATGGTTCCGAAAACGTGCAGTGGTCGCTGCGTGTAACGCGACGTGAAGAGCACCGTAAGCAGATCGAGGAAACCCTTGAAGAAACGGCTGAGCCCGAATTTCGTTTTCCCGAACTTTCTCGCATGATGCTGAACTGGAATTTCACTGACGCTGAAGCCCGACATCTTAGCCAGCACCGGTATGTAGCGATGCATCTCCCCGTACACGTGCACGTTTTTCACAACCTCGCGCTTGTACGCCTTCAGCCCGCAGTTGAAATCGTGAATGTCGATCCCGGACATCCTGCGCGTAACGAAGTTGAAGAACTTCGATGGAATGGTCTTCGAAATCGGGTCGTATCGTTTCTTTTTCCAGCCCGACACCATGTCCCAACCCTCGTCGAGCTTGTCGAGAAGCCGCGGAATTTCCGCCGGATCGTCCTGTAAATCCGCGTCCATCGTCAGGATGGAAGCGCCTTCAGCGTTCTCGAAGCCCACGGCCAAGGCTGCCGACTTGCCGTAGTTACGCCTGAAGCGGATGAGCTTGAAACGCCGATCGGTCTCATGCAGTTTTCCGATTTCGTTGTGAGAGCCGTCGCTGCTGCCGTCGTCTACAAACCATACATCCCAGGTCTTGCCCGCCTTGTCCAGCGCCGCCGCTATGCCCGAAGCCAACTCGGACAAGGACTCGCGCTCGTTATACAGGGGAACCACGACGGAGACGTCCGGATTGCGAGCCGCTTCGTTTTCTGGGTGCGAGCTGTTAGTCAAATCTTTGTATTCGTGCACGTTTGCTGAAATGCGTAACGAAAGTGCAAGATATTGAGGCAGGAAAAGAATTCCAATGCGGCATGATTCATCGGTTCACCGTATTTCCGCGAGCTGCAGCCACAAACCTCGGAAGGACTTCTTATCGGCGGGTACGCGCGGATTCTTGCAGGGTTTGCCATCCACCCGTCTTTCTCCGTCATCGCCCAGCACGAGCACCTTGTCCTCTTTGTCCGGGAATGCCAGCAGGGCTTCGGGCCTGAAACCGCGATCGCTGAAATCGAGAAGCTTGACCGCCTTGTCCCGCTCCCGGCCGGACCAAGCGAAGAGGGTGAAACCCCCGCCTTGAGGCGAAGCGGCGATGAGCAGATACCCGCCTCGAGGCTTCACATACTCGATGCTTCTTATCCCGCGTCCGCCCAGATCCAAAAGGACAGGTTTTCCGACAGCGGGTTCTTCGCCCATCATTACGCGGTCGGGATTCAACAGAGGCAGCAGCAGGGCTTTGCCTCCAGGCACAGGACTCCTGAAGGCGACCAGCAGTCCGCCTTCCGGCGTGGCGGCCAGTCCTTCGATATTCAATGCGCCCGGCGCGTC
>CAYLZD010000027.1:48264-55245 GCA_964388275.1 uncultured Chromatiales bacterium
CTGTAAATTCTCAGAATGTTGGACTCGTCATCGGCCGCGATGAACATGTCAGCGCCGGCGGCTACCGCGGCGGATGCGTCGCACATCCCGAAAAAGACGACGCGCTCCTGTGAAAGGGATGCCGCGGAAGCGAGAAATAAGGCGCAAACCGAAATGATCGCCGCGATCGCCGGAATCCGCGTCGATCGAACCTCGAGTTCAGAAGCGATTTTTTCTAAGCCGAACGGGATTCTGGTTGAAGTGTTGATGTTCATGGCCGGACTCTGCTCCGTGACGGTTGAATCTGCGACCGCGGTCGCTGCGACAGCCAAATTTGCCTGATTCCGTCTTCCCGACAAAACGCATTTGTTTGTCCTTCACGCCGGGGGCGTGTATCTTTCCGCAATTCAACGCCTTCCACGCAACACGGATTTCGAAGCCGCGCCGAAACCCGGCGTGGTGGAACGGCGACATCCTGCAAACCACCTGGGCCGGACAACCATGAAAACAATCGGAATCCTATACGGCATGGAGAACGCTTTCCCCAACGCCCTCATGGACAGAATTAACGAGATCGGCGACGGCGAGGTGAAAGCCGAAGCGGTGAAGCTGGGCGCGGCGCAGGATAATATTCCCGCGCGTTACGACGTGATAATCGACCGCATATCCCATTTCATTCCATTTTTCAGGGCGTGGGTGAAACATGCCGCGCTGCACGGATCGATCGTCATAAACGATCCGTTCCGCTGGTCGGCCGACGACAAGTTCATGGACGTGACCTTGGTGCGCCGGGCCGGAATAGCCGTGCCCAAGTCGGTGATAATCCCTTCCAAGGAACACCCGCCGGAAACGACGGCCATGTCGATGCGCAACCTGATTTACCCTCTGGACTGGGAAGAAGTATTCGCCTATATCGGATTTCCCTTCTTCATGAAACCGCACAGCGGAGGCGGCTGGAGAAACGTCTACAAGATTCACTCGGAGGATGAATTCTTCTTCTATTACGATCAGAGCGGCTCGACATGCATGCTTCTGCAGGAAGCGATTTACTGGCAGTCGTATTACCGCTGCTACTGCGTCGGCCGGCGCGAAGTGCGAGTCATGCCCTACGCGCCGAGTCAGCCCCTGCATTTGAGATACAGCGTCGAGTATGAGCATGACACGGATGAGCTGCTCCGGCGCGTGGGACAGGAAGCCCTCGCGGCGTCCGCCGCCCTCGACTACGACTTCAACTCCGTGGAGATGGCTATACGCGACGGCGTCCCGCACGCCATCGACTGTCTGAATCCCGCTCCGGACTGCGACCCGCATTCCGTAACCCCGGCGCATTTCGAATGGACGGTGGATGCGCTGGCGCGCTACTCGGTGGAGCGCGCTTCGGACTGAGTCCGCGCCGCCCTGTCATTCAAAGCGAGGATGCCGAGGGGGCGTTCTTGCGGGTGAACGGAAGTCCCGACAAAATCCTGTCTGTTGCGCCGGTTCTTGCAGCGATGAATCCGGCCGATTTCGCGCCGGCTTCGGCGCGAGCGCCGGCGTCAGACAGCAGGCGCCTCGCGGTCCTGTACAGCTCCCGGCGGTTGCGGACGATAAAGCCGCCACCGTGGCCGGCAAGTTCGGCGGCCTCGCGGCTGTTATGGAGTTTGGGGCCGTATAAAACGGGAATGCCGTAAGCCGCGGGTTCGAGCGTGTTGTGAACATTCGAGCGGAAACCGCCGCCCACAAAGGCGACGTCCGCCGATGCGTACAGAGGCAGCAGTATGCCGATGCTGTCCACGAGTAATATGCGTTCGCCGTCCCATTCGTTCAGATAAGAGAAGCGCAGGGATGCCGCCCTGCCCCTCAGGCGGTATTCGAGGGACTCGAGATGCTCCAGTGTAGGTTCGTGAGGCACGATGACGCAGAGCAGATCCGGATCGTAGCGGAGCAACGCGAAAAGCGCCGGCAACAGGACTTCCTCGTCCTCGTTCCAGCTGCTACCGGCCACGAGTATGCGTTTGCCGGCGACCATGCGCTCCGGTAGAAGGGACCGGTTTTTCGCTTCTTCCGCCCTTCCGCGCACGCGATCGAAGCGCGTATCGCCTGCGGCTTCGAGGAGAGGGCCGGAAAGGCCGAAGAGTTTGAAAGATTCAGCGTCCTCATCGGAAATGGTGAGAATAAAATCGAAGGCGTTGAAAAGCGCGCGATGGAAAGGGCGCGAAACCGGCAGAAGGCGGGGCGACGACGCCCGCATCGTGGCGTTTACCAGCGCCACTGGAATTCGGCGTCGTTTGCAGGCCCAGATGTGGTTGGGCCACACATCGTAGCGGATGAAAACCGCGATCGTCGGGTCGAGTATCTCCAGGAAGCGCCGGGCGTTTTTACTCGAATCGAAAGGCATGTATGTAAGGTAATCGGCATGCGGATAGCGGCGGCTGTTCTCGAGACCCGAAGGCGAGAAGAAGGAAACCACCACGCAGATCCCGGGGAAGCGCCGTTTGAGTCCTTCGATGATGGGCTTGGCCTGTTCGAATTCCCCCATGGAGGACACATGCATCCAGATCCGGTTTTCGGAGACGTTCTTCGAACGGAATTCCGATAAACCTTCAAATACGGATTTCCTGCCGATGAAGCCTGCCCGCACCTTTCGGTTGAAAAACGCCATGAGGCGCAGCAGCAGCCAGAGTGGAGGCAGTATGAGCAGATTATAAAGAAGTCGCCACATTTGAATTTGCCCGACTCACAGGCGGAACGGGAACAATTTACAAAAAAGGCGGATAGCGCAAGGAGCCGGGGTTTCATCAGTTGCATGATACAGGCCCCGTATGTATTTTAGACGGGCTTGGGCCCATAGCTCAGTTGGGAGAGCGCTACAATGGCATTGTAGAGGTCGTCGGTTCGATCCCGTCTGGGTCCACACAAGGTCTGAAAAATCAGGCCTTTTTTTATGACATCCATGCAAATAACGGAGAGGATCCGATGAAAACGATCGAAACCGGCATTGATGAAGCCGTTATTCGCGGATTGATCGAGGAGGCCTCCTCGGCGAGAGAGATGGCGCACGCTCCGTATTCCGGCTTTAAGGTCGGCTGCGCCGTTCTTTCCGAGAGCGGAGAAGTGTTCCGGGGATGCAACGTCGAAATCAGTTCATTTTCCCTGACCTGTTGCGCCGAGCGTGTCGCTCTTTTCAACGCTGTAGCGCAAGGCGCCCGGAATTTCTCGGCCGCAGCCGTGGTCTCCTCTTCGAAGGATCTGACACCTTGCGGCGCCTGCAGGCAGGCGCTCGCTGATTTCGCCCCCTCGTTGCTGCTCATTATGGCGACGCCCGACGGCATGCACAGGACCATGACGCTTGACAAGCTGCTGCCCGAGCCGTTCGGCACGGAGCAATTCGCCGAATGAATCGAGCAGGGCGGAATGCCGATGGCCTGCGCATACAGCCGTTCCGACGACCGCACTGCAACTATGTCGGCACACCGAAACAATGTGCAGCGGGGTCCGGTAAAGGCGTTTTTGCCGCGTTTTGTCATGCTCTTTTTGAAATGATATCTCGAATGTCGGCGCTTCGTCTCAGAGCAGGTCATGAAACCGTCAGGGTGCGACCAGCGTGGCTCCATCAGTTTGTACAATTTATACCTGCCATAGTGCGCTAAATGCAATACTTCGTCAGGCTGTTAGAAATTCCCGTTAGACGTAAGACGTTAGATTGTTGGACGCTGGACGATAAACGTTGGATGGCTGAGCACCCTGAACCGCATGTCAGTCTGAGTTTGTCGAAGACGACATGCGGCGGTCTACACCCACGCCTCGACGAGCTGCCTATGACATCCTCATGTCCTGCTTGCAGAGAAACATAGCAGATGAGGTGAGTGCCGGAATCAGGGTGATACGCATGTTCTCAGGAAATCCTCATGCCATCGTTTTCGTCCAACGTCCCCTGACGGCGTTCCGCTGTCGCGGAACTACGACAGGCAGGCCTCATCCAACGTCCAACCCTGTCTGCCTATAAGATCCTCATGTCATGCTTGTAGGGAATCATCGCAGATGAAGGCCGGAATCGGTGTGACAAAGTGGTTAAGCTCACGCCTCCCCGCTTCGTTGAATCGATCATGACACCGTGGACTCGGAGCAATGCCGCCGATAAACCCCGCCCCCGCCCGTTCACCCTATTCCCTTCGCTCCCAGGGTCAAAAATCCGGTACCTCTTGACTTTCTCCGGGGGGGGGGTATACTCGCCCAAAATCACATATATTGGAGTTGTTATGAACGGAAATTTCATGCGCGACGGAAGCTGCAGAATCGATTCAGTGGCAAGTTATTACGACTTTAAGAACATCTGCCCGAAGTCGCCGCTCGAGTTGATCTCGAACGCTTATATCGGAGAATCTGAAGGGGAACTTGCTTTCAGCACCACCTGGTATGAACCCGGCGTCGCCTGGGGAGAAGCTTATCCGCTTGTCCATATAGCCACAGCTCCGTTGGTGGAAGCTCTTGGGACCGATGACAAACAGAAGGTGGCGGACGCGGTGCAATGGAACTTTACTCGCATGACCTGGGACGGAGACACCGGAGTTCCCTGGCCGCTTCAACGCATGATTTTTCTTCGTGCCGGGAGGGAATGGCTCAACAGGATAACCTTTGAAGTGGTAGGCGATTCTCTCGAGAATCTCGAACTGGGATTACTTTACAACACGGCCACACGCGGTGATAGCCAGGGGACGGTGCCGGTAATCGCTTTTCCCGATTACACCGCCGGTACTGGAACGTTTACGCTTGACGTTGTTTTGATCAAACCTGGTTTGTTCAGAATGGGCCTATTCTTCACTTGCCTTGGAACCAAGTACCTGTATGATATGGAGTGGTTTGTAGTGCCTTGATCGTTTATTATTATTTATTTAGATTTCAACTGATGAACTACCGCGAAGGAGCAAAAGAAATAATAAAGATGAAAACCTGTATTCGCGATATATTTACAAAACAAGGAATAGATATTGTGTGAAGAGGCGGAAGATATGAATATATTGCGCAAATTAACTCGCTTCATCGTGATTGTCGGCTTGCTTGCGGCACTATCCTGGGCTGTGGAGTCATGCGAAGAATATCCGACGTATGTTCAAACGATTCATGAATTCTGGTCTTTAGAAGATGCATTGAAGCACCCGGATGATGTGCGGTCGCTAGTATTATTACTTCATCCGACGAACGGTCTTCCCGACACTATTCGGGTGTTTCATAATTTGCATACCCTTATAGCACCTAATTGCAATATCAGCACTGTGCCGGATTGGTTTTGCGAATTACAGTGGTTAAGCCATATAAATTTATCACACAACAATATATCCGAGTTTCCTTTGCAAGTGTATTGCATGAAAGAACTTGCGGTAATTGTTCTTACAGGAAATCGAATTACAAGAATACCGGATAGCGTAGATCGCTTTGAGAAAGGTATTTGTTTCGATCTCGATAGTTGTCAATTAACATCAATCCCCAATTCATTTATCCATTCCAGGTTCAGGATCGTACGGTTGAACGGTAATAGAATACAAGCACTTCCGGATAGTCTGAGCAAGATGAAAAAAACATTGGAATACTTGAACCTTAGCGGCAATCCGATCTCAGAAAAGGAAAAGGAGCGCATATTCAGGGAACTTTCGCCTGAAGTGAAAGTCGTTTTTTGATATTTGGGAACCTCTAAGAACCATGAATCATAGCCATAAATGTTTTTCGCTTCATCGTCGCGCTGCCAGGCGATCCGTCATCAGAAAATGACCGTTATCGGAGTACAGTTCCATCCGGAGAGATTCACTCGAAGGCATGGAGCGGGACGGGAGTTGTTGAGGAATATTTTCGGACTCGGGGGTTGATCGGCGGTGTGGATACCGTTTCCCGGCGGCTTACGGCTGCGGGAGCGGGGATCGGGAGTGAAGGGAGGATGAGGAGGGATATTGAACAGGGAGGAGCGGAGGAACGGAGGATTATAAAAATATTTCCTCACTCAGGCAGGCTGGAAACGGGAAGACGCCGAACCGATGAGCGATCCAGGCATTTTAATGCCGCCCTTTCCGACCTTAAGTCTCGCGGAGGCGCACTTCTCCCCGGGCTGACGTCCTGGGCTGTGGTATGTCGTCCACCCAGGGCTGATTTCAGTCTGATCGTCAGATCGTCTTCCACTCTTCCCCTCTTGAATACCACACTGGCCGTACTCTGCATTTCCCGTCCTCAGAGCAGACTTCAAAGACTCGGCGAAAGGATGCTCGGGATGAGCTATCACGGACAATTCCCTGCACGCGCGCGTCATGCCGACGTAAACGAGCTTCCTGTTTTCAAGCTGGCTCATCGTTCCGAAAACAAGTGTCGACATTACAACGGCCGGGAATTCAAGTCCCTTCAAGCTGTGCACGGTGGAAAGTATTACAGGCGCGTTGACTGAGGACAGTTCGGTCCTGGCGTCCTTTCTGGCGGGATCGGTCAGCCAGAAGACGTCCATGCCTTCGCGCAGCAGCGCCTTTCGAATATCGTCGACTATGGGGCGGCCGAGATGCACGCGCGTCATGTAGGACACCGCTATGCCGCGGGGGCCGTAATGCCTGCCGAGAAAGGAGCGCTCCTTCTCGACGGTTTTTTCCACGATATCCTCGTGACGCGCCGCCGGCAGAATGCGTGGCGCCGGGCCTTCCCGCAATGCCGTTTCGGGCGAAACAATGCTGTTCTCTTTCAGGCGCTGCGTCCTGCCCGGAAACGATCAAGCTCTCGCCGGCGAGAAGAAAGGAGTTCGCGAACTCGAGGATCTGCCTCGTATTCTTGTAATTTCTCCTGATAACCATCGTCCTGCCCCGGGCCTGTATTCCGGCGTCCTTCCAGACGGTCCGTCTCCTGAAAATATTCTGGGCCGCGTCCGTGACGATCAGCAGATCGCCGTCTGGGCAATGATTCTTGCCGTCGATGTTGTCGCCTCGATGTTCGGCGTGCACTGGAATACGGTCTACAGCGCGGTGAAGAAGGCGGTCGCCTACGGCTTGGAGCATC
>CAYLZD010000028.1:0-55011 GCA_964388275.1 uncultured Chromatiales bacterium
AGAGCGCTCGGTTCGGGACCGAGAGGTCGGAAGTTCAAATCTTCTCGCCCCGACATGATAGGAGGAGTCGGAATAACTCCTCCTTTTTTATTGCCCCCGGCGCGGCGAGATCGATTGGACACATCATCTGCGCGTCATATTTTACTCTAATGTGTGGATTCGCGGGCATATTCGCCAGAACCGGACCTTCGAGGGAGATCACCGAGGGACTTCTCACCCGCATGGGAGACACCATGGCGCATCGCGGGCCGGACGACCGCGGGCATTTCATCTCCGAGCACGGCGCGCTCGGCTTCGCTTTCAGGCGCCTGTCGATCATCGATCTCTCCCCCGCCGGGCACCAGCCGATGGGCTTGCCGGACGGTTCGGCCTGGCTCGTCTTCAACGGCGAGATTTACAATCATGCCAAGCTTCGCGAGGAACTCGAACGGCTCGGCTGCGTTTACCGATCCCGCTCCGATACGGAAACGATACTTCATGCTTATCGTGTCTGGGGGGAGAGGTTTATCGAGCGTCTCGATGGGATGTTCGCCATCGCGCTCTGGGACAAAGAAGCGGACACGCTGTTTCTGTACAGAGACCGCCTGGGGATCAAGCCGCTGTACTACGCCGATACGGCGGGAAGGATTGTTTTCGGTTCTGAGATCAAAGCGCTGCTGCAGCACGGGTCGCTCGCTCCGCGACTTTCTGACGCCGGATTCCACCATTACCTCACATTCATACACACGCCCTCCCCCGTCACGATGTTCGACGGCGTCATGAAGCTCGAGGCGGGTCATTACCTGAAAATTCCCAGGACCGGCGCAATCCGGAACGAGGTTTACTGGGATCTACTTACGCCGCCCGCCGAAGATTTCGACTTCAATGACGAGGAAAGGACTGCGGAGCGAATACGCGATCTTTTTTCCGCCGCGGTCGAAAAACGCATGATGTCCGACGTGCCCTTCGGCGTGTTTTTAAGCGGAGGCGTTGACAGTTCCGCGAACGTCGCATTCATGGCGCGACTGATGAACAGGCCGGTGGACACGTTTACTGTCGCCATCAAGGGCCAGGAAGACACCAACGAGTTCCAATGGGCGCGGCGCATTGCAAAGCAGTTCGGCGCCGACCATCACGAGATAGCGATCGACGACAAGGGGTTCGTGGAACTGCTGCCGACGGTGATATATCATCAGGACGAGCCGCTGGCCGATCCCGTCTGCTTCCCGCTTTACCACGTCGCGAAACTCGCGCGGGACAACGGAACCATAGTTGTGCAGGTCGGCGAAGGAAGCGACGAACAGTTCGCCGGGTACGCGAATTACCTCCGGGCCGCCCGCCTCTGCGCCCTGCCCCGCATACCGCGCCTGCTCGGCGCCGCGGCATATGCGCTCCTGCGCCCGGCCTTGCGGTTGAAACGGATGGATGACCGTCAGAACATGCTACGCAACTATCTTGAGGGAGACCTCGTCTTCTGGAGCAACGCGATCGCCTTGCAGGACGAATGGAAAGCGGATATCGTGGCGCCGGAGCGCCGAAATCCGTCGGCTCTGCCGTCATCCCGCGAACTTCCGCTCGGATTTTACAGGCGTATGCGCGAGATTCGTCCCGACTCCGCGCCGCTGGACGGAATCATCGCATGGGAGTTGAAACACCGGCTCGCCGAACTCCTGCTGATGAGAGTGGACAAGATAACGATGGCGGCGAGCATCGAGGCGCGGGTTCCTTTTCTCGATCACAAGCTCGTCGAATTCACCTCGCGCATCCCCGCATCCATGAAAACCAGGAACGGCGAGACCAAGCACATCCTCAAACAAGCTCTGCGCGGAATACTGCCGGATGAAATCATCGACCGGAAGAAGATCGGGTTCGCGGGCTCGGGAAAAACGATGCTCACTCCGGAAATCTTCCGGCATGCTCGCTCCGTGCTTCTCGGCAGCAGGCACGGTCTGTTCGATACGACGGCCGTGCGGGAGCTTCTCGATCACTACGAAAGAACACGGGTCAATGTGACTCCTCAGATCTGGATGCTGTACAATTTCGAACTCTGGCACCGCTGGTGGATTCAGGGCGAGACAGCATTCTGAACCCCACACCTGGAGAAGGAACCATGCCGCCTTCGCAAAAATATGACCGGTTGCTTTGGGTGGACGCTTTCCGCGGCCTCGCCATTCTCCTCATGATCCCGGCGAACCTTGCGCCGTATCTGGCGGAACCGCACCCGATGTGGTTCCGCATTCTCGGCTCCTACGCCGCTCCGATGTTCATATCCATAAGCGCGGGCATGGTGATGCTGCGAGGCGAGTCCCACCCACCATGGTACTATATCAAAAGAGGGCTGCTCGTCCTGCTCATCGGCGCGGGGCTGGACGCGGCTCTATGGGACATAATGCCTGGCACGTCCTGGGATGTGCTCTATATAATCGGGCCGGGAATGGCGGTCGCGTATCTTTCGAGAAAAGCCGGAACCGGGGGGCTCTTCGCCGCCACTGCCGCAATATTCACCGCCGCGTTCGTCTTGCGGATGGCTTTCGGTTACGGCGCCGAGCCGCTGCAAGTGTATTGGGAGGAATTTGCCTGGCCAGCCGCCGGACCGCTTTTCAGGAGCTGGTTCATCGACGGCTGGTTCCCCATATTTCCGTGGATAGGCTTCACCGTGTTCGGAGTCGGCTTTTTCGGCATGATGTTCAAGGCAAAGCGGGACGCTCCGCCGCGAGGAGCGGTCGCTGCCGCCGCTGCTTCAACGATTATCGGATTCGCCCTTCTTTTTCTGCCGATCAACGGAATCGAAAATATCGCCGGCGGAAGCATAATAGAAACGCGCGAGGGGTACTCCGAAATATTCTATCCGCCCACACTCGCCTACCTGCTCTCCGCCGTTGGAGTGGTCATGCTCGCCGGACTGCTGTTCCGCGGAATAAAACCCGGCGTCGTCTGGACTGCATTGGCCTTCTTCGGAAAGTACTCCATGTTGGTTTACATCCTGCATCAGGTCATTGGGGACGAGGTCTTGCTGCCGCTGCTGGAGTCCCGCGGACTGGAGCAGATGGAATCCGGTTTTCTGTTCACACTAGTCAATCTGGCGGTCATCGGCGCAATCGCGATTTTCGGCCTGCTGGTCTCCCTTTACAAGCGGCGCTTTCCTCCGCGCTTGCTGCTGCTTCGCATACTCATCGGCCGTTGAAGGATATTCAGAAATACAATCCGTAGTAGACAGCCGTGGGAGTGAAACGGATGGCGGGCGATGGGAAATGTATGAGATTGAGCTGTTCCTTCAGGAACTTCAGGAAAGGAGTGTCCCCGGGCAGGCGGCGAAGGTCGTAATCCAGGGCGATATACCATTCCTGATCTCCCAGTCCGATGTTGTTCCGGTCGGTGTTGTAATGGTTCCGGCCGATTACGGTATTCGCCGCGCCGTAACCGACCGCCACGCCCAGCCAGTCCGGCCAGAACCGCCTGAGTTTTTTCGGCAGGAAATCCTCCACAGTAAACGCGAGCCAGTACGTGAAACCGTCGTAATCCTTGAGAACATAGTTGACCCAGCGCTCGGTGATCAGTCTCGACGGCCAATAGCTCATTTTAACGCTCACCGATCTCAGGGGAGGCCACGCCCGCTGGAGATTCGGATAGACCGCTCCGACCGCATTCGCGGCGACATCCCACCAACTCCAGCCCCATGACTTATAGAAGGCATCCGTCATTTCCATCTGAAGCTGGAAAAAGAAAGCCAGACTCGACGACCACCACATCGCAGGCTCTTCGCGCATGTTGGTCCAGCGGAAGATATGGTACAGCGTATTCGCGTACGCCTGGGTGCCCCAGACATGTCCGATCTTATCCACGTTCAGGTCGGCATTGTACCAGTCGTCGAAAGCATGCCATTTGGATCTTTCGGATTCCCGCGGCGAATAAAATGTCGTGAAGTAATACCACATGATCGCGGCGTTCCCGGTGAACATTGTTCCGGCGACGAGCCACAACCTGGCCGGATCTATCGGGCCGGACGTCGGACCATGCACTTCGTCCGGCATTGCGGCGCCGAAAACCGGGCGCCTGAATCCGAATATTTCAGGCCCGAATAACCGAGATCCGTTCCCGACGTCCGTCGAGTGGAGCGAGAAAGGCCGGCATCGCAATCCGGCCGGGAAAATCTCCCGCGCGGATTCCGCCATCAGGCAGAGGGAGTCGCCTGTTTCACGCTCGCCTTGACGAGCCGCCCCGAAGGCCGCTAACGAGCAAAGCGGAAGAATGGAAATGAATAAGAGACCTGCGCGAAAAGCGCGCCGCATCACAGCTCCGACGCCCGGATGCGACTCAGGCGATTCTCGAAGCGGCCGCCAGCAGGGATTTCATCTTCTTTTCGCTGTCGGCTTCAGCGTATATGCGAAGAATCGGTTCCGTTCCCGATGCGCGGATCAGCAGCCAGCCGCCCTCCACACGGAATTTGTAACCGTCTATCGTCTCGACAGAAACGACCTGATGAGGACCGAGCTTCGTGACCCCGCGGTCGCAGGCCGCAAGTATTGCGCGTTTCTTCTGCTCGGTCGTATGGAAATCTATGCGGTCGTAGTATGTTCTGCCGAATTCCCGGTAGATCTCCTCTACCGCCTCGCCGAGAGTGATTTTGCGCTTTGCCAGATACTCGCAAAGCAGAAGCGCGTTGTATACGCCATCCCTTTCCGGAATGTGGATCGACATGCCGACGCCGCCGCTCTCCTCTCCGCCGATCAGCACCTTCTCAGTGATCATGAGTTCCGTCACATACTTGAAACCGACAGGACGTGAATATAGCTTCAAACCGTACTTGGCGGTCATCCGCTGGACAATATCGCTCACCGAAACCGTCTTGACGACGCTGCCCTTCTGTTTCTTGTTGACATGCAGGTATTTCAGAAGAATGGGGATGATGAGCTGCGTACTGATGAAATTGCCGTTTTCGTCGACTGCGCCCAACCGATCCGCATCCCCGTCGGTCACGATTCCGATATCGAAGCCATCTCTTGTCACCAGATCTATGAGTTCGCCGATGTTCTGTTGCAGAGGTTCGGGAGGTATGCCCTTGAAACCCGGATTGTGTTCGTCGTGCAGGCAGACGACCGAGGGAAGCAGTTCCTTCATCACGCCGAAAGCCGCTCCGTACATGACGTCATACGCGATTTTCATGCCGGAGCGCTGTATCAGTCCGAGATCGATTTTCTTCTTGATTTCCTTCAGAAACAATGAATGCGCGTCGAGACGCCTGATCAGCCCAGCCTTCGTTAAATCCTCGACCGGTTTCAATTTCGCTCCCTTGTCGGCCGCGAGAATGTTCGCGAGGATGCGCTCGACTTTCTTGATGTCGCTCACCAGAGCGGATCCGCCGAAATCACCCTTGATTTTAAAACCGTTCCATTGAGGCGGATTGTGACTGGCAGTGATCATAACGCCCGCCGCGGCCTTCTTTTTCAGAATGGCGAGCGAAACCATGGGAGTCGACACGACGCGGTCGCAATACCATACCTGAATGCCTTGAGAGGCGATGACCTGCGCGGCTCGAAGGGCGAAAGCTTGAGATCCGAAACGAGCATCTCCTCCCACGACCACTCCATTGGCTATGGAGGGATGCTGTCTGTAATATCTGGAGAAAGCGAGCGCTACGTGTTCGACATTTTCAAAAGTGAAGTCCTCGGCGATTACGGCACGCCAGCCGTCAGTACCGAATTTGATTTCAACCATGTTAGTATAGGACCGGTGATGGAAAATGAATATTTACAAAGATAAGGGAAATTCTGGAGCTTTGGAAATCCGTCCGGCATCCTCGCGCCGTATGATGAATCCGAACCCTGACTTTACAGGACCGTCAGAACACTAGACACTTGCACGCGGCCGCGGCTCGACCGGCTGGTTATTTTCAATAAACAGATTATCAGGATATTGGAAGATTATCCAGAAGGCGCAGAGCTGCTCGATGCAGATTTTCCGATGCCTTGGAGATTTTTTCATTATTGGGTGCGTCCGACCTTGTCGTTGCCACGATCTTTTGCAGTCCAAGACTCGCCGCCAGCACTCCCAGGTCGCCGTCGGCCGATCCGGCGAGCGCGAAACACGGTATCCCGATGCGCGAGCAAGCTGCTGAAACCGCGGCGACGACTTTGCCGCGTGCAGTCTGCGCGTCGATTTTCCCTTCTCCCGTGATCACAGCATCGGCGAGTTTTGCTTTTTCCGCGAATAAAACGGACTTCAAAATGAACTCCGCGCCAGGGCGCAATTCCGCTCCGAGCAAAGCTTTCAGGGCGAAACCGAGACCACCCGCCGCGCCCGCGCCGGGTACGAGAGGATCAACATCCCGGATGTCCCTTTTCACGATTTCAGCGAAGCGTCTGACTGCCGTATCCAGTGCCGGAATGTCCGTTTTCCGGAGTCCTTTCTGCACGGCGAACACGGCAGTGGCGCCGTCAGGCCCATACAAGGGATTCGAAACATCGGCCAACGCAATGTATTTACTGGCATTAAGCGTCTTCGTCTCATCCGTTGCTTCAATTCTCTCAATGTCCTCCAACAGCTGCGGCAGAGACTTGGCAAACAGGTCGTCCCTGGTCATTTCCAATCCATTTCTCATGACAACTTTATACCCGAGCGCACATGCCATGCCCAAACCGCAATCGTTCGTTGCCGTGTCACCGAGTCCGATAAAGACTGTACGGGCCTTCTCTTCGACAGCAATACGAAGCAATTCCCCGAGTCCGAAGCCGGAGGTCCTGAGCGGATTCCGTTCACACGGTTCGAGAATCGACAGGCCCGTGACAGACGCCGCGCAGAGCAGAGCCGCCGCGCCTGAACCCGCGTTCGCCCAGTCAGCCATTGCCCAATGCGCCCGGACCGGTGTTCCGAGCGGGCCTGCGACCACGGAACTGCGAGGCCGGCCGCCCCAGGCCAAGGACAGAGCTTCGACAGTTCCTTCTCCGCCATCCGCAAGAGGCAGTTGCTCTGTTGCGATGTCGGGCCGCTGCCTTTCCAGAGCGGATGATATTATTTCCGCTGCCCTGGCCGCTGTCAGAGATCCTTTGAATGAAGCCGGCGCAACAAGAATCCTCATGCGTTTACACCCCCTCCGGATGATGGAATCGATCACAGCCGAAAATTGGAACCCGCCCTCCGTGAGAAATCCCGAACGGAAGGAGGTGCGGCGGTTCAGCCGCGGAGTTGCACCGGAAACGCTCCTGCTCCCGGATATACCGCATTCGTGTCCAGAGCTTCTTCGATCCGCAGCAGTTGGTTGTACTTGGCGACCCTGTCTGAGCGGCTCGCGGAACCGGTTTTAATCTGTCCTGCGTTGGTTGCAACCGCAATATCCGCGATGATGGGATCTTCGGTTTCGCCGGAACGATGGCTTATGACATTTGTATAACCGGCTCGCTTCGCCATTTCGACCGCATCGAGAGTTTCGGTCAGAGTTCCGATCTGATTGACTTTTATCAGAATCGAATTCGCGATTCCTTCCTTTATGCCTCTGCTGAGAATCGCCGGATTGGTCACGAAAATATCATCGCCCACGATTTGGCATTTGTCACCGAGGGCGTCCGTCAGGAGACGCCAACCCTCCCAATCGTTTTCACCCAGACCGTCCTCGATGGAGGCGATTATGGGATATTTTTCAACCAGCCGCACGTACATTTCTATCATTTGCTCCGTGCTGTGGAGGCTGTCATCCGACTTAAAGAATTTGTACATGCCCGGCTTCCTGCCTTTCGCATTCACGTACATCTCGCTGGCCGCCACATCCAGACCGATACGGCAATCGCAGTCCGTATATTTCGCTTTTTCCATCGCCCGCATGATGTACTCGATCGCCGCCTCGTTGTTTTTCAGCGAAGGAGCAAAGCCGCCTTCATCCCCAACCGATGTGCTGAGTTTCGCCGAATGGAGGACGTCGTGCAGTGCATGGAAGATTTCAGCGCCGTAGCGGAGGGCTTCCGTGAACGAAGGCGCGCCGAAAGGAATTATCATGAATTCCTGGAAATCCACAGTGTTGTCGGCGTGCTTTCCGCCGTTAATAATATTCATCATCGGCACGGGAAGAGTTTTTGCGTTCACTCCGCCGATATAGCGATACAATGGCAGATCCAGAGTTTCCGCGGCAGCGCGCGCAACAGCCAGAGATATGCCCAGAATCGTGTTGGCGCCGAGATTGGATTTGTTGTCCGTGCCGTCCAGCTCGACAAGGAAATGGTCTATGCCCGCCTGATCCGTCGCATCCCAGCCAATAAGTTCGTCGGCGATCACGTCGTTCACATTCTCCACGGCGTTCAACACACCTTTGCCCCCATAGCGGGTCTTGTCGTTGTCTTTCAATTCCACAGCTTCCCGCTTCCCGGTCGAGGCGCCGCTTGGAACGGCCGCTCTGCCGATAACGCCGCTTTCCAGTTCAACGTCTACTTCAATCGTGGGATTTCCCCTCGAATCGAGGATCTCCCTCGCATACAGATCAAGGATTGTTGTCATTGGCGCCTCTTGCTTGATTTTCTTTCTGTTTTTGTGTTCAGGTCAGGCAGCATGTAGGGCGGTGTCATTCCGCGGCGGAGTCGAACGCTCGGGCGGAAACCTCTGCCGCCAGGCGGTCCGCTTCCCCGGCGGTGCGCGCTTCAGCGATAATCCTGATGATGGGTTCCGTGTTCGAAGCGCGCAGATGGACCCAGCCGTCGGGAAAGTCTATGCGGACGCCGTCCGCCCTGTCGGGATGGAAATCCGCGAAGAGCGAAGCCGCCCTCGAAAGCGCCGTTTCATGGTCACAATCGGTCAGCCCGCGCCGGTGTTTTCGGATCACCCAACCGGGCAGCGAAGCCCTGTAGGACGAAAGCGTACCCCCGTGCATGGCCAGGGCATGCAGCACGAGAATCAGCCCTGCGAGCGAATCCCTGCCCGGATGCACAGCCGGAAGTATGACTCCGCCGCTTCCTTCTCCGCCGATCACGGCGCCGCATTGAAGCATTTTCCTGACGACGTTGATCTCGCCCACGGGTGTGCGAATAACCCTGGCGCCGTATTTCGACGCGACCTCGTCAACCGCCCTGGTTGTGGAGAGATTCACAACGACGGATTGCGAAGCCGCTTCGCTCGAAGCCCCCAGGACAGCGTCCACGGCGGTTGTAATTGTGTATTCCTCGCCGACGGCTTCACCGCGTTCGTCATAAAGGACCAGCCTGTCGGCATCCGGATCGACGGCGACGCCGAGATCTGCTTCGTGTTGTCGAACGGCTGCGCCCAGCGCAGCCAGATTCACGGGGAGCGGTTCGGGAAGATGGGGAAAGATCCCTGACGCGTCGCAATACAACGGAAACACGGTGCAGTCGAGCCGACGGAGGAACTCCGGAACGATTATGCTCCCGGAAGCGTTGACAGCGTCCACCACAACTCGAAACCGCCTCGACCTGATGCGATCGAGATCAGCCACTGGATACGCCAGTACTCTCTCGATGTGTTCGTGTATGAAACCGTCGCGCGATTCTCTGGCGCCGATTTCATTCCACGGCTTGTACGCAGGCGTTTCAGTGTTTGCGACACGCAGGAATTCGGCGTTCTGCTCCGCATCCAAAAAAACGCCGGTACGGTCGAGGAATTTCAATCCGTTCCATTCCGACGGATTGTGACTGGCTGTGATCGAGATGCCACCGCCCGCGCGCCAGTGTTCCACAGCCAGTTGCACCGTGGGTGTCGGCGCGAGTCCGAGGTCGACGACCTCAACTCCGCCGAGAACCGCGGCGGCGGCGACCAGATCCCTGATCGCCGCGCCGCTCGGACGTCCGTCGTATCCGATGACGAGCCTGCGCGCTTTGGAGTAACTTAAGAACGCCGACGTGAAGTTGATGATATCGGGCGGATTGAGCGATGCGCCCGGAATTCCTCGGATCCCCGAGATGCTTATGATTGGACGGGGCATCGACTCGCCGGCTCTACTGGGGACGTTTCCCGCTTTCGAGCTCGGCGACTATGCGGGCGGCCTTGTATATGTGCCTCAAGGCCTCGAGTATTCCTCCCGCATGCACCGACACGGTGCGATTTCCTGCATCCTCCGCGAAGATGAAATCTCCCGGCAGACTTTCGATATTGCCGTCGAAGATCAGGCCGACGACTTCCTTGCTCGTATTGATCATCGGACTTCCAGAGTTTCCACCGATGATATCGTTCGTGGAAGAGAAATTCAGCGGGGTAGCCAGATTCAACTCCTTCGGCGGATTCTTCCATTTCGGCGCGAGAGCCCAGCTTTCATCGCCGGTGAATGAGAAATGCCGATCGTACAAGCCGTAGAAGGTCGTATGCGCTGGCGCCCTGGTCCCGTTGTATTCGAAACCCTTCACAATGCCGTCGGCGATGCGCGGCGTGAAAGTTGCGTCCGGAGGTATCGAGGTGCCGTAGACGTCGTACAGCGCCCTGCCGAGCAAGGTAGCGTTGACCTGATCCTTCGCCTGTACGCCGCGCAGGGTCGCAGACACCTTTTCCATGCGCGGGTAAGCCATTCTGGCCATGACGACGAAGGGATCCTGCGAGGTTTCCGCGGCATTTTCCATTTCGAGCAGACCGACGTACGTGGACGAGTCCTTAATCGCCGATTGAGCGAACAACCGCCTCGCGGCCGCCTCCGGGGCCTGTCCCTGCAGCGCATACTGCACTATCGGGTCCTTCGCGCCGAGATAATCCGACATGACCCTCAGTTGATTTGCGAGCGTCATTGTTTCGAGGTCCTCGTCCGGCCGCGGAGCGCGTTTCATCGCCGCGAGGGTACGCTGAAGTCTTTGACCCTGAAACTGTTCGAGGCGCTCAGCTTCCGGTTTTTTCATTTCTCGGCCATGCTGCACAACGGCGATTCCGCGCGTCCAGAGTTCGGCGACGCCCAATCCTCCGGCTCTCAAGCCCAGATTGTCGTTCGCAACCGAGCGCAGGAGCCGTCGCGACTCGGCGATTTCGTTCCAGATATGTCCGTATTTGGCTTTCAGTTCCGGGCGTTTCAATATCTCGGCCTGGAAGTCGCGGTCGAAAGCGCGGCGGCGCTGTACGAGCACATCGTCGCGCAATCCGGAAAGACGGCCTTTGTATGACTTCCAGCCGTTGCTGATTCCGAGAATCTGTGTAATGTATTCATCCTTCTTTTCCGGATGCTTCACGACATACTCGCGCAGGAGTTTCAGGCGCTCGTCCAAAATTCGGAAAGTGAAGGGATAGGTCACATCCCTGTTGTATTCCAGTTGTTCCGCCGTGCTCAGCCGGCTCGTGCGTCCCGGATTGCCGATCACGAACACGAGTTCGCCCTCGGCGGCGCCTTGGGCGTTCCACTTGTAGTAATGCTCGGTCTGGAGCGGCTTGTCGTTCTCATATATGCGAAGGAAAGAGCAATCGAGCGCGTATCTCGGGTATGTAAAGTTGTCGTCCTCGCCGCCGAAATGCGCCGCCTGGAGTTCAGGCGCAAAAACCAGACGTATGTCAGTATATCGCTTGTAAAGATAGAGCGAGTATTTGCCCCCGTTATACAGCGTCACCACCTGTGTGTGCAACTTGGTTTCATCGCCCGCGCGTTTTTCGATCTCGGCGATGATCCTGCGGCGGGCTTCGACCTTATCGTCGTCGGTTTTCGCGGCATCCATCGCTCCGAGCACTTCCTTGGTGACATCGCGGATTTCTGTCAGCTGGTCGAGCGTGGCGCCGGGAATTTTGCGTTCATCCTCGAGTCGGGCCGCGAAGAAACCGCTCTCGAGCAGCTTCTCCCCCTCCTTCTGAACGGCGACCAGGTTGTTGCGGACGCAGTGATGGTTCGTCATCACGAGTCCGTCGGCGCTCACGAAGGAGGCCGAACATCCTGAATAGCGCAGGGCGGCCAATCTGACATCGTCCATCCACTTCCGATCCGGTTTGAAGTTGTATTCTTCAGCGAAATAGGCCATCGGAGGATCTTCGAAGGTCCACATTCTGCCGCCGTCAAAACGGCCGGCTCTGATGGTATCCAGCGCCGCCTTCCTGGCGGCGTCATGTGTGGAGAGAGATGAGGAGGATCCGCAGCCGATCACGAAAACGGACAACAGCAGAGCAGCGGAAACAATTGAAATTGTGTGCCGGGGTTGTTTCATATAGATTCTCCGGTAGTTGGATTTGCGGCGACCGTCTTTGTGAAGACGATCATCCGTTAAATTTACCAAATTTTCTGCTTAACGTGAAGTGCTTATATTTAGCGATGTTTCACCGGGATTTCCATCCTGCATTACGCGCTCTGACGGCGTTCTTTCTGTTACAGACCGTATTGAATCGAGCCGAAGCGTACTCCCAATCGGCCGGAGAGCCGAAGCAGGCCAGGGCGCCCGGCATGGTTCAGGCGCAACTTGCCGCCGGCACGACCAACGGCGCCCGTTTCGCGATCCGGCTGTCACTGCCGGGCGGTTTCGCGCCGGAAGTCTCGGCGGGCTACTTGCGGCTCTCCGCCGAAAGCGTCTCAGGAAATCTCTCTTCGCTCAAAGTTTCGGCCTTCGCCGCCGGCGCAGGGGTCAACTGGTTTTCTCATCCCGACAACAGCGTTGCGCCGATGTTTTCGCTGCTGTTCACATATACGCAGGCCCTGGAGCGAATCAGCAGCTACGTTCATCAGAAACGCTTTTCCATCACCTGCACCGGAGGATCGGAATTCGATGTGCTTCCCTGTCTGGCCCTGCATTTCCGGCTGGGTCCCTCGGTGACCTTCCTGTCGAAAGACGAGCGCGGCGCAACCCAGCTCTACATGCATTTCGACGCAGGCGTCGGTTGGACGTTCTGATGAGGGACGGAGCCGGAGCATGAAATCACGACGCGACGCCGGAAACGCTACGGCAAAACCGAGGATCCGCAAAGCCGGACACGATGACGCCGCATGTTTCGTGGAACTTGTCGAAGCCCTCGCGGAGTACGAGAAATTAGAGCCGCCCGACGCCGCTTCGAAGCTGCGTCTCATAGAAGACACATTCGGACCGAGTCCGCGCATCGAGGTCTTCCTGGCCGAATGCGAAGGCGTGACGGCTGGATATGCAATTGTATTCGAGACGTATTCGAGTTTCCTCGCCCTTCCAACCCTGTACCTGGAAGACATCTTCGTGCTTCCGGCGTTCAGGCGCAGGCGCATCGGCAACGCTCTCATGGCCGCGATGGCCGAACTGGCCGTCACGCGCGGGTGCGGGCGTATGGAATGGACGGTCCTGAACTGGAACCAGCCGGCTCTCGATTTCTATGAGAAACTCGGCGCGCGGAGTATGGACGAATGGCGCCAGTACCGTCTGACACGCGATCAGCTGGCGGACATCACAACCCGCGGCAGGGAATAGCATCCGACGGTCGTAATTCAGGCGACAACACAATCTTGCACACAAGCATTCAAGGATATCAAATCGAGCGACCCATGAGACGCACTCTCCGCATTTCAGGCTTCAGCATCCTTCTATTAACCTCGTGCCTCGCATCCCTGCAGGCGCAGAAAAAGCCAGTCACACTGCCGGACGTATTCATGAACCGGGATCTCGCCTCATCTCGCGGCGGCGGTTCGTACAACTGGATGAAAGACGGGATGCACTATTCCGTCGCCAAACGGGATTCCGGCTCGGTGACACAGAGCATTTGGAAAGTGAACGCGCGCGACGGGAAAGAGGAACTTTTCGTGGACCTTTCCGCCCTCAAGAAGCCGGGCAAGGACTCGCCTTTCGTTTTCCGAGGATATTCTTTCAGTGAAGACGAATCGGTTATCGTCTTCACACTCTCAATCAAAAGAATCTGGAGGCGGTCGTCGGTCGGCGAGTACGCGGTCTACAATACGCGCACAAGACAGCTGCTCGCGCTCCCGAAACACGGAGAGGGTTTGCGGAACGTAAAGATCTCGCCCGATTCGAAATGGGTCGGATACGTCGGCGGCGATGATCTGTACGTAATGAACCTCGCCGACGGAAAGGAAACACGCCTGACGGACGACGCATCGGAAGCCATCTACAACGGGCGCTTCGGCTGGGTGTACGAGGAAGAGTTCAGCATGACCGATGGCTGGCAGTGGTCTCCGGACTCCAAGCGCATCGCTTTTTGGCAGGAAGACGAGCGCAATGTGCCCGAGTACACCATGACGGACTGGACCCCGCTGCATCTCGACCTGATCAAACTGCGCTATCCGAAACCCGGCGATCCGAATCCCATCGAGAAAATCGGAGTCATAGATATTGAATCGAAAAGCAGGATCTGGATGGACATCGGATCGGACACGGACGTGTACATTCCCCGCATTCAGTGGACCCGCGATCCGAATCTTCTCTGCATATACCGGCTCAACAGGTTGCAGAATCAGCTAGAACTCCTGCTGGCCGACGCTCGCAACGGCGGGACGCGTGTGCTGCTCGAGGAGAAATCAGCGACGGGCTGGATAGAAATCGAGAACGGAGCTTACCTGCGTTTCCTGAAAAACGGCAGGCAGCTCGTCTGGGCCTCGGAGCGCGACGGCTGGAACCACCTTTATCTTTACGACCTGAACGGAAAGCTGATCAACCGCATCACAGGCGGCGCCTGGGAGGTGACGGAGGTCAAGGGCATCACGCCGGACGAAAAGACGATCTACTATGTGTCGACCGAGGATTCGCCGCTCGAACGCCACCTTTTCTCGGTGCGCCTGGACGGAGGGAAGAAGAAGAAGCTTTCCGGCGAGGCGGGTTATCACAGTTTCAACATGAGCCCGACATGCACGATTTACAGCGATTCCTGGTCCAGCTCGGATACCCCGTCGCGTTCGGTACTGCGCGACGGCAACGGCGCGGCATTGAGGCAGACCGGAGAAACGAAGCGGGAGATTTTTGACGAGTACGCCTGGTCTCAGCTGGAAATGTTTTCGTTCAAGACGTCCGACGGTTTGGAACTCTTCGGCAGTATCATCAAGCCTCCGGACTTCGACCCTGCCAAAAAGTACCCGTTGTATTTCGACGTATACGGTGGTCCTGGAACACAGGCGGTGCGCAACGCCTGGCCGGGCGCGATGGAGCAATACATCGCCAATCAGGGCTTCATCGTGGTCAAGGTCGACAACCGCGGCGGCACGGCGCGCGGCACGGACTTCAAGCACCGGGTTTACAAGCAGCTCGGGAAATGGGAAGCGAATGACTACGTGGAATGCGCCAAATTCCTTTCCGAACGGCCGTACGTCGACAGGAACAACATAATGATCTGGGGCTGGAGCTACGGCGGTTACATGGCCGCACTGACGCTTCTGCTCGGCGCCGACACTTTCACGGCCGGCGTGGCGGTTGCGCCGGGCACAGACTGGAAGCTGTACGACACGATATACGCGGAGCGGTACATGCAGCGTCCGAAGGACAATTGCGAAGGATATAAAGTCGGATCCTGTATCGAGAATGCCTCCAAATTGAAAGGCAAGCTTCTGATAATACACGGAGGGTTGGACGACAACGTGCATTTGCAAAACGCAATGCAGTTCGTCGACAAGCTGAATCAGGCCGGAAAGGACTACGAGCTCCGGATATATCCCCGCGGCAACCACGGCGTGGCGGACGGCGGCACTATGCTCGGACTGTACGAGCTGTTCATGAAGTTCTTCAAGAAGAATCTGAACTGATATACCGGTCGGACGCGCCCGGTATCCGAAGGCCGTCCCCAGCCCGGCGGCGATCTGGCGTCAGCCGGGGATTTGGATCAATTCGACACTCGAATGCTCGATCAACCCGGCGATGCGATGGATCTTGTAAGGTTGATGATAGAGAACCCGCTTGATGCCGGTGTTGATGATGGTTTTAAGACAATGGTAGCAGGGGCTGGCTGAGACGTAGATGTCGGCGCCGTCGATCACCACGCCGTGTTTGGCGGCCTGGGCGATGGCATTGATCTCCGCGTGAATGGTCCGGAAGCAGTTCTCCTCCTCTTCCCCGTCGGGATTCCGCGAGACGTAGATCAGGCAGCCGACCTCGGTGCAATGCGGGTGGCCGGCGGGCGAGCCGTTATAACCGGTCGCCACAATGCTGCGATCCTTCACTATCACGGCGCCGATTTTCGCCCTCAGGCAGGTCGCCCTTTCGGCCACTATCAATGCTATGCTCATGAAATACTCATCCCAGGATTTGCGGTTCGTCATTTTCGGCTCCTTTTCGGATAAAGCATGAAAATAGATCACTCCGGCGAATAATCAGAGCGCCGTCTTCTCAATAACGGTAAAATCTCATACCTTATTCGAAAACAAGGAGACACAGACAAGCAATGCCGGCGCCCCGCACACCATCCCGTCTTTTCATTCTCGACACCAACGTCATTCTTCACGACAGCAGATGCATTCACAGCTTCGATGAACACGATATAGTCGTCCCGATCGCGGTACTCGAGGAACTCGATCAGTTCAAGAAAGGCAACCAGATCCTCAATTTCCACGCCCGCGAGTTCGCCAGATCGCTCGACGCTCTCAGCGGGGACAAGCTGTTCGGTGGCGGCGTCCGCGTCGGACCTAAGAAAGGAAAGATAACGCTCCGCCTGGACGAAGAATTTCACCAAGATCTGCGACTGAGTTTCCGCGCCGACGCGCCAGACCATCGAATACTCAACACGGCTTACAGATTGGCCCTTGCGCACCCTAGGCGGGAAGTGATTCTGGTGTCGAAGGACGTAAATCTCCGCATGAAGGCCAAGGCGGTGGGGCTGAGGGCTCAGGACTACAAAACGGACCACATAAAGGACATCGACTCACTGTATACCGGCAGGCGCGTTCTGGAGAACGAGAGCGAGGAGATGATAGACCTGATGTACAAACCGCCTTTCGAAGTGGAGGCCGCGGCGCACAAGCACCGGCGGGAATTCCGCGCCAACGAATACTTCATACTCCGCAACGGACGCAAATCGGCGCTGGCCACGATGGATCCCGCAAGCGGAATGCTGAAGAGAGTGGACAAGGCAAGCGCATACGGCATATCGCCGCGAAATTCCGAGCAGACTTTCGCTCTTCATGCTCTCATGAATCCGGATGTTCGCCTCGTGACTCTGACTGGGAAGGCGGGCACGGGAAAGACTTTGCTGGCCCTGGCGGCCGCGCTTGAAAAAAAGAAACTCTACCGTCAGATCTACCTAGCGCGTCCGATAGTGCCGTTGAGCAACAAGGATTTGGGTTACCTGCCGGGCGACATACAGTCGAAGCTCGACCCCTACATGCAGCCGCTTTTCGACAACCTGGGCGTGATCCAGAACCAGTTTCCGGAAACGGATCCGAAACACAGACGAATAAAGGAACTGCTCCAGGAAGAAAAACTAGTCATCTCTCCGTTAGCTTACATCCGCGGACGCAGCCTGGTCAACATCTACTTCATTGTGGACGAAGCTCAAAATCTGACGCCCCACGAGGTGAAAACCATCATCACGAGGGCCGGCGAGGGCACGAAATTCGTATTCACCGGCGATATTTTCCAGATCGATCATCCTTACCTCGACAGCCTATCCAGCGGATTGAGTTATTTGATCGACAAGATGCAGGGCCAGAAACTCTACGCTCACGTCACGCTGGAAAAAGGCGAACGGTCCGAACTCGCCGAACTGGCGAGCGACCTCCTGTGACCGATCGCGCCGCGACGGCGGCCTTTCGCTCACCAGGCACGCAATTTTCCTGATTTGCATTCAAGCCGAAATAGTGGTATAATAGTTGATTTGTCGTGATCATCACGACACCCGCTGACGATACTTGAATCCTTCGGAAGCGGATCTTTCCGAGAATCGCTTTCCGATTCCGCGTCATCCTCCCCCTGAGATACACGCCTCATGGAGAAAGGAGATGGAACGAAGGCCGGCAACCCCGACTGCATAAGCAAGGGGACCGGAAAAAGCGCCGGTTGTTCGAATCGTTCGGTTAGTGCGTCTCCAATTTTAGACAAGGACAACAATGAGTTTCAACAATCTCGGCCTCTCCGAGCCTCTTCTGCGCGCGGTGCGCGCGTCCGGCTATGAGACTCCGACACCCATACAACTGCTGGCCATCCCGAAGGCTCTGGCAGGCTGCGACCTGATCGGGCGCGCAAAAACCGGTTCGGGCAAGACAGCCGCGTTCGTTCTGCCGATACTGGATCTTCTATCGGCGCAGAAACGCAAGCAACCGACTAAGGACAGGCGGGGACCCGTTCCTCTCCGCGCCCTCGTGCTTGCGCCGACACGTGAACTGGCGCAGCAAACCACCGAGAAAGCCCGGCAGTACGGCCGTTTCACGAGATTGCGTTTCGAATCGGTATACGGAGGCGTGTCGATGGACGCCCAAACGACGCGTCTGCGGAGAGGCGTGGATCTCGCGGCAGCGACTCCGGGGCGTCTGCTCGATCACATCGAGCGCGGCAACATTGATCTTTCGGCCTGCGAAATACTCGTAGTCGATGAAGCGGACAGAATGTTCGATATGGGTTTCATCGAGGACGTGAGACGCATAATCGGCAAACTTCCAAAACACAGGCAGACCCTCCTCTTTTCAGCGACCATGAATCCGGAGGTCCGCAAACTCTCCGGCGAAATCATGCGCGATCCGTTGCTGCTCGAGACGGGCAGCGACCGCAAGCCCGCGGAATCGGTACGCCAACGTTTCATCGCGGTGGACAAGTTTCTCAAGATGCGCACTCTCGCCGAACTCCTCGAGAGCAATTCCCTGTCGAGCGTGCTCGTTTTTTCCCGCACGCGCCACGGAGCGAATAAAATCTCCCGGGATCTCGACCGCATGGGCGTGAGCACGGCCGCGATACATTCAGACCGCACGCAGGGACAGCGCGAGAGGGCCCTCAGGGATTTTCGATCGGGATCGGTGCGTGTGCTTGTCGCAACCGACATAGCGGCCCGCGGCATAGACGTGACGGGAATATCGCATGTGATAAACTACGATACGCCCGCCTTCGCCGAGGATTACATACACCGCATCGGCCGCACCGGCCGCGCCGACGCCTCGGGCGACGCCATCACTTTCGTATCGGGCGATGAAAGAGCGGCTCTGCGGCGCATCGAATCGTTTACCGGCAAACGTTTCGAACTCGAAGGCCGGGGCAACTCCCCGTCGCAACCCTCGGCCGCGCCGGGGAAGAACATCCAAACCCGTTCGGCTCACACACGCGACTCAAATCCCGGCCGCCGACAAAAAAACCGCTCCAACAGCCGCGTACACGGAAACTCCCCTAAGCAACCCAAAACAACCTTCAACTCGAGCAGGCGATATAGATGAATCAACGAATGATGCTTGATCATTCATCATTCATCATTCACTTCCCGTCCCATCCCGCAAGGCGCGCCAGCATCCACCAGAATGCGCGCGCCTTGTTCTCGCAGGACTCGAAGTTGGCATGGCCCGCGTCGTCACCTCGATAATTCGGATGCTCAACAGGCACCACGCCATCCTTGTTTTCCTGCCCTCCATGCCAGCAGTCGAGATCGCCGAAATCGAACAGCACTTTTTTGTGTACTCGGCAGTATTCACGGATCTGATTGTTGCGCGCGTGCCTGTTGGCGCTCGACTGTTGCGCGTTGCCTGTGCAGTAGATGAAAGCAACCCGCGGATAAGCGGCTTCGAATGACGCCATTGCGTCGAGATAGCGCTGGGCGTCCACGGCGTTGTAATCGTCCAGCTGCGTGCACCACATCCACATCGAGATATTGATCGAGATGTTATTGTCCAGCACATCCCGGGTGAGCCGCTGCCCTTCCACGGAATCCCAGTATAGATCCGGTGTAACATAAGTTTCATTTTCCTGACCGTCAAAGATGCGCAGCGCGTCCTGCGCGCCGGGAAGAACGGAGTATTCGATGGCGACGCTGTGAGCCGGCGACACCGCCGCAAGGCGCCGGAGTCCTTCCGTTATCTGTTCGCCGTGGGAAGTATGAGCGTAATGGACGATGAAACGGGCCCTGACCGAATCCAGCCAACGTTCGGGTATACGGGATAGGTCCGAGCATTTATGATCGATAATCAGGGCTTCCACTAGAACCGGATCCGCCCCCGCCGGTGTGGACTCATCCTTGTCACAGGATACGACGAATACCGTTGCGAGCAGGAACAAGGGCAGATGCAATAACGCGCGAAATCGTTCTGTGAAAACCGGCCTGACGGCTTCATATCCAATTGTGTTGCGCTTGTTCATAAAGTGTCTCCTCTTTGATGTTCGAATCATGTGCCGGCGCAAAGAACCAGTCGCTCGACGCAGCCCGGCATACTCGAGACGATAAGATGACTGTTGCCTGAACATACCAAACGAGAGTTTAGCGTCAAATCACGCACTGTCAGGGCCATCGATCTCAACCGGTCCGCCTGCATTGGAAGCGAAATATCCGGCAAACACAGAGGCGATCAGTGACGGGATCAGAGGCACGGAAAATCGGCCCAGTGCAAACACGAACATATGCGGCACATAATACGCCGCCGCGAAGCTCGCAGCGATCAGGACAAGCGGAGAAAGCCGCCGTTTCGCGGTGAGCCGGAAGCCGAAGGCAATGCACAGAGACAGCAAACAGCCCTGCAAAAAAGCCATGAACAAGGTGACTGTTCTGTCGCTTCCCAAGGCCCAGAACCACATGGCATTGAGGCCGACTTTTTTCGCGAGGAAAAGAGGATCTCCCGCGTATCTCGACAGACTCGATTTTATCAACTCCGAATCACGCAGGGCTTCACGCCGGGCAAGCGGAATATACGCTTTCCCGGCATCCAGGCGCCGATTCAGCTCTGTATAATCCACTCCCCTGTTGAGTTCCAGCAGTGACAGAGGATCCGCGCGGGAAAAGTGATCGATCATTGAATCCGACACGCGCAGATTCAGGCCGATCACCGTCTGCAATAACGGCCATTCTCCGGTCAACAAGCCGTTTCTAACGAGCCAGGGTGATATAAGCAGAACGGATGTCAGGAGGACGGCAGCCGCATGCCTCCTGCCGGCGCTGATTCCGCGCATCAGCACCATCGCGGTAAACAACACGATTAGCGGCGCGAAAACCGCCTTGCACCAGAGGCCCAAGCCTAGACACGCCCCGGCGGCAACCGCGCGCGCGGCGGACGGCCGCATCCAGTACCGGACCGCGGCAAACAAAGCCAGAGTGAATAGAAGGGTGAGAAGGGTCTCGATTACGAACCTTCCGGAATACCACAGCAAGACCGGATGGACGGCGCAAAGCAGACCAGCCGCAAACGCGGGACGCGGGCCGGCGAAGCCGAGCAGAAGCCGCGTCAAGAGCAACACCGTCGAGGCGTGCAGCATCGCCTGCAACATGAGAGCAGGGAACTCGTAGGCCTCGCCGGCCGCTCCCATGCACAAAGCGAGAAGCAGCGGGTACAGCGGCGTCCGCACGGTCGTCGGCTCAGTATCCGGATAGTATGCGAGAGTGCCGTGGTTCAGCAGGCCGCTCGCCAGACGATCGTACCTGTCTCCCACACGCTCATTCGAGATTTCAGCCGCGACACGCGGGTAAACGAAAACGGAAAACGCGATGGACAGAGCCGCAGCCAGCGCAGCCGGCGACAGTTGAATCGCGGCGATCCGTTTATCAAACGCGGCCATGGCCGGATGCCGCAATCACATGAACATATCCATCGAGCATGTGGACGAGCGCGGCTTTGCCGCTATTTAACGATCGTGAGCAGTCTGAGCGTCGAAAAAGCGCCCGACTGCAGGCGCACGGCGTAAGTCCCGCCCGGCAATCCGTTTGCATCGAAAGCGGCAATGTTCACGCCGAAGGAGCATTCCTCGTCCAACAGTATCATGACTTCCCTACCAAGCAGGTCGTGCACCGCGATGCGCACATGCGCCCTTGCATCCGCAACGTGGAACGGAATTATGGCGCGGCCTGTGACGGGATTGGGGTAATTCTGCATGAGCCGTGCCGCTTGCGGGAAAGCGGATCCGAGGGGCGGCGCTGCCGTTTGAATCGTGTAGGCGTCGAGGTTGTACTCCCAGAAAGCAATTCCGTTGAAGTGCTTTTTGACCGGCCCCACAAACGGCGCGTACCATTCAACCCACTCGTTGTCCATCCCGCCGAAGAAGCTGAACCTGTAAGCGTTACGGAAGGTTCCGGCCGGCACTTTCACCGAATCCGAGACCGACTCCAGGCGAACGCGCAACTGTGCCGACAGAGATTCAGGATCCGACGCCGTCCACTCCTGTCCGACCTTGGCGGCGAAATCCAGCAGGAGTGTTTCATTGCCGTTTTTCGAGAGATAAACCTTGTCGTCGCCCGAGAAGCGGAGCAATACGTTTTCCATCCACCTGAATCGTGAAAATCGGAAACGCGTCACGCCGAGAGAGTCGGTTTCATTTCCGACGACGGTCTCCAGGAGTTGATTGTGGTTCCCGGAGTAATGCCATGCCGATCCCGTGCCGAGAGGATAATAATGAGAATGCGGAGCTCCCTGTCCTCTGAGGAGTTGATGCGCGCGCAGGGCGGCTTCGGCCACATCCGCGTCCTCGTCCGCGGTCCGCTCGAAGGCCTTGTCGGCCAGTTCGATTCTGCGGGATAGCACTTCCGCCTTCAGACTTTCGAACAGTCCTTCCGGCTTGAAATCCTCGCCAACCCAGGGTCCGGTTGCGTTGACGAGACGTCCTGCCGCCGTCAGAGCGTGACGCCTGACCCACCAGTCGCCGTGCTCGAAACTGCCGGCCAGGTCGTCCGCGTCTGCGAAGGCCGTGGCAGGATATCGAGCCGGAATATTCCACCGGTGAGTAATCGGAAGGCGGTACGGATCCGGCAAAACGCCATCGAGCTTCGCGGCAAGTGCGCCGTCAACGGTGATGTACCAGAATGATCGATGAGCGCAGCCGGCGGGGCAATCGCCCCAACCCTTCGAGAAGGCGAAATGCCAGAATCCGTTTTTACGGAAGAGTTCTATCCTGTCGCCGTCTCCCATGTAGCCGTTGGGTTCAGGGAACCAGAGATCGGGTATCTTGGAATACTCGCGCGCGAGGAGATCGATCCGCATGGGTCGGGAAAAGGTGATCACATACCAGTTCCATCCCTGCACAACCGGAGCGACCGAAACGGCCCCGTATTCCGCGTTGATCGAATCCACCGTCGCATTCCCCGTGACCAATACCCCCTGCTCCCATGCCGCGGCCCAAGAAGCTCCGGTCGACAATATCAGCTGATCAGGCACGTAATCCGGAAACACGCCGATATTGAGCAGTGTGTCATCCACGGCCCTCGCGGCGGCGAGGGCCTTCTCCACCTGACTCAGCAGAGATGTATCCAGCCGAATCCCCTGTTGCAGCCGCAATGTCAGCGTGACGGCGTCTCTGTCCTGAGCACCGCAGGACAAAGCCGCGATACAATACAAGACAGCCATTGCGACAGCTTTACTCGGCAGCTTGGGCAAGCGTTGCATCATCGATTTGTCTCCAAAAGACGTGAGCATGTCATGAGGGGCGTGAACACAAGGCCGCGCATATACAATAGACGCATCAGACGCCCGAAACCTGACAATCGAGGAGTCCGCGGCCATCGCCATATCCCGATGTCATTCTCCGTACACGATGAAAGGGCTCCAGAAGAACGGGTGTTTCGCCGCTCCCTGTTTCAGCATTTCGAGTTTCGCCAATCTCAGGGCGTCATGAGGAGCTTCGCGGTCCTCGATCAGCCGCGCGAACAAACGCGTCATAAGTTCGGTTGTTTTTTCGTCGTCCACCGACCAAAGGCTCGACACGACGGCGTCGGCGCCCGCGGACATGACGGCCTGCGTCAGGCCGTTGAGTCCCTCTCCCGGGATATGGGCGCCTTCCCCTGTCCGGCAGGCGCTCAAGGCGACAAGCGAAGCATCGAATCGAAGCGACATCATCTCATCGATCGTAAGGTAACCGTCCTCGTCCGAAGAAGGATCCTGTGTCAGCACGAGGCCTTGAAATCCTGCGCCGATGACCCCGTGACACGCGAACAGCACATAAGCAAAATCTTTCAGCGGCATATTCTTCACTGTTTCTTCTCGCGCCTCAGCGCCTGTATGGATTTGCGCCTTCCTTCCGGCTTTCAAAAATAAATCCTTGATGGTTTCCACCTCTTTCGCGCTTCCCGGCAGCGGCTGCAGCACGCCGCCCGCACGGAGGTAAAGATCGCGCTGCGTTGTTTCGGTTTCATCGCCGGCTTCTCCGGCATCATCCTCACCGCGGATATTCCGCGCCGCCGCGACGGCCGGCGGGGCCGCCGTTGTGTACAGAGGGTCGCCGAAAGCCAGGAGATTTCCGCTACGCCTCGCACCCGCAGGTCTGCCGCGTCGATAAGCCAGGAATGAAGCGCTCGGAGCGTAGCTGACCGGATTCCGTTCGAGAAGATACGCATGCCCATCCGGCTTGTCACCTGCAGGCAGGCTCAAGGCCTCGAACGGAACCGCAGCCAGATCGGCATCCGGCGTCACGATGAGCAGATTGCCGGAAGGAATCGCGTCGAGCAGAGGATGGAGTATTTCGCGGGACACCGGATCCGCGGTTTCCGGGATCCCTGACGGGTTGCGGAGCTGCTGCAACAGCAGGCGGCAGAGAATTTTCAAGCGTTCGCGAGGCACGGGAATCCTGCGCATCCGGAACGAATCCCTGTCGATCAGAAAAGCATACAATGCGGAGTCGGAGACGTGGAAGGACGCGAGAGTCTCGCCGTGTTTCAAAATCCCGCGGCGCAGCGCGGTGACGTCGATAACACGAGGCTGCAAGGCCGAGGCCTGCTCGGGCAGAACGGACAAAATCCGGCCGCGCACGACCTCGAGATCATCGTTGACGCGCAGTAATTCCGCATTGAGCTTCTCGCGTTCAGCACGCTCGCCGGCGCGCAATCGGAACAGGCGCGTTTTCGCGCCTGCTGCAGCCGACTCCAGCGAATCCCTTTGCCTTCTCAATCCTGAGGGGATGGAGAATTCCCATGCAGACGTCTTCAAGGCGACACGGTCGAGCATCACGCGCGCTTTGAGATGTTCGCCGATCTGAAACGCCTTCTCGGGGCGCCCGTTGTCCGCCATGAAGCGGAGGGCATCCGCGAGAATCTCCGCATGCCTCCGCTGCCAGACGAGTCGGCCGGTTTCGCTGCCGGCCGTCGCCCTCATACCGGATAGCAGTTGCACGGCCTGGTCGTAGCGGGAAGCGGCGGAATCCAATTCCGCGGCTTTTTCGTGCAGGATCGCAAGATCATGGCAGCAATACGCGGCATTCGCGCCCGCATTATGCTCGAACGTCAGGGAAAGCGCCCTGTGCAGGTATGCTCGCGCCTCCGCGAAACGACCGCCGGCCGTCAATGTCCGTCCCAGAGATCTCAACGCATTGCACTCTCCCGTTATCTCTCCGATTTCGGCGAAAATGCCGGCTGCCCGGCGCAGCGAATTCTCGGCCGCGTCGTGGTTTTTCTTCATCAGCGCAGTCTCGCCGAGGAGTTGCAAGGCATTCGCGACGCCGAGCTTCGAGCCCGATTTCTCGTGTGCCGGCAAGGCCTTTTCGAGCAGGAGTTCAGCCTCGTCGTACCGGCCGTCCTCGTACGCGAGTTGCGCCTTGTCGGTAAGGAGATTGCCGGCCAGAACCACATCGCCGATGGCCCTGGCGAGCCCGGCGGCCCGGTCCAACAGGCGCTCGGCCCGCTCCGGGTCGCCGAGATAGAGAGCGATATTCGCCAGTGTTTTAACGGCGTTCGCTTGTCCTTGCACATCATTCGCCCGTTCGACCGCGAGCAGAGCTTCGCGCGCCGTCAGGCCCGCCGTGCCGGCATCTCCGGTTTCCAGTTGCATTTGCGCCTGCAATCTCAGGACCTCTCCGATCCGGTTCCATGTTCCGATCCTCTTAAAGATGGATAGAGCCGAATCCAGCGCCTCCGCCGCCTCCGCCGCGTCACCGTGCATATACGCTGAACGCGCAAAACTAAGGAGGGCTTCGGCTTCAAACTCCGGGTTAGGTATTGAGCGGGCCACCTCCACGGCATTTCGGGCACAGGACAGGGCGCTGTCGTATACTCCCCTACGATGCGTCAGTTCAGCGAGACGGACAAGAGAGGCGGACAAAACCTCCGTCGATCCGAGCAGTTCCGCGGCTGCTTTGGCATGACGGAAATCGCCCTCGGCTTCATCGAAACGCCGCAGTTTAAGCAACACATAGCCTCTACGCATCGCGGCCGCCATCCTGAACGGAAGGAGCGCTTCGGACGCGTCATAGGCCATGGAATAAGCCGCGGCAGCGTGTTCCGGACGATTCTCCGCTAAATAAAAATTCCCTCTTATCAGCAATATTCTTACGCGGTTGACATCATCTCCCAGAGATTCATACAACCTCAGAGCCCGGGAACTGCTCGAGTCGGCCTGTTCGTAATTAGCCATGGCCGCCTGCGCAATGGCGGACATGCGCAACACATCCGCCAGAGTGCTGTCGGCGCCGGCCGACTCGGCCAGCAGCACTGTCGCCTCGGCGCCGACGACATTGCTATCCGAAGCAAATGAGCGGGCGAGCGCTACGAGTGTCTCATGACTCGACAGTTCAGGATTATCGCGCGAGAGAGCGCGCAGAGCGTCCGCCCCCTCCGCCGCGGCTTGAAGCACTCTTTGCCGGATAGTCGAGCTCTCCTGCGACAAAGCCGGATTATGCGAGACAGAAAGAGCGGCGATGGAAACCATCGCAAAACGGCGGAGAAAAGCAATTGCAATGGAACGATGTGCGTTTGTTGTATTCATCAGGCGGGCAGTTTAGGGATGAAAAGGTCCGGTCATCAATAATAACTCGCTCATTTCAACGTTACAACTCCAGAACCATAGATAGGGCGAAAGTCAGGTTTCAATGCGGAAAAGCGTCTCCCATTGCAGCGGGCGATTCTTCGAAATCCCTATCGGCTCGCAGGATTTCACGCTGAAATGTGACATATTCGGGTATTGGATTGTCAATCCTGTATTGACGCAATTTCCCTCGACCTTCGCAAGAGGAGATGAAATGGCGATTCGGCAACCGTTAACACGCTTCCGCCACGCGGGATTTTTCCTTCTCGGATTTCTGTTCATCGTCATTTGCGGCGCAAAGGCGCAACCGACGCTCAATTTCAAGCGTATCGTAGTGAACTGGCCTACGGTTGAACTGTACTTCTCCGTGCGATGCAACGGCAAACTGCTGACGAACCTCGACAAGCAGTTTTTCAGCGTGTACGAGAACGGAATCAAGATCGGCGATTTCGAGCTCTGGTGCCCGGACACGATAGTCTTCTGCCCTGTTTCAGCGGCTCTGGTTTTCGACGCCAGCGGCAGCATGAAGGGCGCCAGGAACGAAGGCGCCAAACAAGCGGGACATGCGTTTATAAACATGCTGGACGCGCTGGACGAGGCGGCGGTGCTGTTTTTCAACACAAAGGTGACCGTTGTACAGGAGATGACGAAAGACAAAGGCCTTCTGCACACCGCCGTGAACACTCTGCCCGCAAGCGGGAACACCGCCGTCTGGGACGGCGCTTATTCGGGCATAGGCAAGGTTCTGCAGGACGGACATAATCCCTGCAAGGCCGTCGTCGTCCTGACGGACGGAGGCGACAACAGTTCTTCGCGCTCACCCGCCGAGATCATCGCCTACGCGAAGGCGAATCAGGTGCGCGTATTCACGGTCCGGCTCGGCGCCGGAGCGCCCTCGGCAATACTGCGCAGCATAGCGGAACAGACCGGCGGCAAATACTACGATGCCCCGACGCCCGACCAACTGACCGCGATTTACGAGGAGATCGCCCAGATACTCGGAGGCGGCGAATGCAAGATCACATACAGGGGCTTCTGCATCGGCGACGGATCGAACGTCAGAACGGTAAATTTGACGGCGTTGCTATGCAACGGTTCGGACACAAGGACCAGAACATACATCGCTCCCGACGATCCCAGCATGCACAGGCCGATCAGGATCAGAGCCGGCACGGTCCGGGTAAAACCGGACGAGGAAGCCGCCGTGCCGATCGAACTTCTCGACACGCTGGACAACGAATGGTTCGCGCCTTTCGCTTTCACGGTCCTTTATGACGAATCCTGCATGCGTTTCCAGCGGGTGGAGGCGTATCCGCCGGCCCTGTTCGCCGACCTGCCGATTACGGTCAGCATCGCACCGGGTATGCTGTCGGTCAGATCCAGCAAGGGGAAATTCATGACCGCTAATCCCGTGCCGGCGCGCCTGCTGGACCTGATTTTCACCGGTATCGATCCGGCAGGCATAGACACGGCCTGCTGTCCGCTGCGTTTCGCGAGCTGGAACTTCACCGGCGGATGTTTGAGACCCGACCTGCACAACGGTCTGCTTTGCGTGGCCCCCTCGAGGAAGGCGCCTTTGCTGCGCCTGCAATGCGCCGCGCCCGATTCCCTGCACTTCAATTTGTCCAGCGACGGTTACGAACCGAATCCGTTCACCGTCGCGGTCAGTTGCGTCAACCGCGGGAGCACGGCGGCCAGGGATGTAACGGCTTTCCTGCATTTGCCGCCCGGCGTGGAGATGGCCGATCCGGGCGAAGCGCGGCGCAAGGCGCTGCCCTCGCCGATGCTTCCATGGAAGGCCGGCGATCCGATTCCATCGGTGTCGTGGACGGTGCGCTATACAGGCAAACCGCGCAACGACAATTTCCTGAATTTCCGTTTCGTGGTCGGCGGTTTGGACGACAAGGGCGAGGCGTTGGACTCCGTGGAAACCACCTGCGAAGTTAGAGTGCCCGGGCTGTCGCCGTCACTCGCATGCGACATCGCCATGCCCGATTCACTCGCGCTCGATCAGGACGGGACGAACCTGTCGCCGAATCCGTTTCTCGTGACTTACCACCTGCGCAACACGAGCAGGCAGACGGCCTGGATAATGACCGTCGATCTGCAGTATCCGTCAGGAGAAGGATTGAAACCGGACATATCCACTCCGAAGACGCGCGCGGTGAACCGCGCGCTCGAGCCGGGCGACACGCTCGCGTTCGAATGGCTGCTGCACGCCGAAAACCGCATCGCGGCGAGAGACCTTCGCATCGCCGTCGCCGCCTACGACGATGAAGGCAACGCCGTGGTATGCGCCGGCAGAATCCACATCCCCGCCATGCAGCCGGTAGTGCGCTGCGATGTGACCGCCTCCGAAACGCATATCCGTTTCATCTCCGGCGACCGGACGGAAGACACCGTCCGCTGGACCGTATCCGCGGCGATCAGCAATCCCGGCGGTTTTCCGTTGAGCGAGCTGTCGGCCGAATTGTATCTGCTCGATTCCTCGCAGGCGCGCCTGCAGACTTTCGACGAGAGTTATGCCGATAACGCGAATCCGAAAACCGTCCCCCTGCTTTTCCCGCAGGGTACGAAAGTGTTCCAATGGGGGCTTCGTCTCGCCGACGGGGCTTCGGCGGACGAAGTCAGCACTCTCGTGTACGGAGTGCGTTTCAAAACGAAGGAGACGCCCGAGCCGAAGCAGCCCTGCGAAACTTCGGTGACTCTCGAGCCCTACTCTACTGAACCCGCGCTCGCGTGCCAGCTGTCGGCGCCGGATACGATTCGTTTCGAGACCCGATTCTATAATCCTTCGCCCTTCGAATTGCGCTTGAGCATATTCAACACCGGCTCCGCCACCGCGAACAACGTGCGGGCATTCATCCTTCAGGACACGAGATTCAATGCCGTATCCGAAACGAAACGGGACTACGGCGATCTGGAGGCCGGCGCCATGATCGATTTCGACGATCCCGCCCGCGGCGAACCGTTCCTGATGAAGGTGAATCCGCGCGCCGAAAGCGGTTACGACACCGTCAGGGTAGTGGTCGTCGCCGACGGGGCGCCGGCCGCCATGTGCATGTATCCGATATATGTGGAGCGCGAAAGACGACCCGGCTTCGCGCTTTCCTGCCGCGCGATACCCGACAGACTGGAATTCGACGAGCGTTCCGGCGCCTATGTCCCCGATCCGTTCGAAGTCGTGACCACGGCCGTCAACACGGGCGACACGGAGGCGCGCGATTGCGTGCTGCTCTTCGTCGGTCCTCCCCGTTTCACGCCCGCCGATCAATCGCCCATCGCACAGGCCGGCGTCTTGCATCCGGGCGACACGGCGCGCGCGAGCTGGAAGCTCAGCGCCCTGCCCCGTTCGACGGGCGGTTGGGATACTCTCGTGTACCAGGTACAAGGGAGAGGAGGATTGGGCGATCGGCTGATCATCGGCGAATGCCGTGTTCCGGTCCACGTGCCCGCGGCTCGGGTCGCCGCTTACACTTTAAGCTGCGATTCGCCGGATACTCTGCATTTCGACCTCACGACGGGCGCGTATGTTCCGGATCCCTTCGAATTCACGGCGCGTGTCGTGAACAGCGGACATGCCGAGGGCTTCGGGGTCGCCGCCTCGTTGCAACTGCCGCCCGGTCTCGTGTTCGCCGATGGTGAAAGCATGGGCAAGAGTCTGCCCGACCTGCCGCCCGGCGATTCGGCGACCGTGACCTGGAGGCTGCGTCCCGTGGCGTTTGACGGCGGCCCGCCGAGAACGCTCGAAATTTGCGCCCGCATTGCGGATGCGGCCGCCCGGGAAGCGACCTGCTGCGCGACGACGGTCATTCCTCCGGCAGTCGCGGCGGCGATAAGCGTTTCCTGCCGGGCCAATCCCGACATTCTTCTTCCGGATAAACAACGCGGCGGCTATCAGGTCAATCCCGTGACGGTCGAAGCCGTGATCAGCAACAGAGGCGAAAGGCCGGCCTTCAATGTACGGCTTCAATGCCTGCCTCGATCGAACGGCATGAGGGTGATCGGAGCATACGAGCGCCTCGCGGCAGCATCGCTGGCGCCGCGCTCCGCGTCCGACACCATGCGCTGGGAAGTTTTCATAGAGCCGCGAGACCGTGAGGAATGGCTGACGGTCGGTTTCGTCGCCGTTGCCGACGGCCTGGCTCCGGCGGAATGCGCGGCTTCGATTTTCGCGCCGGCGGTCGAGCCCCCGTCCCTGCAATGCGACATACATACCTCACTCGCGGCAAGCGGTGAGGTGCTGCGTTTCGACAGAACCGCGGGCGATTACCGCGACGACGAAGGCACTAGATCAGCGACCGGTCGATACAATGTGTTCGTGCTCTCGGCCGTGCTGTCGAACACGGGAGAAACGACGGCTCGGAACGCCTCGGCGACCTTGCTGCCTCCGCAAGGCATTATGCTGGACGCCGGCGAGAGCGCCTCACAGCTAGCCGGCGACATAGCTCCGGGCGGGAATGCGACGGTGTCCTGGAGACTCAGACCGATCCGGGAGCCGCTCGAGCGAAACCGCTTCTTCGCTGTGCTAACCGCTTCCGATAACAGCGCTCAAAACCGGTGTTTCCATGAGATAAAAGTGGAAGGCGCGCCGAAAATCGTGCGCGTCAGCCTGCCGATGAATCCGGTCGGCAGATACGGCGACAACATAGTGGTGCCCGTCTACGTCGACACCACCATCGGCGCCGACGTCTACGCATACAGATTGAACATCCGCTTCGATCCACGCCTTCTGCGCTTCCTCGACGCCGCGAGCGTGAACTCGCTGACCGCATATGGATGGAGCGGTCCGCGGGCGGTTCTTTATCGTGAAAAGGGATCTTCCCTGCCTAACGTCGTGCGTCTTCAGGATTTCACCAGCGGTTCGCCGCTGGCTTATCCGTTCGGAGGCGTGCTGTCGGAACTGACTTTCAAGGCCGTCTATGAGGAAGCGACGGGCGCGGTGAGCTCGCCTGTGCAATTCGTGCGGATGCTGTCGGCTGAGGAAGGAGGCGTGGATAAGATTTTCGCGCTGTCGATGAACAGCAACGACGAAGCGAGCGCGGGCGACGACATACAGGTGGAATGCGAGGACGGCATGATAACGGTCAGCGGGGACTGTGTGCTTCCTCTGACCGGCACTCCGAAGTTCTCGTTAAGCCAGAATTCTCCCAATCCCTTCAATCCATCCACCATCATCGTGTACGAACTCGGCACTGAAACTTACGCGAGCTTGACGGTCATCGATCCTCTGGGTCGTATCGTGTCAACCCTTACCGACGCGAGGCAGCCGGCCGGTAAATATTCCATTCGCTTCGACGCCTCTCGATTGCCCAGCGGCGTTTACCTTTACAAGCTCGAAACAACCGGATACGTAAAGACGCTGAGAATGGTAAAGGCACAGTAGCAACTTACATCCATGAGGGATTCCCGATGGAAGCCATGCGGAAAGTAGATGGATGGAAATCAGCGGCGAAAGTACGGACCGGCCGTATGATAGCTTTGGCAATGCTTGGAGCGCTGTGTCCGGTTTCGGAATGCACGGCCCAACCGGTAATAAGTGTGTGGCAGGTATTGTCGAGTTCCCTGAAGTTCAATGATTCAACCGACAGATATGAGCCACATCCCATCATCGTACGACTTTTGTGTGAAAACCTGGGCGACCAACCTGCTTATGATGCCACCGGTTTCATCTATCTTGATAAAGAACTGGAATTTTTCGATTCAACTGAAACACAACGCAAGGCATACAAATCACCGATGAATGTGTGTGGGCTGAGGGCGATACAGTACCGATGATCGAGTGGAAACTCCGCTACTCGAAGCGATACAGGTATGACATCCGTCTTAATTTCCTTTGTGTAGCCGGCGCCATCGGGCCGACAGGAATTCCAACGGATTCTTCGTACCATTGGCACTGGATACGTGTTCCTGGTATCGAGCCATCGTATGCATGCTACCTGCGCTGCCCCGATTCACTAACATTAAATGCCACCGGCACCGGTGTTGAACCAAATCCTTTCAATGTCGAGTATGTTGTTTGGAATAGCGGACACATCTCCTCCGATATTGTTCTTGCCGACATCAACTTTCCCATCGAACAGGGTCTTTCACTGGACGTATCAACCCCGAAGACACGCAATTGTACTGTGAAGTTGCTACCAGGCGACTCGCTGACCATTAGCTGGTGGCTACACGTCAGCAACCGGGAGACACCGCGCATTGTGAGCATCAGCGCATACGCCTACACTGATGAGGGCAATCCCATTCTTACCGGACCTGACGGCCCGTGTTCGAAGGAAGTCAGCATTGCCGGCGTCAGTCCGACGCACATCGAGAGCGTGGAGACAAAGGATTTCATGCTCGGCCCGATTTCCCCCAATCCCTTCAACGAGTTCACGATAATTCATTACGAACTCGGCGCCGATGCTCACGCCCGTCTGACTGTGCACGACGCATTGGGCCGCAACGTAGCAACGCTGGTGAATGCAAGGCAGAAGGCGGGCAAATACTCCGTCCGCTTCGATGCATCTGCATTGCCGGGTGGGATGTATTTATCCAGATTGGAAGCTGCGGCATACACGGCTGTGCGGATCATGGTGGTCGGAATGTAACGGCGCACGAAACAGGGGAAGGAACGCAGTCTGACGGCTTACGACTAACGGATTCGATCCGCAAGACGCCGATGGTCGTTACAAACGCTTCGCGCGGGAGGGAGAGCGGAAGAGCGGGAGAGCGGGAGAGCGGGAGAGCGGGAGAGCGGGAGAGCGGAAGAGCGGGAGAGGGGGAGAGGAGGCTGAAGTCCGGCAAAACCGCGGTTGCTCAGAAGCATGATAAGATGATACTTGTCAACTTTTGCCGTAGGAACAGTGTCCCGAACCAGTCAACCTATATCGGGCAGGGATACCCAGTTCCCAGTACCTAGTCCTTTGCTAATCCACTCCTCCGGACGTACTTTTCGCAAGGAGAAGAAGAGATGAGAACCTTCAGGCCGCGACTTACCGCACGCAGACTCGGGAAAATGCTCCTGTACGGATTGATCGGGTACGCGGCGTTCGTGTACTTCACAATGCCCGGCGCGGGCATAATAGCCCTCAGAGACGAAAATCCGGCCATGTCGGCGCTCATGAGGCAGCGCTGGGAGGAGTCCCGCGGCGACCTCGAGATACGCTACCACTACGTGCCGATAGAACGCATATCGAAAAGCTTCGTCAGGGCGGTGGTAGCGGTAGAGGACGGCGGCTTTTACAGGCATTCCGGCATCGACTACAACGCAATGGAAAACGCCTGGAAACGCAATGTCCGCTCAAAACGGGTCCGTTTCGGCGCCAGCACCATCACTATGCAACTCGCGAAGAATTTGTATCTCTCGAACGACCGTTCCTATCTGCGGAAAGTTAAGGAAGCCGTACTGACTTTCCGCCTCGAACGGCACCTTTCCAAAAAACGCATACTCGAGCTCTATCTCAACATCATAGAACTCGGTCCGGGCATTTTCGGCGCCGAAGCCGCCGCCCGGCATTACTTCAGGAAACCGGCCGCGTCCATGACGCGCGATGAGTCCATACGCCTCGCAGCCATCATTTCCAGCCCGCTGAAACACTCTCCGTTCGAGAACACGCGCTTCATCAACATCCGCAAAGGGATCATTCACAGAAAAATCGGGGGCTGAGTTTCCTGCCCTTCGCTCTGCGCAGGCCTGCTCCGGGAGTTGTCATCGAGGACCGCTGAAATGAAATTCCACCAATTCACCGCTCTGCTCGAACAAGGCGAAGGATTGTCGGTGGAGTTCAAGCGAAAAGTCTCCTCCGTGGAAAAAATCGCCCGCGAGATCATCGCCTTTGCGAATACAGCCGGCGGCGCCATTATCTTCGGCGTGGACGACGACCGCAGCGTGGTTGGAGTGGTCAGCGAGAAGGAGGAACTGGATTTCATACGGCAGGCGACGGAGGAAGTCGCCGATCCGCCGATTACTTACCAGGTCTCGATATTCAATGTGGGCAAACTGGACGTGATCTGCGTTGAAATCCCGGAGAGCAAACGGAAACCGCATTTCATGGTCGACCCGTCCGACGGCGAGAGGAAGTCGTTCGTCCGCGTCGGTGAAAACAGCGTGCAGGCGAGCCGCGAGATGATAAAGGTGATGCAATACAGGAGCGGCGAGACCGGGCCCGTACGCCTGGTCATCGGCGAGGCGGAACGCCGGCTTTTCGCGTGGTTCGAGGAGCACGACCGGATTACGGTCAGCGAGTACGCGAAATGGATCAACGTTTCCGAACGGCGCGCTTCGCGCCTGCTGATACGGCTGGTGCGCGCGGGAGCGCTGGCCATACACACCATGGAAAAGTCGGATTACTTCACTTTGGCCGTCGATCCGGCGCGGACTGAAGCCGGCGCTACAGGCGCCTGAACCTGCGCCGCTTCCCGGATTTATTATTTGACCAGCAGGCAGCGGCCGCTGACGAGCGTCCTCGAGGTCGCCGCTTGTATGAAATAAATCCCCGCGGGCCAGGATGCCGCATCCAGTGAAAGCGGCTCCGCGCCTCGTGAGTTCCGCTCGGTATCGCTCCGCATAACGACGCGGCCGAGGGCGTCTCTCACAGTTATGCGCAAGATTCCACCCGCTCCGGGCGGCAGCAGCACATGCACGCGGTCTCTCGCCGGCTGCGGATACAACAACAGAGTCCGCTCATGCAGCATGCCGTCCGGCGCGTTTCCGGCGCCGGTGGAGTTTCCGGTGGTGAAGCTCGCGGTTGATCCCCATACTTCCCCGGCCTCGTTTTCGGCTCGGACGCGCCAGAAGTGCCTCGTCGACGGCGCGAGCTGCACGCCCGCGTACGCAGTGTCGGCGAGGCCTTCGATTTGCGCCGCAACATTCGTGAAAGCGGAATCGAGAGCCACAGCGAACGAATATGCGGATGCGCCAGGCGCCTTGTTCCAAAGCAAGGTCACATTCACCGGCACATCCAGCGCAGCGTCGCGCGGATCGATGACGACCGGCGCGCCCGGGAGAGTGGTGAACGACCAAGCCTGCGACCATGGACCGGTCGCCGTCCCCGACCTCGCGGCGACGCGCCAGTAAAACCAAGAGTTTCTCGTAGACGGAACAGCCACGCGGACCGAAGTTCCGGCCAGCGCCGTGTCGAGGTAGTACGGCTGGGTAAAAGCGCTGTCGCCGAACTGCAACAGGTATTCGGAAGCGCCCTCTACGGGCGACCAAGCCAGAACGGTGTCGATCCTCAACGGCATGGCAATGGAGCGGTCGGGCGGCGCGAGAAGCCGCGGCGCTTCCGGTTCCACATCGCCCGCGGTCGTGAAGCTCCAGACGGCGCTCCATGGTCCGTCGCCGCCGGAATTTTCCGCCCTCAGCCTCCAGTACAAATGCGTCCTCTCGGGAAGTCCGCCGGCGTCATGCGTCAATCCGGCAATGCCGGCGCTTTCGTACAGCAACGGAGAGAAGGACGTATCGGCCGCCACTTGCAACCGGTAAGACGCCGCCGTCGGCGCGGGTGTCCACTGGAAACTCGCCGGTGCTGGAACGTCCACCGCTCCGTCCTCGGGCCTCACGAGCAAGGGCGCAGGCGGCGGCAGCTGCGCGGTGGTGAAATTCCACACGGCGGACCAGGGACCGGCGCCGGCGCCGGAAAGCGCCCTGACGCGCCAGAAATACTTCGTGAGCGGCGTGAGATCAGCCGCAGTCCAGTTTATGCCCCGTATGTTCTCGATGAATGTATGAACGGGGCTGAAGTCCTGCGCGGTGGAAATCTGGAGTGTGTAAGAATCTGCGCCCGCGGCGGTGGACCAGCGCAGCTGCACGGGCAGAGCCGCCGCCGGAGAGTTGTTCGCGGGGAAGTAAAGTGAAGGCGCGGGCGGCGTCGCGCCAAGCGCGCGACGGTACACCGAGCCGGGCGTTCCGGCCGTCCAGGCGTTGCCATCGGGAGAAATCCGCAGCGTGCCGGCGTTCAGCGTTTTCAGGCCCTCGCTGAAACCGTGCCAGCTCGCGCCGAGATCGATGCTGCGATATACTCCCGCGCCTACCGTTCCCGCCAGCACTGTGGTGTTGGAGACCGCGCACAACGACTGCAGGTAATCGTTGAGTATGGCGACCTGTGTCCAGCTCCCACCATCGTCCATCGAACGATACACGCGATCCCAGACGGCCGCGAAGACGATGCCGTCGGGAGTCACGGCTATCGCGTTGATGTTCTTCGTGGTATCGATTCCGGCGTCCGAGCGCGACCACGCGTAGTCGGATCTGTGGGCGCGATACAGTTTCAATACTCCGTCGTCCATCACGGCGGCGTAGAGGTATCCGTTGCCTCCGCCGGCGATCACGGGAGTCTTGGCGGCCGGCGGCAAGCCGTCGGAAGCCGCCGCCCACGTATCGCCTCCATCCTCGCTGCGGAACACTCCCTGTCCGTAGGTTCCGGCCAGCAGCACGCTGTCGTTCGCGAAGAAGGTCAGCGCCGTGTAATCGCGCTCCTCGCCGATTTCATCCCAGTCCGCGCCGCCGTTGCCGCTCCTGTACACACGCCCGCCGAAACGGCGTGCCGCGAAAATGCGTCCGTTCTTGTCCACGCACAGCGCCGCGAGACCGTCGGCCGTTTTCAGGCCGGTCCAGGCGACGCCGTTGTCGACGCTGCCGAACAGCGTGGACGAGCCGTTGTTCCAGGGGGAGCCCACAGTGGCGTAGACCTTCCCCTGCGCCGAGGCGGCGATGTCGCCGACTGTCTCGGAGTTCCAGCCGCTGCGCGAGACGTCGGTCCAGCCGCCGGTCTGCTCCTCGGGCATGCCGGCAAGGAAACCCACATCGAGCTTCCCGGCGCCCCAGGCCGCGTTAGGCGATGTTCCCGTATATGCATCCCGGCGCGCGTGAGCGAGCAGGGAGTCGTAGGCCTGTTGCGGAGTGAGATGAGGATACTTCGAAAACACCAGGGCGAGAGCGCCTGCCAGCACCGGCGAGGCCATGCTGGTTCCCTGCATCACGGTGTAGGATGCGGCGCCGCCGGGGACTCCGTCATCGTCCACCCAGTCGTCGTTCGGCGCCGTGTATATGTTCGTGTCGCGAAGCGAGATCAGCGCGCTGCCGGGCGCCGCGATGTCGGGTTTCATGCGGCCGTCCACGCGCGGACCCCGGCTGGAGAAGGAGGCTATCTTGTCCGTCGCCTGCCTGTATTGCCTCATGTTCCCAAGCGCGCTGACGTAGAAGGAACGTGACACCCACGCGGCGACGGACAGTACGTGATCCGCCGTCGAGGGTGAGCCGACGGTGTAGGCGGCGCTCGGATCGGCGAAGGTCACGGATCCCGAGGCGTCGCGTTCATTCTCGGCCCTGTCTTCGTAGATATGATAGACCTGCTCTTGAGCCGAGGAGTTCGCGACTTTCAAGAAGAACTTACTGTTGCCCTCGGGCAAATAGGCTCGCGTGCTGGAGTACTGCGACTGTGTGCCGCGCGGCGACTCCGTGACGGGCGCGATATTGAGATCCGTGATCTCGTTCGTGTCGGGATCGAAATACTTGAGAGTCAGCGCCCGTTGCACGCCGGGACCGTCGAACCAGACGAGATTGAAGGAGAGGCGGGATTCGTCGGCTTTGATGCCGTTCACGCGGAGTTCTATCAGATCGCTTTCACCGCCGGCCGGAACCGTGCCCATGGCATGTTTCGCCGAAGCCGCGCTGTTGCCGGCCGAAAAGGCGACGGCCGTCCCCTGCTGGAAGCACCAGTCCGCTTTCTGGTCAAGCGGATCGCTTCCGTCGTGATACGCATCCCAGCCGCCGTAGCTCATGTTTATCACGCGCGCGCCGTAAACGGAAACCGCGTCGTGCAGGGCGGCTATGCACGCGGCGTTGTTGGCCGAGGCGTTGGTGTCGTTGCCGATTTTCAGGAAAGCGAGACAGGCCTCCGGCGCCATGCCGCGATATGCGCCGCCGCCGTTGCCGGTGTTGCGCTCAGACGCGAGGCCTCGTCCGACTATGGTTCCGGTCACGTGCGTGCCGTGCGCGGTGATCCGGTTGCTGACATCGTCGTCGAGCAGCGGAAACTCTGAATAGTCCTTGCGCGCGAAGCAATCGGGGAGCTCGCCGCCTTGCCACGTCGTGTCTATGCCCGAATCGAGCACGCCTACCCTCACGCCTTTCCCCTTCCAGCCCGCGCTCCAGGCGGCGTTGGCGCGTATCGCGCGCGCGGCGAGGTTGTTTTGCGGTCTGTTGAGGCCTTCAGCCGAGCCGAGCAGGCGCACGCATTCAAGCCGCAAGGCGTCATTTATCCGCTCGGGAGCGAGTTCGGCAAGGAAAAAACCCAGCGGATGATTGTGCATGGGAGGCGTCCAGGTTCCCAAATGGCATTTGATTCCCGCCTCGAGCAATCCGGCGAGCTCGGCTTCGTTCGGGAAGTCCCTCATGTACACGGTGACCATCATCGGTTTCGACGCGGCCGCGGAATTCCGTCCGGCCATCTCACGCCTGAGCAATTCATGCACGAGCAGGCGGCCCGAGGCGAGCTTGTGTCGGAACTCCGGCGCTACGGAGATGAAGGAATTCGGCGGCGTTCTCGCCGTCTCCTGCGCCTCCACGCGCAGTATGCACGGCAGAGCCGAGATCAGAAGTGCAAGGGCGATACGCGCCTTCATGTTTTCTCCTTTTGGACGAGCGGGATATTTGCGGACAACATAATCCTGCATGCAAAATAATGCAAGTTTTGGCGGAACCGAGTACTGGGTACTGAACGTTAGACGGTGGACATTGGACGCAGGACGTTGGACGAAATCGATGAACGGAGCAAATGCAATGATTCCGGACATATGGCTCCCAATCCACAATCCGGAATCCGCAATCCGGCTTCCGGAATCCCCGAATCACCTCAATACGCGCAAACGTCTGACGTATGCACCGCCGTGGGCGAATACGACGACATGGTAGACGCCGTCCGCAAGACCGGCCGCATCCAGCGGCAGGAGGTTGACGCCGGCTTCGAGCCGATGATGGCGTATCGGTCGGGAAATTCGGCCGCATGCGTCGGTCAGCATTATTCCGATTTGTTCCGGAACATCGAGAGCAAGTTCCACAGTTGCATGCCGCTTCGCCGGATTCGGATATGGCTGCCGTATTTCTAAGTATTCGGCTGGTTGCTCAGCAAACAACGGCAATGCGGCGGCAGGATGATACAACCCTGAGAACCATCCACCCAGATTCGGCGTCTCGATGTAGAAATTGGGATCATTGGCGTTTACCAGTCCTTCGTCGTTGACGAGCATGAAGGAATCGCTGACCGCAGCGCCGTTGAGTGTCAAGCGGAGTATCACATGCTCCGAATTCGCCGGCCAGTCCGGTTTATAACTTGCACCAACCCACGAATAGAATCGGTACGTCCAGCTGCCGACGGTCTGTACCGTCTGCAGCTCCAAAGACAGCGGAGTGGGGGTCGATGGTTCAGAGAAAACGGCGGGCGAAAAGCTCGGGTGTTTAATAGCGAACAGAACAGCCGATATTTCCGAGGAAAAGTGGTCATTGAAAACTTTAACCCGCACCTCCAAAGTGTTGCCATCCAAGAATATGCCACCTTTCAGCTCCACGGCCGCCTTCGTTGATACCGTGAGGAAAACGCAGAACAATAATATGCAGGCACTCAGAATCTTGTGCATTTTTCTAACCGCCATTATGCCATGTCGCGTCGTGAAACGCCATGACGCCGGATATCTTCCCTTCATGGAAAATCGACCTTGTGTGATCTCTGACTTCGATACGCCGGATTCCTGATTCCCAAATCTTTGTTCCCAGTACCCAGTTCCTGGTACCTAATACCCGGTTGCCAAAAACGGTACTCAGTAAATGAGCGAAAACACGTATCTCCATTCCCTCAACCCGCCGGCGGATACCACAAGCAAATAAGCTCCATGAGGCAATCCGGCTGTCGGGATGTCAAGCAGTCCGGCGGATGCGGAAAGGTGGAAAGATCGAGCAGCTTTCCTGCCCTGCATATCGTAAATAGCGACATCAACCCGGCCTTCGAGGGAAATCGGCAGTGTGACAATTTCTCCCTGGCGGACCGGATTCGGATAGGGCATTCCTCTTTCGATATCAGAGATCCTCACTGCGCAAATTTGAGAGAGCTCGAAGTTTCCGTCGACGTCGATCTGCTTCAGACGGTAATAAATGATTCGATCTCGAGTGCTTTCGGCACAGGGCATGTACGCCGCATCCTCGAAATGATAATCGGCGGCTTTGCCGACGCCGGGCACGAAGCCTATGCCGGTCCATGAAGCGCCGTCACAGGAGCGTTGTATCTCGAAACAGGCGTTTCCGGATTCGTATTCGCTGCTCCAGTTGAGATTGACTCGTCCGCCCGAGACCCTGCCCGTGAATGCGGCGAGGCGCACCGGCAAGGGAACGCCCGAGGCGACCGGTTTATACAGAGTGTTGGAGTAACCGCCGGTCAGGCCCGCGGGACTCTCCACGTAGAAATTGGGATCGTTGCTGTTTACTAATCCTTCGCTGTTGACGAGTTCGAAATCGCCGTTTCCGGCCCCGCCGGAAACGGATACTTCCATTATGACGGTTTCCGAATTCTGGTTCCAGTTTGGTGTGTAGGCGCCTGTCCAGGCGTAGAATCTGTAGGCAAACGCTCCGGATATCTGTTGTGTCTGAAATGCGAGACCTATGCCTGTCGGTAAAGCGGGCGCGTTGAAGCTCACCGCGTAACTGCTCGGGTATTTGATTGCGAAGAGGACGGCGGTGATTTGCGATGCAAAGCCCCCGCCCGTGGTTTTCAACTTTACCTGTAAAGTGCCGCCGCTGTTGAAGAGACCTCCCTCGAGACCCGCGGCGTTCAAGCCCGGCGAAGCCCGGAAAATGCCCGCGAGCAGAATGAGAATCGTCAACCGCATCCGGACAATCCGCCGAAGATGAGCCGCAACCGTCATGCGGCGCGCCGCCGCCGCTGAGCTTGCGGGAATATGCCGTTCATTCAGCATAACGACTTTCAGCGCAGCACGGTGAATCGCGTGGTCAGCGTCGTTTTTCCGGCTTCCAGTGTCAGGTAATACGTTCCCGCCGGAAGGTCGGAGGTCTGAACTCGAATCGTATGGGCGCCGGCGGACAGTCTCGAGCCGTCGAGCAGCATCCTCCTGATGCCGCCCAGCGCATTGTACAGGCGCAGCGTCGCAGCGCCTTCTTCGCCGAGCGCGAAAGCGGCCGAGACAATGCCTTGCGCGGGATTCGGGTGTACGGGATGCAAAACCGGGAGCACGGAGTTTGCGATCAACGCCACGTCTACGACATCTGAATACTCGAAGGCCCCGTCCCGGTCGATCTGGCGCAGACGGTACGATACGCTCTTGTTGAGCAGTTCGGAATCCGTCAGACGGTCGGCATACGCATAATTGATCGGAACATTCGATACGCCGCGTCCCTCGACCAATCCCCGCGCAGTCCATTCCATGCGATCGAAGGAGCGCTCCACCTCGAAACCGTAATTGTCCGCCTCCGTTTGGGTGGTCCACCGCAGCTTGACCTCCGCGCCGCGCAAAGATGCCGTGAAGGAACGCAATTGCGCGGGCAGGGGCACATTGATCGCAGTGCTCTGATATACTTCATTGCTGTAACCGCCGGTGACGCCGCTGAGCGATTCGAAATAGTAATTGGGATCGTTGGATTGAACATCGCCTTCGCCGCTCACGAGTGTGAAGTCTCCAGTTCCTGTTCCTCCGTTGATCGTGAACTGCACAACCGGGTACTCGGTGTTTTGTGTCCAGTTCAGCGTCGCGTAGGAAGCCCACGAATAGATTCTGTAGGAATACGGTCCCGAATACACTTCCGTAGAAAACTCGAAATAAATGCCGGTCAGATTCACGGGAGCGCTAAAAGTAATGCCGTAGGCGGTGAGATATTTGATCCCGAATTGCGCCCCCGATACCGATGTATTGAAATTGCCCCCGGTCGGTTTCATTTTTATGGTCAGGACGTTGGCAGAAGCGAAGATCCCCCCCTCGACCTCGACGCCGCCGGCTTCGCCTGACGCCAGTAACATCGCTACAAAGAAGATGATGCCGGATCTCATTGCTGTTTGCCTCCTGTCCTGATGTTGAGCTTGTTCGTTTATTCGCCGCTCCGGATTTACGGAACCTGAGTATTGCGGGTCGCGCTCTGTACGTTTCCGAGATTTCCGAGAATGATGACGCGGTCGTTTCCGATGCCGTTGTATTTCACCTGCCCGTTGAGGTTCACATCCTCCGGATAGTAGCCGTTGTTTACGGCGCTCTGCACGTTCCCCACCCGGGAAAGAATGAACACTCGATCATTCCCCGCCCCGTTGTACTTTATCTGTCCGTTGCCGTTGACGTCGCCGGCCCAGAGGCCGTATCTGCCGCTTCCCAGATCGGCCATCGGATCAGCGCCCCACGCCTGCGTCTGGGCCGTGGTGAAATCGTAGACAGCCGCGGCGGAGAAGCCGATGGAATGCGCCGCGGCCGACTGCACTGCCAGATGATTTCTGTGCCGCACAACCAGATAGTAGGCTCCGGGCGTCACCGGAAACGGCAGGTCGGCGTCGGCGCTTGCGGAAGGATAGACGATGTTTCCGTCCGATTTAACGAAGCCCGCCCTGCTCGCGAGCGCCGCGCCGGTGGCAGTGGAACGCAGTTCCACGAGAGCCCAGTCGACCACGCCTGCGGGTAATTGCTCGCCGTAAACAAAGGGATCCTGCGTGTAAGGAGAGGTTCTCTGTTCCGTGTAATCGTGGTTCCGCAACTGCTCGTGCATGGAGCCGGAGGCCGGAACGAAAGGTCCCTGCAGGAAGGCGCGCGCGCGCGCGCGCGAATGGAAGAGGTATATGTATCCTGTGTGTGACGAACACGCGAGCGGATTGTTGAGTTCGTCGCGAAACAGGCAGGCGGTGAAAACTATCGGTACTGCGAAAGGGGTATTCACCTGCTTCGCCTTGAATTGCACCGATACGACACGTCCGCCGGAAGTGGTGACAGGCAGCATGCCGAGAATGGATTCGTCGACGGTGATGACGCCGGGTGTGGAATTGTCCACGAAGGAAGTCGTCAGCGCGCCCTGCGAACCGAGAAAGTCGTCCGAGATGATGTTCAGCACGTCTATCTTCCCGGCATCGTAAGTGACCGTTATGGAAAATGCGAACAAACGCGAGACGTCATCCACCCGTATGTAGAACCAGTAATTCTGTAGGTTCGATACGAACACCGGGGAGTTTTCCACAGAGACGACAGCTTGCGCCTGCAGCTGCCCGCAGATCCCCGCGGCGAGCAGAATTGCCGGAAGAACTCGTTTGAGGATTCGTCTGTATTTCATAAAAAATCAGTTTTGTAAGGTGAAGCGCAACACTGAAGCCCGGTCCCCGGCCGAGAGCACGGCGAAGTAGCTTCCCCTGCTCACGATGCCGGCGCCGGACGAGGAAACGTCGAAGCGCAGGCGATGCATACCGGGTTCCGCGTCGCCATCGAAGAGTACCGCGACGCAGCGGCCGGCGGCGTCGTACACCGCGAGACGGAGCCGTTCTCTCCGGGAGCTTGCAAACGTGAACGTGACGCTTTCCGCCGCCGGATTCGGATAAATTGCTTCGAGACGGAACTCCCGCGCAGGCGCGGCGCTCAAGGGCGGTCCGACACCGACTATCACACGCCCGCCTTCGCCGTCTATCGACAGCGGAAGCTGTGCCGAGTCGTACAGCACTATGGATTCGAAGGCGAGGTCTGCGACGCCGTATTGAAGACCTTGGAAGGTCAGTGTGAATAGGTCTCCGTCTCCGCGCGCGTGTCCGGATCCCAGCACGGATTCGTCGGCGCCGGCGAGAGCGCGCACCGAATCGATCTGCCGGAAAAAGAAAGTCTGATAACCGGCGAAGAAACCGCGGGATCTGACTTCAACGCATTTGAGTATAGTGGTATCGTAATGCAGCCGTATCCCGTACGTGCGCAGGGTTTGCATGCCGGAGAGCCGCACCGTCACGGTCACGGTTTTGCCCAACGTCACAGCTTGTGTGCCCGGATGCATGGTAACAAGCGGCGCCGCGTATGCGTCCCGCGCTGCCGGCAGGATCAGAAGACATAAAAGTGCTGTTTTCAGACTGCGTTTCATTTCGTTGTCGCTCATCCGATCCGCCCGGCGACCGGCCGGCCGCGATGCCGGCCGGTTCACGGAACGGACATATGGAACTTATTTCAGAATGTGCATGGCCCGCTGCGCGGAGGAGGCGCCACCCGAAAGGCGGACGTAGTACACGCCGGCCGGAACGCGGACGTTGTTCCCGTCGCGGCCGTTCCACTGTATTGTGTAAAGGCCCGCGCCCATCGCGCCCGATGCCAAGGTCGCTATCCTCCGGCCGAGACCGTCGAACACGGCCAGGTCTATCTGGTCCTCTTGCGGAATCCCGAATCGGATGGAGGTCGAGCCGTCGAACGGATTCGGGAAGTTTTGCTCCAGCGAGAACAGCGAGGGAACTGCGCCGGCGGTTCGCGCGCCGATCGCGCGGTTCCTGCCGTCGCGGAGCATCGCGCCCGTCAACTCTACCCCCGTTCCGGCGCCGGCCTGCGCTCTGAAGTCTATAAGCACAAGCTCGCCTTCGCCGCTGATGACGCCGTTCAGAGCCGCGCCGTCGATGGTGAGAGCGCCGTCCGCGTCATCCGCTTTAAGGAAGTTGCCGGCAGGCAGCAGGACGCCGGGGCGGACGCCCTCGAAGACGAGTTCCCGCGTGTCGTAGCCGATCGACAGACTGAACGCCTTGAGATCCACCGCGTTGCCTCCGAGCCGAACGGGAATCGTGAAGCGCCTGTCCGGCCCGGCGGCCATTACCCCGGTCTCAATGTTCAACGGAGCGGTCTGCACGGCCTGCTTCGGATATACGTTGCCGGCCGAGAGACCGTAACTGATGGCGAAGATCACGAGGTCCTCGAAATTGATCTTGCCGTCCGGTATGGGCAGTCCGTCCACGTAATTCGTCGTGGTGGGTCCTATGTCGTATTTGAGCCGATAGGCGGAATACGGATTTGGGGACGCTATGCCTGAGACATCGCGGAAATACGGCAGCGACCATTTGCTCAGGTCGTGCACGTCCACATAACCGTCGCCGCGGGAGCTGTCGACAGCCGCGGACGGCGTGGAAGTGTAGTGAACCACGTCGCCCAGATAGATGCGGGCCTTTCCGTCGTCGGAGAGGTCTAGCGCATAAGCCTGGTTGAGCTTGTTGCGCAGTTTGGCGTCTCCGAAGGTGATGGGAGCGGGCCACGGCGCCTTGGGCGACACGTTGATCCTGAACAAGGAGCTCACGGCATCCGAGACGACCTCGGGATTGAAGGCGGCCGTGATCGCGGCGTGCATCTCGAGCAGCACGCTCGAGCCGCTGCCGGGCGTCCGCTGCACGAACAACTGCGTCGGATTCGCGCCCCACAGGCCGCCGAGTGTCACATCGCTTTCATAAGCTTTCCACATGGTCGTGTCGATGCTGAGGACCACGTCGGCCGCGAATATGTTGGCGCCGGTGGCCGGGCTTCCGGGTATGAGCAGCGGTATCACCTCGAGCTGATAACCGAGATAAGACCACGACCAGTCGTATGTCAGGTCACCGTTGCCCATCCACGACTGCCAGGGCTCCGTCGCTGGAGGTATCGTGGATTCGTCGTAGAGATCGTTCGGGTAACGGTCGGTCAGTATGATCGGGAGCAGCGCGCCCGGGTTGAGGATCGTGAAAGGCGTGAAGTGATTCGTTGTGAAGGTGAAGGTGTCCTCGGGACCGTGTCCCGCGGGAGCGAGATCGGCGTATGTTCCCGCCTGAGCCACCCATGCCGAGGTGGCTGTGTTGTAGTAATAGATGCTCGACGTGGCCGCCACGCCCGCGGGCAGATCGCTGAGCGTGACCGTGACGTTGAATGAGTAATTCGGCATGTCCGAAGTGATGACGAGATAAAGTCCGGGCACGGCGCCTGTCGGCGGCGCCGGAAAGCCGTAAGGCGGCGAAACGAAGCGTTTGATCGAAATGTTGCCGCCGCCGGTCGGCAGCGTGGCGAAATTCAGGTTCACAGCGCCGGCAGGCGATGTGTAATTGCCCGTGGCCGCGACCTGAAGGTCGAGGGCGTTCCAGGGATAGTAGTCGACGTTGTCCGTGACGGCGTCTCCGAGCTGGCCCGAGGGCGCCGCGTTGAGCATCTGCGGCGCCGTCGCCGCCGGATTGTCCGGCATTTCGAGCGTGCCGGTCGCGTCGGCCGGTCCGTTGTTGGAACCCCACCAGTTGCCGGTGGCGTCGGTTTCGGCGAGCGACATGTTGACAAGGCCGCCGTAAGCGGAACCGTCGCTGCCGGAATATGTTTTCACGTTTCCGGAGATGAGGTTGTTGTTGACATGCACGCCCGTTGGTCCGGTATTGCTCTTTCCGGGTTCGCCGAAACGGATTCCGCGTTCGTTGCCGCTTACCGTGCAGCCCGTGACGAGCACATCCGTTAGACTGGACGGAGAGTACGCGGCGTTATCGCCGCCGGAGCGCGCTTTCACGGCGAGACCCATTCCCTCCTTCACACCGAGGCCGTTGTCCGTTATCTCACAGTCGATGAAGTGAATCGCGCTGTAGGCGCCGTTTTTCAGGTTGATGTCGACGCCGCAGTTCCAGGTGTTGAGCGCGCAGGCGCCGCCGTTGTTTGTGCCGTTGCCGTCAACAGTCACATTCGTGAACACGGCATCGGAGAGCTTCTCGGCGTAGAGACCTTTCAGTCCGTTTTCGTTGAAAGTGCTTCCCGAAACATCGACGCCGGATACGTTGGACGTGAGATCCGGTGGAGGCGTCGCGGCGTTCGGGTTCTTCGCGAAGTACCAGCCGTAGTGCAGCTTGTCGAAGGCGCAGTTCACAACCTCGAGATGCGACAGGCTGAGCGACACCCACACGCGCAGCCCCACCTCGTTTTCGGTGCAACTCGTGGAGCTGCTGCCGATCACATGAACGTTGTCGAGCTTGAGGTAAGCGACATCGCTCTGCAGGTTGAAGCCCTGCACTTCCACCGGTTCGAGACGCAGGTCCTTGAACAGAACCGGCGAGGAGGCCGACAGACCCGAAGCGGCGAGGGATATTATGGGATTCGCCGTGTTCTTCCTGAGTATGGTGTTCGAGGCCTCGTCGAGGCCGCTGCCCGCGCCGATCAGGTTCAGGCGTTTGTTCCATGTCAGGTTTTCGACATAGGTCCCCGGAAATACATGAATGTTCACACCCACCGAAGCCGCGCTCACGGCATTCTGTATTTTCATGTAACTGGCAGTGTAATGCCCCACATAATAGTCGCCGCTGACCACGTCGGTGACCGTGGAGTTGGCGGCGCCTCCTCCGAGATTGCAGGCCAGTCCCACCGCGTTGCTCACGTCTTCGTTGTAAAACGCATACAACGGCATAGCCGAATTCAGGACCTTAAAATCGTAACCGGTGGCGATTATGTTCGTGCTCGTCAGGGTCGCCGTGTTTTCCACGTAAAACTGGTTGGCTTCTCCCAATGCGCTGTTGGCCGCGTTTATCGAGACGTTGTCGCATGCCCTGTTGAGGTAAGAAGCGCCGGAGCAATAGACTGCCGAGCCGCCCCACGAATTTCCGGCCGTGGTTATGCCGGTCATCGCCACGTTGTGACAGCCGGTCAATTGCACGCCGTTGCCGGAGATCGCATTCTTCGTCGTCAGATTCGTCAGAGTCACATCGTCGAAGCCGTGAATGTCGAAACCGGTTTTCTTGCCGCCGTCAATGGTTATGTCTTCCAGATCCAGGCCTGAAAGAACGGCCATGGGCGTCGCGTTGCTCGAAGCATGCAGCGGATATCCCGAAGTGGAAGCGCTTGCGGGGATGATCGTGAAGCGTTTCATAGTGATACCGCCGGTTTCGAGCGCCAGCCCCCAACCGCCGCCGGTATTCGACGACACATCGATTATTGTGCCGCTCTCCGACTCGCCGAGCATAGTCACCGGCTTGCTGATGTACAGCGTGGAATTGTGAGCGTATGTGCCGTTGGCGACATGCACTGTTCCTCCGGACGCCACGGCCGCGAGAGCCGAGGTGATGTTGTCGAAGGCGTTGTAGCCGTAATACCTGTCCGGGGCTACCTCCTGCAGACTGCTCGAACCGCTCCAGAGGTAATTCACCCACACTTCGCCGGGAGTCGTAAGAGTGCCTGTCACTTCTATGCGTCCCCAGGCCAGCGAATGCGACGCCGGATCCTGGAAATTTCCGAGACCCATGTAGACGTGCGCGGCGCTCAGGTCCATGCCCGAAACCGGGAAGACGGTCGTGGCTCCGTTCGCGAATTGCCGCCAGGCTCCTGTCGCGCCGCAATTATTGATCGCATAATTGAAGGTTCCGCAGGCACAGTATCCGCATCCTTCAATGTTTGATGCTGCGTTGTGCAAGCGCACCCACATTTCATAGGTGTAGCTGTTGGCGCCGGTCGGAAGCACGCGCAGGCGGAAATCGAAGGAATTGAGCTCAGTCGCCGTTTTCGCCGGGGCGGTAGGAAAGCGGGGATTCGGAGTCACATAACTTTCGTTGTTGTAAAACGGATCGGCCGCAGCGCCTCCGACCTTTCCACCCGTGGATGTTCTGTACCAGTCCTGATGCCCGTAATGCCTCGTATCGTCGCTGGTAAACGGCAAACCATCCGGACCGAGAGTGCTGATCGGATTGGCATTCCAATCATTGCCGGATGCGATCTCCTGATTGAGCATCACTGCCCATATGCTGTTCGGCGGAGGATCGATGCTTGGAATCGATATGCCGACCGTAATACCCGGTTGAGCGACACCCTTCAGCGTCCAACTGCTTGATATGTATCTCAGCAAGGACATGTCGATGTCGTAATACGTGATGTCTATCCCGCCGCTCGCATCGACGTTGAAGACAGGGGAGTAAACTTTTCCCGTTCCGCCCCAGGCGCCGAAGGACCCCGACAAAGTGCCGCCGGACAGGGTGATGGTCGGTGTCTGCGCGTATCCGGATGCGCTCAGGAAAGCCAACAGAGCAACAGCCGCTATTAAATTTCTCATTTCGTATTCCCTCTTGATGTAAAGATCCGGAGATATGGTATTAAGCTTTTTTCAGGACAGATGGATGTTATTCGTCCGTTGCGCCGGATTTCACCGGTGTTTTGATACGACGACACATCCGGCGGACGTCCGGGTGTGCGCCGAAATCACGTATGTGCCCGGAGGCGCGGGAAGGCCGTCGGCTGTGTTCCCGTCCCAGCGCAGTTGAAGAACGCCGCGCCCGGTCTGTCCTTCGTGCAGGATGCGCACGCAGCGCCCGTCCACGGAATGAACGCGCACGCACAGCGGCTGCGAAGCCCTGTTCGCGAGCGACACGTCCAGAGAAGCGGCGAACGGATTCGGCCAGGCGGCCGGAGACAATGCGCCCCGGGCTTCCGGCACGAGATCCTCGACGCCGACTGTGAGCATCGACTCCTCGACTGCTATGGGTGATATGGTTTTGAGAGCGGAGTCGTTCGCGGAATACGCTTCGAAGCGAACGCGCGCAGTCCCTTCGCCCAGCACGCGGAACACCAGCGAAAACAAGGCCCCGTCGCCTGAAACTGCGCCCACTCCGAGTATCGACTCGTCCGCGCCCGCGATGCCGTCGGCCGAGTCGATGTCGGTAAACCAGAATGTGCTGTACTCGCCGAAGTAACGCTCCTGTTTGACAAGGCGGCAGTGGAGCACGGAGGCGTCGTATTTCACGCGTATGGTGTACGCGCGGAAGGGCGGGAAGTCCATCGCCTTGACGGCGAGACTGTACTCCCCGCCTCTGGGCGCCGAGGCGGACGAAGGAAGCAATTGCAACCGCGGAGACTGCGCATGGGCGCAAATCGCGGCGGTGATTATCGACAGCAACGTGCTGCGGAAATACCGCGTTTTCATGTCGCTCTCCTTATAGTACCCGCAAGGCGCGGCCGTAAAGCCGCGCCCGGCGGGAGAACTCATCACTTCATCAGTGACATGGTTTTCTGTATGCTGAGGCCGCCTGAAGTCAGACGGCATATGTACTGCCCGCTCGGCAGTTCGCGGCCCGAATCGTCGCGGCCGTTCCAGACGGCGGCATGCGTGCCCGCTTCCATCGCGCCGTCGACCAGAATGGCGGCGCGCTCGCCGAGCATCGTGTACACCTCGAGGCGCACATGGCCGGACTGCGGCGTCGCGTAGAGTATGGTGGTGGACGGGTTGAACGGATTGGGATAATTCTGCTCGAGCGTCAGGGCTTCCGGCGTCAGGCCGGAGACGACATGCAGCTTGCTGTTGCGCGCGTCGCGGGCGTCACCGCCACTGACGCGCAGATCGGCAACACTTTCGAAGCGCAGAACCGCCACCGGCTCGTCTCCGAGACGGAGATCCCTGCCGGGAGTCGCAACATCGACTCGCAGTTTTCCGCAGGCGTCCAGACCGAAGGCCAGACCGCTCCCCGACTCCACTCCGAGGAAGCGACCATAGCGTCCTTCGAGATCCACACGAAGCGCGCGCACGCCGTCGCCGTATGCATAAAGCGGTACGCGCGTCTCCCTATCCGACGTTTCCGCCGGACCAGCGCGCACCACTACCGTATTGCGGGCGGGTTCGAGTTTCGGAAGCTCGTTCGCCGCGCTCTTGCCGTACATGATGGCGAAAATCACGAGGTCCTCGAACTCGATCATATTGTCCACGGTCGGGAGCGACCAGACGTAGGCGTCGGTTGTAGGACCTATGTCGTATTTCAGCTTGTAGTATGTCATGCCCGGAGCGTAACCCGGCACTCCGGACCAGTACGAAAGCGACCAGGGCACGAGGTCCGCATAGTTCACGTTGCCGTCGCCGGTGGACTGGTCGTCGTCGGCGGTTGTGGCAGGCGTGCCCTTATCGTCGGCGAAATCTCCGAGATACGCCTTGACGGCGGCTTCGGTCGGAATCATGTAGACTCCCGAGGGAGCGGCTGACGGATTGTAATAGCGGAAATCAGTCGAGATCACCGTTACGGGCGCATAGCCGGGTTTCAGCGTCTTGAACGTCAGCTTGGCGATGTAGTCGCCCGAGATGGTAGTGAAGTTGTTGTTGTCGAGCCGCGAGCAGTTGATACGCACCTTGTCGGTGCTGCCGAGAAGATTGTACATCGCCTGCGGCATATACGACTGGCCGCTGCCGAAAAGCCCATTGGGCGTTCCCGCGCTTCCGAAATCCACACCGACGAGTTCCATGTACCCGTCGTCCCACTGCACGGTCAGATCGCAGGCGCCGAATTGAGAACCTCCACCGGGAACCAGGTAGAAGGAATTCTGTTCGATTCCGCTCCAGCCCCAGTCATCCGGTTCGTAAGCGGTGGGAACGGGCGCCCAGTTCGTATTCGGATACACGATGCCGCCTTCGAACACTGTGGGCGAACTGCTGACGTAAAGGTCGTAAGGCGTGCTCGGCGTGTTGATGAAGGTAAAAGGCGTGAAATGGTTCGTTGTGAACGCGTATGTGTCTTCCGGTCCGAATCCCGCCGGCGCCACGTCGGTGAAAACGCCCCCCACCGGCACCCAGGATGTAGTCGCCGAGTTGTAATACGCGAGTGTCGCTGTCGAGGAGAATCCGGCAGGGAGATCGTTGAGGGTGACCGTGACGTTGAAGGAATAGTTCGCCATGTCGGAGGTCAGCACGAGATACGATCCTATCGCCGCGCCCGCGGGTGCGGCCGGGAAGCCGTAAGGCGCCGAGAGGAAGCGCTTGATGGACACTTCGCCACCGCCCGCGGGGAGTATGCTGAAATTCAGCGACACGCCGTTCGCCGGAGAAACATAGTCCGTGGCGGTTGCGGCGACGGGAATGTCCAGCGCGTTCCACGGGTAATAGTTGACGAGGTTGTCCGTAACTCCGTTCCCGGCGGTCGTCTCCGTGTTCGTCATTTCCGCGACCGTGGCAGGCAGCGCGAAGGGCATTTCCTTTGTTCCGTTCGCGTCGGCGGGACCGTCATTGCTGCCCCACCAGTTGCCTGTGGCGTCGACCATCACGCCGGCGGTATTGTAGAGACCGAGTGCCGCGCTGCCGGAAATCATGTTGTTGTTGACGGCCGCATCGACTGTGGCGCCGCTCGCTTTCCCGACCCATACACCGTATTCCCAGTCCTCGACCGTATTCTGAGCGACGGTTGCATCCAGAACATCGGTGCCGTCCGGATACAGGTCTATGCCGGTGCCGTAAGTGCCGTCACCTACAACCGTATTGCCGACCACCACATATGAAGCACTGGCTACGGGCCATATTCCTATTCCGGTGACGTAATCCGTTGTTCCGATGGTTGTCGCATCGGTGGTGATGCTGTTGCCTGATATCATTCCTCCCGTGCCGCCATGATACAGAGCAACCTGGCAATCTGTGATTTCACTGTTATTGACGTCCACGGCTCCAGCGTCGTAAATCAGTATTCCGCATGCACACCAGTCACTCGATGGTGTCGTATGATATGCGATTCCCGATATGATGTTGCCGTCGAGTTCGCCTACGGCGCCCGTCCCAACCTGTATGCCGTTCTGTGCTGTGACGCTTGTCCCGCCGACTCCGGTTACGGTGCAGCCAGATACGGAAACAGTGAGATCCTGTCCGATCAAAACCATTCCGTTTTTCTGAAAGCCGGTGATGACACAGCCGTCAATCATAAGATTACGCGAGGTCGAGTTGTCGGCATAAGCATAAACGGCCACGCCGTGCTGAGCCCCGCTGAAAGGCGTGTCTTTGATGTCGATCACATTGCAATCGCTGACTCCGCCTCCCGCATTTCGGTATGCGACGCCGATAAACCTGAAATTCGCGTTTCCCTTGCTTGCGCCATCCACAGTCAGGTCCTCGATTTTCACCTCGGCTGCGTCGTGGACATATATAATTGCGCGGTTGTTGTTGCTCCCTGTTACGAAGGATATCGGCAACGAGTTGGGAGATACGATTGTTGTGCTTGATGCGCCTTCTCCCTTCAGTGTAAGATCCTTATCGATCTCGATATTCTCGGTATACGCTCCCGCAGTGACATGAACTGTGCTGCCTGACACCAGATCCACACCTTCCTGTATGCGCCCCGCGCCGCCCGACTGCGCTCCGGACAAAGTCACATACAGTTCCGACATATCCGGTTGGAAACCCGTTGTAGCCGGCTCGACATCCGTGCCCGCAGCTAAATATGGCGTGAAGTCGAAATTGCTACCCGTCATCGTAGCCGCGACCGTCGCCGGAGAAGCGCTTGTGCCCCACCAGTTGCCGGAAGCATCTATCAATGCAGCGTAATCACTCCAGAGATTGACTCCATTTGAACTGAAGCTGTTTTTATTGAAAGCGATACCCGAAACTGTCCCCCCATAAAATCCATACATAAACACCCCGCTCCTGCCGTTGCCGTGCAGGAAGCAGTTTTCTATCGTCACGTCCTGAATGGAAGTCGTGCCTTCGGTTCCGAATAAAAAGCCATCCAGCGCGTTGTTGCTGAATGTGGAGTTCTTGAATACCAGATTGGAGGAAATGCTGTTCCATTCCCAAATGGATACGCCGAAACCGCCTCCGGAAGCTCCTGAATTATTGCTCGCGGTAACCCCGTCGAATATCGCATTTGTTGTCTTCAGCAGGTTAATTCCCTTGGCAGTGTTGTAACTGAAGTTACCACCGGTCACCTGCAGCAGACCTACATTTATCGGAGGGACGTCGATATCAAAACCGATTCCCTCCGCTGCATTATTCCATCCGCAATTTCTAAAATCGGAATTCGTGATGATCACGCTCGTAAGCGTCCCCCTCATGGAACATCCCCATCCACCGGAATGGTGAATGTCGCAATCCTCTATCACTATGCTTGCATATGTGGCGGCGGCGAAATGGAGATTCCTGGCCTGGGCATACGCGATTTCCACATCCTTGAAGGTTATGCTGCTGAAGGTTCCGCCGGTCTCGCCGACGAGTACGGCCCAATCGGCCGATTTTGCATTCGATGAATTTTTCGTGAAGCTTATCCCTTCAATCCAAACGGTTCCTGTCGCATCCGGACGTATCTCCATTCCATGCTGCTTGGCGCTGAATTCCACGATAGTCTGTCCTGACCCCGCTCCTACCAGCTTCAAGCTTTTTAAAAGCTCGATGTCGACCCACGTCTGGCTTGTTTCGGGATATGTACCCGCTGCAATGATGATCTCGTCCCCCGCGGAAGCGGCCTGGATCGCTTTGTTGATCGTCTTATATGGATTGGCCTGACTGCCGTTTCCAGTCACGTCGTCGCCGCTGGTGCTGACGTACCAGGTGGCCGCCTGCGCTCCGACCGCCATGCACAGCAAGACGGCCGTCAGGAACAGGCTTTGTTTCATGCTTGATCCGAGTTTCATTTGAAACCTCCGATTTTGTTAGAGATACCCTATTGTAAAGGTGC
>CAYLZD010000029.1:0-54220 GCA_964388275.1 uncultured Chromatiales bacterium
ATGCCGTGTCGTCCTTTCCATAGAAGAAACTGATGCCGGCGCGTTTCGTTTCATCACCGATTTCGAATTTCGCTCCTCCTCCCATTCGCCTGTAAGCCGCCACCGCGTAGCGGTTCGTCGAGTCTTCCTCGACCGCGCGCTGCAGGCGCCCGTACACGGCCGAGAGGTAGAGGTTCTCCGGCTTGATCTCCACGCCCGCGCCGAGGAAGCGCACGCCGGCGTTGGTGTAGCGGGACCAGGACAGCGAACGGTAGCCTGCATGCAGGGTCACCCACTCGTAGCGCGGAGAAATGCCGAACTCATTGAACGGCTGCTGGAAATTCCGTTCGCGCTCTGAGAAGGCGAAGCTGAAGGGCGCTGATATGCCGTATATCCGCGCTGTTGCCGAACCGTTCACCATCCAGGAAAAGGGGGCCTTTCGCCTATCGATGCCCGAAATCGTGTTGCCTGTCAGCGTGGCGCCGATGCTGCCCTGCATGCTGAAGGGAGATGCGGATCCCTGTTGGGAAAGCTCCTGCGCCGGAAGATAAACAGCCGCCGTGAGACCAATGCAGCATGCGGTCAGAAAAAGTTTTCCGCACAACGCTGAGTGCGATGAAGACATACGGTACGTTACTTGATTTGAATGGACTGATCGATGCGGGTTTTGCCATCAGCGAAACCGGGCGTCGATTTAAGGCTGTGTTAGCCGATAATCGTAGAACATAATCCGATCATCCTACTAAAACAAGCAGTCTGCGCGCGGGCCCAATGGTTTTTTCCAGGGCAGCAGCATCAGCTTTCGTGACGCCGAACCGGTTGCGGTGGAAATTCTCAGGGAATAATTTCCCCCGGGCAAGCCCGCGGTGTTCCATTGCAGCGTCCTTCAGCCCTCGTCGAGAAAACCTTCATGAAGGATCGCGACTTCGCGGCCGAGAACGTCCGATACGGCTATTCTGGCGAAGACAGGAGAGCGGACGCCTATCGGGATATGGATGTCCCCCCTGCCCGGATTCGGGAAAGCGGCTCCCAAAGCGATGGACGTCGCATACGTCGGTTGCGATGGAAGTCCCGCGACGGCAGGCTCGCCGAATCCGTATACACCGGCGATGGCGGTGCCCGCGTAGGCATGCCCGGCGCCCACGGTTATTATAGATATCGAGGGTTCCTTCAGTCCTGAATTTTCCCAGACTGCCCGGGACGTGTCCATGACATGCACACCGCCGTCGGCCGCGGACAACAACCGGCCATCGGGCAGCATGGCCAGGCCGTGGACACCCTGATCAGACAGGCCGTCGTTGATGCGGCGCCATCCATTTCGATTCACGGACCTGTATACTCCGGACGGCCCGGGCACGGCGACAAAAACTTCGCCCCCGGCCGCCGACGCGACGGCGCCTGGGCGTTCGCGGCCGCCGCGACAAGCAGCAGCGCCGCAATCGAATCGATATATCGAGAAATCTTATTTCCTCCGTCAGAATCTGTTGAAAGTATTTTTACTTTTTTGAATCCGAACGCGTCGCCGGATCCGTCCGGGGCCTCTATACACGAAGCGAATCCCTGATCCGCGGCAGCAGCGAATGCCAGTCATTTTTCACACAAGTTGTTGTCATCGCCTTGCTACTCGCATCAGGGGTCAAGAGGCCATGACGGCCGGCTGCCGCATGCGCGCAACGAAGTTGTTCACGCCGTTCATAAGCGCGGTCATGGTGCGCGGGAACACGGCTCTGAATTCCTGTTCCGGCTCGCCGAAAAAGAGTTCGATCGAGGCCCAGACGTTGCCTCGAACCAGAAAACACTTCGCGACCTTCGAAAGGCCGTTGCTGTGCGAGATCGCGCTCAAAGCGCGCCCGCACTCATCGTCGTTGTCGATCTTCCAGAAATTCGGCATCACAATGCGGAAAAACTGGGGATCACTCTCGTCGATGATGATGAAAAACACCTTGCCCTCGTAACCGAAGCGAACGTCTCCGTCCTTGTCGATTTCGGGCCGGAAACCTTCGGACTGAAGGTACTCGAGATAGATAGCGGCGCGTTCCTGCTTGCTCATGACATCCTCCGGGCTTTTAAGTTTTTTGACTGTCCGCACGCGCGCAGGCACGATGCCGTACGGCGATACGGACGCATATATCCGTACATCGCCGGACGGGGCCGCTTCATGCAGTCTTGCCGGAATTTTTTTTCGGTTACAGGAAAAAGATACGATCAGGGCTTGTCGACATCGTCGATTTGACGGAGCATACGTCCGGCTTCGGACGCATATTTCCCGCCGCCTGAACTCAGGATCCGGAATTCCTCCCTCGCCTTCGATCCTTCATTCAGCAGGAGATGCGCTTGTCCTTTGTACCAATGCGCCTTGTCCCTGAGCGCGCCGTCTCCTGCGCCGGCGGCGCTGCTCAGCGGCCGCATGGCCTCGCGAGCCGAACCCGTCAGAAGGCGGCAAATGCCGAGATAGAGATTCGCCTCCGCGTGGCCGGGATTGAGAGCCGCGGCTCTCGAGAGCGGCCTTATCGCCCTGTCGTATTGTTTTCCGACGTAGAAGTCCATCCCCGCATGAAAAAGACTGTCCGCCGTGTCGTCGTCGCCGAAGCCCAGCAGCGCCACGGGCACGTAAGGCGCGGCTTCGACCTCGGCGAGCTGCGCGTACAAACCGCCGGGAATGTCCCCCGTTTCGGGAGCGCTCTCCGCCGCCGTGTCCCGCAGCGCGGACTTGTCGATGCCGGTCGTCGAATCCAGCGCCGCGACGGACTTATCCTGCTTCAGGCCCGTATCGGCCGGCAACAGTAGCAGCACTGCAACCATCACGATGACCAGCCCCAGTGCGGGCGCATAGGCAAGCGCGGGACTGCCGGTAAAACCGGAATATCTTTCCCGGAGAGAATGCAGCCGTCCGATCAGGCGTTCGCCGAGTCTCGGCCGACTTTGCGGAACAGCAGGGGCAGCAGAAGCGACCGCGGCATCAGCGATACCGGCTTTCTCCCCGAGTCCGGCTTGCGCTTCCTCATTCATGGCATCGACCGGGACGGGGAGCCGGAATAACTCCTCCGGGGATCGGCGCAGCGCGGCGAAAGCCGGGGCGAATGTCCTTACCTGCTCGAAACAATACGGGCACGCGAACAGATGCATCTCGAAAGCCCGTTTATCCTTCTCATCCAGCATGTCGAGCTCATAAAGATCCAGGTTCCGCCCTGTTTCGGGCGCCGTGCAACCTTCTGCTTCAGGATTATTATCGACAATGTGTTGCATAGAGTTCTTTGAACCGACTTTTACCGCGAGAGATCCATGAGGCTATCGTATTTTCATTATCAGTTTCCAAACCCGCAGCGCGGAGCTGAAACTTTATGAAGTCATAATAACGCGAGAACTTGTCGCTTAAATAGGTTTCGTATTTCTGCCAGTTGTACCAGGCGCACAACGCCACTTTGTGTTTTTCGATCTCGATCCGATTCAAGCAGAAGCGGATGCAATCGCTCGTGTCGGCATCCACGGATACGTCAGCAGGTTCTTCATCCAGCGTGACAGGCATCTTCCCTGCCGCATGCCGGGCGCGTTTGATATTGTTGCCGAGTATTCCGTAACAGTGAGCGGCAAAACCGCTGCGGTGCTTCTCTCCCTTGTATTCCAGGTATGGTGTGTTCCCCTCATCTTTGACGCTGAGTTTGCCGGAATTTATCTGCTCAATAACCGTTGTCCAGGTATCGGCCATCACATCCTTCCATTCATCATCAGAACAATTGGACAGCTTGTGCCTGACATTCCGGAACAGGCCGTTGTTCATCAGGTTGAAGAGACTGTTCCACTCGCCGTCATTGCATCCTTTGCGCATCGCCTCCAGGGCCAGGGCATCGATATTTACCCGCCCGTCCATACGGGATTTCAGAATATCAAGAGCGTATCCCGCGAAGCCGGCTTTACAATCCTCGCCGTCATGCGCGAGGCGGCCGTCTTCTTTGATTTTGAATCCCTCGCGTCTGATGTCGATCAGCAGTTCCTCGCAGACCTCCAGACTGACGTCCGTCTCGATGCGGGCTCTTGTGCGCTTCAGAACGCCCGGATACCTCAGGCGCGCCGCGCTTTCCCGCAGCAGAATGCAGAGGGCCGGCCGCAATTCATCCTCGATGTGCGAATAATCGGCCGATGCGATATCACGCGACGAGGCGAGCTCAATGAGGCTGCGCAACAGCTGTTCGACAGAAGGCATACGGGGGGTTGATTTCCTGGAAAATACGGACGACGCCCGTTTGAGTTTGTTTGATCCGCCGCCGAATTCTATGGAAAGCGGCACGAAAAAGCAAAATGCAACGTCTGCACGGCACGGACCGCCGCAGAGCCGCGGCACGGAGCGGAAAGTCGTCCCGGCGGCGGCAGCCCCCATGCAGCTGTGATGAAAGACGAAAGCGCCCACATGCGTATATCGCTCGCGGAGGGGTTTTCTTGCAACTGCTGAAAAATATTTCAGTCAGGATGCAAGCCTTACTTCAGAGGCAATTTGCTGTAACAGTGATTGATTACTCCTTCGCCCTTCCCTCTGCCCCCGGATTCCCGGACAGGACGAAAGGCGCCCACAGGAAGGGATGGGCATATGAAATGCCGCCGATGCGCGTCCGGAGCAATTCAAGTTTGGCCATTCGCAGGGCCTCGACCTTCGAGTGACCCGCCGTTAGATTCCGGTAAAACACGGGCATCATCCTCGTCGAGCGTTCGTCCACGCTCCAGAGACTCATCAGCAGCGAACGCGCTCCCGCGCAGAGAAAGGCGCGGGTCAGTCCGACCACGCCTTCTCCACGGCTCAACTTCCCCAGACCCGTTTCACAGGCGCTGAGGGTGACCAGGTCGGCGTTCAAGTTCAGATTGAAAACCTCGTGAGCGTTCAGAAAGCCGTCCTCGCGTCCGGCGCTGTCCTGGGCCAGGACCACGAAGGAATAAAGCGGACGCCGTTCGTCGGCGACGGCATGCGAAGAGATGTACAGGTTCGGATAATGCCGGGCGCGTTCCTTGAGACGGGCTTCCGTGGCGTCCTTTCCCATGTGCAGGTCCGAGGGTGTCATCATCGCCGCCACCTCTGCGACATCCTTGCTCGCGAGCTCCCTGAAGCGGTATTTCCCGCCGGCTCTCAAGGATATTTCCGAAACTGTGTTATCCGCGCGGGCCGCAGCCGCATTTTTCAATGTGCCCAGGAACGGCGCTCCGAAACCAAGAAGTTTCCCTTCCATCGCCCCCGCGCCGGATGCGCTGTCCATAACCACGGCCAGCAAACCGGAGCCGGGCAGGTAAGAGATCGGATATTTCTCGATCAGATAGCGCAAGCCTTCATATTCCGAGAACAGAACGCCCGGCTCGCCGCGCATACGGGCGTCTTCGGTGACCAGAAGCTCGAAGGGCAGGAAATGCAGCGGTCCGTCCGGTACTATCAGCAATGGCGCGCCCGGCGACAAGTGCTTTTCGAGCGGCGCGAAAATATCCTTGTAAAGATTCCCGGCGAGGGAAACATCGAATCCGACGTCGGCGAGATTTTTTCCCTCGCGCACCTCCGCGAAAGGCCGGCGCAGTCGCGTGATCTTCTCGGCGAGTTCCACCGAGGTCAGGGGCAGCTCGACGAAGAACACCGAGTCGCCGCGCAGGATCCAGGCGTCGGAGCTCTCTTCGTTCGTGAAATACTCCACCAGTATCGAGCCGCGCGGCAGCATGCGCTGCACGGCTCGGATATCGAGGCGTCCGGCGGCGCCGGTTGCGTTCGACCAGCGCGGGCGCCTGCGCTCTATGGAGGCGAGCAGCGTGGCATGCCCGTCCAGCGATGTCTGCAGTTCATGCTCCGCCTTGCCGCGCATGGCGGTGTTGGAGAGAACTTCCCCGTTCCCCAGCTGCGCGTACAGTTCCCTGATACGAAATTCAAGAGCGTGGAGTCCGCGCAACTCAACGGGAGGCATATCGGCGCGTAACGACTGCCTGATCGCCTGCGCGGCCTCCCTCGCGCCGGCGGCGCGGAAGCGCTGCAAGTACTCGTACGCGTCATCGGTCCTGCCCGCGTCGAGCGCGGCCAGCACCAGAAGCTCGTACGCGTCCGAATGCCGGTCCAGGAAGGAGGTCCGGTCGGACTCACTGCGCAATGTGTTGCGGACGGATTCGAGCTCTCGCGTCGATTTCTCGTACCATTCGATTGCTTCGTCATATCGCTTCAGTCGTCTGGCGATGTCGCCTCTTCGGACTTGCGCGTCATGCGCCATGATGGGATCCTTCAGGCGGCGGGCGATGGATTCGGCTTTTTGCAGGAAATCCAGCGACGCATCAAATTCATGCAAATCACGCATGACTTCCCCAATATGCACGAATAATGTGCCGAGTCCATCCAGGTTGCCCGCCTCGAGATACATCCCGAAGGCCGGCACGTAATGCTGCAACGCTCTAGGGTAGTCTCCCATTCGCATAAACACCACTCCTGTCGCCATCAAAGCGAAGGTTTCGACATCTCGAAAACCCATCTCTCGCGCGAGGCAGATTGCTTCCCGGTAAGCCTCGAGAGAGAGAGAATCTCTCCCGAGCCGTTCGTACATGATCCCTATGCTTTTCAGAGAGGTTATGATGGATTTCCCGGCGCCGATTCTCAGGGCGAGATGCGACGCTCGCCGGTAATAATTCAGCGCGATTCCGGGATCGCCCAGCTTGTCGTACGAAGTGCCGATATTTTCCAGAATCGTGGCGGTTAAATTGTGCGCACCTATTTTTTCGGAAAGCCGCAGAGCCTCCTCCTGTAGTTGAAGCGCTTTGGAATAATCGCCCCGGTCCTGAAACACGTTAGCGAGATTATTCTGATTCGCGATCACTCCCCGCGTATCGAGATATTTTCCGCCGTCCTCAATGGCTCTGGTGATGTACGCGATTGATGTATCGAGCATTCCCCGTTTTTTTGCGATGAGGCCGATGTTCCCGAACTGTGTCACGATCATGATTGCGTCGTTGATATCGAAAGCGCTTTGGAGAGCCTTCCGGAAATACATGTCAGCTTTATCATACATGCCGATATTACCGTAAGCGGTTCCTACGGCCGAACAAGCCGCCATTCCGGATTTTTTGTCCGCCGATCCGCGCGCAATTCGCAGAGCCCGCTCAAGTGTTTCAATGGTCTCCAGATTCCGCCCTTGACTATTCAGCGCTATACCGATATTCGCTTGTGTCATGAGGGCATCACTCCGCATGCCGGCAGTTTCGTAAATATCGAGCGCACGATAAAAACAATTCAACGCGGCTTCGTACATAGCTCGATTCGCGTACGCGGCGCCTGTATTCAACGCGTATCGCGCGACCGCGATCGAATCGCCCCGTGCAGTCGCCATGCGCAACGCCCTTTCACCGCACACCGCCGCTTCTTCGTTTCTTTCGAGGTCAGAAAGACCGGCAATTTTGTTGCCCAGTGTCATTTCCTGATATTTTATCTCTTGCAGTTCCACGGCCATCTCGAGAGCGCGATCGTAGGCCGCAAGCGCCTCCTCCAATCGTCTTTGAGCCCTCAAGGAATTCGCAAGAGCTCCGGTATGAAACATTTCCGACCTGCGGTCCGCCAAAGATCGTGCGAGTATCAACGCTTTGTTTATCTGTTTCGTCGCTCTTTCCGGTTCCCGGAGATCATCATAAGTGTACCCGACAAGTCCTGTAAGCGCGGCTTCATATTCCAGGTCGTGCATTATCGAAGCTACGCTGCATCCCCTGTAGAAAGATGCCTGAGCGTCCGAAATTCTTCCCATCTGTTGTTCGACCACACCCTTATGGTAGTAAACGATAGGCGCGCTCGAATCAATCTCTAGACTCCTCACGAACTCTTGCAAGCCCGACTCCAAATCCCGCATACGCCAGCGCAGAATCCCGATACCCATATGCAAGGCTCCCTGCTTATTATCGACGGCGAGTCTTCGCTGCATCCATGAAGCAATTGTGTCGAAGTGCTCGGACGCTTCGGGTATGTTCGCAAGACGCATGTATGCATCGTGAAAGTCCGGTCTCAGCTCAATGCACTGCTTCAGTTCCTTCTCAGCACCAGCCAGGTCATGACCGGATGCCAGGATAGCCGACCTGCCGTAATGCGCGCCCGCGCGCTTAGGTTCCAAGGCGAGCAGGGAGTCAAAGAAGCGTCTGCCTTCGGATACCGCGCTGTCCTTGATGAAAGCCGTCGCCACCAGCCTGTATGTCCGAAGCAGATCCGGCTTTTCTCGGATCAGAATAGTCCCCAGCCGTATCGCTTCCCTCGCCTCGCCGCGGTTCACGCAGCGCAGGACATCGTGATAACGGTCGGCGGCTTCCGCCGGAATCTGTGCGAGCAGGCCGGAGCCCGCTCCTGAAAGGATCGGCAGGAAAATGAGAGAAAATATCACCCTGTGTGCGACGGCGTTGATCATGGCTGCATGACATGGACGTGATTGGGCATTAATACCTCCGACTTCCGCGTTGAGCGGTTAAATACAAAATCACGTGATCCAAACCAATCACATCCCCTGCCCCGCCCGGCAGTGTTTCGGAAGGCAGCACGGGCGGCTCATCGATCCGGCAGTCAATGCGCGACTTTCAGCGCGATCGCGGTTGCGGTCAGTTCAAATCCCGAAATTTCCGGAACAAGGCCTCTATTGACATTGCATGGGACTTGCGATATTTTGGCCGTGAAATATCCCGATTGCTTGAGGGGTGCGCTGAATCGGGAGAAGAGACGAACAACCCGCACAATTAAACCGACGGCCACAATTTCTGCACCTTTTGAGGAGGCACGCCATGAAGCGTTCCCGCTATTTGATTGCTCCGCTGCTCGTGCTCTGCACGTCCGCGGCGCTGACCGGCATTGCCGGTTTCACGCTCGATGATTTCTTCCTTCCCGGCAGCCAGCCGGGCCAGTCCGGCAATCTCGAAACCCCGGACAAATGCGACAACTGCCACGGCGGCTACGACATCAAAGCGGAGCCCGCTTTCAACTGGCGGGGCAACATGATGGCACAGGCGGCGCGCGATCCGTTCTTCTATGCCTGCATGACGATAGCGAACCAGGACGCCCCGTTCTCGGGCGACCTGTGCATACGCTGCCATTCGCCCGCGGGCTGGCTGGAAGGGCGTTCCACGCCGACAGACGGCAGCGCGCTGAATCTCAACGACAGGCAGGGAGTGCAGTGCGATTTCTGCCACAAACTCGTGAAACCGACTCCGCTCAACACCAACCCGTATCCCGGAGACGCGGCCTACCTTTCCATGGGAACCTACGCGCAGGATCAATCTTACCTCGCCAATCTGTCGATCATACCTACTCATTCGGCGAACGGCATGTACATCTGCGACGCGAACAACGCCAAGCGCGGCCCTTACACAAATCCCGTCGCCAAGCATCAGTTTTTTTATTCTCCGTACCACAAGGATGCCGCATTGTGCGGGACCTGCCATGATGTAAGCAATCCCGCTTTCGAGAAAGCGGGCGAGGATCCAAGCAATCCGAACAGCTATCTATACGTTCCGAACGCGTTGAACACGCCCAGCCCGTCGTTCAGCCCCTACGACATGTTCCCGGTCGAAAGGACGTTCAGCGAGTGGACGAAGAGTTCATTCAATACACCGGCCGGCGTGAGCGGAACGAAGTTCGGAGGCAACAAGACGTCGGTTTCCACCTGCCAGGATTGCCACATGCGCGACATCACCGGCAAGGGTTGCAACAAGGCCGGAGTCCCCGTGCGCAACGATCTCGCTCTGCACGACATGACGGGAGGCAACACGTGGGTGCCTGACATACTTCCGGCTTTCTTCCCCGGCGAGACCAACGCGCAAGCGCTCGCGGCGGGCAAGCAGCGCGCCGCCGAAATGCTCGCATTGGCCGCCGACCTGCAAGTTACAGGTGAGATCCCGAACATATCCGTCAAGATAACGAACAACACCGGCCACAAACTCCCGTCAGGCTATCCGGAGGGCCGCCGGATCTGGATCAACGTGAAAGCGTTCGACGCCGGCAACAACTTGTTGAGTGAATTCGGCGCCTATGATTATTCCACCGCCGTTCTCACGACTTCGAACACGAAGGTCTACGAAGTCAAGCTCGGTATGTCCGAACAAGTGGCAGCCCTCGCCAACGCCTCCAACTACGCGGACGGCAGTTCTTTCCATTTCGTCCTCAACAACGTGGTCGTCAAGGACAACCGCATCCCGCCGCTCGGTTTCACCAACGCCAATTTCAAGGCGATTCAGTCCCCGCCGGTGAAATATTCTTACGCTGATGGACAGAACTGGGACGTGACGGATTACACGCTCCCCGTCGGAACCGCTTCGTACGTCGTCAGTCTCATGTACCAGACGGTTTCCAAGGAGTACATGGATTTCCTCAGGGATGAGAACAAAACGAACACATACGGTCAGCAGGTCCACAACGCATGGAGCGCCTCCGGAATGTCCGCGCCGGTTCTGATGACGTCGTACCGCTACGGCGCGCCGATTGCGGATACCGAGCCTCCCACCACACCGACCGGCCTGACCGCTACGGCGCCGAAATTCAACATCGTGAACCTGAGCTGGAATCCTTCCACCGACAACGTCGCCGTAACGGGATACAGGGTTTACCGAGCGGATAAGGGCGGCTCGCCGATTGCAACGGTCACGACCACGACCTATTCCGATGCCACCGTAAGCCAGACTACAAGTTACACCTACTCCGTGGAAGCCTTCGATGCCGCTTTCAATGCTTCAGGCAAGTCATCGGTGACAGTTGCAACACCAGTCAAGTCCGGGAAGACGAAGAAAGAGGCCTCGCTGTTCACGAGTGCGGGGACTCCGATACTCTCTCTTTCCCCGAATCCTCTGCGCTACGCGGGCTCGGCCGTCTGCGCTCTTTCTGAAGCGGGAGACATTCAGCTGGATATCATCGACGCGCGCGGCGCCCTGATCGTCGGCATCGAGCGTAAAGGCCTGAACTCCGGACTGCACTCGCTGCCGGTAGATCTGAGCCGGCAGCCTGCAGGCACGTACTTCTTCCGCCTGCGCATCACGCCGGCCGGCTCTTCCCGGCCGCCGGTCACGACCACCATAAAGGGAGTCCTGCTGCGCTGACGAAACCCGACGCATGAACATTCACGGCCGGTCTTGTGGAACACGGACCGGCCGTTTCTGTTTCGCGGCAATCCGCAGCAATTGAGAGTGTTCGCAGAACGCGCAAGAAACGTCCACTACCTCGCGATATTCCAGATCCATGAACAATCCCCCCGGCTGATGATAGAGAACAGAGAGCGCTTCATGACATGCTCCATGTTTCAAGGCACAGGCCGGTCTGCTCAGCCGAGTTCTTCTGGATCCGCGTTGATAAAAAACGGTTGTTGCGGCCTGTTGAACTCCCGTCAGTTCGATGCAGGCCCGATCGAACGGATGAATACTGCGCTGCCATGCTCGAAACCGTCAATAAGCGGACGAGCGGCGCCGTCGTTCCTATCTGCCGAGCCTTTTCGCCGCGAGCTGCCTGTCCCAACTGTTGTTCGTCCGAATGCTCTCATTCTTCAACAGGCGCTCCACTTCATTTATATCATTCCGGTTTCGCGCCTTTTTCAGTAAAGTAATGAATGTGTTTATTGTCGGCTGGATCGAGCGGGCCTTAATATCGTTGAAATATTTTAAAGCTTGTCCGTAGTCGGCGGACAGGGAAATCAGCGTATTATATGTCACCAGATTGAATTCTATTCCGCGCCTTTCCATCGTTTCAAGTATTTCCATTCTTTGTTCCCCGGTTATCGTCAAACTTAATAATGTGTTGAATGTCTGCGTATTCGGTAATATGTTATATTTATTCAAGGTCTTTAAAATATTCCTGCCCTGCTCGAAGGACGAGCATTTCGAGATGAGTCCGTTCAGTGTGTATATGTTCGGCTTGAGTCCGCGGTCGAAAATACGGTTAAAGTATGAATAAGCGGTCGCCAGGTCCGGTGATAGCGAGATGAGGATGTTGAATGTGGTTGTCGTCAGCGGAGCGCTATCGGCGCGGTACCTCCTAATGACCATATCCGCCTGCTCGAGAGTGGAGCAGAGCTGGATATGGGCGTTGATAATGTCTGAATTCGGTTTCACATAGTTGTCCCCATAATCGTCCTTCATTTTCTGCGCGATGGCCAGCGCCTGTTCAACGCCGAGCGAATGCTGCTTGACTCGTTCCTTCAAATCGAGCAGTTCCCGTCGCCAATGTTTTGCCGGATTATCCGTTGTTGAATCTGTCATTTTGTTGTGCAGTGGTAGGGTTCGGGCGCCGATGTGCCGGCGTTTTGCGATGACGGGGATTTTCAGCACCCGGTCTCATCAGAGGCGCAAGGCTTGGTTTCAGCGCTTCACTGTCATGGAAGTGCGAAGCCCCCGCTTCGGCAACACGGCCGTTGCGGGCCCGTATTTCGTTGTTAATCAATGCCTGTAAATTTAAATTTGTGAATTGCCATATCGATTATAATCGGGCTTCTTTGCGCCTTTAGTTTACCGCCCCCGCGTGTTGCAGGTCTTGATGAAGGATAAATGCCGTTTTCATAATTCCCACGCTCTCTCACAATTCTGTATTAATTAATCGCTCATTGAATCGTTCCATGTGCATCCCCTGGCTTTTCGCAGCTATGCGAAGTCGCCCGCCGCGCAGGGCAATTCGGGTGAAGAGAGGCGGAACCGCATAACCGATGTCGTGTGATGTGCCCGGGGGCCTTCTGTTAACATATTTTCATGACCACATTTCCCTGTTTATGTCCGGCTTCAACGTATCTGTGAGCTTCTGCTATGTCATTCATGGAGTATTCTCTGTCAATAATAGTTTTTAGTCGGTTACGAACAATCAATTCTGAAAGATATTGCAGGTTTTCAATTTTTTCAACTACCGGTTTCATGCCGGCGGCCACAAATAACGCTCTTCTGCCCTTTACTTTTGATTGAAGCAATTCTTTTATTAATACGGCCGGCGTTGGGAATGTTGTTAAATAAATGCCATTATCACTCAGCGCGTTTTTGCATTGAGATAATGACTTTTTGGCTACAGTATCGAATATGATGTCATATCTTTCGTTTTCTTGCGTAAAATCACTTTTAGTATAGTCGATAACTCTTTTTGCCCCCAAGGATTTAACCATTTCCATATTCCGTGTGCTGCAGACACCGGTTACTTCGGCGCCGTGAATAAGGGCTATTTGAATTGCGGCGGTACCGACAGAACCGGATGCGCCATAAATCAGTATCTTTTGTTTGCTGCCGACATTCCCTTTATCCCGAAGGAACACAAGCGCAGTGTGCCCACCATCTACAATACCCGCAGCCGCTTCATATGTAATATTTTCCGGCATATTGATTATCGCAGAATCATCAGGTAAGCATTTGTATTCGGCATGTGCGCCTAAAGTATCCGTTGAATAGCCGAAAACACGTTCACCAATATTGAACCTTTTAACACTTTCACCTTTTTCAACAATCTCACCCGCCAGAACATCTCCTGGAATGGAGTGTTTGGGCCTTAATAGGCCTGTGAAAAGCCTTGAAATGAGAGGTTTGCCTTTTCTAAAAACCGGATCAGTATGGTTAATACCTGCGGCATGTATTTTGATTAAAACCTCATTGTCATTTGGCGTTGGTGTCGGCACTTCTTGAACACGAAGAACGTCAGGACCGCCATATTTTGTAACTATAATCGCTTTCATATGATTTGAACTTGTAATTTAGATTTGCTCCGAGCATTTCAAAAAAGTCATGTCTCCCGAAAGGCATCTATTACCGATTTGTGTGTGAAAAAAGGATTGCGGATATGCGGAAAAGCGGTCGGCTTCCGGTATGAGGGAAAAAATTATTCAAATCGAGAATCAGCATCCGCCGGGACGCGAACATCCAATGCTGCCTGTGCTTTTCCGAGCCGAGGTGAAGACAATATTCGAAAAGCATTGGAAGAAGGAAAATTTTGAGATCCCGGCGACGATTCATTCGGACGGATCGCGAGTGAGCGAGCTGGTAGGCCTGAGGATTCGAGACAAGGATACGTCGCGGATGATCAGCACTGAGTGAAGGGGCAAGGGAAAACGGAAAGGGCGGTGATTCGGTCGGAACGGCTGCCGGCTCCGTCGCGGGAGCGATTGGAGGCATGCCGGCCGAAGGAAGCGCTGTTCGAGGAGCGGCCTGGCGGTCAGTACTACGAGCGATCCGCGCAGACGATCCTTGAAAGCGCGCTCGCGATGGCCAAGATCCGGAAACCTGGGGTAGTACGCGCACTGCATTACTGCTTCGCCGCGCGTCTGCTGAAAAACGGCACGGTCATATGATTCATTAGGGAATTCCTTTCTCATCGATCCGTGAAGAATACGCGAATCTATACCGATGCAAGGGATTTATCAAAGCGGAAGTTGTTTCGCCGCTGGACTTATTGGAAAGAGCATTATTCGACGAGCACGGCAACGATGACGACGGCAGGACCGGAGCATCGGCGTGGACAGCGGGATACTGCGGAAAGCAACGTTCATGAGCCGCAGACGCGGGAAACTCGGGACCTCCGGGCCCGTCCTCATATCACGATCACTCGCCGAAATATCGGATCAACCCGAAAATGATATTGACAATGTCCTAAATAGGTCGTAGATTTGATTATCAGCAATTGAAAAGCACCTGTCAAGCAGAAGCAATTTGACGATATTGACGGCCCGCCTGAGCGGTGGCGCGATTGAGCAGTCTCGAGATCGCGGCATAATGCGGTGACCGCGGCCTTTCTCGGGGATCCGGGCAGACGTCAACCGATGCGCCGGACAGCCTCCGGCTTCTCGAAGGCCGCGTTGAACCGGATTCCGGACCTTGCGGGGCATAATGCATTCATACGGCGGCCGTTAAAACACGATCTCATTCATCCCAAAAATGCAGGGAATCAAACAATGAAATACAAGATACCGGGCATGGCGCCGATGCTGTTGATTCTGTCGATCGGCCTTTTTCCGTCCAACTCCTCCGGGCAATCCTACGTCAGCGAGATCAATACGAATGGATTCACTCTGAAGAAAGTCGTCAGCGACACAGTGATAGCGACCGGCCAGACGTTTTCCTACACTGTGTATTTCTCGTTTCCGGCGGGCGCTACCAACATCACGATAACCGATGTTCTTCCGCCGGGATTGGTGTATCATGCTATAGCCGTCACATCGCCATGCGGAACTCCCGCCATATCCACTCCGCCGGCCGGCACTAACGGCACTGTCTCACTGCAATGGCCCGCCGCCCCTGCCGGTTGCTCGGGATCCTTCGTCATAACCGTGAGTTTCCCGAACGGAATAACCTGCGACGGCGCGACCGCGCGAAACCGCGCATGCCTTGCCGCCGATCTCGGCGGACAGAAAGTGGACGCCTGTACCGGTTTCGTGAACACCCGGGCCCTGGCCACCGATCCCTGGGGCATAGGAAAGTGGGCTCTCGGCGTCGGCAATCAGGCGGGACCCTGTCCGAACATAACAGCGGATTCGGTGGTCTCTTATCAGATTTGTGTCTGGAAGAACGTCGGCACGACCGGACAGCTGAATCTCGAAAACAGCGTCGTGTACGACACCCTGCCGCCGGGCGCGGTTCTGATAAGCTCCACCTGCGGTATGACGCAGTCCGGCAGCGTGCTGACGTGGAACATCGGCTCGTTATCCGCCCTCCCAATGTATAACACCCAATGCTGCAGTTTCCAGGTTCTGTACCCGCGTTCGATCTTCCCTTCGGGAAGCCAGATTTCCAACGGCGCTACCCTGCACGGGACGCTCGGGAGCCTTAACGCGCCTTGCGGGCAGGCGAAGCACGCATCCAACCAGACATGCGTGGAGATAAAGCCGGTGACGAAAACCAACATCGGCAAATACGCTTTCACGAACGGACAGCCGGGCTGCTCTGGCAAATACCAGATCTGGGTATGCAACAACGGCAGCGTCCCGATAACTTCTCTCACCATCACCGACACCATACCGTCTACGCTTCTTTCACCCGCGCTCGGCTTCGTCTCGCCTGGATTGAGCGCTGGGATAAGCGGCAACATTGTGACGGCGACGCTAACGGGCACGCTGGCGCCGACACAATGCCTCATACTCGAAGTGAATTTCACGATTTCCCCGTCCGCTCTGGTGGGATCCACGATTAACAACTGCGCATGGGTGTCCGTCCCCGGATTGCCGCCTTCGCAGGCCTGTGCCGCCTTTACCGTTATCGCGCCGGCGCCCAAGCCGTGCCTCTGGAAGGAAGTATGCGGCAAGCAGGTCTCGTACAAGCCCGGCGACACTCTCCGCTACAGGCTGCGTGTCCAAAACATCGGCGGCCAGCCCATCACGGGCGCGAGCGTGACGGACTTGCTGAATCCCAACCTCATCTACATCGGCAACCCGTCATACTATTCGGGAACCGCGTGGAATGCGCCCTGCCAGAGCATATCGAACTGGACGGGCGTGGGCTTCAGTCAAAGCGGGAACGCGTTGACTTTCACGCTTCCAACTATTCCGGCGAGCTGCCAGAATATCTTCTACAGTAATTGCGGCATGTATGGAACTCCCGGCGTGCCGTATTACTTCATCGAGTTCGACGTGAAAATCGCCGACACAAGCTCGCTCGGGAACATCCCGAACCAGTTCGGCATGGCAGGCGGCAACCTGTCCGGCACGACGTCCTCCAACATCGATTACGTAAACGTCGTAGGCACGGCCGGCTTCACGCTCGACAAGGGCGTGGCGAAGGACACCAGCAACTGGTCGTCGTCCGCGACAACCGCCCCTTCGTCGAACGTCAATTTCCGGCTGCGCTTCAACGTGGCGCCGGGCAGCGTCGGATTGCGGCACGTAACCTTCGCCGATCTCCTGCCGCGTGACAACGGAACGAACGACCAGCTCATACTCGGTCCTTGTTCTCCCCGCGGCAGCGTTTTCGATCTTTCATTTTCAGCGCCGATACTCACCGCGCCGCCGGCATCCGGCTACAACAATCCGCTGAGTTTCGCGAGGGTAAACAATTTCCTGCCCGTCGGCGCTCCAGGCGCCATGTTCGCGGGCGGCTGCGGGAGCGCGGGAAGCTGGGCTCCGGGGATCGCCGCAGGCAACAAAAACCTGGGGTATTATTTCGGCGCGACTCCGCTTCCGGCCGGGTCTTCCGCTACGGCCGTGTTCAGCGCCGCGGTGCCGGGCGCAGCCGCTTCACAGGACGTCGCGTGCAACACTTTCGCCGCAAACGCGGCCGTCCGGCATCTGATCAACAGCTCTATCGTCAGCGATCAAAAAATCGGTGAGCTGGAATCGGGAGCGGCCTGCGTGACCGTCGAAAAGGACAGCATCACCTGCATACGGGTCCAACCTCAATCCATACAAACGTCCGGACTCGACAGCGCGGGGAACTGCACATACACGATAGCCATCTCCGTCACAAATCCCGCCGCCTCGCCTATGCCGGCTTGGTTCAGTTCGTTGCAGGGGACTGTAACGCCTGCCTCGGTTACATTCCCGTCAGGCACAAGCGCGCAGACGCTGACTTTCACCGACATCCCACCCGGCGACTCGTTTATCTGCATCCGTTTCGGCGTGCTCGATGCGACTGGAGCGCCCGCGCTCTGCGACAGCGTCTGTTTCGATCTCCCGCCCTGCTCGCCGGATCCTTGCGATTCGATCTCCATCAAGTTCGGCGCCGTTACGACAGCGGGCGCCGACGTCAACGGCAACTGCAACTACACGGTTTCAATCTCAGCAACGAACAGCGGAAGCACTCCCATCCCGGTCTGGTTCGATTCCTTTGCCGGAACGGTATCGCCGGCTTCCATCGCGCTGCCGGTCGGTAGCAGCACGCAGACGCTCACGTTCACCGATACGCCGCCGCAGAACACGTTCGCATGCATAAGGATGCTGCTTCCGCAGCCGGGAACGCAAACACGCATCGTGTGCGACTCGATTTGTTTCGATCTCGAGCCCTGTGCGGCCGGAAAATGCGACTCGCTCGTGAAGCAGACGCTCGACGACTGCTGTACTTATCAGGCGACCATCGTCAACGCGATCGGCACCCCCATAACGTCGATTTCCTACGTCATCACCGGAGGAACGGTAAACACCTTCACCACCGCTCCCTGCGCTCCGGTGGCGCCGGCGGTGCCGGGCAGTTCGGCGGGAACGCTTGTATACAGTCCGCCCTGCGCCGGGAATATCGGTTTCAGCATCAAGGTTAATCCCACTACTGCGTCCAACAGCGTCACGGTACAGCTGGTAATACGCCACGGCGACAGGGATTCCTGCGTTGTGCGCTTCACATACACCTGCGATCCCACACCGCTCGAGCGCTGCGACAGCATTCGCGCAAAGCCATATTTCTTCAAGGGGATGAAATTCTCCGGGCGGACTTTCACGGTTTTCAACACGAAGTCGCCGGCTTCACCGATCGCCTGGATCGATATCATACCGTCGCCGACGCCTTGCCTGATGATCGGTTCCGGTCTGAGCATCGACTACGCGCCCGCCGCCTGGGGAGCGCCTTATCTGCGCATACCTGTAAGCGGCACTATCAGCGCCGCAGCCGGAGTGCAATTCAACCTCGGAATCGATTACAGCTGCAACTGGACGGGAACTATCACGTTAGTCGTTCATCATGCCGACGGCGACAGCTGCGTTTACCGTTACGGGCCGTGGGCGGCCAAACCGCCGATAGACATCGGCGTTCTGGATCCGGTTCCGATAGACAAACGTCTGTACGCAGCAAAACTGCGTCTGCGCAACACCGGCGCCAGGGAAGTCAAATGGCTAGCCGTGACGGTGGAGGACAGCTCGGACATCGTCATGGCCGGTTCCGGCGCGCAATGGGAAGGGACGATGCTTCAGCCGGAATACGAGCCCTTGGAAAGTTTCGAGCAGGGCATGTCCGAAGCGCTGTTCGGTTTCGACGAGGCGGTGAAGCCTGGAGGCGTCTCGAAGCATTTCAATCTGTTGTTAGCAGCGGACTCTGCGTCCAAGACGCCTCCGTTGATACGCTGGATCAGTTACGATGAAGAAGGCAATGCCGTGGCGACCGACACCGTGCGCGTTTCATCAACCGTGCTTTCGGTAAGCGGCGGGGCCGCAGCGACGCCGGAGGGAATCGCTCTGCTCAATTTCTTCCCCAATCCGGCATCCAACATCGCCACCATAAACTACATGCTGGACAGGGACATGCACGTACGTCTCGAGCTTTACAATCAAGCGGGCGAGAAAATCGGCGTCGTGGATGAAGGCCGGCGCGCTCGCGGACTGCAGTCCGCCTCATACAACACCGCGGGCCTCCCTCCCGGTGTTTATCATCTGACACTGTCTGCTGAAAACGGAGGAAGAGCCGTCAAGAGAATCATGATAGTCCGCTGATTCGCTCGACGGATGGAAATTGCGGGCCGCGCGGCAATCGCGCGGCCCGTTTTTCATGGCTCACTTGCGTGAATAAGTCCGGAAATATCCGCACTCCCTGATAATTTCCCGGTAGTATTTCGTGCCGGAATACAGGGTTTTCAGTTCACGGAAATGCGTTCCCGCCCGGAAGTCGCCGCTGTAATTCCGCGGACGGTTGATGAAGAACTTGTTCTGCTCGCACTTGGCGGCCATAAAAGTGCATTTCGCGCGGAATTCCGGATCCTTCGAGGCGTCTCTCGCCAGAAGGTAATGCCGCTCGGCGCGGGAGCAATCGAATATCGGACTGCCAGGCGCGATTCCTTCCGGCAGCCATCCGTCCGCGGCGAAATCCGATATTCCCACGGGCACGAAACCCACCGGAAAAATCGCGGTTTCGTACAAGCGCCGCGCATTGCCGAAATATGTCATATTGTAATACCCGTTGGCCAGGAGAAAATGCATCTTGTCCGCAGATTCGGGTTTGCGAGCGGCGGCCTCCTTCAATTCCTGCATGCGCCGGGCGAAGGACGTTTTAGTATAGCGGCCGCCTCCGGGCGCGGCATGATCGCAGTCGTGGCAGTCCTTGATCCGGGCCGTGAACGGATCGCCGTACAGGTCATCGGCGCCTGCCGCCGGATGAGAAGCGAACATATCGAGTGCCGCGTCGAAGCGGTCATGCAGCATGAGTTCCACCGCCTGCAGTTCGATGATATCTTTTTTTGTGAAAGGATATTCTCCAAGTAGATAACGATCGAAGGCGCTTTTGCCGCTACGGTCCATGAATGAGAGCATGGCGGCCCGTTTGCTGTCATCGCGGTGATAGGCGCGGTCGAGCCAGGGATGCAGAAGCTGCGCTTTCACGATGTCGCCGGAGGCGGCGTATTTTTCGGACAGTCGTTTGCGAACCCAATCATAGACTCGGGAAGCCCGCACAGCCGGTTCGAAAGGCCCCTCCTTGAGCCACTGCAGGTCACTGCGGATGGCAGCTTCGAATGCCGCGTCGGGATATTCAACCGCATCAGTGCCGGCGATGATGTCGATCACGCGCGCCTGTTGTTCGATCAATCGGTCGTTCGCGGCATTCGCGCGCGCCCGAGCCAGACGCGGCGCGGCCTCGCCGGCCCTTCCGTCGAGCACGAGAAGGTATCCGGCGGCGAGGTCCCAGAGCCAGGGTTTGCGCGTGCGTCCTTTTTCAGACATGGATAAGACGAAATCCCGCAGAGCGATCGACAGCGAGTCGCGGCGGAAGCCGAAGCCCCTCGGTTCAGAGGCGCTTCTCCAGCGTTGTAAAACGGGATCATAGACCATGTCGCCGTTGAAATCCCAGCGTTCCGGCAGAACGCGTTCCTCTTCCAGATTTATCGCGCGGACGAGAAGCAGATCGAGCAGATCGGATTCCGGATCCCGTTCCCCGATTGCGCGCATGGACGGCAGCGGATCTCCGTATATGCCCTGCAGGTGCAGGATCACATCTCTTTCGCGATCGTTTCCGGCCAGATTCAGACTGTGCCGCAGGGATGTACCCTCCAGAGGCCTGTATCCGAAATAAGCGGAGACCTTTCTGAGCCCGCCTGCGTCGTACACGCGAGCGAACATGACATTCGCTTCTTCGTAACGTTTTAATCGATGCAGGGCGCCGGCCGCGTATTCCATCGCTCTCAAATGCACCGTCTTGCCGGCAAGGAGTTCCTCCCCGTGACGGACATAGAAATCCGCGCATTCCCTGAATCGCCGAGCATGGAAGAGCATCCGCTGCACCTGGAAGAGGTAGCGCGCGTGCAGGAAAGCGTCCTGCGCCCTCATTGCGGCGGCGGTACCCGACTCGATCAGGCGGCGCATCGCCGCGGTATCGGCGCGCGGGTCACGGCGTTCGGCTCGATGCTCCCACGACCACCCCGGCACAAAGGCGACGTACGGCTCGCAGCGTTTTGCATACCCGAGGAAGAAAAGGAAGTCATTGGCGGCGCGTTTGTCGGCGGCGCGCAGTATCGAGTTTTTGGCGAGAGCCGGCGCCGCGCGGTAAGACGGATTTTTCAGGCGCCGTATCAGAGTGTCTATTTGTCCGATCCGCGCGCTGCTCAGCAGAGAAGCGATATCCTTCCGGGTCACTCCGTCACCCAGGAACTCCGACCACTCGAGCGCGTTGATGCTGTCGAAATCGTGGATATTGTCGTCCTTCAGCATTTCGGTGTAGAGGGTCCGGAAGCTGCGGAAAAAAGGCGAGTAATCTTCCGACCTGCTCGTCTCCGGCGCGAAGAACGAAAAAGTGAGATCGTCCATGTCCACCCAGGCGCACGCGAAGGCGGCGCCCGCCGCGGCAAGAAAGACGGCGCTAGCGAAAAGCGCTGAAGATTTCTTCGATGTCATCGTTTTCATAACGTGAAAGATACAATGAATCGCATTCGAAGAGGGCTATGCGGCGGGATTCCGGGCGCAAGCGGCCGACAAGTTGCCGCGCCGCGGCCAGGCACAGCCCGGGCGGCACTTCCTCGACTTTCAGCACGTCGCCGCTTGCTACGAAAGCGCTTCGCACGAAAAGGGACCTCGTCGCAGTGAATATGCCGTTTCCTTCATCCCGCACCCCTCCGGCGGCCCGAAGGTCGTCTGCGCCCGTTTTGTTGAGTATGCCGATCGCGCGGCCGCCGCGGAAATGCAGTGTCCAGTAGAAAATCGGGAGGGCGCCGTCGAGCGGGAGTTCGTAAGAGCCGAGGAAATCGGCATAACGCCGGGCGTCCTCGTTGCGATATATGGAATGGTGTTCCGGATCCGTTCGCATGCTCCCCATGTTGTAGAACATCACCATGCCGCGATCGACGGGCGGTACGCCGGTGCGGTCGGGATACTTGACCTGGTGCAGGCGTATGGTTGCGGAAAGCGCGCCGCGACGGCGATGCATCTCCCCGCGCAGTGTATCCGCGATCCGAAAGAAGTTCTCACGGGTCGCGTGGGTCCAGTCGCAATCCAGTTGCAGTTCGTTGAAGGAGATGCCGGCGTTTGAGGCGATGCTGTCCACCTCCGAGAGTATCGACAGGGCGAGCGCGACAGCGCTGTCCGGCGGCGTATTGCGCATCGCCCGCACGGTAATGAACACGACGGGAATGATCTCGAATTCCGGAGGAGGGGGCTCGCGGAAGACGACGCTTCCCACCGGGAACGCCGCCGGCGAGCCGTCCGGACGATCCACATCGAAGAAACGCACATACAGCGTTCTCACCGACGCCTTATCCAGTTTGCCCAGCACGGAAGGAGGAAGCGAGAAAACGGTCCTCCAGTAATACATGGAGCGTTCGACGCGGGAGTCCGTGCCGCCGCAGCCGAAGTACAGGATGAGAAGGATTATACAACCCTGCCGAAAAGATCGAAGTCCCAGCACATATTTGCGCACTCCTGTTGTCATCTATCGCTGCCGTCCGCTTTTCAATTATGCAAATAAAAGTAATGACCGCTCGGGAAGCAACCAGTTTGCGCGGGAGCATGTCTTGGATGCAAGCCGGTGAAGAATCGGGATTGGGCCTGTCCACCGAAGCGCTGCAAGCGCGTAGGTGGGAACCGGGTACCGGAGTATCGGTGTATCGGAGGAGCGGAGGAGCGCCGGTCAAACCGGCAGGATGGAGTGGATGAAAGAGCCGCACGAAGAAGAAATAGCGAATCACTTCGACCCCGAGTCATGCGCACCTGCTCGCAAGAGCATATACGAAGCGTTGACAGGGGCACGCAAAGGCAGAACATCGAGCCGCGAAATACTCGTGATCCGAGGTGCCGACGCTGTCTCCGTATGCGGAAGGCAATACGGGACGAATCGCCATCGCAAGAGTCGTTTCGACCTCGCGCGGTAAGAGCATTTCAAGCATGTGCGGAACCATCCGGCACGGGAACCTGGAGGTCCCACGTTTGTCTGCGGTAATCGCAGAGCCGGGGAAACGTGTCAAGCGCGCTCGAACGGGTACGCGAAGCGGCGGGGAAGGACAGGAGGCAACAATTCACAGCGCTCCTGCGCCACGTGTACAATGTGGAGCACTTGCGAGCCTCGTACCGGGCACTGAAACGCGAAGACGCGCCTGATACGGTTCGGTCGCGAAACAATACCGACCCGTCTCGGGTCGGGAGTTGTAGTTTTCGCCTGTTTGCACCATCCTCCCTGCCCGCCCCCGACTCCAGAACCGGTCAAAAATCCAGTACCCCTTGACATTCGCGAGGGGGGGGTATCTTCCGCTAAAATTAATTACTTTGAGGTTGTCATGAACGGAGATGTTATGCCTGACGGAAGCTGTAGAATCGACTCCGTGGAAAGCTTCTATGATTTGAAGAACCGTTGGAAATGTGACAAATCCAATCCTGATCTGTGGACGGATAAAGCTCCGGCAGGATTTCCGCCGATCGACGAACGTTCGCGTTCAATGCCGGGAGGCAACAGGACAGGCGGAGACGAGTGGTGGTGGGGGTAACATGGAAATGAAGAATACCGCATTCATTATTATCGCAGTGTGTTTATCCTCCGTCATTGCGGTGGCGCAGCCGTCATGGAAGCCGCTTGCCATGGGCCGTTCATTCGATCACATAGTGATAAACACAATGGGCCATATTGTGGTTACGAGTATGGGTCGAGGCCCGGCGCTCAGATCGAAGGATGGAGGAAAAACATGGAACACATTCATCGACAGAAAGGACACTGTAGAATACTATGGTTGTGATGGGCAGGGTTCGCACTATGCGAAAATCAGGGGAAAAGGAATATGCCGTTCTGATGATGATGGAAAAACTTGGACTCTAATTCTTACACATGAACGATATTTTATACATCATATTGGATTCAAGCATGATCTTACGATTGCTCAGAGCGGTAATTTGTATATGTGGACTCAGACTCCGAAAATCGGATTACTATGTTCCAAAGATAAAGGAACAACCTGGATGGAATATAATAATGGTATAGAATCGATAAGCACGGCAAAAATTCTATGCGAACTTGATTCGGGAGTTCTGATTGCTCAAGACGCCACTCGGCAAGTATATCGGCGCAGGGAGGCGGATAGCGCGTGGATTGAAATCGATTGGCGATTTCCCTATCCATGGGGGCCGAACCAGATATGTGGAGTCGATCATATCTCCTCTTCTAAACAGGGAATGCTGATTGCGAATGGTGTCGTGGCATGGATCTACAGAGATTCAAGCCGGACATGGGACTATTGTTTATGGCGCGACTCGTATTATATTAAAATGAGAAACATAAACAGGTCGATGTATGATTCATGTGGGAATTCGTATTTATTATCATATGAAGATTATTTGCTGCCGCCATTTGATATTTATCAATATATAATAGCAAGTAAGTCCTGGCAATCACTGCTGTATAATATTCCATCGTTAGGCATTTCCATTATAAATGATTTGGCTGTATTAAATGATGGAACGGTATTTGCTGCTACCGACGCGGGTTTATACGCTTTGAAGGTGGATCTCACAAACGTTGCGGAGACACATGTATACAACTCTCTCAAGGCGGATTTGTACCCATGTCCGGCCGGGCATGAAGTGACGCTCTCAATCTGCGGTGACCAAAACGAAGACATTGATGTATCGTTATACGGACTCCTCGGAAATGTGCTGAAATCATTAATCGTGAAACGAAGTGATGCCTATGAAAGAGTGCTGAGGATAGACATTCATGACCTTCCCGACGGATTATATCTGCTGAATATACGAGGTGGATCGAAGAATAAAGTAATACCTTTCTTAAAGAAATAATACGTTCTTGAGAATTATATGGACAATTCGATTCCATTTCACCGACACTCAGGTTCAAAGAGTATCGGCGTAACGGAGGAGCGCAGGTAAAACCGGCAGGATGGAGTGGATGAAAGAGCCGCACGAAGAAGAAATAGCGAATCACTTCGACCCCGAGTCATATGCACCTGCTCGCAAGAGCATATACGAAGCGTTGACAGGGGCACGCACAGGCAGGACATCGAGCCGCGAAATACTCGTGATCTGAGGTGCCGACGCTGTCTCCGTAAGCGGAAGGCAATACGGGACGAATCGCCATCGCAAGAGTCGTTTCGACCTTGCGCGATCAGAGCATTCAAGCATTTGCGGAACCATCCGGCACGGGAACCGGGAGGTCCCACGTTTGTCTGCGGTAATCGCAGAGCCGGGGGAACGTGTCTAGCGCGCTCGAACGGGTACGCGAAGCGGCGGGGAAGGACAGGAGGCAACAATTCACAGCGCTCCTGCGCCACGTGTACAATGTGGAGCACTTGCGAGCCTCGTACCGGGCACTGAAACGCGAAGACGCGCCTGATACGGTTCGGTCGCTTTGCGGCACAGGATCGCAATGAGCGCAACGAGGGGAACCCGGAGACGTTTGACTTTCTGTGCTTCACGCATGTCTGTGGGAAGACGAGGAAGGGCAAATTCGCGGTACGTCGTCTCACTATGCGAAAGAGGATGCAAGCGAAGCTGAAGGAGGTTAACAAGAACCTTCGGCGGCGCATGCACGAATCTGTCAACCCTATCCCGAGGTACGCTTCGGCGTCGGCACCTGATGCAGGAGCCGGATGCGGTAGCACCGCACGTCCGGATCTGTGGAGGGGGGCGCAGGCGACTGCACTTCCTACTCCAACTATCGGAAGAGCGGAGTCAAACGACTCTCCCGCACTTCCCGTCCAACGTCCAACGTCTCACGTCCAACGGATACCGCCCGATTCCCATTATGCCGCCCGGTTTCGTATTTTAATTGATCGGGAAGGATGCTCCGCCTGCGTTCTGAGCATTACGGCATCTCCCAGGAGATAGACCACCCTTCAGATGACAGCGGTTCAGCCTCGTTCTCTAACGGCGACAAATACGCACTGTAAGCATCAAGAATTCTTAGAACAGTCCATCATTTCATTTTTCTCAGGAGCCACACATGAGACTTGTCACGTTTTTCTTCGCGCTGTGCATAAGCGCAGCCGCATTCGCACAGTCGCACGATCCCGGCGTCTGGACAGTAACGGGATCCGTCACACCGGAAACAAGCATCCGGATCGATGCCGCCTCTCCCGGCACGCCGGCGCAGCCCGCGGCGCAGACGGCCCGGCAAGCGCCCGCCGGCGTGCTGGCCATAGATACGCTGCAGGATCATTTCCTGCGCTCGACGAATTTCTTCAACTACGTCTACCGCGACGCCCAGCAGAACACCTTTCCCGTGGTGGGTTCGAACACCCTGTACCTGTTCTGCGGACAGAAATTTCCCATGACCGGGAATGCCAGAATTCTCGGAGCCCTGCTGGCCGTGTCTGTGAAGCGCATCAACGGCATCTCCGATACCATGGTCGTCAATGTTTGGCCCGGTAACGAGACCACCGGACTTCCCGCCGGCCAGACTCTCGGCTTCGGCCGCTTCCTGTCCGATGAACCCGATACTTCCACAGCCACGCGTGTCTTTACATTGGTCGAAATGGAGCAGGAAGTCAACGTGACCAACGCGTTCGTGATCACCGTCCGCACTCGACGCCTGTCCGACAACGACGATCTGTTCATGATCTGGTCCAACGCACAGGGTGACGGGCGCGGCGAACGACGGGCCTGCTACATCACCGTACAGGACAACAACCTCATTTCAGGCGATTTCGCGCAGCTTCTCAACTTCAGCGGCGCGCCGGCGGATTTCGACATAATGATTTTGGCCATTATCGACGGCAACATCTCGAGCGCGGACAAGCCGGGAGCGGCGATCGGCGGACTCGAATTCCGCGGCATCGGCCCCAATCCCGCGGGCGACGTCGCAACCGTGCATCTTCGCATGGAGCGCTCGGCCCGCGTTTCCTTCGACCTGATCGATGCGAGCGGCCGTCTCCTGGGCCCGGTCGCGGAGCGCGAACTGGCGCCAGGCGCGCACACGGTGCCCTTGCAGGTCGGCCATCTGGCTTCAGGAACTTATTACCTGCGCATCTCGCACGCGGGCGGCGCCTTCGCGACACCTCTGCGCATAGCCCGGTAGGACCGCGGCGGAGAATCGTCCGTCTTGAACAAGTAGGCCGCGTTCCCCCAGAGCGCGGCCTTTTCAATTCAATAAATCCGTGCGGCGTTTCAAGGAGAGAGCGTTCGGAACCCGCCCGGCAAAGACAACCGTATAAACGGCGACCTTGCTCCGGCTGTGACTTCAGGCCGGATCAGAACCTCCTCAGCACAGGTCTTCCCACATCCAGGTTGTCGGAAAGCCAGCGGCAAAAACCTTCCAGCGTGAACCAGCCTCCCTTCCCGTAACGGTCCGGTGCGCGTTCTATGTGGAATTCCTGCGCCGGCATGAAGCCGAAACCGATCAGGTACAGCCGGTTTCCTTTCGCATCGCGGCATTCGTCGACGATCATCGACACATGCCCGATGCCGCCGCGCTCGTTCTGCACTATCATGTCTCCCGGTTTCGCGTCGTTCTCAGCCACCTCGACGCAACCTTTCTTCAGGGAATGGGAATTAGAGTATGAGAAGGCGCGCTGTAAAAAAGCCCTGTAGCTCCGTCCCGAACTTCTGAAACGGACTTTTCTGCCCGAGTACTCGAAAAGATACAAGTCGTTCAGGCGTTCGCGCTTCTTATGGTATTCGGCCCAGAAGCGCATGCAGAAGTCGGCGCATTGCTCCAGGTCGCCCCGGAACAGCAACGGCATGTCCACCACCGCAAGCACGTCGTACATCGGATTTCTTATCGCTTCGCCTCTGTGCGATAATATGACGTTGGAACTTTTCAGCGGCAGTCCTCGCAGCCAGGCGCCGAAGGAATCGCCTCCCGCCGTCACGCGGGCCCAGCCCCGCGGCGTCGCGAGGTCCCCGACGCTGCGCCGCTGCCCCGGCGCCTGTACGCACAGCGCGGCGACTCCAGCAACGAACACGAAACAGCGAAACAACCCGTGAATATGCATGCTCATGTCTCCTCCGGTTTCCGCGACAATTTACGGATAACTCCTTCCCCTTTCACTTTCCCCCCCTCTTCGGTAAGTTGTGCACGGCCACCTTCCCCGCCAACAGCCGGAGAAACACATGGAATCCGCCGCCCTGCTAATTCAGTCAATGACGCAGATCGCCTCCGATCCAAAATTAACGGATATCGCCATCCTGTTTCAGAAAGGGGGAATCAGCCTGCTGGTGGGCGCTCTTGTGGGGCTCGAACGCGAGAGATCCCTTCCCGATTCAGCCAAACTTTTCGCCGGCATACGCACCTTTCCGATGATCGGGCTCTCCGGTTTCCTCTCGGCGCTGCTTTCGCACGTCATCTCGCCGTGGGTGTTCGTCGCCCTGGTCGTTTCATTCTGCGCCCTGGTGATAACGTCGTACGTATTCGAGGCCAGGGAGGGATTCTTCGGCGCGACCAGCGAAATCGCGGCGGTGACGGTTTTCCTTCTGGGCGCCCTGATTTACTGGGAATTCTATTCGGTGGCGATTGCCGCCGGCGTCATTATCACGCTCTTTCTGTCCATCAAATCGCCGTTGCAGCGCTTCATCGGCAAGGTTCAGGAAGAAGACATATACGCAACGTTGAAGTTCGCGATCATCTCCGCGATAATACTGCCGGTGCTGCCGAATCAAACCTTCGGACCTCTCGACGTGCTGAATCCGCGGCAGATCTGGTACATGGTCGTGCTGATCGCGGGCATAGGTTTTCTCGGTTACATACTCGTCAAGATTCTCGGCTCGGAAAAGGGCATTTCCCTGACAGGCCTCCTGGGCGGATTGGTTTCGAGCACGGCCGTCACACTTTCCTTCTCGCAGAAGAGCCGCACCGCGCCGGAACTCGGCAAGACTTTCGCCTCGGCTATCATACTCGCCTGTTCCATCATGTTTCCGCGCATACTGATAGAGATCGCGGTGGTTAACAGCTCACTCCTGTCCTTCATATGGCCTTATCTCGCAGTCTTGCTCGCTTCCGGAGCGGCGGCGGGCATTTTCCTCATAATCGGCGCCCGCAAGCAGGCCGGCGGGGGAGTCAAGCTCAGCAATCCGTTCGAATTGATGTCCGCCATAAAATTCGGCCTGATTTTCGCGGTGATACTTTTCGTATCCAAGGCCGCTCAGACCTGGTTCGGCGACGGCGGTGTTTATATAGCCGCGGCTCTGGCTGGAACCACCGACGTGGATGCGATCACCTTGTCGATGGCCAATCTGGCCAAGGGCGCTGTCTCGGAAAACGTGGCCGCCGCCGCGATACTGATAGCTGTTCTGGTAAACACAGTCGTCAAGGCGGGCATCGCCATCGCCCTCGGCGCGCCATCCATGCGCAGATACACGCTGCCGGGCTTCGGGCTGGTCTTCGCGACCGGGCTCGGTATTATTGCGTGGCTGCTTTTTATGTAGGGAGTAGGGGGTGGGGAGTGGGGAATGAAGGGTGTGCGTGGGAGCGGGAAGCTGCGTACATTTGAAGGCAATGCGATTTCGAACACCAAGGAGACAATGAATCGATGAATCTGAATTTTCAGGATATGCTGGCGCGTGTACAGGAGATGCAGTCCCGGATGGCCGAAGCTCAAAACCGCTTGAAAGGACTCGAAACCGAAGCGGATGTCGGCGGAGGCATGGTCAGGGTCCGCGCCAACGGCAAGCAGGAACTCGTCTCCATTTCGATAGAACGCGGCGTTATCAATCCCGACGACGCCGCGCTGCTCGAGGATCTGATCGTCTCGGCGGTGAACAAGGCGCTGGACCAGTCGCGCGCGCTCGCGCAGGAGGAGCTCGGCAAGGCTACCGGCGGAATGCTGCCGAATATCCCGGGCCTCGATTTGGGATCGCTTGGTCTGAAATAATCCCGCCCGACAGATGCTTTGCACCTCACCCTCGCTGGATGCCCTGGTCGCGGAGTTCTCGCGGCTGCCGGGCATCGGCAGAAAAACGGCGCAAAGGCTCGCCATCCATGTGCTCAAGATGTCGCGGGAGGACGCGCAGCGCATGGCGGAAGCCGTTCTGGAAGTCAAGGACAGAGTCCGCGAGTGCTCCATCTGCTGCAACATAACCGAGGACGATCCCTGCGCCATCTGCACGAGCATGAAACGCGACCGCACCCTCATCTGCGTCGTGGAAGAATCCACCGATGTGCTGGCAATCGAAAAGACCAACGACTTCAGAGGGCTCTACCATGTCCTCGGCGGGCGGCTTTCGCCGCTCGATGGCGTGGGGCCTGATTCGCTGCGCATACGGGAATTGCTCGACAGGACAGTCTCCGGAGTGGAAGAAGTAATTCTCGCGATGAATCCCAACGTCGAGGGAGAAGCGACCACACTCTACCTATCTCGGCTTCTGAAACCGCTGTGTCCGCGCATCAGCCGCATTGCAAGGGGATTGCCCATCGGCGCGGACCTGGAATTCGCCGACAACGCGACGATCAGCCGCGCTCTCGAGGGACGCATTCCACTGTAACACCGGAGCTTCGAGCGCGAATGCCGTGGTTTGAGAACTGGTTCGCCGATGAACTGTACATTGAGCTATACAGCCACAGAGACGCCGAGGAAGCAAGACAAGCGGTGGAACTGTTCCTCGATGCCACGCGCCTCGATCCGCCCGCCGCGCTCATGGATCTGGCCTGCGGCACAGGACGGCACGCTTTCGAGTTCGCGCGACGCGGTTTCAATGTGATCGGCGTCGATCTGTCGCCCACGCTGCTCGCAGTCGCTCACAGAAAAACCCGGCGTTTCGCGGGAGTCCTCTCTCTCGTCCGCGCCGATATGCGCCGCATACCGTTCAGGCGCGATTTGGATGCCGTGGCCCAGTTGTTCACCGCATTCGGATATTTCTCTTCCGACGAGGAAAACGCCGGCGTCATAAAGGGTGTGGCTGACGTATTGCGTCCGGGCGGGTGGTACATGCTGGATTTTTTCAATGCCGGGCTGGTTTCGGAAACCCTGAAGCCGAGGACAGAGAGGGAGACCGCAGAAGGACTGGTAGTGGAGGAAAGGCGCATCGAAGCCGGACGCATTGAGAAAGACATAACGTTGCTTCGGCCGGAAGGTGAACGCAAATACCGGGAATCCGTGCGACTGTTCACGCCTGATGAAATCAAGGCGATGTTGCATGCCTCGGGATTCGGGATTATCGAGGTCTTCGGCTCGTATGCCGGCTCGAGGTTTCATGCGGCTTCCGAACGATGTATCTTTCTTGCGCGCCATGAATCGAGGAGTTGAAGGACTGTGATGGACGTGTTCTCGAAATACGGATTCAAGATGCAGGGACGCGGTTCAGACCTGAACGCCGGAGCGGCTGCCGAAGCGAGGGGACTCGCACTGAGGCTTGTCCGATCGGTTTTTCCATTGTTAGCCGCGCTGGCTTGCGCGGCTTGCGGTCTCTTCGATACAAGGGATGCCGAAGCCCCGAAAAACGTCAGCTCGAGCTTCGTGCCGCCCACATCCCCGGAACTCGTGCTCGCGAATCTGCAAAACTCGATTTCGGAAAGAAACGAGAACGATTATATCCGCTGCCTTGTGGATACTGTCAGCACTGCGAGAGTCTTCGAATTCGTGCCGACCGCCGCTGCGGCCGCGCGCTATGCGTCGGTATTCAGGTCGTGGTCGCTGGCCTCCGAGAAGGCGTGGTTCACGGCTCTGACTGCTTCGACTCCGCCGTCCGCCGCATCCTCCCTGCTTCTGTCGGGCGGATTTACCCTGCGAGCCGCCGATTCCGCAGTCTATCAGGGCGATTATCAGATCACCTTCGCTCACGGCATAGGCGGGATCCCGGAGACGGCCCGCGGCAATCTGCAATTCGTAATGGCCGCTGACCGCGCTTCGTTCTGGAGTATCGTGCGATGGATCGATTCGCCCGCGGGAAACGACGCGAGCTGGAGCGAGTTCAAGGGCCGCTTCGCTTATTGACGGTCAAGGTGATGAACCATTTTTATTTCACGTGGCATTCAGCGCCTGTCACCGGCACATTTTCCGCCTGTCTCACGGCCGCCTTGGGATTGCTCCTATGCGCCTGCAATCCTTTCGCGCCTGAAATCGACACCGGCGTCGACGGAACCAATGAACTGATTTCCGACCAGTCGACGATCGACGGCGTGTTTCAGAATTTTCGATCCTCGTATATTTTCAAAGACACTACGATTTTCGGCGGCCTGCTCTCGCATGACTTCACTTTCACTTACAGGGATTACGACAAACTTGTGGACGTAAGCTGGGGGCGGGACGAGGAGATGCGCATAACATCGCGCCTTTTCGACAACGCACAGAGCCTCAATCTGATCTGGAACAATATAATCGGCTTCGCGGGCGACAGTCTCCGATGGAATGTAACACGCGGCTTCAACCTGACAGTCACTTTCAATCCGGGTGACGTTGTGCGCGTCGACGGGCGCGTCACGCTGGATCTTCGCAGAATCAGCTCTTCCGATCCCTGGCGAATCACTCAGTGGAGGGATGAATCGAATTTCTGATCCGAGCTGAAATTCGAAGCGTCGCGTTTCTTTCGTTACATATCAAGGCGGCCGATACGGCATTTTCCTCTTCGCGGGCCGCGCAGCCGAAACTTTTTCGCAATACCACTGTAAAACAATAGGTTGGGCCGGCGGCAATCGGGACTCTGATTCAATTCGAACAACTCGATCTGGGCATTGCCCGATTATCCGTTAATTACCTAACTTTCGGCTGAAATTACCGGAGGAATTGGCTATGATCATACATGGCCGGAAGGGGCGCAGGGCTTCAACCCGGTTTCCATTTGTCGCCGTACTCGTCATGACGGTCTTGTTTTCGGGTATGAAGCTCTCCGCCTTTGTTCAGGGCGGCCCGGACTCGTTCGAACACCTGTCTCTGGAAGAAGGACTCTCTCAGAGCATAGTCAGCGTCATTCACAAGGACAGGCGCGGTTTCATGTGGTTCGGCACGCAATCCGGCCTGAACCGCTTCGACGGTTATTCGTTCAGGATTTTCAAGCATCTCCCCTTCGATTCTACGTCTATTTCGGGAAATGACATCTCATCCATTACCGAAAACAAAGACGGCATGCTCTGGATCGGAACATCAACTGCCGGATTGAACCGCATGAATCCGCGCACCGAAACCTTCACTTCTTTCCGCCACGATCCCGCGAATCCGAACAGCATCGGAAGCGACCACGTGGGCTATGCCTTCGAGGATTCGAAGAGACAGATCTGGATTATCACTTCCGCGGGCGGCGTCGACAGGATGGACTTGCGAACGGGCCGGATTCAGCGGTACCGACACTCCCTTTCCGATCCGGAAAGCATCAGCGACGATAAGATCTACTGTGTCACAACGGACGCCGCGGGCAATATCTGGTTCGGGACGTCGAAAGGGCTCAACAGATACGACAGAAACAAAGACGCCTTTGTTCGTTATATGCACGATCCGAACGACCCGGAATCGCTGGGCTACGATCAGGTGGTCCATATCTACGAATCGCCGCGAGAACCCGGGATATTGTGGATCGGAACGGCGGATCCGAAAAGTTTGACCGACGGCGGGGGACTCAACCGTTTCGACGTTGCCTCCGGGAAATTCCGTCGATATACGCATGATCCTTCGAATCCACGCAGCATCGGCAGCGATCTGGTGGGGATGATCATCGAGGATCGTTCAGGCGCCCTTTGGATCGGCACAGGCAAAGGTTTGAGTCATTTCGACCGCCAAAGCGGAGTTTTCAAAACTTTCATCCCATATCCCGACGAGAAACGGGGGCATGGAAACACCGTAACGGCGATTTGCCTGGATGTACTCGGCCGTGTATGGATCACCACCATTGACAAGGCAAGCGTTCACTGTTTCAATCCGGCCGACGGATCGTTCGCCACATACACGCACAATTCCGACGGACCGCGCCGTTTGAGCGGCGCCTTTGTCCACGCGATGTTCGAGGATTCGACCGGAGTACTATGGATAGGGACTGAACTCGGAGGGCTGACCAAGATCAATCATTACGGACGGAAATTCGAACTCCGCAGCGCGGATCCGCGCGACCCGGCGCCGCTGAGCAACGGTCTGGTCCGGTCGCTTCTTGTCGACAAATCGGGCTGCCTCTGGGCCGGTGTGCTGCGGGAAGGTCTCAATCGCTATTCCCCCGACCGCAAATCCGTCAGGTATTTCCGCCCGAATAAAAAACAGAAAGGCGCTTTGCCCAATGGAAATATCTGGGCGTTGTGCGAAGACCGCGCCGGCAACGTCTGGGCGGGCACGCTCGGCGGAGGGCTCTGCCGTTTCGACAAAGCGAGCGAGACCTTCACGACCTACTCGCATGATCCGAAAAACGACGGCAGCATTTCGAGCGATTACATACGCGTCATTTTCGAAGATTCCGAAGGGCGGCTGTGGGTGGGCACGGAGACCGCCGGTCTCAATCTTTACGATGCCGGAAGCGACTCCTTCATACACTTCAAGCACGATCCGGGTGATATGGCGTCAATCGGCGCCAATGCGGTCCGCGCGATAGCGCAAGACGCATCCGGAGTGATATGGATTGGAACTTTCGGAGGCGGGCTGAACAGAATGATAATCAAGCTCGCCCCCGGAGGCGGCGTCCGGACGGCGGCGTTCAAACGTTATGCCCACGATCCGCACAATCCCGACGGCATCAGCCAGAATTTGATACAGTCGATGTGCGCGGATACGAAAGGGAGAATCTGGATCGGGACTTTCGGCGGGGGATTGGACTGCTTCGATCCGAAACATGGTACCTTCAGGCACTTCACCGAGCAGAATTCCGATTTGCCAAACAACGTCATTTACGGAGTTCTCTGCGACGACGCCGGGCGGATCTGGTTCAGCAGCAATCGCGGCATATCCCGCTGCGATCCCGAGACCGGAATCATCGCGAACTACGACGTGTCGGACGGGCTGCAGAGCATGGAGTTCAACGGGCAGGCCGCGTACAAGGCGGGAAACGGCGAGATGTTCTTCGGCGGCATAAACGGATACAATTCATTTTTTCCGGACAGTATTATCGCTAATCCGAATATCCCGCGTGTCGCGGTAACAGATTTCAGGATATTCGACAATCCGGTCCAGGTGGGCGGCGATTCTCCACTGCAAGCCAACATTCTGGAAACCAGCGAAATCACGCTCCCACATTGGCAGAACGACGTGTCCTTTACGTTCGCCGCACTGCACTACAATTGCCCGTCAAAGAACCGGTACAGCTACATGCTGGTGAATTACGATACAAGATGGAGGGAGGGTTCCTCGACCAGGACTGCGGCGTATACCAATCTGGATCCGGGGGAGTACATCTTCAGGGTGCGCGCTGCGAGCGGCGACGGCGTCTGGAACCTGGAAGGAGTCTCCATTCGTCTCATAATCCGCCCGCCCTGGTGGAAAACCGCTCCCGCTTACGTTGCGTACGTCGTTCTTTTCCTGCTCCTGCTGTTCGGCATTCATCGCATACAGCATCGCCGCATCACGGCGAAGGAGCGCGAAGCGTCCCTGCTCCGTGAAGCCGAGCTTCGCGCCAGCATGGCCGAGGCCGAAGCGCGGGCCGCCCGCGCCGAGAAAGAGCGCGTCTCGCATGAACTGGAGGAGGCCCGCAAGCTGCAGCTGTCCCTGCTTCCCCGTGAACTGCCGCTTCTGCCGGATCTCGACATCGCGGTGCACATGCAGACGGCCGCCGAAGTTGGGGGAGATTATTACGATTTCCTCCTCGATGAAAACGGTCGCCTCACCGTGGCTGTCGGCGACGCCACGGGTCACGGACTGAGCGCCGGAACCATGGTGTCGGTGATCAAGAGCCTGTTCGTCGCGAACGTCTCGAGTTCCGACATCCGCCACTTCTTCCGGAACTGCACACGCATATTGAAGCAATTGCGGCTCGGCAATCTGTACATGGGTCTCACGCTGGTGCGGATCGAGAGGGGCGTCGTCGAGGCATCGGCGGCGGGCATGCCGCCCATATACATTTACCGGCATAATCGCGGCGAGGTGGACGTCGTCACCATGAAAGGAATGCCGCTCGGGGCCTTTGACGAGTTCGCTTACCAGGACGCCCGGTTGGACCTGAATCCGGGCGACACGCTTCTGATCATGAGCGACGGACTGCCTGAACTGTTCAACGATCGCAGGGAAATGTACGATTACGGACGCGTCTGCGACACTTTCCGGCAATGCGGTCACATGCAGCCGCAGGAAGTGATAAACACACTGGTGAGCAGCGCGGACCACTGGCGCAACGGCTGCCTGCCGAACGATGACATCACCTTCGTCGTTCTGAAAATGAAGAACGGACCGGCGAAGGCCGCCGCCTGAAAATCGCGCCGCGCGGTTTTCCGAAGCCGCGATCGCAGCGCGGCAATATTCGGATATAAGCAACCAGCGATATCTTTTTCCCTTGCTTGTCAAGCGCAGGAGTGTATTTTTGAAGCATGAACCTGGCTCGCGCCATATCAGTCCTAATCACAATCAGGTACCTTTAAATGCTGACCATCACGGAAGACTGCATCAACTGCAACGCGTGCATCGACGAATGTCCGAACAACGCGATCTTCGCGTCCGGCGAACCGTACACGATAGACGGAACCGAATATCCGGCGCTTTCCGACGAGTACACCTACATCGTCAACGATCTATGCAAAATGTGCGAGGGATATGCCGACTCACCGTCCTGCATGTCTGTATGCCCTTCGGATGCGGTTCTCCAGAACTGACTCGGTTTGAACGGCTTTCGAGACGCCGCGCGGCATCCGCGCGGCGTTTCTCTTTTTATCCGTCAACCGTGAACATGGCGCGCGCGTTTATCCGAAGAAGACGTCGTCTTCTGTTGCAGAATTCCCGCGATCTCCATATCATGCCCGCCGATCCCAACAAGGCATCAGGCATCAAGCCATGAAAAAAGCATCCGATTCGAAACTCCCAGACGAATATCGCATACTCGTATGTCTGTCTCTCACCTCGCGCGGTACTGTCGTCGCCGCGCAGTCGGGACGGCTTGCAGCCGCCCTGGGGGCGAAACCGCTTTTCCTGCATGTCGGCGAGGAGAATCCCCATACGAGGGAAGCGCTTTCGGACATCATGAGAGCCGGCGGCATCGATGCGGATCCGTCCTGTATGCTCGTTCGAAGCGGCAAGGTGCATGAGGTCGCGTGTCGCCTGGCCGAGGAGCATGACGCGGACCTCATAATCAGCGGCGCCCTCGAGCGCGAAGGCGTGCTCGAGTATTATGTGGGTTCCACGGCAAGACGCATCGCCCGTTTCGCGAGGCGCTCGGTGCTTCTTCTGACCGCGCCTTCCGACGCGGAGAGGCCGTTCCGCTCCGTCGCGGCCCGGGTCGACTTCAACGATGATTCGAAGGACGCCCTGCGTTACGCCGTGTCCTTCGCCCGCCGCGCGGGCGCTCTCACCTTTCACGCGTTGCACGAGTACGAGCTGCCCGCGCTGCGTCTCGGCCTCGACGATTCATCCGACATGCGGGAAGAGACCGAGATGCAGGAAATGCTCGAAATGGAAACGACCTCGCATCTTCGGAGTTTCATAGAGGACATCGATTTTTCGGGCATCGAGCTCCGCATCGCCTGTCTCCACGGGAAACGCGGTTACGAATCCGCCGAGTATGCGCGCAGGGAACACATAGATCTGCTCATCACGGCCGCGCCCCGCAGGCGCCTGGGCCTGCTGGACAAACTGTTTCAACATGACGTGGAGTACGCATTGGAATCCCTGCCCTGCGCTTTCCTGCTGCACCGCGATCAGGAAGAGGAGAGCCGGTAAACAATGGACCGCCTCTCGCCCGAGGAAATCATGCGTCTTCTGCTCGCGCTGGCGGCGCTGCTCGCCGCCGCGCGACTCTTCGGTGAGGCGATGAAGAGATTGAACCAGCCGGCGGTTCTCGGCGAGATCCTGGCTGGTGTAGTTCTGGGACCGACGGTGCTGGGCGCCGTGCTTCCCGGCCTGCAGACGGCGCTGTTTCCCATGCAAGGCAATATCGCCATCGCGCTGGATGGACTGACCACCCTCGCCATTGTGCTGTTCCTGCTGGTCGCCGGCATGGAGGTGGATCTGTCAACCGTCTGGAGACAGGGTAAGCTCGCGCTGCTTGTGAGCACGTGCGGACTTCTGGTCCCTTTTTCTCTCGGTTTCGGCATGACATCTACCTTCCCGGAGATGATGGGGAGGGAAGCCGGCACCGACGTCACGATTTTCGGCCTGTTCTTCGCCACCGCCCTGTCCATATCGGCGCTTCCGGTAATCGCCAAAACCCTGATGGACCTGAACCTCTACCGGAGCGATCTCGGAATGCTGATTATTGCGTCGGCGATTTTCAACGATCTGATAGGGTGGATAATCTTCGCGGTCATACTCGGCATGATTGGCGCGGTGAGCCATGGTCCGGCGCTCGGGAATTCGATACTGATGACTCTCGGTTTCACGGTCACCGTCCTCACGGTCGGTAGATGGCTCATACATCGGATTCTACCATGGCTGCAGGCGCACACGAGCTGGCCCGGAGGAGTGCTTGCCTTTGCGCTATCCCTGACGTTTGCCGGCGCAGCTTTCACCGAATGGGTGGGGATTCACGCCATTTTCGGATCCTTCCTGGTAGGAGTGGCGCTCGGTGACTCGTCTCATCTGCGCGAGCACACGCGCGCGATAATCGATCGCTTTGTCTCTTTTATATTCGCTCCGTTGTTTTTCGCTAGCATCGGCATGAAGGTCAATTTCATAGCGAATTTCGATCCCGTTATCTCTTTTATAGTACTGGCCATCGCTGTCGCCGGAAAAATCGGAGGAAGCGCGTTCGGCGCGCGTGTCGGAGGGATGCGGTGGAAAGAATCCCTGGCCGTGGGCGCGGGGATGATGTCGGTGGGAACCATGGGAATCATAATCGGACTGCTGGCTCTGCAGTACGGCATAATCAGTGAGCGCGTGTTTGTGGGATTGGTTTTCATGGCGATCGTGACATCGATGATTTCGGGACCTTTTATGGAGCGCGTTTTGAAACGCCGCAAGCCGAAGCGTTTTACCGATTTTCTCTCGTCGCGTTCCTTTCTTCCCGCTCTGAAAGCCGAGAGCCGCGAGGAGTCCATTGTCGAATTGTCCAATGCCCTCGCTCTGCCCGCCGGTTTCGAAGCCGCCTCCCTCGCGGAGGCCGTCTGGGAGCGGGAGCAGTTGCTTGCCACCGGGCTGGGCAATGGGATCGCCGTTCCGCACGCCCGCGTAGACGGACTCCAGGCGCCTCTCATTGCCATTGGCTTGTCCAAACAAGGCATCGATTTCGACGCACCGGACGGCGAGCCCGCGCACATGGTGTTCTTACTGCTAACACCAATCGACGACGATGTTGCGCAACTGGAAATTCTTGCCGATATCGCCCGCACTTTCCGCGAGGAAGAACTTCGCGAGAAAGCGCGGGAAGTCGTGTCCTACGTGGAATTCCTTGCGCTGATGCGCTCCGAACGAAGGGACTGAGCCGCCGGACGGACCGACAGGTTTGCGCCCGCCCGATCTTCCGGACCGCATATCAGGCAGCACGGGCTTCCAGATGCGCGGCGTGCGCTACCCCGGCTTCGAGCCGCCGCCACGCGGATTTATCCGCTGCCTGCGGAGCAACAAGGCGAGTTCCGTTTCCGCATCCCTCTTTTCGTGTATTCGCTGCTGAGATGTGAGTATCCCGCGTTCGGCGTCGGCTGTCCTGCTGGAAACGGAATAAATCATCCATCGATAACGCCACCTGAATCGCGCGTTTCCGGTGCGGCGCCGGTTGACCCATCGGGCGATCGACGCTTTCAACCGTCTCACATACAAGCGTGGTGTCACGCTGGGTCTGAGTCCGACGAGCACGTGCGCGTGGTCTTCCTCGACTGAAACCGCTTCGAGGCGATGCCGCTCGCGGCGATGCCACCGGGCGACAAAAGCATTGGTACGCAGCCGCTCCCGTTTGCTCAAACGACTTTCATCGCCGGAAACGAAGAGCATGAGATGCAGCAACAGGGATGAAGTCACACGGGCCATGCGGCCGTTCCCTGCTTGAACAGAGTCATCTGAATGCCGGCTCCGTTCGCGACAGACGCTGCCGTGAATGATCGCGGCCGCGTTCCCTGTTTCGGAAGCGTCTTGAAGTCGAAGAGCGGACCCGCTCCGGACGGCATTCCCGCAAGCCTTTGCAGCTGCGCGCATTCCTCGCGGAAGGTGTGTTTCAGATGATATGCCTCCTGATTCTCAATATAGCGCGTGATCCTGCGGCGGTCCCGCATGTCGGTCGAGAAAATCCCGAAGCCTTTTTGCCATCGAAACTTCTTTACCGTTATCCATGAGATCCTGTTGACCCATCCCGCCGAATCTTTTTTCAATCCGCGTATGAAGTCCGAAACCGCCTCGTCGGCGTTCAACTCAGCGAGGGCGTGAATGTGATCGCTCAACGCGGAGACGGCTTGGATTTTCTGCTTGCGCGCTACCGCGAACTCGCAAATGCGACGCCGCAAATCCGCCCGCAGCTCGAGCGGAATCACTCCGATGCCGCTGTCGACGGCGCAGATTACGTGAACACTGATTGAAGTGAGTGGGGTATTCGTCATATACATGCCCGGATTGATGCGCAACTGCGTGGACGCAGCGCCCGAATGATCGATTATACGCCGGCAATGAGAAGATGGTTCCCGCGGCGGGGTCACTCTCACCTTCCTCCGGTGCCATGCGAAACGGGCGCGAGATCCCGTCATCGAATCCAACGCGTCCTGCGCGGACCGCCCGGCCAACCCTCGCTACATAGTTCGGTATTACTTCCCGCTTTTCGCCGCAATCAAGTTCAATGCGCTGCCCGCGCGCCACCAGGCGATCTGCTGCTCGTTGAAGGTATGATTCAGGAGTATCGTGTCCGTTGTGCCGTCGCCGTGCGCCGCTTTCATGGTCAGGGTCTCTCCGGGCGCGAGTTCGTCGATCATCAGGGTGATGCGGTCGTCCTCGCGGATCTTGTCGTAATCGGCCGGATCCGCGAAAGTTAGAGGCAGCATGCCCTGTTTCTTCAGGTTTGTTTCATGAATCCGCGCAAAGGACCTGGCGACGACGGCCTTCCCGCCCAGATGGCGCGGTTCCATGGCCGCGTGCTCCCGGCTCGATCCTTCACCGTAGTTCTCGTCCCCGACAACGACCCAGCCGAGCCCGGCCGCCTTGTAGGCGCGGGCGACTTTCGGGACTTCGTCGTATTCGCCGTTGAGATTGTTGAGCACCTTGTTGGCGAGTCCGTTGAAGGCGTTTACCGCTCCGATGAAGAGGTTGTTCGAAATGTTGTCGAGATGCCCGCGGAAACGAAGCCAGGGTCCGGCCATGGAGATATGGTCGGTGGTGCATTTTCCCTTTACCTTGAGCAGCAGCGGCATGTCCTGGAATTCCACAGGCTGCGGCGGTTTGAACGGCGCGAGGGCTTGCAGGCGCCCGCTGCCGGGATCTATCGATACAAGCACCGAAGCGCCGTCTTCGGCTGGGGGCATGTATCCCTCCGGATCCGGCACGAACCCCCTAGACGGGAGTTCATCGCCTTCGGGCGCATCCAGCATTACTTCCTCGCCGGCTTCGTTGACGAGCTTGTCTTTGGTGAAGTCGAAAGTCAGCCGGCCGGCCAGCGCGAGAGCCGCAACGGTTTCCGGTCCGGCCACAAAGGCGTGCGTATCCGGATTGCCGTCGTTGCGTCCCGTGAAGTTGCGGTTGAAGGAGGTGATAATCGAGTTCTTGTCGCCGGCTTTCACGTCATGACGTTTCCATTGGCCGATGCACGGACCGCACGCGTTCGCGAGCACTTGCGCTCCGATCTCTTCGAGAAGGGCCAGTTGTCCGTCCCTTTCAATCGTAGCCCTGACCTGCTCTGATCCGGGCGTGATTGTGAATTCCGATCTCGCCCGCAATCCCTTGGCCTTCGCCTGTCTGGCGATTGCCGCGACGCGGTCGATGTCTTCGTAGCTCGAATTCGTGCAGGAACCGATCAGAGCGACACGCAATTCCTCGGGCCAGCCGTTCTCCCTCACCGCGTCCGCGAATTTGGAGATGGGATGCGCGCGGTCCGGAGTGAACGGCCCGTTCACGTGCGGTTCGAGAGTTGCCAGGTCTATGTGTATGACCTGATCGAAGAAGGATGCCGGATCGGCTTCGACCTCCGGATCAGCCTGGAGTTCCTGCGCGAGTCCGTCCGCGAGCCCGGCAAGATCATCGCGGCCTGTTGCACGCAGGTATTCCGACATTTTTCTGTCGAATGGGAATATGGAAGTCGTCGCTCCGATTTCCGCCCCCATGTTGCATATCGTTCCCTTGCCGGTGGCGGAAATCGTGCGGCAGCCGTCGCCGAAATACTCCACGATGGCGCCCGTGCCGCCTTTGACGGTCAGTATGCCGGCGAGTTTGAGTATCACGTCCTTCGGGGATGTCCAGCCGCGCATCGCGCCCGTGAGGTTCACTCCGATAAGCTTCGGGAATTTCAGTTCCCAGGGCATGCCCGCCATAACGTCCACCGCGTCGGCGCCTCCTACGCCGATGGCTATCATGCCAAGACCCCCGGCGTTCGGGGTATGCGAATCGGTCCCTATCATCATGCCGCCCGGAAAGGCGTAGTTCTCAAGAACCACCTGGTGTATTATGCCGGCGCCGGGCTTCCAGAAGCCGATACCGAATTTCTTCGATACGGACGCGAGGAAGTCGTATACCTCTCTGTTGAGGTCCAGCGCGCCCCGCAGATCCGCGATGGCGCCGTGTTCGGCCATTATTAGGTGATCGCAGTGCACCGTGGATGGAACCGCGACGCGCGGTATTCCCGCGCTCATGAATTGCAGCAGAGCCATCTGGGCGGTCGCATCCTGCATGGCGACTCGGTCGGGCCCGAAATCAACATAGTCCTTCCCCCGCGTGAAAGCTGCGCCGGGGACGGACGTCAGGTGTGAGTACAGCACCTTTTCCGCATAGGTCATGGGTCTGCCCAGCAGTTGTCCGGCCGCTTTCACCTTGGCCGCATAAGCCGAGTACACGGCGTTGATCATGTCGATGTTCATTGTCATGGCGACTCCACCCGACTGGTTGAGATTTCCTGCCTTTCCATAAATATAGCTCTATTGCATTTAACTCAACGAGCCAGCACGACCGACCTCGCGCGTCGCGCGGTGCCGGCAGACATTATGATGTGATACACTCCGCCCGGCAGATCCTCCGCGGAAAACCCGCGAGTGTGCGATCCTGCGGGCAGAGTGCCCGCCGGAAGCGTTCTCACGCGCCTCCCCGTGGCGTCGTAGACGGTGAGGGTAACGTACTCCTCGCGCGGCAGAGTGAACGAGACGGACGTCGCGTCGGTGAAAGGATTCGGATGCGCTGCATCGAGCGCGATTTCGGACGGGATTTCGCTTCCGATTTCGAGAACGGAACTGTATGCGAAGGAACCGTCTCGATCCACCATCTTAAGCCTGTAAAGCGCGCGCTTCCCTGTCGGCGGTGCATTGTCCGTAAACATGTATTCGATGCCAGTGTCGCTGCCGCCGCTTGCCGGAACGGAGCCGATTTCGCTCCAGACCGCGTCGCTCGGCGTTCGCCTTTCCACAGCGTAGCGCAGACTATTGATTTCGGAGAGAGTCCTCCAGCGAAGTTCCACGGACGCTCCCGCGCGTCTACCGGTGAAAGCTTGCAGCTCCACAGGCAGAGGCGAGGCGATGTCTCCGACCGCGAAAGCACCGAAGCTGCTCACGCCTGCCGCAGAACGCGTGTACGGATTCGTGCCGGAAGCGGCGCCGTACGATGTGATCGTCGTCCACGTGCTTCCGTCATGCCGGGCGACGGCCGAATTGCTTCGCGTGAACGCGGGCAATTCGACGATCCGATCCCACTGGAATTGCAATGTCGCCGACGAGCCGCCGCTCGCCGCCTCGCTGATGTGCCAGGTCTTGCCGACCATATTGCTGGTATACGGACTCCCGGACGTGCCGCCCGTCAACACGGCGCCGGATACCCTGGCCCGGAATTCGTCGGCGGTGCCGGTGTTGGAGACTGTTACCGGAGAATATCGGACGGCGCTGTCGCCGATCGGGAATAATATGTTTCCGGTGCGGCCGCCACTTCCGATGTTCGCTTGACGCAGTTCGCCGCTGCCGTCCGTCACTATGAACGAAGCGGCGGAACCGCCTGAAATGGATCCGGCCGGGCCTATGCTCAAATTGTATGTCCCGAGGGCCAGCCTGCCCGCTGTCAGGGTAAGCACGCCGCTGATACCGACGTCTCCCGCGAGGCTCAGCCCCGACGCGTTTCCCATAGTCAAACCGCCAAGGGACGAGGCCGGCACGCCGGCGGGCGCTGTTGCCGCCGCGGGTATAATCACGGTGTCGCCGGCCGTCGGAGTCGCGCAGGGCGAATCCCAGTTGCCCGCCACACTCCACGCTGTGCTCACGGCGCCTGTCCAGGTCAGAGTTGTCGGATTCGTCGGATACACCGCAACAAGCGCGTCGTCGGCATCCATGCAGCCGTTTGAATCCGTGACCACGAGCGTGTATGTCGTGCCGGCGCCGGGCGATGCCTTCGGATTCGAGACTATCGCTCTGTTCAATCCGGCGCCCGGCGACCATCTGTATTGTTTGGCTTGCCAGATGATCTTCGCCAACGGCCTGTTGTACGAAATGAAGGACGCCGCCGCGGAACAGCCGCCGTTGCCGTAGTTGTATGTCACCCTGAAACCGGCCAGCGTTTCCACATGCACTCCATATCCGCTGGAGGAGGGCGTGCCCGTGTTGTCGAAACAGGTCTCGACGACAAGATTGCTCCGGCCGTCCCATAGAAATGCCGAATCCAGGTAAAGCGTGTCCCATCCGGGCTTCGGTGTGTATGAGGCCATGGACAGAACCGGCGTCATTTGTGATCGGAATCCCGAACTAAGACTAGTGTCCGATGTGTTCTTGAGGGACATCTGAAATCCGGACATCGGCTTCGTCGAGGATACGGAGCTGATTTGGAACGCTATCGCGGTAATGTATCCCTTCCGCAATCCGGCGGCGAAAAGTTCGTCCGCATCGTACATCATCTGCGCCCTCTGATCCTCCGCGTTCGTCCGGAAAGGATATGATGCCGTGCTGCCGGTGCTGCTGCCGACCGTGGTCAGCGAATCAGCGCTCGCGGCGCCGATGCCGACGCTGTCCCCGGCGCAGATGCTCTTGTCCGCTCCAGCCGTAGCCGTGGGCGGCGTGTTCACCGTGATCGTCACGGTGTCGCTCTGTGTCAGGCATGTGCCGTTTGTGACGGTCACGATGTATGACGTGGTGCTTCCCGGCGAAACGGTTTTCGTGGGCAGCGTGTCTCCGGGTCCCGTGTTCCAGGCGTAAGTGATGCCTCCGTATGCCCTGAGTGTCACCGGATTTCCCGAGCATATCGCGGTGTTTTCGCCGGCATAAGCTCTGATCGGCTTCATTCCCCCGAGCGAGCAGACCGGGACGTTGATGCTGCGCCGCAGCACGTTGTTGGCGGCGGCGGTATCGTTGGTGGATAGCGCCCGTTTGGTCGCGCCATTGGCAATGGAATAATGCATGACGGCGGAGCTGTTTATCACGTGGGCGAGCTGATGGCCGTGTCCGAGTTCGTGCAGGGCCACGGATTCGAAATCGTACTGCGATCCGCCCGGCGAACCAGTGCCGTAATACCAGTTCACGCCGTCGTCGAAGACTATATCCAGTTCGGTGACGCATGCAGCAGTATCGGAGCTGCAGGCCACGACGGAATAATAGGATGTGCATCTGCCCAGCACGCCGGCCGGGAGTTCGCTGCCGTTGTCGAAACGGATGATGGATATCCCGTCAAGTCCCACGCTGTCGACGTCTGTGATGGGTCCCAGATCCCAGTGTATGCCGCCCAGGTGTCCGGTACCGCAGCGCCAGTTCTTGAATGCCCTGAGAAAAGCGTTTTTCGCCGATGTGAATCCGTCGAAATCCTCATTCATGCTCCATGTCAGGCCGCCGTTCGGATTCAGCTCGATGAATCGCGTGGGGCGCTGACGCCCTCCCGCAGTGACGTTCAGCAAAGCGTAGGGTATGGTAAGAGTGGCCGCGCTCACTCCCGTATCGGGATCGCTGTTTATTACGCGCACGGCGCCGCTTCCCGCTTTGGTGGGGATGTACGTTTGAATGGAGGCATTGCCCCAGGATATGTACTGAGATGCCGCGGGCGCTATCCAGGATGCTCCGCCGTCGTCTGCGTTGCGGAATTGAACCATTCCCGTGTCGCGCGTTGCGTTGAAATTGTTGCCGGTGACGGTTACCGCGCTGTCGGTCCCCGCGCTGCGCGACGACGGGGCGAAGGACGCGATCGTCGGTTTCGCCTGCACTCTGTTCCCTTTCAAGCGGCCACCCGCGGCGCCGAACAGATTCAACGGAGAGATTTCTCGGTATGCTTGTCCTGTTCGCTGCATAATCGCATCGTAGAGATCGGGATCAAAACGTTCCCACGACAGAAACGGGCTGCCCGCGCTTCCTCCGCGGTCGTATCTTACGAATCCCTGCAAACTGCCGTATGCCTGCACGTGCAACTCGCTGTCTGTTTTTCTGGGAGAGGCGACACGAGCCCTCTCGCAGAAGAAAAGCCCGGCATCGCCCGGCTGCAATTCCAGCGTTTCCGAAAAATGGATTATGATATCTCCCGCTTCTCCTCCTTCGGTGATCAAATCCACCGCAGTGCCTTTGAAAGTTCCCTTGAAAACCTTCGTCACCTGCACGAGATTGGTTGTATAAATCATGGCGCCGGTTGCGCTTCGGAACGAATACCGCTCCGTCACCCTGCCTTCCAGAATCCATTCGGCGTTTTCAACCCGTTCATCCAGTGATAGTTCTCGCAATTGAGCCTGCACAGCTTCCCCGGTGATCATGCTTATCACAGGAAAAATGCAGTAATACGACACCTTCATCAGCCTGCTCAAGCGGCTACCCATCCATCCCTCCATGCGGAAAATGTGTGAAACAAGTGATTGACCCGGCTTGCGCTCGGACTGTAAGCTCAAACTCTGCAAAGAGTTGGAATAATCCAAGAATAAACCGCTCGAAGTCTTGTTAATTTTTCACAAGCACGTTGTGATTTGCTGTTCTTGTTCCGGTTTGAGAATTTCCGGTTGTCGTCACTCGTCGAAATCGTCCATGGCCGCCATTGCTGCCGTCGATTAATTATTACGGCGCGAACGCGGTGGATTGCCTTCATCTCAGAGAATCCGCAATGGCACGTCGGTGTTTATATCCGTGTCGAACACCGCGTCGCTCTTGTTGCCGCTGTCGAAATGACGAAGCGCCACGTTCAAGACGCCTGCCGCCGCTGTCCCCGCCGTGACGGTCACTCTGAAGGTGAGGCCCACATCAATTCCTTTGGAATCCTTGTCCTTGTCCGTTATCAGAATCCGCGTCTCATCGACTCCGCGCAGCGGCGTGTATATGAACAGGTGATAGTCCTTTTCCTTGCGGATGTCTTCCGTGACGTCCGCCGGCACCGCCTTCGATTCGTCGAGCAGTGTGACGGTTGCCGAGTAAGAGAAGCCGCCCTCGAGTTCCAGAATCCCTTCTTCGCGAGGCTTGCCCTTTACTACCGTCGTGTCTCTTACAAGAGCCGATGTTTTCACCATCGTGGGATTGCCGGACGGGTCCAGCTTGACGCATTCGATCCTGATGGTCGTGGCAGGATCGTGTTCATGGTCGACGGGCGGCGCGGTTGGATCGCCCTCGTCGCACGCGAACAGCAGAAGCGCTGGCAAAAATGTGAATAGTGCTCGCATCGGTCTTGAGTGAAATGAGCGCATGATTGTCTCGGATTTGAATGATGAAAAGTGAAATGCCGCTCATTCGACTCCGCCGGAATGCACCGCATCGCTGTTCGCGCTTTCGAAAGGAACGCGAATGCGAAGTATCAGGTCCCGCCCCGGATCGTCGATGTAGTAGCGGAAGCGGCTCAGATAGTCTCTATAACTTTCATTCAGGATGTTCTTTATGCTGATGCTCAGATCGATGTCAGTCCCGAGTATGTCCATTATCGCTCCGATCTCGGCGTCTATCAGAACGTAACCGGGCGGGGGAGGGAGGTAATCCACATCGGCCGGGACTTCCGTCTGCCGATTCACCAGCAGCGACGCAATCTCCATGTATGGATCCTTGAAAACTCCCGTCCGGGGGAGATGAAAGTGCTGCGCAATGCGCAGGCGGTCAGCCGGGATCAGGAAAAGCGGACTGCCGTCCGAGGAATTCTTCCCGCGGACAATGGATGCGCTCAGCTCGGCACGATACCAATGAAAGAAGGAATACGCGGCCGTCGTCTCCAACCCCCTCATCACTGCGTCAGCTTGCCTGTAACGGATGGTGGGAAACATGCCTCTCAGAGTGAGCGTCGGCTGCGGATCGGGAAAGATCGAAATGAAATCCTCGAACTCCGCTGTCCAGGCCGATAACTCCAGCTTTGCCTTGATGCTCTCGTAGCGCAATGTCAAATCAGCGGTCAAAGCTCTTTCCGGACGGAGAGACGGATCACCGATTTCGTACTGCGCGGTGCCGTGATGCACGCCGTCGCTGTATAACTCGTTGACGCCCGGCGGGCGCCATGCCGTGGACAAGGCTATTGAGGCGGAGAAATCCTCCGTCAGTACTATTCGCGCGCCCAGAACTCCCGAGATTCCCGCATTCGTGATGGTGCGGTCCGGAATGTTTTTCTGCACGTAGCGGTATACGCGTGTCTCCGCGCCGTCCAACCGTCCTCCGGCTTCAAAAGTCCAGCGTCCGGACGATAACTCTTCCCGCGCGTACACTCCGGCCATGTGCAGGCGGTAATTCGGGATCAGGAAAGATAGACTCTGGCCGATATTGGTTTGCCGGCTTGCACTTATTCCCAGGGCGCCTGTCAGCCCTGCAAGAGGATGGTGTTTGAATGAAAGATCGCCAGAATAGGTTGTCAACGTCAGATCGAAAGCCGGGAGCGTGGCCGTCGCCGTGGAATCGAACCAGCGTTTGTGAACATCGAATTCCTGCCGGTGATTGACCTGTCTCGATAACTGCAAACGTGCCGAGCCGATCCCCCTGATGGAATAATCGGCAGTGACCGTGCTTACATCATGACTGATGTTCTGTTTGGGCGGAGCGATGCTCCAGGTGAATTGATATTCCACGGGAGGCCGTCCGAGGGTTATTGCCCGCGTCAGGTCGTCGTAATTCCCGAGATGAGAGCCGCGGTAAATGCCGAGCTCCGTCTCGAAGCGGCGCTGCGAAAGTTCGAGCGCCAGTGGTCCGATGCGATATTCGCCCCCGGCCGAGGCATTCCACTCGAAGAAACCGGAGTTGCCGATTACGTAATCGGATGTCCGCGCATCACCGGCCCTTCTCACGCCCGCGTGCAGACGCCAGGCGAAGGCGGGCAGCGCGGCGTGCCTGCCGTCGGCATGCACCGAAGCCGCTCCCTGCATGTTGTTGAGGAACCCGTTCAAAGCTACATCGCCTTGAATGCCGAATCCGCTTGGATACGCGCCCGGTTCTATCCTTATGACGCCGCCCAAAGCGCCCGGGCCGTATTCTATGCCTGCCGCGCCCTTCAGAATCTCGATGCGCTCGGCGTCGAATGGATCTATCTCGGGCGCATGCTCGCCGCCCCATTGTTGCCCTTCCTGCGCCACCCCGGCGTTGATCACTTTCACGCGCTGGCTGTGCAGTCCGCGTATCACGGGTTTGGCGATCGACGGACCTGTTTGCAGCAAAGCCAAACCGGGCACGTTTTCGAGTGTCTCGCCAAGTGTCTGTCCGCGCACCCGGTTGAGTTCCGAAGGGGTAAGCACCGTCACAGGTTGCACGGAAGACTTCTCCCTGTACGAGGCAGCGTCGCCCAGCACGCTGATTTCCGGCAAGCTCACCGACTCCGGATGCAGCTCTATCGTCATCGATATATCCTTGTCGAGATGCAGGGCTATACGTTTCTCGGAATACCCGATGAAACGTACCACAACCAGATAATCGCCTCGAACGAGCCCCTTCAGAGAGAATCCCCCGTCGGTCTGTGAAAAAGTGCCGGCGCCCTTGTCTTGTATCATGATCGTCGCACCTACAAGCCGCTCGCGAGTGGCCGCATCCACCACGATACCCGAAAATTCGGGCATGCCGGGCGGCGGGGCCGCCGCAAGCTCCCGGTTGGATGCCGTAAGCGCGGCAATGAGCAGAAGGATCAATACCGGCGGTTTTCTTATCTTTTTAATAACACACATTGGGTCTTTCCGGCGCTATTCGTGGAAAAATATCAGGCTGTACCAGCCCGATACCGCATCCGATCCCGGAAACGATCTACGGAACGCGATACTCCTCTGTTTGATCGAAAGCCCGCACCCCGCGGCAGAGGTGCGCAGGATACCGTCAGAGTTTTTCTGCGTATGGCGGGGCGCGGGAGGAGGAAGAATCGTGCGACAGGGGTGGGGAAAAACGGCATACCTCCACACAGCAGCTCGCGATGGACGGAAGTTCTCCAGGCCGGGAGGCAACGGCCGCGGCTTCGGCTACTGTCGATGAACGCGCTATGCATAACCTGCAATACGATGCATCCTCTCTGTGATGATCAATATCGGCGCATGCGTGTGCCACGGAGCATGACCGCTGTTCCGTCTGATGAAAATGCGGAAGCCCCGCTGATAATAGCAGCAACTGGCCGGCCAGGACCGGCATGGATATGATCGTATTGAATCTTTTGGAGCGCACGATTGCAGCCCGAAAATATCAAATGCAGCTCTGCAAGGCAAACGGCAGAGAATTTTCACGAAAGAGTTGTATTTTTCAATAACTTCTCATTCCGAACAGCATGAAGACCATCGACTTCAAAGAAACGGTAGGCATGGCGCTCGCGGCGCTCAAATCCAACAAGCTGCGCGCCGCTCTCACTCTCCTCGGAGTCGTGATAGGGGTGTTCTCCTTCATCGGCGTCATGACCGGAATCAGCGTGCTGCAGGACACTATCGTGTCTAGCTTCAACATACTCGGTTCCAACACGCTCAATGTGCAGAAGTATCCCGCGATCCAGCACGGTCCCGATACACGTATGAAGTACCGCAACCGCAAGGACATCACGGTGGAGCAGGGGATGTACGTCCGCGAACGCGCCCTGCTCGCGACACATGTCTGCATACAGGTGGCGCATTGGCCCGTGCAGCTTTCATACCGCAACAGGAAGACGAATCCCGATATCGCGGTCGACGGCACCACTCCTGAAATCCTGTTTACCGAGAACCGGGCCATCGCCGAAGGCAGGATGTTCTCCGAGCAGGATATGAGCATCAACCGCAGGGTCGCCGTCATCGGCCCGGGCATAGTGCGCTTCCTGTTTCCGAGCGAGGATCCGCTGGGCAAATCCATTCGCATATCGAACAGCGAGTATACCGTGGTCGGCGTGACCGAGACCAAGGGCGGGCTGTTCGGCGGCCAGATGGACAACTTCGTCGCCATACCCTTGACCACCTTTTTGACGCAATTCGGCAAGACACGCTGGGTCGGCATACAGGCGAAATCGGCAGATCAGTCCTCTTACGAGGCGATGACGGACGAAGTGATCGGTCTCCTGCGGGCTGTCAGGAAAGTGCCTCCCGGGGAGGACAACGATTTCGAAGTGGTTTCGAACGAAACGCTCATTTCCGAAGTCAACGGCATGACCTCGCTTATCCGTGTCGGCACCGGCGCCTTGTCGGCGATAGCCCTGCTCGCCGCCGGCATCGGTATAATGAACATCATGCTGGTTTCGGTCACCGAGCGAACACGCGAAATCGGGGTCCGAAAGGCTGTCGGCGCCACCCGCAGCAGCATACTCAGGCAGTTTCTCATCGAAGCCATGGTAATATGCCAGCTTGGCGGCCTGATCGGCATATTGATAGGAATCGGAGGGGGAAATCTCGTCGCCCTGTTGCTCGAGATACCGCCCGTCCTCCCGGTAGGTTGGGCTTTGCTTGGACTGCTCGTGACTTCCCTGATCGGCGTGCTGTTCGGCGTTTACCCCGCATGGAAAGCCGCAAATCTGGATCCTATCGACGCGCTGAGGTATGAGTGAATCATGAATCATGGATGATGATATAGCACCTTCACTTCCACCTTCACCCTTTTATTCTACAGAACAATGATTCCAACCAACATCCGCTTCACCTGCGTCGATCGATTTCTTAAATACGTAGGTTACGACACTCAATCCTCCGAGAATTCCGAGACTTTTCCCAGCACTCTGAAGCAGCTCGTGCTAGGGGAAGAGCTCGTGAAGGAAATGCGGGACATGGGCTTGCAGGACGCCGAGATGGACGAATACGGCTATGTGACGACCACCATACCGGCCACGACGGACAAGTTGGATGTTCCCGTGATCGGTTTTATCGCGCATATGGATACTTCCCCGGAAGTGTCGGGTGAAAACGTGAAGCCGATTCTGCACGAGAATTACGGCGGCGCCGACATCGTTCTGCCCGCGGATCCCTCCATCGTGATAAGCGTCGCCGACAATCCCGAACTGGCCGGGAAAAAGGGCGAAACCATCATCACCGCGGACGGCACTACTCTTCTCGGCGCCGACAATAAATCAGGCATCGCGGAGATTCTCGACGCGGCGCAGTATCTGCTCGAGCATCCGGAAATCAAACACGGCACGATCCGCATCTGCATTACTCCCGATGAGGAAGTCGGGCAGGGGACGAGGCACTTCGACGTACAGAAATTCGGAGCGAAATTCGCGTACACCGTCGACGGCGAGCAGCTCGGCGCCATAGAAAATGAAACTTTCTGCGCCGACAGCATGACTGTCGTCTTCAAGGGCGTCAACATCCATCCGGGTTTTGCTAAGGGTAAGATGGTGAACAGCATCAAGATTGCGGCCGCGTTCATCGACAAACTGCCGAAAGACAGGCTTTCGCCCGAGACCACGGCGGACAAGGAAGGTTATGTGCACCCATACGTCCTCAGCGGCGGGATCGAGGAAACGTCGGTCAAATTCCTTCTGCGTTCCTTCGAAACCGACGAGTTGCGGGAGCAGGAAAAGCTTATCCGGAAACTGGCCGGGGAGACGGTTGCTCAATTCCCGAAAGCGTCCGTGGAATTCAAGGTGGAGGAATCCTACCGCAACATGCGCTTCATTCTCGACCAGCACCCTGAAGTGCTCGAACACGCGCGCATCGCGATGGAGCGCATCGGCGTCAAACCGCATTTCGGAAGCATACGCGGCGGGACCGACGGTGCGCGGTTGTCATACATGGGCCTGCCCTGTCCGAATATCTTCGCCGGCGAGCACAGTTTTCACAGCAAGCGCGAGTGGATCAGTGTTCAGGACATGCAGAAGGCCGTGCTGGCGCTGATCAATATCGCTATGGTGTGGGAGGAGGGACACAACAACGTAGCGATGTGAGAACCTGAGATCGGAGCTCGATTTCGATGGATGAGAAGAAGAAGTTGGTCCAGGACCTGCCCTACGCCTTCGAGTTCCTCGAAAGACTGTTGCCGGCGTTGGATATTCACGCGGAATCCGCCGTGGAATAGGCTTGATGACTGGTGGTCTTGACTTTTAGCGGCAATTCATTAAATTAAATATCGCCAACTGCCCCGGTCTCGGCCCTCCCTACCGGGATCGGAACAAACGCATGGCAAACCGCTCAGTCCCACTGAGCGGTTTTTTTTCATCGACGAGCTTCCGGAAACTGCTGAACCGTGGCCTCCGGGGGTAGCGGCACCTGCGACGAGACAGTTGAAGGGATTGCCTCAAGAAGCACAAAGAACACAAATACTTTGTGCCATTTGTGCCGTTTGCGGCTGATACCATGATCCGTGGTTATTGATCCGGAGACCGCGCGAGGCTTATCTTTGCGGAAGCAGAACTTTTGCTTCAAACCGCGCAAACGAAGGACTCCATGATTCCGACATGTTTGTATTTTAATCCCCGGCGGCCCCCACTAGGGGGGGGGGGGGGGGGGGGCCGGGAGGGGGGGGGGGGGTGGGGGGGGGGGGGCATGGGGGGGCTGGAGTGTGGGGGTCGGGGGGCGGC
>CAYLZD010000030.1:0-53024 GCA_964388275.1 uncultured Chromatiales bacterium
GTTTACGCCGCGGGCGACACCGACAGCATGAATTTTCCGGTGCTGAACCCCTGGCAGCAATGGTGGTCGGGCGAGTACGACCTGATCATCACCAGGTACTCGTCTTCCGGAACACTGGACTGGGCGACGTTTTACGGAGGCAGTCTCGACGAAGCCCACTGGGCCGAGGCCGGACTGGCGGTCGATTCATACGGGAATTCCGTGGTCGCCTCCGACACCTACTCGGCGAATTTTCCTGTAAGCGCGAATCCATGGCAACCTGTGAAAGCTCAGTATTCCGACGCGGTGCTCATCAAACTGGACGCCAACGGACAGCGTATCTGGGCGACGCATTTCGGCGGGAACTGGGATGAAACCGCCTCCGCCGCCGCCTTGACGGCATCGTCCTCCATTCTTATCTGCGGTTGGACTCAGAGCACGAATATCTCGACACCCGGCTGTTTCCAAAGCGCAAACGCGGGTTGGTCGGATGCATTCATAGGGGAGTTCAGCTCCTCCGGCCAGCTCGTTTGGTGCTCGTATCTGGGCGGCGCGGGCATCGACATGGCCGGCGACTTGACCGTCACTGCCAACGGCGACCTGGCCGTCACGGGTGAAACCCAAAGCGGGAATTTCCCCGTAAGCGCGGGGGCTTTTCAAAACACATTGAACGGATACTCCGACGTGTTCGTCTCGCAGTTCTCATCGGCGGGCGCCCTCCAATGGTCCACGTATTGCGGTGGATCCGGATCCGAGCAAGGCAATGCCATCTGCGCCGACGGTTACAACAGCGTCCTGGTCGGCGGCCGCAGCACCAGCGTAAATTTCCCCGTGTCGAACGCTCTTCAAAGCGCTCACGGCGGAAGTTCGGACGGAATTGTCGTGAAATTCTCATCGAGCGGCGCGCGCGTGTGGTCGACCTATCTTGGGGGCGGCGCCTTCGACAATCTCCGGGCCATGACTGCCGAGAGTAGCGGGACGGTGTATGTGTGCGGCAACACGGAGAGCGCGAATTTTCCCGTATTGAATTCCTATCAACCGGCATACGCCGGAAATCAGGATGCCTGCATCACGGCCCTTTCCGCGAACTGCGCTCTCCTCTGGTCCACCTACTACGGGGGCGGCGCCATCGAAGCGATCATGTCGGCGGCATTAGGACCGAGCGGCGAACTCGTCACCGCCGGGTTTACAACGAGCGTGAATCTGCCTACAATTTCACCGCAGCAGAGCGCAAACGGAGGATATTACGATGGATTCATCGCCGTTTTCGGACAAGGCGGGAGTTTTCCCGTCGAGTTATCGAGTTTCACCGCCAAGGCCGCCGGCGACGACGTGCTGCTCGAATGGGAGACGGCGCGGGAATGCGGAAATGCAGGATTTTACATTGAACGTTCGAGAGGAGTGGAACCTTTCTCCTGGAGTCGAATCGCCTTCACAGCAGGCGGCGGAAATTCTTCAATGCGGAAAGCGTGGTCGCACCTCGATTTGAAACCATGGGAAGGCGCTGAGACGGCCGCGCTGTATTACCGTCTTAGACAGGTGGATGCTGACGGACGCGAACAGGTTTTTCCTTCCATATGCGTGATGCGCGGCGATGGAATTCCGGAGCCGCTGATCCGCGGTATATTCCCCATACCGGCTGCGGACGAAGTATCGATAGCGCTCCATTCACAGGCCGGACGGAACACGGAGGTTTCTCTGCAGGACGCGCTCGGAAGGACTATACTGACGAGAGAGCATGCGCCGGGAACTGGTCCCGGTATTATATCCGTCGAAACCCGCGGTTTACCGGCGGGCGCATATTATCTGGCGCTGCGCGGCGCCGGCATTTTCGAGGTCAGACGCATCCTGATCAGGAGATGACGCAGAATCCGTCCTCAATTCTTGAACGTGGAGAAATAACGTCAACTGACATTCCAGGCATAAAATCTGCTGAAAGATCAGCATCGCCCCCGACAATGTATCCGAGTGTCGGAGAGTCCAATCGGCTGATCCTCCATCCTTCTCACCCCCAGGCGCCGGCGTTCGACAGCGAAGTGCCGGCTGCATCGAAGCTCCGCAGTATTCTGCTCCGCGATGCAGAAGGAGCGACGGCTATCCTGAACGCACGCAGAGCGGTTTCACGCAACAGAGCGGGGGCTGCGCGCGTGGAGGAGTAGAGACGGCAAAGCGGCTCGTCCCGCTGCACCCGGTCACCGCTTTTTTTGGATAAAACTATGCCGGCGGTCGCGTCGACTCCCGCGCCCGCGACCTTGCGGCCTGCGCCGAGTTCGAGCGCGAGCTCGCCGAGCATGCGCGCGTTGATTCCGGCAACGTAGCCGTCCGCCGGGGCAGAGACTTCGGCAGTCGAGGATGCGGAGGGATAGCGGAGCGGCTCCTCGATGTATCCTGTATCGCCTCCATGCGCGCGGACCAATTCGAGGAATTTCAAATAGGCGGCGCCGCTGTTCAGTAGTTCGCGGGCCTTTTTTCGGCCTTCCTCGTCGTCAGCGGCCTTGCCTCCTTCGGCGATCATGGCGCCCGCCAATGCGATTGTCACCTCCATCAGGTCCGGGGACGGAATTCCCCTGAGACAATCGATCACTTCAGCCACTTCCAGCCACACCCCAATCGCGCGGCCCAGCGGTTCGTTCATATCCGTGATGAATCCCCGCGTCGGGAGACCGAAATGCCCTCCGATGCCGCAGAGCAGCGCGGAAAGTTCGTTCGCCTGTTTTTCGCTCTCCATGAAAGCCCCGGCGCCGGTTTTCACATCTAGTATCAGAGCGTCGGCGCCGCCTGCAATTTTTTTGCTCATGATGCTCGCTGCTATGAAGGGAAGTATCTCAACCGTGCCGGTTACGTCCCTGAGCGCGTAGACCCGCCTGTCCAGGGGCGCCAGGGTCTCGCTCTGCCCGGCCATCACGGCGCCCGTCGTCAGGAGAATTTCGGTGAAGCGCGCAGCGTCGAGATCGGTGACGAAGCCCGGGATGCTCTCGAGCTTGTCGAGCGTTCCGCCTGTGTGCGCCAGGGAACGGCCGGATATCATGGGTACCGGGACTCCGGCCGCTGCGACGATTGGCGCGAGAAGGAGGGATGTCTTGTCGCCCACGCCGCCGGTCGAATGCTTGTCGACCTTGCGCCCGCCGATCCGGGACAGGTCAATTCTCGTTCCTGAATCCAGGAAAATCCGTGTAAGGTCGGCAGTTTCTCTGAAACTCATTCCGGCGTGAAATACGGCCATGAGGAAGGCGCTCATCTGGGCCTCGCTCACATCGCCATGCATATAGCCGTCCATGAAAATGCGGATTTCCTCATCGTCGAGTTCTCCGCCATCGCGCTTTTTGAGTATCAGTTCCCTGGGATTCATTTCCGGTTCCTCGGATTCAAGTGTAATAAAAGTTGCCGATAGGAGCAACGGGGCATCATCGGCCTTCATCCGAGACCGATGCATCCGCCGACGAGAGCCGGGAGCTCAACACTTCGACCGCCGCCCCCGCTGCATCCCGGAGCATCCGCCATTCAGCGTTTGCTCGACTACGCATCGTATTATCGGCTTCTTTCAAGATGCATTTGCAGCAAATATTCGGTACATTTCAAAGCAGTATCATCCAACCCGGCAGACAACACTTCGATACCGCTCCGGTATGCCCTCCGCCTCCCCAATATGATCCTGGAAATGCTTGGATATCATCCAACCGGATTACAAAGCCACGACACCGCTCGATGCCTGAGCGGCAGGGACGAGGCGGTGGAAATGATCGGTTGCACCTTGCCGCGTTTGCGGACGACATTTAGAATAATGCCTTGATAAGTCAATTGCACCGGCCGGCCGCGGCTGAATCACGGCCCGCCTCATAAAACCTGCGCAAACCAATGGCCGCTGAAATGGCACCGGGCGACAAGTTCCTTCAGAAAGCGCTGCATTCACCACGAGAGCGGCTGTCAATCATACTCTGGCTGGCGGCCGCGCACTCTTTTTTCGTCGGTCTGGGATTGATGTTGTTCCCGGATTCCTGGCTGTCATTCTTCGGTTTCGCCGAGGGCGGGGAAAGGTTCTTTCGTGTGCAGGCCGGAATATTCCACATTGTCATGGTCGTGGCGTATACAATGGGAGCAAAGCGCTGTTCGGAGGCTTCCGACGCGGTGCTCATCGCAATGGGGGCCAAACTCGTGGCCACCGTGTTCCTGCTGCTCTATTTCGTATTCATAAGCCGGATCTGGATGGTCCTGCTTTCCGCCGTCCTCGACGGCGTGTTGGGACTGATGATTTTCGGGGCTTTTATTTCCTGCCGCAGATGCGCGAAAAGAAGGGCGGAGGATCGACGGAATCTGGCGCTCGCCGATCAACCGGAAGAAGGCGCGCTCGCTTCGCATTCGTAACGCAGACGAGGACCGCATGAGACACATTCCGACAATCGTGATAACCGGCGCGTCCGGACTCATCGGAAGAACGCTGCTGGACGAATGGAAGAACGACTGCAGAATCTTCGCCATCGCCCGACGCAGCCAGCAGGAATGCGGAGCGCCTATACATCCGAACATCGCCTGGATGCGGGCGGACGTGTCGGATATAGAACGCCTCGGCGAGAAATTCCGTGAGATCGCCACCGCGGGCGGCGCCGACCTGATCTTCCATCTCGCAGCGTTCTATGACTTCAGCGGAGAGCGCCATCCCGAGTACTACTCGACGAACGTGATCGGCACAAGAAATGTCCTGCATCTCGCGGCCGATCTGAATCCGCGTCTTCTCTTGTTCGCAAGCTCCGTTGCGGCTTGCGAATATCCTCCCGAAGGAGACTCCATCGACGAGAACACGCCGCCCGACGGCGAGCATATATATTCCTGGAGCAAACGCGAAGGAGAAAAGCTCATACGCGATCCGAAAAATACGGTGCGCTCCTGCATCGTCAGACTGGGCGCTGTTTACACCGATTGGTGCGAGTATCCACCGCTCTACGCCCTGATGCTTTCCTGGCTGAAGAGCAACTGGAAATCGAGAATCCTGGCCGGCAAGGGTGAAACCGCGATCCCGTACATACATATCAGGGATATTCTCGGTTTCTTCACGCACGTCATTGAAAATATCGATTCGATACCCGATAAATCCATTCTTCAGGCGTGCACCTGCGGGTCCACATCGCACAGGGAATTGTTCGAACTGGCGACGCGCCACTATTTCGGAGAGATGAAGCGGCCGATGTTCATGCCGGTATTCGCCGCCAGGTTCGGACTGAACATGCTGAGATTCCTCGGGCGCATCACGGGCGAGATTCCGTTCGAACATCCCTGGATGCTCTCCCATGTGGACAGAAGGTTGAACGTCGACGCTTCGCGCACTTACCGGCTCCTGAACTGGTCTCCGAATCCGCGCCACGCTCTCGAACGCCGTATCCGATATCTGATCGCGCACTTCAAGACGGAACCTCTGGTATGGCATTCCACAAACCTCCGCGCCTCGCGCAAGGAGCGCGAAAGACCGGAACTGCGCATATACCACATGCTGGCGATGCTCGAGGAAACCGTCAGTGAAGCTGCCCTGGTTTCGCTTCTGCTCAGGAACGACCAGCACACCGGCAGATTGCGAGCCATGGAGAGGAACGAGACGCTCTGGTTCACGCGCATGCTCTACAGATTGCTCCTGACTTCGATACACAGCGGAAACACGATGCTGCTGAGAAACTACTTCGAGATTTCGTCCGAAGGCCGCATCGCCGCCGGATACGGAACCGACGAACTCATCGCCATCCTCAGCGCCCTCAACGAGGCAATCCTCCTCAACGCGGCGGGATGGGACGAGCCGCGTCCTTCCAAAACCACGCTGCATCATTGCATTACGACGCCGATAGAATTCGCCATCGACGAGATCGAGTTCCAACGCGAGAGCGGGATGGCTATTCACGGGACAGGGGAACGGAGCGGCGGCGAAACCGCCGAAACGGACGACGCCCGCAAACAGCTCGAGGAAACCATCTGGAACTGCCTCGTGCAACGGAGATAGAGGTCCGGACAGGAATCACCCCGTGAGAATGAAGCTGCGGACCATTCAGATTCTCGCATACGCTCTTGTCGCCGCCGTGACCGGAGTATGCGTCATATACGCGGGTTTCACATTCATGACGGACATAGTCGTGGACGAAGCGCGGCTGCGCGTACAGATGGATCTGAACTCCGCTTGGACCGCATATCGGGACGAAGCGGCGCAGATCCAGGCCAATCTCAGCCTCATCGCGCAGAAGGAAATACTGCGCTCGGCGCTTTCCCGGAAAATTCCGCCTGCCGCGGTCACCACAAGGCTCGAGGAGCTGAAGAGGCGCTACAACCTCGATTTTCTCATTCTCGCCGACAAGGGCGGCAATGTCCTCGCAGGATCCACCAGGTCCGTGACGTCGGGAAATCCCGTGCGTCATGATCCCGTCATCGACGCCGCCCTCGCCGGCGACATGGCGCAGGGCACGGTGCTGATCCCGCCGGGCGATCTGCGCAGAATGGGCGGCGGACTCGCCGAACGCGCATACATACACATCGTGCGCACGGAGAAAGCGCTGCCGAGACGGCAGGACGCCGAGGACAGGGGCCTGGCGCTGGAGACCGCGGCGCCCATACTCGGCCGCAACGACGAGACTGCCGGCATTCTCTACGGAGGAGTGCTGCTGAGCAGGCGATATGCTCTCGTGGACACAATTCGAAACTCGGTTTTCGGATCCACGAGCTACAAGGGCAAACCGGTCGGGACGGTGACGATTTTCCTCTGGGATGTGCGCATCGCCACCAATGTCATTCAGGCCGACAGCACGAGAGCCGTCGGCACTCGAGTGTCGGAGGAAGTCTACAGGACGGTGCTCGAACGCGGCGAGCGCTTCAACAGCCGGGCTTTCGTGGTGAACGATTGGTATCTCTCGGCGTACGATCCGATACGGGATCCGAACGGACAGGTCATCGGCATGCTTTACGTCGGGCTCCTGGAGCAGAAGTATCTGGACATCCGCTCGGACCTGGTCCAGCAGTTCCTGATCATCGGCATATTAGGCCTGATGTTGTCCATCGGAATGGCGGTGTATTTTTCCGAGAGGATACGAAGGCCGATCATGAAGCTGGTGGAAGCGACCCGCCTCCTGTCATCCGGCCGTCTCGATACGCGCGTGGAGATACCGGGCGGCAGCAGCGAGGCGCTCGAACTGGCGCAGGCGTTCAACGCCATGGCCGAGTCCCTGGAAACGCGGAACCGGGAGTTGCAGGAGGCCTCGGTCAAGCTGAAAAAGGCGTACACGGAAGCCGATGAAAAAAACCATGCGTATATGGAAATGCTCGGTTTCGTGACGCACGAGCTCAAATCCCCGCTCGCTTCCATCGTTTTCGGGATCGCTTCGCTGCGCGAACGTCTGCTCGGCCCGCTGAACGAACAGCAGGCGACCATATTGAAGGCCTGTTCCAACAGCGCTGATTACCTGAATTTCACCATAGGCAACTTTCTCAATCTGGGACGGATAGAAGAAGGGGGTTTGAAACTCAAGCTCCGTAGAGTGAGCATGAAAGACGACATCAGCGATCCGGTCGCCATGCGGCTTTCGGAGATGGCGGCCGACAACGGCATGTTCATACGTTGCGAGATTCCTCCCGATCTGGAACTCCTCTGCGATCCCGATCTCGTCGCCTCCGTGTTCCAGAACCTGGTTTCAAATGCCGTCAAATACGGCAAACCGGGCAGCTACATCATTATATCCGTGAAAACGGACCGCATTGTTGGAATGCACAATTTTTCAGTATACAACCAGGGTCCGGGTTTCAACGCCGAGCAATCCCGCCGACTGTTCGAGAAATTCTCACGCTTCACAGCGGGAAATTTCAGCACCAAGTCCGGCACCGGTCTCGGTCTTTTCGTGACCAAGAACATAGTCAGGATGCACGGCGGCGCTATCAGGGCGGAATCGGCGCCCGGACGCTGGGCAAGGTTCATCGTTTCCCTGCCGATCGGCTCATCGGTTCCCGAGGAACCGGAGGGAGACGGAGATAGGGAATGAGCTACCGCGACTCCGCCAAGTCATCTTCCTCGCGCTCCTCGGCGTCCCACCCAGAACCGGCGAACAACTCCTCGATCTTGGCGAACAATTCGGAAGGTTTCACCGGTTTTTCGATAAACGCGTCGACAGGCAGCAGCGCGGTGCCTACACGGCCGCCGAAATCGACGGCTGTTTTCGTCGTCACGCTGGTCAGCATCAGTATCGGAACATTTTCATATCGCTTGTAGGGCGATTGCGGATCGGCCGTGCGCAGCTCGCTGATGATGCGAAAACCGGCGACGAAGTCCTCCATAATCACGTCCAGTATTATGAGGTCCGGCCTCACCTCCCTGATAACTTCCAGCCCTTCCGTGGCGGTGTGGGCCGCAAAAAAGGCGTAGCCCTTGGCTTCCAGCACCATTCTGAGGACATTCACCAGATCGACATCGTCGTCTATCATCAGAATCCGCCTCGAGGCAGCATCCATATTCCTTGCTCCTGTCAGGTGCGTGTGTGAAGGTTTCGAGCGGCGCTTCGCAGGGCCGTGCGGTCTCTTCAGAAGGCGTCCGCCCGAGGAAGCGGACGCCGCCGATCGGCGCACGGCAACGATTTCAAGTTACGAAAAATCGCGCCGAAGAGCGACAGCGCAGGTTCAGGAGGCGCGCCGGTCTTCCATGAAAAGAGTAATCAGGATCTAATGATCCCGATCCGGACCACCGCCGCGGGCGTCCGCGCCTTCCGCCAGCATTTGCACGGCTCTGTCGACGAACGCCGGGAGCGCCGCCGCCACTTCGGTCGAAAGACCTTCGCGGATCACGTGCGGATCCGCCACTTCCATTGCGAGAATCCGGATTTCACGGGGAAAACGGAGATCCAGGGCTTCAGCCATGGCCAGCACTTCGGGAAGGCCCGCGTAATGAGGACTCGGCGCCGTGATCTTGCGGAAGTCGTCCCGGCTCATCTCCAGTATGACGCCCGGAGAGCGCAGGCCGGTCATCACCGAATCCAGGATCAGGGCGGAATCATATCCTTCGAGCAGTTCCAGCAGAGCGAGTCCCGCCTCGGATGATTCCTTGACTTCCGTTCCCCCGCGCACGCGGTCGCGCAGCAGGCGGGCCGCCTCGATGCCCACGCCGTCATCGCCGAGTATGTCGTTGCCTAGGCAGAGAACAACCGTTTTCACACGGTCCTCATACGTGATCTTTCCGGTCATTCACCTCCGCAATTCCTGTACCACGCTTCCGTCGGGCGCGTACACCCTCGCGATCAACGGCATCTGTCCCGGCAGGCTGTGTGTCGCACAGGCATGGCATGGATCGTAGGCGCGGAAGGCCATCTCGATCCTGTTCAGCAGGCCCTCGTTCACGACGCCGTTATGTATGAGCCCGCAGGCAGCTTTCTCCACGCTCATCGCCATGCGGGCGGAATTGTTCTGCGTCGCCACTATCAGGTTAGCTTTTTTTATTATTCCCTTCTCGTCGGTCTCATAGTGATGGAAAAGCGTGCCGCGCGGGGCTTCAACAACTCCGATGCCGACGGTGGGAGTAGCGGTGGGAATCACGCGCAGTTCGGTTCCGGTGATTTCCGGATCGTTCAACAGATCGACCATTCGCTCCGCCGCGTAAATCATCTCGACGATTCGCGCCCAATGATTCGCAAGCGTGTGATGAACCGGCTGGCCCAGCGCCGCGAAATACTCGTCAAAAGCCTTCTGGGCTTCGGGCGTGGTCATTCCCAGCGCGGCGTTCAGGCGCGCCATGGGCGCCACCGAGAAAATGCCGCTGTCGCTCCCCTCCTTGAAACCGATCCATCCCACAGGCTTGAGGTATGAGAACTTCACGTAACTCCACGGCTCGACATGCTCGGCGACATAGTCGGTGTACTGCTGGGCGGGAAAGCGGGCGTATACCTCGCCGTTGGGATTGACCACGCGTATGAAGCCGTCGTAAAAATTGACGCAGTTGTCGTTGTCCACCAGTCCCATGTAGTATGTCTTGTGAGTGTAGGGATAGCTGGTGATCAGTTTCAGATACTCGTCGTTCGAAAGGACCAGTTCCTTGAATGTGCGGAGTGTGAAGCGCGCGAACTCCAGAGTGTCGGCCGCGAGTTCCCTGAACGCGGAAAGATCTTCGGGCGCTATTCCCTTGGCCACGCCGCCCGGCAGTCCGAAAACCGGATGTATGACCTTGCCTCCCAAGTACGCGATGAAATCCCTCAGACGTTTCCGTGTTGTAATCACGCGCTTGCCGACCTCGAGGCCGACCTTTCCGATAACTCCGAGTATGTTGCGCTCGGCCGGCGGCGCGTCGGGTCCGACGATGAAATCCGGTCCGCCGAGCACGTACACGTGCAAGGCGTGGTCTTCGAGCATGAAGGCGTTGTAGACGAGCTCGCGTATCTTCCTCGCGGTCGGCGGCGCTTCCACTTTGTAGAGGTCGTCCAGAGCTTTGGTCGACGCCATGTGGTGCGCCGTGGGACAGACGCCGCAGATGCGGCTCGTTATCTGCGGCATATCCTCGGCCGGTCGGCCGATGCTGAAGACCTCGAAGCCCCGCAGTTCCGGCACCTGGAAGAAGGCGCGGTCGACGTCGCCGCTCTCGTTCAGATATATGTCGATCTTTCCGTGCCCCTCCAACCGGGTTATCGGGTCGACGATGATTCTTCGGGATGCCGCGACTGCCGCGTTGGCGCGAGCGTGCCCTTCGTTCCACGATTCTTTTATTGTTTCGTCCATGTCACGTCCTCGTTTCAGATTGTGTCTTTCACGGCTCGCCGCAGCAGTGAGCCGGCGAGACCATACCTGTAAAATGTGCCGATGGGATCGGGGATTCCATCCAGGATTCGCTTTATGTCCTCCTCCTCGACGGCCTCGACATTCGACGCGAGTGATGAGAGTATCTTCGCCCCCTGATCGATCACGCGGGAGGTGGGTCCGAAACACCCGGTGCAGGGCATGTTGCCTCGCACGCAGCGCGCCTCGCAACCGCCCCGCGTGGCGGGCCCCATGCAGACAAGGCCTTGCGCCAGCAGGCATTTGCCGTCGTCCATTTTCAACCAGTGAGGCCGCCGGAACTCGGTGAAGTGGAGTTCATCCGGTTTGGAGTCCTTTCTCGGGCACTCGTCGCAGAGCGCGATATCAGGCGAGAGCACCGCTCCCTTCGGCGGGCGCGCGCCGCCCAGCAAGGCGAGCAGAGCGTCCAGCAGAAGCTTCGGCGTAGGCGGGCAGCCCGGGAGATAGTAATCGACGTCCACGACCTGGTCCAGCGAGCGCACCGTGTTCCGGAATTCAGGCAGTGTTGGCGTGTGGCCGTTTTCCTTGTAATGCGTCTGGGGACGCGTGCCGGGATCGTTTATCACGGTCGGCGCCTCGCTGTAGACATACCGGAGAATATGCTCCTTCTCGAACTGATTCGCCAGCGCCGGAATGCCGCCCAAGTGCGCGCAGGAGCCGTAGGCGATGAGCACGGCGCTTTTCCTCCTCAGCAGGCGCGCCATTTCCTCCTGCTCCGACGTGCGGACCGCGCCGTTTATGAGGGTCGCGAAAAGCGAACCGTCAGCCATCGCTTCCACATCGGCCTTCTTGAAATCCATGGCCACCGGCCAGAACACTATGTCGACCGCGTTGACGACGGTCAGCACGTCCTCGGCCAGGTCGACCACGGATTCCTCGCAGCCGCCGCAGGACGCGCACCAGTAGAAGCCGACCTTCGGTTTGTCAGACATGTGCAATCTCCTCCGCCTGCCCGGCGGCCGTTACTTCGTCTTCGAGTTCCTTGATTTCGCGATCCCATTCCAGGTACTGCGAGGGCAGGCCCAACGGTCCGAGCGCCCCGAGTTTTTCCACCATGTCGTTGATGACCGCCTTCACCTTGTCGCCTTCGGACGCCGAAATCCATTCCAGCCGCAGCCGCGCATCCTTGATTCCCATGTCGGCGAGCATGCGCTTGAGCAGGTGATATCTGCGCAGCATCTTGTAATTGCCCTCGGCGTAATGGCAGTCGCCGGGGTGGCAGCCGCCGATCAGCACGCCGTCGGCGCCGCGCGCGAAAGCTTTCAGCACGAATTGCGGATCGACACGTCCGGAACACATGACTCTGATCACCCGGGTGTTGGGAGCGTACTTCATGCGTGACACGCCCGCAAGGTCGGCCGCCGTATATGTGCACCAATTGCAGAAGAACGCGACGATGCGCGGACGCCACTGCACATTCGGTGATTGGTTGTTTTCCATTTTCGGTAACCTCTTTGTCTTCTAAGCGTATGAGAGGAGTCCATCGATTTCGCTGAGTATCTCGGCGTCCTCGAAAAGATGCTGTCGGATCGAACCGGAGGGACAAGCGGCCACGCAGGTGCCGCAGCCCTTGCACACGGCTTCGTTGATGACGGCTTTCTTCTTCTCCTCGTTGAAGGATATCGCGGTGTACGGGCACAGGGGAATGCACGATTTGCAGCCGGAGCAGGCTTCTTCCAGTATGTACGCGGTGTTCGGTTCGAGTTCCACGAAACCTGCATCGATGAGCGCCAGGGCTTCGGAAGCCGCGGCGCCCGCCTGGGCCACGGTGTCTGGAATGTCCTTGGGACCCTGGCATGCGCCCGCCAGGAAAATGCCGTCTGTGAACGTGTTGACAGGAGCGAGTTTCGGATGCCTCTCGAGGAAGAAACCTCCTGTCGAGCAGCTGATGTTGAGCATACGCCTCAGCGCGTCCGCGTCCTTCTGCGGGGTGAGTCCGACCGAGAGCACGACCATATCGGCGGGTATGACCCTGATCCGTCCGATGAGCGTGTCTTCGGCCCTGACAAGAAGGCGGCCGATCGTGCCGTCGGAATCCGGCTCGGGAGCGAGCTTCTCCGGAATTATGTCGGCTACACGCCCGCGGACGAGGTGAATCCCTTCCTCGGACACTCTGTTGTAAAACTCCTCCATGCTCTTGCCGGGGGATCTCATGTCGATGTAAAAGCTGTAGACCTCGGCGCCGGTGCGCTCCTGAAGCAGATGAGCGAGCTTCAGAGAGTACATACAGCACACGCGGGAACACCAGCGGTTGTAATGGACATCGCGGGAGCCGACGCAATGGACTATGGCTACGGTCTCGGGCTTCCTCCCGTCAGGCAGCAGCACTTCCCCTCCGGTCGGCCCGGATGCGTTGATCAGGCGCTCTACCTCCAGGGCGGTGTACACGTTTTTATATTTGCCGTAACCGTAATACGGTATCTCGGTCGCGTCGAATATGTCGAAACCCGTGGCCACGATTATCCCGCCCACGTCGATTTCCTTGAATTCCTCCTTCTGATTGAAGTCGATCGCCTCGCGGTCCGCGCAAATGGCCACGCAGGTGTCCCTGCACTTGCCCGTTTTCAGATGCACGCAGTGCTCGGGATCAATCACCGGGACCATGGGCACGGCCTGCGGGAACGGAATGTAAATGGGCTTGCGCTTGCTGAGCCCCGCGTTGAACTCGTCGGGCCACTTGCCTTCCTTGTAGATGCACGCTTCTATGCACTCCATGCAGCCGACACAGAGGTCTTCTATCACGTAACGGGGCCGGCGTTTGACGGTGACTTTATAATTACCGACAAAACCGTCCACTTTAACCACATCCGAGTGAGTCCAGAGGGTGATGTTCGGGTGCGCCTTCACGGCGGTCATTTTCGGCGTCAGAATGCAGGCGGCGCAGTCGAGAGTCGGGAAAGTCTTGTCGAACTGCGCCATGTGCCCGCCTATCGTGGCTTCGCGCTCCACAAGCGTGACCTTCTTTCCCGCGTCGGCGAGCGTCAGCGCCGCATGGATGCCGGCGATCCCTCCGCCGATGATCAGGACGTCGGGGTGCACCGGAACCCTCTTGCGCTCGAGGGCTTCGTGAAAGGCCACTCTCACGATCGCGGCACGCACCGCGTCCATCGCCTTGCCCGTCGCATATCCCGAATCCTCGTGCACCCAGGCGTTGTGTTCGCGGATGTTGACCATGTGCATGAAAAAAGGATTGAGACCCGCTTTTTCCGTCGCGCCGCGGAACGTCGCTTCGTGCAGAAGAGGCGAACACGAGGCCACCACTATACGGTTGAGATCGCGTTCCTTCACATCGGTTTTGATAAGTTCCTGGCCCGGATCCGAACACATGTACTTGTAGTCGCGCGACACGACCACGCCGGGAAGGGTGGCCGCGTACGCGGCCACGGCGTCGACGTCGATGACGCCTGCGATATTCTTTCCGCAGTGGCAGATATAGAAACCGATGCGGATGCTTCCGTTCGATTCAGGCATGTTGCAATCCTCCGAGCGACTCCACGAGAAGTTCCATTATGTCTTTCACAACTATCCTGTCCTCGTAACCCGCGACTTTCACGGCGTCTTCGAAGCGCGATATCTCGTAGGGGCAGGCGATCGCCAGCACGTCCGCGCCGGTGGCGACGGCTTCGCGCATGCGGCGGTCCGAAAGCCGCTCCATGCCGTGAGAAGTATAGTAGGAATCGAGCCACATCCCGCCGCCGCCGCCGCCGCAGCAGAGCGAGTTTTCGCGGTTGTGCACCATCTCGACAAGCTGTATGCCCGGTATCGCCAGCAGGAGATCCCGCGGCTCGTCGTAAAGCTTGTTGTGGCGGCCGAGGCAGCAGGAGTCGTGATATGTCACCCTGTAGTTCAGCTTGTTGACGAGCTGCGGGCGCAGCACTTCGAGGCGCTGATGCACGAAATCCACGACCGCCTCCACTTTGTCGTCGAAGCCGAACATCGGATATCGGTAGAGAAGCGCGTCGAATGCATGCGGGTCCGAAACTATGATTCGGTTGTAAGTGTACTTTTTCAGAATCGCCAGCGTGTAGTCGATCAGCGCCTCCGACAGGCCGGGTTCCCAGTGCAGACGACCGCAATCCCCGACGGCGCGTTCCTCGTTCCCGAGTATCGCATAGTCCGCGTTGACGGCGTGAAACACGCGCGCCGTGGCGCGGGCCACCTGCTGTCCGCGGGGATGATAGGAGAGATCGGATTCCACGAGCCAAAGCGCGTCGACAGGGCCGGAACTCTCCGGCAGTATCCTGACCGGCACTTCCGAAGTCTTGGTCCACATGGCGCGTTTGCGGCCCGACTCGCCCATCGGATTTCCGTATCGGTAGGTATTCTCCACGGCTTTCTGCAGTTCAGCGGGCATTTGCGGAAGCCTGAGTATCTGCTGCTCCTTGACGAGCGCGAGCAGCACCTCCGTCAGGCGGATGTCGCGAGGGCATCTGGTCTGACAGCTGTAACAGTTGACGCATTTGACGAGCCCGTCCGATTCGAAAACCTCCTCGATCAATCCGGCTTTAAGCATTGTGATGATCTTCCTCGGCGGGAAAGTCATGTATTCTCCGTGGGGACATGCGCCCGCGCACGTGCCGCATTGGATGCAGGAAAGGATTCTGCGCCCTTCCTCGGAATCGTACAGACGATCCAATGTGACGCCCCACATCTCCTCGATTGCTTGCTGTGTAGCGAGCATTGTTCAGTTCTCCTGTATTGCGGTTTTATATTTGTTTGTTGCCTCCAGAACAAGGTCCCCGATGTCCCGGATCGCCAGGGAATTCTCCAGGCCCGTTGTCTTAAGAGCGTCCTGGAACATGAGCACGTCCTTCGGGCATGCGGTGATCATCGTTCCCACGCCGTCCAGCGCCGCCGCCTCCCGAACTCTGCTTTCCGAAGGCCTCTCCTTTACGCCGGGCGAGTCTTCCATCCACAGGCGTCCTCCTCCGGCGCCGCAGCAGTATGCGTCCTTTCCATTCCGCGGCATTTCCACGAGTTCGACGCCGATGGCGCGGAGCAGTTCGCGCGGAGCGCTGTATACACCGTTGTAACGGCCAAGATAACATGGATCGTGGTAGGTGGCGCGCAAGCCGAGAGGCGCGGCTTTCAGCAATCCCTTGCGCATCAGATCGAGCAGGAGTTCCGTATAATGCCGCACCTTGAACGACGCGCCGAGGGCTTCGTACTCGTTCTTCAGCGAGTTATAAGCGTGAGGATCCGTCGTGATGATCTCATCGAATTCGCATCGCGACAGAACGTCGATGTTTTTGCCTGCCAGCATCTCGTACAGCCCCTCTTCGCCGATGCGCCGCACGTCGTTGCCGGAGTTTCTTTCGCCCTCGTACATGATGCCGAAATCCGCTCCGGCCGAATGGAGCAGGCTGGCGACCGCGCGCGTCGAGCCGGTGACGCGTGCGTCATACGACGCCACGTCTCCGACGAACCACAAAAACCGCACGGGTTCCTTTCTCGCGTCCTTGATCTTGAAGTCCAGGCCCTGCGTCCACTTCGCCCTGGCGCGCTCCGACATTCCATAGGAATTGCCGTACCTCTGGAAAGCGACCAGGGTCTCCTGTATGTGTTTGTCGACTTCGCCGGCGGAGACCGCTTTCCTGCGCAAGCGGAAGATTATGGGCAGGTGCTCGTTGCGCACCGGGCAGTGCTCCATGCAGGAATAACAGGTCGTGCATGCCCAGATCTGTTCGGGCTTGATTTTCCCTTCGAGCGTGGGATGCGCGCCGCCGTTGCTCCGAGCCAGGACCGCGCCGGCTTCGAGCAGATGCTCCTTCAGGCCGTGCACGAGATCCTGGGGCGACAGCGGTTCGCCGCTGTTGTATGCGGGACACGCCCTGTCGCATCTGCCGCATTCCGCGCAGGCGAGCGGCGTCAGGAGTTCGCGCCAGGTGAAACCGCTGAAATCAAATGCAGCGTCCTCCGCTTCCTCGACAGCCGCGGGCATGCGCCCTTTTGGATTCAGATTGGTGAAGTAGACTCCGAAAGGCGATACGAGGAGATGGAAGTGCTTCGAGTACGGTAGATACGACAGAAAACCGAGCACAATCATCAAATGCGACCACCACATCGCTAAGTAGAGGTCATGCCCCCCTGCCTGCGTCATCCCGAACGTCGAACTCAGCAAGGGCAGAAGAGAGCTGCCCGCGGGGCGCCAGGGGCTGGAAGCATGGCCGGTTGCCAGCAGTTCCGCGCTTCCGCCCAGGAGGGAGGTCAGCATCACCAGCGAAATCAGCACAAGAATTATCGCGGCATCCCTCGTCTGCTTTACCCCCGCCGGGCGCAATACGAAACGCCTCACTGCGGCAATAACGAGGGCTAACAGGACGAGAACGCCGAAGACGTCGAGAGCCAGCGCCAGAATGGGGATGCTGTCAGGCCAGGGATAGGGAAGGAACGGAAACAAGCCCTTCAGGAGCGTCAACCCGAAAGATCCAGCATAGACAACGAATCCCCAGAAAATCGTGAGGTGCAGAGGCCAGACCATGCTGTGCACGGCGGCCGTGCGGTCTCTGAAACGCGGTTGAAGCAGCACATCGACCAGTACGCGATACAACCTGGCGGCGACGCCGCTGACGCGATCCTCTTTGAGCGAAAGTTTGAACAGCCGGGCGAAGAAGCGCGCTCGCACTCCGAAAACGATCATCGAAGCGGCAAAAACCGCCCAGGCGAAAACCCAACCCGGAATTGAGTAATAATGATGCAGTACGGGATCCATCGCCGTTTCTCCGTCCTTGTAAGAGATCAGGCGAGTTTATCGACAAGGGCCGGCGCTATGTCCAGAGCGTCCGCCACGACGCCGTAGTGCGCCACCGAGAATATGGGCGCGTCCTTGTCCGTGTTGACAGCGATTATCAACTCAGCATCCCGCATGCCCTCGACATGTTCCGGCGCTCCGCTGATGCCGAAAGCGAGGTACGCCTTCGGTTTGACTATCATGCCCGAACGGCCGACCTGCCTCGTCATGGGCAACCAGCCCTGATCGACCACGGGCCGGGAAGCCGACACTACCGCGCCGAGCTTGCCTGCAAGTTCCTCCAATACTTCGATATTGTCCTTATTCTGAATGCCGCGTCCTACCGACACCAGCACCGGATACTGGGTGATGTCGACATCGCCTGCCTCCGGTTCCAGCATGCGCCTGAACTGCATGCGCGGGGATTTCGCCGATGCTCCTTCCAGGAAAACGACATTCGTCCTGCTTTCCTCGGGCACACTGAGCGGACGGAAGGCGCCCGGCAAAATCGAGAGAATGGCGGGACGGCTCTGAATTTTCACGGTCACAAGCATTTTCCCGCCGTACTGTTGGCTGGTCGCCATGCACGAACCGTCGTCGAAATCCACATGACGCACCGAGGATACGACCGGAACATTCATCCGCCACGACAGCAAAGCCGAGAGATCCAATCCCATCGATGTCGCGCCGCACAGCACGTAAGCCGGAACGCGTTCGTCGAAAAGGGATAGAAGGGCGGTCGCATGCGCTTCCGGCGTGAAGTCGGCCAGATGCGGGCCGCTCAACAGAATAATCTCGTCCGCTGCGGCAAGCTGAGGCGCGAGGCCGTCAATGTTATTGCCCAGAAGGACTGCTGTCAGTGGCGCTCCGGTTTTATCAGCCAGCACGCGGCCGGCAGCAAGCAATTCGTGAGAGTTGTCGGTGATGCTTCCGCCGAGCAATTCCGTCACTACAAATATGTTTCCTTCCATTGCGATTACCTCACCAAGCCGTTTTCTTTGAGAATTTCAATTATGCTGGCGGCCACATCGTCCGGATTTCCTTCAATCATCTGCGCGGCGTCGCCGGTTTCCGGTTTCACCATCCGAAGCACTTCGAGCGCCGGCGCGGCGGCCTCCGGCTGCGGAATTCCGCCTTCGATTCTCTCTATTTTTCCTTCCTTCCTGGCTTTCTGTATCCGCGCTATCGGAACATACCGCGGCGGCTGTTCGGCGGACTGTATTCCGAGCACTGCCGGCAATGCCACCGAAATTTCGGCGAGCCTGCCCCCGGGATATTCCTTTCGAACCACAACGCCTTCCCCGCCCTCATCCGCCGTAACACCGCTGATCACGCCAACGTACGGCAGGCCGAGAGCGCCGGCGATGAACGCGCCGGTCGAACCGTCGAGGTCGTCTATGGCCTGTACCCCTGTCATGATCAGATCGAGTCCCATGTCCTTGAGTATCCGGGCGTACAGGGCTGCGGCCTCCTTGCTCCCGATGCCGTTTTCGAACGATCCTGCGATGATGTACGCCTCATCGGCGCCTTTCGCAAGAGCCGAGTATAGCATTTCTTCGCTGTCCCCGATGTCGAGGGCGAAAACACGCAAACTCCCTCCGACCTTTTCCTTTATGAGCAGCGCTTGTTCGAGCGCGTGCTCATCATACTCGCTGGGAATGAAGCGGAGCCAGGAGCGGTCCAGAAGTTTGCCGCTGCCGTCGACTTCCAGCTCTTCAACCAGGTCCGGGACCTGTTTCATCAGTACGCCGAGTTTCATCTGTGATCTCCTTGTGCAGGTGCTGTTATATCTTGATCCGCCTAGCGAAAGTTCCGCTTCACCGACGCTCAGGTCTTCCCGGCATCGCTCAATAACGCCGCTCGTTTGACAAGTCCGGACAACTTCAACTCGATGAGCAACCTGTCTCCGAGCCGAAGATCGAGCGAGCCGTCTTGAGGCAGATCAAGACAACCTGCTCTCAAAATCACCTTTACGCTACGCTTGCCGTTCCTGTCGCGCAACTCCACGACCTCACCGACAAGGCTCAAGTTTTCCGACTTGCTGGATTTGTTCATGATTGTCTAGCTGGCGATAAGCCGAACAATCATATTACGTCCAAGTATCGTGCCGGAAAATATCGTGAAAAATAGCTCGAATATAGCTGCACGGTAGCGGAAATGCGCAGGAAAGCATTAAAGGGTAACGGAAAACCGTCACCCTATTAATCAGACCTTACCGATGGAGATGTGCGAAGCGGGCACGGACCGACTCCGGGTCAATCCTAGTTGAGTCTGGTTCTGTATTTGGCCAGCTTGTCGCGGAAAGTAGAAAGTGGTATTTTTAAAAGCCTTGCGGCTTCCGATTTATTTCCATTCGCATGTTTGAGCGCGTATGCGAGAAGATTGAATTCGAGGCAATTCAAGGCCTCATCGAAAGTCATTTCGGTTTCCGAGAAGCAGCGCAGACATGGTTTGACAGCGCTGATCAGCGGATTTTCGTCACGTATTTCGTTCGGAAGCTCGTCAAGGGTGACGGATTCCCGCGAGAACAAACAAAGCCGCTGTGAGACATTTCGCAGTTCCCGCACATTGCCGGGCCAGGAGTACCGCAGCAGGCGACTCATGGCATCAGGAGAAATGGATAGCGATCTGTCGGGCGCATAACGCCGGATGAAATGCTCCAGCAGCATGGGAATGTCTTCCGTTCTCTCCCTCAGAGGCGGAATTTTGATCGGAACAACATTGATTCTGTAATACAAATCGTAACGGAACTGGCCGCGCTTCGACATTTCGTTCAAATCTATCTTGGTGGCCGATATCACACGGATATCAATCGGGATGGGCCTGGTGCTGCCTATGTGCAGCACTTCTCCGGACTCCAGGATGCGCAGAAGTTTGGGTTGCAGGTTGAGCGGGAAATCATCGATATCGTCGAGAAATATCGTGCCCTTGTCAGCCAGTTCAAACAGTCCCTTTTTTTCGTTAATTGCCGTAGTGTATGCGCCCTTTTCATGTCCGAACAGTTCGCTTTCGATCAATTCCGGCGGAAGCGCGGCGAGCCCCACCTTTATGAACGGCTTGTTCCTCCTCAGGCTGTTCCTGTGTATATACTCGGCCATCACCTCCTTCCCAACGCCGGTTTCTCCCACAAGCAGCACCGCTCCGTCCGATGCGGCGATGGTTTTTGCGGATTCGAACACCTCCCCCATTACCTTGCTCTGGGTGAGGTACTGATGTATCACTTTCTGTGAGTTCATTTACAGGATCGGAAAACTCTTCTCTTGATTCAATCCATAATTAATGATAAACAATTATCTTTCTAATTCAAACAACCTGCGCCGGACTTCCCGATTCAGCCTTCCTACCGGGCATCGAGACACATCGCGGAACGGGTCTGCCGGGTGTTAAAACGCGAGCCTGCCACTCAGATTGAAAACCATGGCGGAGCGCTTCTCATCGCCGCCGCTTATTGGCGTTCCGCCCGCGGTGACGATGCCGTCCTTGTACTCGGTGGTGATGTGCATGGCTTCCAGAGCCAGCGAAAACCCGTAATCGAAAGGCACGAGCACGTTTCCGTAAACAACCATGTTGCCTAGCACGGCGCCCGGCGCCAAGCGGCTCTCTTCCGTTCCATTGTCATCCATGCCCAGGCCAACCGTCAGGTGAACGCGTTTATGCGGTTTGGACTGTATATTCAACCAGAACGCGGTGTTTTTGGAATCCAGCGTCTTCGAACCGGGACCCGCGATAGTGAAAAGGCTGGCGTTTTTGAGGTTGGCGCCGGTGTTGAATTCGCCGTAAATGCTGAAGAGATCATCGAAGGGCAGGGAAAAATCGGCGCCGAATCCGAAAGTGCTGAAATTCAAATCCGAGGAATCCGGAAACGGCGCGAAGGAAGCCGACAGCAATGCCGCTCCGATCGTGAATTTCTTATTGATGACGGCCGAGACTCTGCCTTGCAGCATCGGTATCCCGGCCCAGTTGTCGGTGTAAGTGGCGCCTTGCGCGCCCTCGCAAAGAGCGAACTGGAACATCGGCGCGAAGGTTTCGCCCGGAATCCGGTACATCGCCTGTATCATTCCGCGGCGGAAACCCATGTTTCCCGCGTACCAGAGATTGCCGTTCGTATTGTTGGTGAACGGATTGTTGCTCGACAGCAGATCCCATTGCTGACCCACCCTCAATTCAAAACCGCCGGTGGCAAGCCATGCGTATGCCAGCCTCATGCGCGGAAGCAGATTCGTCTCCAGAGAGTTCCGGAAGAAATCAACCTCAACCAGACCGCCGGCTTTTATGTCGTCACCCGCTTCTCCCCTGATCCCGAGGCGGGTGTGCTGAGCTGTGAAACCGACCGCCGCCGTGTCGGCGCCGATCGCGAACTGCGGCGCGGTGAGTATCTGGCTGTCGAAAGAAAGCACACCGGATGCGGCGAAAATCGCGTCGCCCTTGATGAAACCATAGGGTTTGAATTCCACTTTCTGGGCGAACAACGGCAATGCGGCCAGCAGCGATATTGCAGGAAGCAGTAATCTAGTGGCGGATTTCATGGATACTCCTACTTGTCTGTGTTCTTAAATGGTTTCAAGGATCAGTTCGGAAATTACTTGAAGGATTCTTTCGTTCACTGCACTGTTCCCGTCCCACGAGCGTTTTATGGATGGATCTCATGCATCAACTCCCTCCGGCGACGAAAAACGCTCGCGCACCTCCGGACTCACCCGCACCGGCCTTCCGCTTTTCGAATCGATCGGACACCAGACGGTCAACGCTATAGCAAGCAAACGCCCGTCCGGCTCGCGCAGAAGTTCGGTGTGGCGGTTGAACGCCGAGCGTGTCGCGGTCCCGACCCATGTACGGGCAATGATCGTGTCTCCGTGGAACGCCGGCCGCTTGTAATCGATCTCGTGCCGCATAACCACCCAGCGGAGCGCGGCCTGGTCCCGGGGCGCCGCAACCGCCCGCCAGTGTGCGACGGCGGCTTCCTGAACCCAGCGCAGGTACACCACGTTGTTGACGTGTCCGAGTTCGTCTATGTCGGAAGAAGCCACTTCGATGCGAAGCTCGAATATCTCTCTGTCATCCCCCATGGCAGCCCGTAATAATGAATCCGCCTGAGCGGGCATCCCGCTCCAGAGTCAGAACGCCCTGCGCCTCCGCTTCTTCCAGCAGTTCGCCGAAGGACCTGAAACCGTAATAGGCCTCGCTGAATCCAGGTTTGCGGCGTTTCAGAGTCTGCTTCATCATTGAACCCCATATTTTTTCCTCTTCACCTCGCTCCTCGAGCAACGCCTCGTACGTCTCCGTAATCAGGTCCCAGGCTTCCCGTTTATGCTCGTCGCCGTTTTTTGCCGTTTTTTTCCGCGGGCCGGCATCCTGTGCGCGACGGGTTTTTCCAGAACGGGCCTTTTCGACCCGCTGCTGACGCCTAACCAGATCGTCATAATAAATGAACTCGTCGCAATTGGCGATAAGCAGATCCGAAGTCGAGTTTTTAACTCCGACGCCGATCACGGTTTTGTTGTTTTCGCGCAGTTTGCTGACCAGCGGAGAAAAATCCGAATCGCCGCTTATAATGACGAAAGTGTCGACGTGTTCCTTCGTGTAACAGAGATCCAGCGCGTCGACAACCATGCGGATATCGGCCGAATTCTTGCCCGACCGCCGCACATGAGGAATTTCGATCAATTCGAAGGACGCTTCATGCATGGAGGACTTGAATTCCTTGTACCGCGCCCAATCGCAATAGGCCTTTTTGACGACAATATTCCCTTTTAGAAGCAGCCGCTCCAGCACCTTGGCGACATCGAACGCTTCGAAAGAGGCCTCGCGCACACCGAGAGCGATGTTCTCGAAATCGCAGTAAAGCGCCATGATTTTATTTGCAATGGCTGTGGTCATCGGTCACTCTTGCCTAGTTGGTTCTTGTTTCTTTGCATTTCCAGCTGATCGAGGATTCTTCTCAATATTCAGCGGTACAGCGCGGCGCGCGGTAGTCCGGTGGAGCGTGGCGGAACGAGTCACGGCGCCGCGGGTGAAACGATTTGATCTTCCAACTCCCTGCGGAAACGCTGAATGGTGAATTTCACCGGCCAGGCGGCAGCGTCGCCCAGGGCACAGACCGTATTGCCTTCAATGTTGTTCGCAACGGAAACGAGGAGATCGAGGTCCTCGGCCCGTCCCTGACCCGCCATCATCCTTTTCAATACCTTCAACATCCATCCTGTGCCTTCACGGCAGGGGGTGCATTGCCCGCAGGATTCGATCCAGTAGAAATGCGTGATGCGGGCCAGCACTCGTAAAAGGTCCGTGTCCTCGTCCATCACGATTATCCCTGCGGTTCCGATGGCCGATCCGGCTTCCTTCAACGATTCGGCGTCCATGCGGACGCCGTCGAGCATGTCTCCCCGCAGCGGGGGCATGGAGGAACCTCCCGGAATCACCATCTTGATTTTCTTTCCGCCTGGAACTCCGCCCGCCACATCGTAAATCAGTTCGGTCAGCAGCATGCCGGTCGGCAATTCATAGACGCCCGGCAGGTTGACATGGCCGGAGATTCCGTAGAGTATGGGTCCGGGATGCTTCGCCGCTCCGATTTTCGCGTACCAGGAGGCGCCGTTGCGGATTATATGAGGTACGTTGGCGATGGTCTCCACATTGTTGATGGTTGTAGGGCAACCCCACAGCCCGACCTGGGCCGGGAATGGCGGCTTGACCCTCGGATATGGGCGGATGCCTTCGATGGAATTCATGAGCGAAGATTCCTCGCCGCAGATATAGGCGCCCGCGCCCCTGTGGACGAAGATGTCGATCGAGTAGTCGATGCCGAAAACTTCCCTCATTTTCGGACCCGCATAGCCTTTATCATAGGCCTGGTCGATGGCCGCTTCCATACCGCGCGCCCATTTCTCGTACTCGCCCCGAATGTAGATATAGGCGGTCTTTATCCCCATGGCCCATCCGGCTATGAGTATTCCCTCGATGAGCAAATGAGGATTATACTCGAAGATCTGCCTGTCCTTGAATGATCCCGGTTCGCTTTCATCCCCGTTGACGCACAGATATTTCGGCTTCTCCGTCTGCTTCGGCATGAAGGACCATTTGAGCCCGGTGGGGAAAGCGGCGCCACCCCGTCCACGCAAGCCCGAGGCTTTCACCTCGGCTATGACATCATCCGGCGTCATGGCGAACGCCTTCCGCGCATGTTGATAACCTTGATGCGACTCGTATACCGAAATCTCCTGCAGATCCGGAATGTGCGGCAGTAATATGGGCTCGTAATCGTTCATCGATCGCTTCGTGGATGCATTTCGGTTTTCGAAAATTCTTACGCTCTAAACGGGTGTACTCGTATTATCGCCTCATCTTTCATCGCACGTCAATCCACATAGCACTTTGGTATCGAATCTTCACCCTTCACTCTTCACCCTTCACTCTTCACTCTTCCTCAAGTCGTCAATCAACGTTCTGATCTTCTCAGGTGTCAAATTCTCGTAATAGTCCTTATTGACGCTCATCATCGGAGCGGAGCCGCAGGAACCCAGGCATTCCGCCTCGTGAATCGTGAAAAGCCCGTCGGGAGTCGTCTCGCCGGGTCCGATTCCGAGCAGTTCGCGAAGCGTGCGAAGCACCATGTCCGAACCGCGAAGCATACACGAGACATTGGTGCACACCTGCAGATTGTAGCGGCCGAGCGGATGCCCATGGTACATTTCATAGAACGAAACCACGCCGTGCACCTGCTCGGCCGGAATTCCGAGAAGCTCCGCGACATACCGCTCTCCTTCGCTCGATATCCAGCCGTGGCGGTCCATGAACAAGTGAAGAACACCCATGACCGCCGCCTGGGCGGTCGGATAGCGGGAGCGGATTTCGTCGACTTTCGCGAGCTCTTCCTGAGTAAACATTTCCATTTCGGGACGCTTATTTGTCTGCTTCTCCCATCACGGGATCGATGCTTCCGACGATGGCGAGTATGTCGGAGATGAGCACTCCCTTGAGCAATCTCGGGAGCACGCTGATGTTGTAGAAAGACGGAGAGCGGATTTTCAACCGCCAGGGATGGCCTTCTCCCCTGCTGACGATGTGGAAGCCGAGCTGCCCTTTGGAGGATTCAATGGCGTGATAGACTTCACCTTCCGGAGGATTGACTCCGAAATTGACTATCATGAAGTCGTGTATGAGTTCCTCCATCCGCGTGTAGACGCGCTCCTTCCTCGGCAGGACTTTCTTGGGTTCGTGAGCATGCACGGGTCCCGCGGGCATTTTCTCGACGCATTGGCGCGCGATTTTCATGCTTTCGCGCAGTTCCCTGAGCCGCAGGAGGTATCGCGCATAGGAATCTCCTTCCCGCTCCGTGACGACGTCGAAATCGAGTTGATCGTACACGAGGTATGGTTTGTCGCGCCTCAAATCGAAGGGCACTCCCGAAGCCCTGAGATTGGGTCCGGTGAAACCTGCGGCCATCGCGTCGTCGCCCGATATCACGCCCAGTCCGCGGCAGCGGTCGAAGAATATGCGGTTCCTGTTGATGAGGCGTTCGGCTTCCGAGATGCGATCCGGAAGCTGTTCGAGAAAGGCGCGGATCGCGGCCAGCGTTTCTCCGTCGACATCCTGGGCCACTCCTCCGATGCGGGTGTAGCTCGTAGTGAACCTGGCGCCGCAGATCAGGTCGAAGATATCGTGCAGCTTTTCGCGCTCCCTGAAACACCAGAGCAACAGGGTCATCGCTCCCACGTCCATGGCCATGACTCCCGCCGCCACCAGATGCGAGGATATGCGGGCGAGTTCGGAGACCAAGGTGCGGATATATTGGGCCCGAGGCGGCGCTTCTATCCCGAGCAGTTTCTCGACGGCAAGGATATAGCCGACGTTGTTGTGCATCGGCTGAAGATAGTCGAGTCGATCTGTGTGGGTTATGAATTCGTAATACGTTTCATTCTCGGCTATTTTTTCGTATCCACGGTGCAGATAGCCCAACTCGGGGACGCAGGCGAGCACCGTTTCGCCGTCAAGTCGCAACAGCAGGCGGAGAACGCCGTGTGTAGCCGGGTGCGACGGGCCCATGTTCAGCACCATATCGTTTTCGATCGGATCCTCGAACGTCAGATGCGGATCCTGTTCAAGGAGCGCTTGCAGTATTCGCGGCTGCTTGTCTGCGTCCGGCAGCCGGGCTGTGTCGACAGGCTGGTTGAGATCGAATTCCTGAATCTGGCTCATGGCGGCGCGTTCAGCGTTTCGGCAATGGAATGGAATCCGGAATGCCCATCAGAGGGAAATCCTTGCGCAGAGGATAATACTCGTAATCTTCCGGCATATACATTCGGCGGAGGTCCGGATGCGCGTCGAACTCGATACCGAACATGTCGTAGGCCTCGCGCTCGGCGAAATTCGCCGAGGGAAAAACCGGAACTATCGACGGGATGTGAGGGTCGCTTTCGTCGACGGCCGCCTTCAGATGCAGACGCGCTTTTACAACGGGAGAATAGAAGGTGTATTTCATCTCGAAGCGGTCGACGTCGCGAAACTGGTCGATACCGAAAAGATCCTCGCAGATGCGGAACGGACAAATTGGATTGTCGCGCAACCAGAGCGCCGCCTGAGCAACGGCGTCTTTCGCGACATGCGCCGTGACGTCGTCGCGGAAACTGGAAATCCCGAGGAAACTTCCGCCCAATGCAGTTTTCATCGAGTCGAGCAGGGTTTCCGGAATAGAATTGGAACTTGGCATTGTTTATCTCGAGCAGGGCGGCCGGATCCGTTCACACCGATGCGTTTTCTTTTATGTCGGCATACTGGAGCACGCTGGAATCGCCTACTTTTTTCTGCAGTTCCAGCAGGCCGTGGAAAAGGTTCTCCGGACGCGGCGGACAACCGGCCACAAACACGTCCACCGGCACGAACTGATCTATGCCCTGGACGACCGAGTACGATCTGAACATGCCTCCCGAGGAGGCGCAGGCGCCCATGGCGATGACCCAACGCGGCTCGGCCATCTGGTCGTAGATTTTGCGCACTACCCTGGCCATCTTGTAGGTCACCGTGCCGGCGACGATCATGACATCCGACTGGCGCGGGGAGAATCTCATCACTTCCATGCCGTAACGGGATATGTCGTGCCTTGGATCTCCGGCCGACATCAACTCAATCGCGCAGCAGGAAAGGCCCATGGGCATCGGCCAGAGCGAGTTTTTACGAGCCCAGGAGATCACCGCATCGAGTTTCGTCGTCAGATACCCGTCTCCCAGGATTGTTTCTAATCCCATCGCAATGCTCCTTTCTTGAGAATGTAGAGGAATCCGACCAGCAGGATTCCAATGAACACCATCATCTCAACGAAACCGAAGAGTCCCAGGTTCCGGTACTGCACCGCCCAGGGATACATGAACACGACTTCGATGTCGAAAAGGATGAAAAGCACCGCGACCATGTAATACTTCACGGAAAACCTCTCGTGCGCTGTGCGCACCGGAGTCATTCCGCTCTCGTAAGTGGTCATTTTTTCGCGATACGGGCGGGCGGGCCCGACAAGCCAGGAGAGGTTGGCGCCGATGATGCCGAAAATGACGGCAATGCCGATTATAAGGAGAAGGGGCAGATATGCTTCGATCATGGAGTGGCCGGTGGCAATGGAATCGTGAATAAAGATAGGCAAAGCAACGCACCGATCAAATGCCCGTATTGTCCGGAAAGCGGTCCGCTTTCGGGCTCCTCAAGTCCGGTACATCGCCTCGATGAGATCCCTGTAGCGCTCCTCCACCGCTTTCCGTTTGATTTTGAGCGTAGGTGTCATCTCGCCGTTTTCGATGCTGAGAGCATTGGGCAGGAGGGCGAAACGGCGCACTTTCTCGAAATTCGCCAGGTCCTTCTGTGTGTCCTGTATGCGTGTCTCGATGAGCCGGTTGATTTCGGCATTGCGAATCAGATCCTCGTTGCTCTTGTAAGGTATTCCGTGAGAATCGGCAAATTCGCGCAAGGCGTCGTAATCGGGCACGATCAGTGCCGTCAGGAACATTCTCTTGTCCCCGATCAGTACAAACTGATCGATGAACCGGGTTCCAGCGAAGAGGTTCTCAATAGGCTGGGGCGGGATGTTCTTGCCCCCGGAACTCACGAAGAGGTGCTTCTTCCTGTCTGTTATGTATATGAAGCCGGATTCATCTATCATGCCTATGTCGCCGGTGTGCAGCCAGCCGTCCTTGTCGACGGCTTCTTCGGTCGCCTTCCTGTTCCCGAAATAACCATGCATCACATGCGGGCCGCGCGTCAGGATTTCCCCGTCCTCCGCTATCCTCACCTCGACGCCTGGTATGGCCTTCCCTACGGAGCCGAAGCGATAGTCGTCGAGCCGGTTCGCAGCTATCACAGGCGAGGATTCGGTGAGCCCGTATCCCTCCATGATCAGAAGTCCCACGCTCTCGAAAAACTCTCCGAGTTCGCGCGGCAATGCCGCGCCGCCCGAAATGAAGAAGCGGATCCTCCCTCCGACACGCGCGCGCACTTTTTCGAAGACAAGTTTGTCGGCCAGTCTTTGCTTGACGGCCGTGGACACGCCGACCTTGCCGTACTTCCTGGCCTGCGTATGCTTCCTGCCCGTGCCCACCGCCCAATAGAACAGTTTTCTCCGCGCGACCGGATCTTTCTCGATTTTCTTTGAAATCCGTGTATAAATCCTTTCGAAAAGACGCGGCACGGCGCAGACTATCGTCGGCCTGATTTCAAGCAGGTTTTCGGATACCGTTTCTATGCTTTCCGCATAAGCTATGGACGCGCCGCAGGCGAAAGCCGTGTAGTAGCCGGCCATCCGTTCGAAGACGTGACAAAGCGGAAGAAACGACAGCAGGACATCGTCGGGTCCGATGGGAAAGATCTGCGCGGAAGATGTGATGTTGGACTCGAAATTCCTGTGTGAAAGCATCACGCCTTTCGGATTTCCCGTCGTGCCCGACGTGTAGATAATGGTGCACAAGTCCTCCGGTTGGACTGCTCCGGCCGCTTTGCGTATCAGGTCGGAATCATAGCCGGGCGCCTCGCGGCCCTTCGCCTGTACCACGGAAAACGCAAGCACATCATCGGGAGCATCCTCAGGAACTTCGTTCATGATTATCACGTGGCGCAGATGGCGGGTCTCATTTCTTATTTTCAGCACCTTCGTGAGCTGGTAACGGTTGGATACTATGATGACCGCGGCCCCCGAGTCGTTCAGGATGTACTCGATTTGTTTGGCAGTCTGCGAGGGGAATATGGGGACGTCGACGCATTGAAGCGCGAGCGTAGCCACATCTGAGACCACCCATTCAGGCCGGTTCTCCGACAGAATGGCCACGCGACTCCCCTTTTTAAGGCCCAGACTTGCGAGTCCATGCGCAAAATCCGTCACCTGTTCCCGTACTTCCCTGTACGTGAGCTTGCGGAATGAGCCTTGTTTTTTATACATCAACATGGGTTTGCCGCTTCCGGCGAACTTTGCCGTTACATGATGGAACAGTTCGACTATGTTTGCGAACGGCGCCGCAAGACTCATGGATCCTCCGGTAAACTATTGGTTATCAGCCGGAACAATGAACACGGGAAAATAGGCATCACGCCGCTTCACTTGCAACCGGGGTGTTCGGTCGATCCGGGCCGCGCGCGTTCGACATTTGCGCGTGAAAATTTTTGCTTAAATTTCCCTCCGGGCGCAGGCCAGGGGTCTGAAGCGCTTCGGCCCGCAAAGCAACAAATCCCGGTGAAAACGACATGGGAATCTGAAATGCATAACACCGAGTTCCTCCGATATTTCAATCCGGCTCCGCCGATCAGGCAACTGGCGCGCCAGGAAGCGCCTCCCGACAGCAGGGCGCATTCGCTGGCTCATGTACTCCCGGATGCCCTGCCGGACGCGTGGGGAAACCCGTCGGTCTTCGGCACATTGCTGAATTTCCTGTACCGCATCGCCCGCGATGTGGTCCGGACCGGCGAGAGAATCACGATCGAGGCCCATTCCCTCCCGACCGGAACCCATATTGCATTCCTGTTGCCGCCCAGCCCGGCGGTGCAGCACATTTTTCAGCGGACCCCTGCCTCCGATAGGAAACGCACTCCTCCCGCCGTGCAGGCAATGAGTCCCGCGCTTGCCGCCTTCATGCTGGCGGAGAAGATCGCGGCTCGCAACGCCATGAAGATATGGCTAGATCTCGAGCCCATGCAGTTGCGGTTGAACCTGTACTTGCACGATTACCCGCGCATGGCGCCTGTGGAAAGAGAACGTCCGCTCGTGCTCGTCATCGAGGACGTGCCGGCGATCGGAAAACTGCTCGAATACTATCTTGCGCACGCCGGATTCCAGACTTTGCACGCGCTAAACGGGGAAGCGGGCATCGAGATCGCCTGCGAGAAAAAGCCGGATCTCATAACACTCGACGTGTGGATGCCCAGCATGGACGGCATGGCTGTTCTGAACATCCTCAAGTCCTCCGAAGAAACGCGCAATATTCCGGTCGTGCTCATAACGGTGCTACCCAACAGACTCGTGGGATACGAGCGCGGCGCCTCCGACTACCTTCAGAAACCCGTACTGCGCGAGGACGTCATCGAATGCGCTCACAGGTTGACGCGCCCCACGCCGCCTATGAGACCCGAAGCGCCCGAGAAGCCGCGTTCCGTGTTGATAATTCAATCAGCCGGAGGCGCCGAATCGCGTCTGGCCGCTTTGGCGCCGGAAGCTTCTACCTACACCTTCGACTTCTCCGATCCTGCTCTCGTCTCATCGGCGGGAGCGATAAATCCTCCGCCGGATCTGATGCTTCTGGACTTCTCTTCGGAAACCGAAAACTGCCTGGCGGTCGCACGCCGCCTGCGTCTGCTCGACCATCTGGACGCGTCCTCGCTGATCGCTGTCGTTCCGCCCTCAGCGCTCAGAGCGGTGCAGGCCGAAGCAGCCGGATATATCGACGGGATCGTGCCGCCGGACGTGGCAGATATCGGCCAATGCGCCGAGGCGGTCCTGCACGGCCCTGTCGCTGCCTGATAGGCCCGGTTACAGAGACGTCTTTCCGGTGCTCCCCGGCTTGACCGCGGGGGTTCCCTCCCTGCACAGAGGACAATCGTCCGGCTGATAAGCCAGCACATCGAGGGTTATGAGCGGACGAGCTGGCAGTCCGAATTCCACGCGGCCGCCGCTGCGGTCCACAAGAAAACCCAGGCCCGCTATTGCGGCGCCCGTCGAGCGCACCACGTCGATCACTTCGAGAATGCTGCCTCCGGTCGTGACTATGTCCTCGACCAGCAGCACTCGGTCGGAGGGCTTGATTTCGAAGCCGCGTCGCAGCAGCATCCGGCCGTCGACCCGTTCAGTGAACATGGCTCTGACTCCGAGATGTTTTGCCGTCTCGTGGGCGAGTATTATTCCTCCCGTGGCGGGGCCGACAACCACGCCGACATTCTCGCCCGAGAAGTTCTCCGCTATTTGAGCGCAGAGGATCGATGTGAACTCGGGATATTCAAGCACCCGGAACTTCTCCACGTAATGCGGGCTGTGAAGGCCGGATGTAAGGAGAAAATGCCCCTCCAGAAAGGCGCCGGCGCGTCGAAAAATGTTCAGGGCTTCCTGTTCGCTTATCGCCATGGCAAATTCCTATTATGTTGATGGCAGGCCGTTATATATCCGCCGCCTCGTCGATGAGACGCGCGCGTTCGAATCAATGCGTGAGTATGCCGTCTTGGATGTCGTGTTTCACCGCCGGCAGCCGCCAATCTATGGTCGCGAAACAGAAGATGCAACGCTTCGCCGCGTAGAGCAATATTGTGCCGGAACCACCGCTATCAGCCGGCGGCCGGTCATCCGTCATCCGGAATGCGGTCCCATTCCTCGAACAGACCGGCCAGGCAAACGCCCAGCGAGTCGAAATCCTCGAGCGACCGCAGCCGCTCCCGCATTCGTCGAAGCCTGTATATACGGCCCGCAATATCCGCATCGTCGGGCGCCGAGCGCTGCAGCAGATCCAGTCGGCCGATGCGCCGCTCTATGCGCTTCGCCAGCAGCGTCCGGCATGCCTCCGCCAGTCCGCGGCGAAAATCCGGCGGCGTCACGGTCTGCCTGCCAGCCCAGCCGGGACTCGCTTCCGCGTCCGACAGCACGTCGGCAATCAGGCCCTGCATGCTCAGATCGTCGCCGAGGCTGGTCTGAATATCGGCGACGGATATGACACCCTCGTGTTCTTCCTGCGCCATGACGAGCTGAAGCAGATAGCGCGTCCGCGGATCGTCGAAAGCCTCGGCATGCACGGCATGCAGCGCTTCCTTTTGCACTTGCCCCGGCGCCCGGAACAATTGGGAAAAGAATTCCTTTTCGGCCTTCGGGACGGCGGCTTGCGGTTCGGGATTCGAGTCGGCGTCGAGTTGTATCGCGGGGGTCCGGGCCGCGCTTCCCTGAGTCTTCCGGCGTCGGATGCGTTGTTCGAGGGCGTCGTACAGCACCGACTCGTAGATTCTGTATTTGTCGGCGAGATAGTGGACATAGAAGTCCCTTCTGATGCGGTCGTCCATCCTCGAGAGCAGGTCGACGATTTTGCGCACGGCCTCGGTCTTTCCTTCCGGAGTGTCCATCCCGCCTTTGGCGGTATGCCGGTTGATTATGAAATCGACGAATGAGGCGGCTTCGCCGAGCCGCTCCCTGATCGCCTCCGGTCCGTATTTGCGCACGGTGGAGTCCGGATCCTCGCCTGCGCGAAGCGTAACGATTCTCGGGTCGCAATCCTGTTCCAGAAGGATGTCTATGCCGCGTTCCATGGCGCTCGCGCCCGCCGAATCGGCGTCATAGAGAAAAAAGAGGTTGCGGGTGTGCCGGACAAGAGTGCGGGCCTGCTCCGGCGTGAGGGCCGTGCCGCTGGTCGCGACGACATTTTCGATCCCGGCCTGGCTGAGAGTGAGCACGTCGGCGTAGCCCTCGACAAGTATGACGGCGTCTTCGCCGCGAATGGCGCGCGATGCGTGCGAGAGTCCATAGAGCGCGCGCCCCTTAGAATAAATCGGCGTATCGGGCGAATTGAGGTACTTGGGTTCCTCGTCCGCGCCGAGAGCCCTCGCTCCGAAGCCGATTACGCGCTTCGAGGACGAGAATATCGGAAATATCACTCTGTTGCGGAAGCGGTCGTATATGCGCCCCGTGTCCCTTTTCACGGCCAGCCCGCTTTCGACGAGTATGTCCTCAGGGATGCCCAATCCGGAGGCATGGCGGGTCAGCGCGTCCCATGAATCGGGCGCGAAACCGAGACCGAAGCGGGTTCGCGTTTCCTGTGTCCAGCCGCGGCGGCGCAAATATTCGGCGCCGGCGGCGCCCGCATCCGACCTACAGTTGTCATAGAAGAACCTGGCGGCCGTTCTGGCGGCCTCGTAGAGGGCGTCCACTCTCTCCCGGCTCCTGTCCCGAGCCGGGCCTGTTTCGTGACTGACCGTGATATTGCAGCGTTCTGCGAGGGACAGCACGGCTTCGACGAACGACAGCCGCTCGACTTCCATCAGGAAAGTGAAAACGTCTCCGCCCCGGCCGCAGCCGAAGCACTTGTAAATCCCGCGTTCGGGGTTCACCTGGAATGAAGGGCTTTTCTCCTGATGAAAGGGGCAGAGACCGACGAAATACCTTCCCGCCTTGCGCAGGCGGACTACGCCGCCGACTACGTCCGTTATGTCGGCGGCCGCGCGTATCTCATCGATTTTTTCTTCGGATATTCTCACTTCCTGCGCAGTATGATGCGGGCCGTGAAATCGGCGCCGGAGGCAAGCCGCACGACATAGACCCCTGCCGGCAGCCGCAGGGAGGCGGCATCGAGCACTGCTGTGTGCCTGCCGGCCTGCAACATGCCCTGTTCCAGCTTTGCCACCTCGCGTCCCAGCATGTCATGCACCGTCAGCGCCGCTTCGGCGGCGTGTTTCAGCGCGAAAGGAATCGACGTCGCGCTCGTGAAGGGATTCGGAGTGTTGGGACCGATTTCCAGCCGCTGAGCGCCCTCCGCCGGCTCGACGCCGGTCAGCGGGGTGTCGGGAAGAGTGGGGTCGTATTGCACCACGGCCCGCAGACATACGGCGGCTCTGCCGGCCTCCGTGGCAAACGGATTTCTCGCCGGATATGGAGGGTGGAGCACAGCATAGCGCCTGTACCTTTCGTACTCGGGGGAATCCTTCTTGATGAGCAGCGCTAGGCCGTTCCAGACCGAGCGCGTCAGCTCATGCCGCTGTCGGGATCGGAGCATGACGCCGATCACGAACTCCCGTTTAGGGGCGATTACGACCGGAGGGTTCAGGACGAAGGTCCGCACCTCCCTGGCGCCGGAGGCGAACGGATCGCTCAAGGATATGTTTCCGCGAGGCACTCCCTGATCGCCCAGAGGGAACAAGTAGGTCCTGCCCACGCTCGTCAGCTGGGGCGGCACATCGGACGCTTCGAAGACCCATACGACAAGAGTATCCTCCCCGCTGTTCCGCTCGAATTTCACGACGCCGAAACCGAGTTCCACCGCGTCGAGGATGCATTTCTCCGCCGGGGAAAATCGGGCGTTGAACACGACCAGCATTTCATCCTCGAACACCGTCGCCGCGAGCAGCTGCCCTTCCGTAGCGTGCGGTATCCCGTCGTACGACAACTTTGTCTGCTGAGCGGCCAGCTCCGCGCACGCGCCGGCTATAAGAATGGCGAAGATCAACTTTTTCATGCTCGTTCCTGTCGACTGATTCTCTGGAATTGTGAACTTTACATTGCGGAACCCGGGACGTGACCGGGCGTCACGGTCATGCCTCCCGCTCGCTCACGCGTTCGGAGGAATATTGCACCGCGGCGCGCACGAATTGCCTGAACAAGGGGTGAGCGTCGGTGGCGCGGGATTTCAACTCGGGATGGAACTGGCAGCCCACGAACCAGGGATGCTCAGGAAGTTCCATCATTTCCATCAGGCTCCCGTCGGGGGATGCACCGCTGAATGCCATCCCCTTCGACTCCAGTACCGGCACGAAAGCGTTGTTGACCTCGTACCTGTGCCTGTGGCGCTCGTCCGCCTGACGGCGCCCGTATGCCTCGTACGCCTTCGTGCCGCGCTTGATCGCGCAGGGATACGAGCCAAGGCGCATGGTGCCGCCCTTCGTCTGAACGCTCTTCTGCTCCACCATTAAATCTATCACGTTGGCCGGCGTGTCGGCGAATTCAGTGCTGTTGGCGTTCCTGATTCCGCATACCGAGCGGGCGAACTCGATGACGGCGCATTGCATGCCGAGGCAGATTCCGAAGAAAGGAATGCGGTTCTCCCGCACGTAGCGCACGGCGGCGATCTTCCCTTCTATGCCGCGCTCGCCGAAACCCGGAGCCACGAGCAGGCCGTCCAGCCCCTGAAGATGCTTCGCCGGCCCGTCCGTCTCGATATCTCTGGAGTGCACCCAGCGCAGGTTCACCCTGGCGTTGTTTTCGGCGCCTGCGTGGATGAAAGACTCGATGATGCTCTTGTAAGCATCGTGATATTCCGCGTACTTGCCGACAAGACCGATCGCGACCTCATGCCGCGGCTCCTTGATGCGCCGCAGGAATTTCATCCAGCGATCCAGATCCGGCTCCCCGGAGCGCAGGCGGAGAAGGCGGGCCACCTTCAGGTCGAATTGCTCACGCGCGAACTCCACAGGCACGTCGTATATGTTGTCGACGTCGCGCGCCTCTATCACATACTGCGATTCGATATTGCAGAACAGACCGATCTTGTCGCGAATGGCCTTCGGCAGAGGACGATCCGATCTGCAAAGAAGTATGTCAGGCTGAATGCCCAGTTCGAGAAGCATCTTTACCGAATGCTGCGTGGGCTTGGTCTTCAGTTCCCCGGCCGACTGGATGAACGGCACCAGGGTCAAGTGTATGTTGAGCGCGTTTTTGCGGCCGACCGAGAGCATGAACTGCCGCATGGCCTCGAGAAAGGGGAGACTCTCTATGTCGCCCACCGTCCCGCCTATCTCGGTGATTATCACGTCGAATGCATCCCGCCTCGCCAAGCGGACGAAGCGGTGCTTGATCTCGTCGGTGATATGCGGTATCACTTGAACCGTGGCCCCCAGATAGTCGCCTCGCCTTTCGTTCGCAATGACGGCATCGTAAACCTGCCCTGTGGTCGTGTTGTTCTCCCGCGTCATGCTGGAGCCGAGAAAACGCTCGTAATGACCCAGGTCCAGGTCGGTCTCCGCTCCGTCGTCCGTCACGTAAACCTCGCCGTGCTGATACGGGCTCATGGTTCCGGGATCGATATTGATGTAGGGATCGAATTTCTGTATCGTGACGCGGAGTCCGCGCGACTGCAAAAGCATCCCCAGAGAAGCCGCCGCTATACCCTTGCCCAGGGAGGAAACCACGCCTCCCGTTATGAAAATGAATTTTGTCTTCTGCGCGGCTGCCACGGCGAATCCTCCGGATTACTGCTTTTTATTAAGACCCGCCCGCCTCATGCGCGCCGCTCTGACTCGCGCGGCGCCGCTGGAACGGATGTGAGGCGGACTCGATTCTTGTCATGGAAGTATAAGTACAAATCCGGAAAATTCACATCCGCTGAATTTATCCGAAAACGACGAAGTCCAGATACAGAAAGAGCGCGGGTGAGACGAATAGCAAACTGTCGAACCGGTCGAAAACTCCTCCGTGCCCGGGGAGCAGGTCCGACGAGTCTTTCACCCGCGCGTCGCGTTTGAACAGCGACTCCACGAGATCGCCGAATTGCCCCAATATTCCAATAACGGCCCCCATGACGAGCGCGTCGACAGCGCTCAGGTAATCGAGCGCGAGATGCCTGGCGAGCAGCATGGCCCCAATCGAGGACGCGAAGCCCCATGCGGCCCCCTCCCAGGTCTTGTTCGGACTGACGCGTTCGAACAGCTTGCGGCGCCCCATCGCCCTTCCTCCGAAATATGCGGCGGTATCGCAGATCCAAATGGTCGCCAGCACTGCGATGACCGTGAAACCTCCCCAGGAGTCTATTCGATCGCGCAATTCCGGAGCGAGTTCGGCCGTCCCGAAAAATCTTCCCACCGGGAATTCCCCGACCGAGAAAATCTCCCGCAAACCCACGGCAGTGGCGAGAAACATACCTATGTAAAAAGTCCCGAGCACAGAAACGCCGGCGTTAAGCAACGGGGATCCCTTCTTTCTGTAAAGCTCTACAGTGAGCACAAGCAAAGTGAACAGCAGCGCCGCCCATAGCAGGGCCTGCCATTGAAACGGAACAGGCAGCGGGACGTCCAACACGCGGCTCAGGTCGCGGCCGATCCGCTCGTTGAGAAACACCGCGAGCAGCGCGAAACCGCCGGCCGTCATCAGCGGCGTGTTCGGGAAAATCCCTTTGGCTCGCGCCAACCCCGCAAATTCCAACATCGACATGGTCATCACGGCAGCGATGAACGCGAACCAGAAATAACCGCCGAGCCATGCCAGCACAAGTATCGCCGGAATGGCGATAACGGCTACCAGCATCCGGGCGCCAAGATTGCTCAATCCGTGTCTCCGCTGTCCGCGGCTTCTTCCGAATCCGACGGCGACGATTCCGCGATGGACCGGACTATTTCCTTCGCGCGCTGGTACTGGTCCTTGCGGACCATTACGTTCACCAGCGCCATCTGTCCGATGTCGACGAAGTATATATGGCCGTGCTGATTGAAAATGCGCACATCCAAACCTGCGCTCTCGAGGTTCGCGCGGAACATCTCAGCCTCGTAATCGGTGTTTGTGCGATAGACCACGACGTAATCCTGATAAACGACAAGATGGCTGTCGTCGTCGCAGAAAAATTTGCCTTCGACCTCGTTGGCGCATTCCTCGCAGACCGGTTTCCCGCACACGATACAGCCTCCGCATGCAGGCCGGTCTGGATGCGCGGCGCATTCCGGGATCCGCTCGTCATCCTCCTCAATGAGCAGTTCCCCGCAATGATCGCAGAACGTGTCGCTCTCGGATACCGGCTCGTCGCATTTAGTACAGAAAAGCGGAATACCCTCAACCAGCGGAACCTTGCAGTCGCTGCAAATTTCGGCGCCTTCGGTGTATTCGGTCAGACATCGGGGACAGAACGACATTGTAACCTCCTGTTTATTGGGTTGAGTTTTCTTCGGCAGAAACGCGCGCGGACGTTATGCGCCTGAATCGATAGAGTCCGGCTGCGAGCAAGAGGATGCCGGCGGCCGACATGACGGCGCCGATTCCGGTCGAGGGACCGGCAGTGACGTCTTTGACGCCTGCTTCGCCCGCCCCGCCGAAATACAGCACGAGCACCGCGAACGTGTTGTTGGCCAGATGTCCGGCGATCCCGGTCCATATGGAACCGCTTCGCCATACCAGCGCTCCCAACAGCAGCCCGATGGCGGCCAGAGGCACAAGCTGCGTTGGATACATGTGGAACAGCGCAAAGGCCGCGCTTGTGAGGAGCAGCGCCCAACGAGGTCGCAATCCCCGTTCGAAAGCGCTCTGCGTCACGCCCCGGAAAACCGCCTCCTCGCATACGGCGGGCGTGAGAGCCACGACGAGCCACACGTACAGCAGTTCCATCGGAGATCTCATTACGAGCAATTCAGCGTACATGCCCTGTATGAGTTCCTCGATCTTCTGCAGAATTGATTTCAGCGAATCCGGAAGCAGGTACTCGTTCAGCGCGTACTCCTGCAACTGCATGTAACCCTGTAGCACAAACTGCAGGGCTATCACCATGACAACTGCCAGCCCGATCTGCTCCCACCCGACGGAGCGCAACTTGAGCGTCGCGGCGGTTTTCCAACCGAAGAGACGCGGCGCCAGCAGCGCGGGACCCAGCAGGAAAACCGCCTGCCCGATCATGGTGGCGGCCCGCATCTCCTGCACGGTAGACTCGTCTATCTTCATGCCGACAAACAGAAGGGTCAGGACGCTGCCTATCAACTGATATGAGATGAAAACCCCGATCAGGAACAGGAGAGCCGTCAAGGCGGGATGAATGCCGTAGTTCTCCGGCGAGGAAGAGCGCACTGATTCCGCCTGGAACCGCGTTTCTCCCCCGGCGCCGGAGTTTTCGTCCGGAAGTCTCGCTTGGTCCGGGTCAGTCACGCGCGGCGCCTCTGGCTGATTGAAGTTTGATCATGGCAGCCAGCAGGGGAACCATAATTTCGTGATGACCGGTAAATGAGTACCCGACGCCGCCGTCGCGAGTCGGGCGCGTCACAACGTTCGTATTCGGACGGTAATGCTGTATCATGTCGAAATTTGCGGCGGTGAATCCACGAGCCGGATATCCCAGATTGCGCGCCACCGTCAAAGCCTTCAGAAACACCTCGGGAAGAAGAACCGCCGAGCCGATGTTCAACACCGCGCCTGCGCCCTGCAAGTCCTTCACATTGTTGCACAGCACCTTGAAATCCCGGTATGACAATTCACCGGTCGCGGCGCCATCCATGCCGGGCTGCTGATGCGTGATGTCCGTGCCGATAGCCGCGTGTACCGTGACCGGAATTTCCAGCCGGACAGCCGCGGCGAGTATGGAAACCTCCGAATGCCGGGGAGCGGCGTCGAGCAGGGCGCGTCCCAGCGCCTCGCCGTAGCCGCATTCGGCATTTCTGTGCGCGTGCGCCAATGCTCCGTTGATGAAATCCCCGGTTTCCATCCACATGCCGAATGATCCGTCGAGCAGATTCTCCGAAACATCCTCGGAGGTGGCGCCGAACAGCGCCGATTCGGAGTCGTGTATAGCCGCGGCGCTGTTCATGGCGATGCAGGTCAAAACGCCCCGCCGCATCAGGTCGATTACCAGCGGCGCGAGTCCCGTTTTAACCACATGCGCTCCCATCAGCAGAATGACCGGCTTGCCGCGCTTCCTGTCGGCCGCGATCTCGGCCGCGAGTGCGCGCAGATCCGCCGCCTTGAGCACTGACGGCAGACTCTCCACGAAATCCCCGAATCCATCTGTGAACGGATCGAACGGGCGCGCGCAGGCATCCACCGATACCCTGTTCTTTCGTTCGGCAATGGAGCGCGTTTTTATCTTCGAAAAATCTAATTGCTTAAACATGATCCCCGGCGAGTGGAAGGAGGATTCGTTGCCCGCAAATTGGTCAAGTACGCGTTTGAATGCAACAATCGCAGGGCGGCTGTTCCGCCGCAGTCTTTACCGGTCGCGGGACTTTCCCAGGGCACTAGCGCCGGATGACGACCCTTGCTCGCTTCCGCTCGCTGTGGGGCTATTTGACTTTGGCCTTTATCGGACCCCTCACTCCTTTGTAGGAGATCAGTTCTGAAGTGATGGAGCCGATGGGGATCTCGGCGTCCACCTGCACCGGCAAGCGCCGCTCGTCGTCCGTCAGCCACACGATGATGCGCCCGGAGGCCTTGAAAAGACCTCCTTCCTGCATCACCGGCTCAAGCAATATGCAGCGGAAGGAGCCTGCCGATACCTTGACGGTCTGTTTCCCTAGGTATTTGACGGTAAGCACGTAGGTGCTGTCCTTGTAAAAATTCTTCATGTAGACTTGCTGACCCGGCCGGTATCCCTTGAAGTCATAGGTGCGCATAAAATAGAAGGCCGACACTATGTCCTGTGTGAAAGGAGCGATAGGATATTCACCGTCCTTGGTCACGGCTTTCAGACGGGCATGGTCGAAGGTCGCGGTGAAATCCCGTTTGAAATTTCCTTCTCGTATGCGTTGAACGAATTTCCAAGGATACAGTCCTTCGACGTCGATATGCGATTCGTAGCGGTCGCGAACTCTGTAGAAGGCGTCGAAAAAAGGTTTGGAGTTTACCGTGAACTCCACATGATAACAGGAGCGTCCGTTCATGGTAGACAGACGGGGCACCGCCATCCTTGCCGTCCCGGCAGTCACGAAACCGAAGTTGACGTCGTATATGAGCTCTTCGCCGACATCGAAGGCGTTCTGCTCAATTTTCCGGGAGGGAATGCCGCCAGTTGAAGCGCCCGAGGCTGAGGATGTTCTGTCTTTCTGCTGCGCAAAGAGTCCTGTAACAGCGATCAGTCCGGAAATCAGGACGATCGGCAACGTTTTGAATCGGTATTTGGTCATTTCCTTTTTCATTTTGCTTGACTTGCAGCATCTTGGATAGCAAGCTACGAATTTCGTGCCAAAGCTTTCAGAAGCTTCGTCGCTGCGAACAATGCGCTTTCGACGGTGATGCGATCCATCCGGTCATGAGCTTCGCAATTTTCACGCAGGCAGGTGGGACAGCCGGATTCCAGGGGAGGAGTGAGCACGGCGGTGTTCTCACCCAGCGGTCCCCATCTTCTCGGATTACACGGCTTGAAGAACGGGTAAAAGCCGAGCACGGGAACCCCCAAGGCCGCGGCGATATGCAGCGGGCCGGTGCTGTTGGCGGCAAGAAGCCCGGCGCGCGAACAGAGCCGGACGAATTCCGGCAGGGTCGCGGAATCCGGGACAGCTCGCGCCGCGCCCTTCGAATGACGTTGTACTTCCTCCATAAGCCCTCGTTCGGTGCCGGTTCCGGTTATGATGATGGAAAAGTCGGAGAATCTGTCTTTCAGCATTCGCGCCAGCAAGCCGAAATTCCGCGGAGACCAGTCTTTGGCGGATCCGCCGCTTCCCGGATGAATGATGATGAAGCGGCCTCCAACCGCATCCTTCAGGATTTCGGATCGCGTGAATCCACTTTCGTCGGCACCTTCGGGAAGAAGGAGACGAGGCAGCGGCGCAGGCCTCACGGGAATGCCGATGCGGTCCAGCAGAGACAGAGCATACTCGCTCTCGTGCCGGCGCGAATCTCTGCGGTGCTCCCGAACCCTGTGAGTGAAGAGCCGAGAATACCAGCGGTAGGCCGTTCCGGACCGGATACGAATCCCAGCCCTGAACGCAGCCCATGCCAGGCGGGGACGCGGATACGCGAACACTGCGGCGTCGAAATTCCTATCCCGCAAGAGTCGGACGAAATCCGCGACGCCGCCATCGAGGTCCCTGTCCCGGATCGCGATCACATCATCGACCGCGGGCGACATCGATGCGAGGGGCGCCGTGTATTCCTGAACGCACATGGTAACGCGTGCGCCCGGGATCGCCCTCTTCGCAGCCTCCGCCGCGGGCAAGGTGAGTATCAGATCGCCGATGCGGTCGGTGCGGAAAATGCAGATTTCCGGAAAAGTGCTTTTCAACTGTAATCCGAGTGCATGCGGCCGCGCTTTCCGAATGATCCGGAGCCCTCTATTAAAGCTTCTTCAGCATCTCTTCAGCGCGGGCGGCGTCATCCGATCGCGGGGCAAGTTCGATGAGTTTCCTCCAGATTCCGCGCGCCTCGTCCTTCTTGTCCTGCGCGGCGTAGATAGTCCCGAGATTGTACATGGCCTTGGAGTTGGCGGGCTCCAACGCCAGGATACCCCGCGTCATGCGGGCGGCATCCTCGTAGCGGTTGAGATCGAAATAGACCAGAGTGAGATCGAACATCGCATCGATGTGTTTCGGCGCCGCTCGGTGGAATCTTTCATAATAAACGAGCGCGTCCTCGTGTTTGTGGGAGAAGTACAGCATCTGCGCCAGCGCAAGCAAGTCGCTGGTGTCGCCCCGCGGCGCCGCATCGACTTTCGCGCGAAGGCGTTCGAGTTCCTCGTAGAATTCCGGCTTGACATTCGCCTTGTTCGGACCGCCTTCGGCGGGGCTTTGCCGCATGTCCCCGATATCCGGATGTCCGGGCGGCAAGCCGGGAGCGGCGCCGGCCGCTGCGTCCGCCTCCGGCTTCGTGTCGGCCAGGAGCAGTACGAGTGCGACGACGGCGACCAAGGCCGCGCCAATGATCAGGTAAATCCGCTTTATGTTCATACCCAGATCCTCCTTGATGTTCAAAATATGAATTTACCAAAATGCGCTGACATTCGCGATGAATAGTCGCTTCAGCGAATCCGGAACGGCCGGCGCATCATTCCTGCGCGGCGGGCTGCGGCGATGTCCGCCTGCCTGCGGGGTCTCTTTGATTCAACGCTCCCTCTCTCTATCTTGCTGTTCGGATCGAGTTTGAAAAACGGATGTCGTTTCTCGTAACAGCAAGGAAATACCGCCCATCGACTTTCCACGAGATCGTCGCGCAGGAGCACGTTGTGCATACGCTGCGGAATTCGATTCGATTGGGCCGCATCGCCCATGCCTATCTGTTCTGCGGTCCGCGCGGTGTCGGGAAAACCACCACTGCGCGCATTTTCGCCAAAGCGCTCAATTGCCCCTCCGCGAGCGAAGGCGAGCCATGCAACACTTGCGACACCTGCGTGGAGATAGCCGAAGGGCGATCGATAGACGTGCTCGAAATCGACGGCGCCTCGAACAACGGCGTGGAACAGGTTCGCAGCATCAGGGACAGCGTGCGCTTCATGCCTGCCCGCGACAGGTACAAGATCTATGTGATCGACGAAGTGCACATGCTCACTAAAGAGGCGTTCAACGCGCTTTTGAAAACTCTCGAGGAGCCGCCGCCGCACGCGCTTTTCATCTTCGCGACCACCGAGCCCCACAAGCTGCTCCCGACCGTGCTCTCGCGATGCCAGAGGCACGATTTCAAGCGCATCAAAACCGAGCATATCGTCGGACAGCTCCGGGAAATCTGCGCGCGCGAAGGGATCAGCGCCGATGAGACGGCATTGTTCATCATCTCCAGAAAGGGGGACGGCTCCATGCGCGACGCCGAAAGCATTTTCGATCAGGTGGTCGCATACGCCGGCTCGAAACTCGATGCGGCGGGTGTCATGGAAGTGTTGCGCTTGGTGGACGAGGAAATTTTCTTCCGCGTGACCGGTCTGATTTCAGAGTCGGACGCCGCGGGAGCCTTCAATCTGGCGGACGAAATCATTGCGCTGGGCCATGATATGCAGGATTTCCTGACCGGTCTCGAAGAGCACCTGCGGAATCTGCTCGTCGTCAGAAGCACGGGAGAAGCCCGTCTCATCGAGGCCTCGGAGGAAAGCCGCAGACGCTACATGACCGAGGCCGTGAAATTCCCCGCGGAGGACCTGCTCCGGATGCTGAAGCTCATCTCGGATGCGATCCAATCGATTAGATTCAGCCCGCATCCGCGATTGAAATTCGAGATCGCTCTCGTCAACCTGGTCAAGATGGACTCCACGGTCCTGATCAGCGAACTGCTGTCCGGGACGGGACGCGACGAAGGAGAAAATCGCGGCGCGGAAAAGGCGGCGCCCAAGACCCGGTCTATTCAGGCTAAGGCGGGCGGCTCAGCGGTAGCGCCTGCATCACACGGCGCGGCGGGCTCGCCTGCCGCGGCCGAGAAGCAATACAGCGCAGCGCTGAAGGCACCGGCGCGAAAGATCCCGTCCGCCCCCGTTGAAATCCGTTCATCCGATCCTCCGTTCCCGACACGCCATGAACCGCCGCCCGCGGGTCCGGTGCATCCCCTGGTGCGCGCGTTAATGGACCGCCTCGGCGCCGTAATGCTGCCGGACACATGACCGCTCGGACGCAATAACATTTATTCGTCATCCAAACCGACGATACAACCATACCCGGATTTTCCGCATGTTCGAAAACCAACTCTCGGGAGCGGTTACACAACTGCTTCCGAACGACCAAACCCTGTTCCAGTGCATACTGGAACTCTCCGCGCCGACCGAATCCATTTCGCTGATACAACCCGGCACGCTCATCGCCGCGGAAAATCTTCTGTCGGCGCCGCGCAAACAGAGGTACACCATTCTGCAGGTTGTGCGTTGTTTCCCTGCCGAAACACAGCAGAAAAAAAACAAGGGCGCGCTCGCGCTTTCCTGCGCAGCCACGCCTCTGGGTCTCGAGTTGAGCGATCCGGGCGCGCGCAAAGCACCGCTGATACAGGCCGCCGACACTTTCACCATTCCAGGCGCGGCGGCGTTCGTTCTGGACGACGCGACCACCATGAGCGTCATTCACCAGATCGCTCCGGAAAGCAGGACGCAGGAGAACGGATCCCGCATAGACGTCGGAGCTTATGCGGCCTGTCCGGCCGTGAAAGTCGGCCTGGATACGTCGACTCTCGTCCGAGGCAACATCGCGATAATCAGCGCCCGTCCGCGCGCGCGGACGACCATGGCCGCCAATCTGCTGTCGGCGCTGCTCGCGAATCCTTCTTATCCGCTGCACGTGGTTTACTGCGATGTGAACAACCAGGGCAGCATGAGCCTCCTTCCGCAGCTCGCCACCAATGAAAACGCCATGGTGCTCTGTCTCAACGACAAGTTCGTTCCTTCCAGCGTCTTCCAGGCGATGAAAAATCCGGGCGACCGCTCTTTGCACAAGCGGGCCACGCTGGATTATCTCGACATGATGATACTCCCTTCGGTGCTGGAACCCCGGAGGCACGACTTCAGTTACGGCGTGTCCTCTCTCTTCCGCGCAAACAAGGTGGCATTTTACCGGCCGAACGAACAAACCGTGGATCAATTCGTGAACGACATCCGCATCGACATACTCGACGGCGCCGAAGCGGACGTGGAACCCTACCTGACCGGCGTGATAAACGGAATAGTCGAGACATACGCCGGCGAACGATTCGGCGAGAAGAACACGCGGGACATTCTCGAAATGATAGACGAGTTCAGCCAGGAGTCGAAGAGCCATGCCGCCAGGCGCACGCTATACGACCTGAGAACGGAAATACAGGGGGCATGGGAAACCTATTCCAAGGACATTCCGGCGGCGCATCGGAAAACCATAAACGACATGGTCGCGTCACTGAACGACGAGAGCCGGTCCACCCTCCTCGCGGTGCAGGGTCATAAGACCACGGATATTATGCGATTCATCGGCGCCCTGTCGCAAGCGCTCATTGACGAACGACTGAAACGATTGAAAACGCGCGTTCCCGTGCTGTTCATTTTCAACAACGCTGATGAGTATGTCACGCGCAACGGCGGCTCCTACCGCGAATCCGGTTCCGACCGCTTCCAGGATCTGATTCAGCTTCTGGTAGCGAACGGCAGGAGACACGGTCTGGGCTTCTGCCTCACACTGGAGAGCGCTCGCTCGCTCGACAAGCCGCTCGCCAGGCGCATCGGCTCTTACTTCATCGGGCCCATAACTTTCACCGACGAGCCGCCCCTTTTGGCTCAGCTGCTGAATGTGTCGGAAGAGCTTCTGCGGCCCGCCGTGAACTACGAGGACGGTCGTTTTCTCTTCGCCAGTTCCGACTCGCCCTATCACAGGCGCGTCCCGATACCGATTTCCACCCTCACGAACACGGCGCACATACACGCCTACCTCGACGAACTCGCGGCCGAAGCGGAGAAACGCCGCAAGGAATACCAGGCGATGGACGAAGAACGCCAGCGCCGTTTCCAGCAGGAACGCGAGGACAGGCGCAAGAGACAGGAAGAGGAGTCGGCGCGCTCGGCCGCGGAGCCGGGCGCCGGCGCGACAAAGGAAGACGCACCGCCTCCCGCCTCGGCTGCGAGCCAAGCGTCGGGCCGCGACGTTCAAAACCGGCACGGGCAGACGAAACAGAGAGACCGGGAATCGGGACGCAAGGCCGGCGACACCCGGGGCGGCAAAACCGTTCAGCGACCGAACGAGCGGACCTCGCGCGATAGAAATGACGCGAATGTCCGGCAGGACGAAGCGGCGAAGGCAATTCTCTTTGCGGAAACCCCGACGGTCGAGAAGTCCGAACCCTCGGGCGCGGTTCAGGCAGGCGACGCTCCGCCGGATGCGGACCTCGCCGCGGTCTCCCCGAAAAACGTTCCCAGCGTGAAGCCGATCCAGGCGAAAAAGCGAGGGCGGCGCGCGAACCCGAAGCAGGAAAAACAGGCATCGGAGAGCAAGGAGGCGGAAAGCTTGACAATACAGACTTCCCGTTACGGCGGCTATGAAATCGAAGCTCCGCAGCCCGACGAGTTGCCGCCGGCGCCCGCCGAAACCACCGCGGACGGGACCGTCAAATCCCCCGCCGCAGCCGCAACCGACTCCGAGGCGAAACCGGCCAAAAAGAAAACGTCCCGCGGGCGCCGCGGCGGGCGCCGAGCCGGGAACAAAAAATGAAGCTCGTATCCTGGAACGTAAACGGAATTCGGGCGGTCGTAAAAAAAAACGCGTTCTTCGAGTATCTCGACGGCTCGAATCCGGATATTCTGTGTCTTCAGGAGACCAAGGCGCATGAGGATCAGCTCGACGAGACCCTTCTGACGCCTCCGGATTACTACACCTATTGGCATGCCGGGGCAAGGCGAGGTTACAGCGGTACCGCCACATTCAGCAGAAAAAAGCCGCTGAGAACGGCCAGGGGAGAGGAGGTCCTGGCCATCGACACCGAAGGGCGCATTCTGATGACAGAGCACACGAATTTCTATCTGTACAACGTCTATTTCCCGAACGGCGGACGGAGCGAAGAGCGTCTTCAATTCAAGCTGCGGTTTTACGACGAGATTCTCGAACACCTCGAAAAAGTCCGGGCGGAGGGAAAGCCCGTGATTTTCACCGGCGATGTGAATACCGCTCACAGGGAAATCGACCTGAAAAATCCGAAAGAGAACGAGAAGACCTCCGGTTTCATGCCGGTCGAAAGGGCTTGGATAGACCGAGTCGTATCGCTGGGATGGATCGACACTTTCAGACATTTTTATCCGGATAAGCCCGACATGTATTCTTGGTGGGACATGCGCACCAGGGCCAGGGAAAGAAACGCGGGCTGGCGCATCGATTATTTTTTCGTCACTCCGGATCTACTGACGGATATCGAAAACGCCGGCATCGACATGGATGTGACCGGCTCGGATCACGCGCCGGTTGTTTTGGAAATGAAACCGTAAAACGCCTTAACGCCTTAACGCCTTCACGCCTCCGAATTCCAGAGCGCGGAATTCCTGCACCCGAGTACAATCGGCGAAATCCGCCGCCCGACATCGACGATGCGCAAGGAACGTGACGTTTTGCTCCGAATTTGACAATCTCGGTTCGATATGATATTATTGTGATATCACAATGAAATCACTACAAATTCAGGAGCGACAGATGAAGCAATCAACCGAATTCCAGGCATGGCGTGCCGCCGGCTATTTGATGGTAGCACTGTTCTTCATTTTCGCGGGCATCGGCGTGCTGTCGGCGCTTTACGGGCAGATTCTGCCCGCAGTGATTATCTGGTTCATAACGTTTTTCATTCTGCCCGGCATGTACGTGGTGCAGCCCAACGAATCAAGGGCGCTCGTTCTTTTCGGCCGGTATATCGGATCCGTCAGGAGGGACGGTTTCCACTGGAGCAATCCATTCGCGGCAAGGAAACGCGTATCCCTGCGGGTGAGGAACTTCAACAGTGAGAGGCTGAAAGTAAACGATGCGTCCGGAAATCCGATTGAAATCGCCGCGGTCGTGGTCTGGAGGGTTGTGGATACGGCGCGCGCGTTGTTCGACGTCGAGAAATACGAGGAATTCGTCGCGATACAGAGTGAAACCGCTCTGCGGACCATGGCCATGCAATATCACTACGATTCCATCGATCATGACGAAGAGGTTTCGCTGCGCGGAAATCCCGACGAGGTGGCCGAGTCGCTGCGTAACGAACTCCATGCGCGTCTCGCCGCCGCCGGAGTCGAAGTCATGGAAGCGCGGATCAGCCATCTCGCCTACGCTCCCGAGATAGCCCAGGCCATGCTGCGCCGCCAACAGGCGCAGGCCATAATCAGCGCGCGCAAGAAGATCGTCGAAGGCGCGGTCGGAATGGTGCGCATGGCATTGACTACCTTGAGCGAAGAAAACATCGTGGAACTGGACGAGGAGAAGAAAGCCGTGATGGTCAACAACCTGATGGTCGCCCTGGTCTCTGAACAGGCCACGCAGCCGATAATCAACACAGGCACCATATACGGATGAGCGGGCGAAAGCAGATACTGCTGCGCCTGGATCCGGAACTATATGACGCGTTGAAACGCTGGGCCGACGACGATCTTCGCTCGGTGAACGCGCAGATCGAGTGGATCCTGCGCGAAGAGCTGCGGCGCGGCGGACGCATCAGGAATGAAGAAGCGGGAGGAAGCGGACGAGGAAAGCGATCATGACCTTCTCTCGCGGAGCGTCCGGGCCTTGACCCGCAGGTCGACGTCGCGGTCGTGCTCGTCCACGATTTCGCCGACAAGCTGCTCCAGAATATCCTCCAGGGATATTATACCGGCGGTCCCGCCGAACTCGTCGACGACGACCGCCAGGTGCGCCCTGCTCTTCTGAAATTCCGCGAGAAGCGCATCGGCCCTCGCCGTGTCCGGGACGAAAATCGGTTCCCCCGCGAAATCGCTCAAGCTATGTCCGCCCAGGCCGCGGGCCAGCGCCGAAAGCAGATCCCTAATATGCGCGATGCCCGTGATGTTGTCCAGATCGTCTTCGTAAAGCGGAATCCGGCTGACCGAAGCGCCGTGCAGGGACGCGGCCGCTTCGGACAACCGCATCCGCGCCGGAAGGGCGAATACCACAGTGCGGGGTGTCATGATATCGCGCGCAGATATGTCGTTCAACTGAAACACCTTGTGAATCAGCTGATTTTCGGTGTCGAGTATCGCGCCCCCGCTAAGGCCCATGTGCGCGAGCAAAGTGATCTCTTCCTCTGAAATATGATCTCGCGCGCTCGCTGACGCGGCGAACGGCTTAATGAACGCCCTCGTCACGAAAATCACCGGCACGAACATGTAGCGCAGCGCGGCGACAAAATGCGCGGTGCGCCGCGCGTAAGCTTTTGCGTAACGCTCGCCGATAGTCTTCGGCACGATCTCTCCCGCCAGTATGACGATGAAAGTGAAGACACCCGTGAAAATCCCCAGAGCCATGCTCCCGAACAGCTCGCCGGCCAGATTGCCCATCAGGATCGAACCCGTGATGTTCGCAAGGTTGTTGAGAATCACGATGGCGATGATCGAATCGCTGATTTGCTTCTTATTCTGTTTGAGGAGCCGGGCCCCGGGCATTTTTCTGCGGCACATGCGCTCCACGTCAAGAGACGATACTGTGAACAGAGCCGCTTCGGAACTCGAAGCAAGAAACGACAGAACGAGGATAAGGGAACCTATTAACGCGAATGGGAGCATGGCGCCTGTCAGGCCTCGGCGACTGTGTACCCGTCGACAAGATCGTCCGGAGTGCCGTCGAGGAAGCGTGACGGCTTGGCGAGCACCATGCCCGAAGCCCGGTCGAACATGTTGACGGGATAGGTCAATATCAGATTCCGCTTTGCGCGCGTGCATGCGACATAAAAGAGCCTGCGTTCCTCTTCAATTGACTCATGGCTGAAAACGGCTGACGTCAGCGGAAAACGACCGTCTACCAGGTAGATCACGAACACCGTGTGCCACTCGAGTCCCTTGGCGGAATGAATTGTCGAAAGCGTAAGCAGTTCGCGCTCCCTGCTCTCGGGCAGCAGATCTTCCACGCTTTCATTCGGCGGCTCGAGCGCGAGATCCGCAAGCATGGGGCCGAGTTCCCTGTAGCGCTCGGCGATCGTCTGGAACATGTCCAGATCCTTGACGCGTTTCGGGAAATCGTCGTAGCGGATCTTGAGCAGGGGCTTGTAATACTCCAGGAGCATCACGGTCTTGTCGGCCACGGATGAAGCGTTCCTCACCATGCCGCGGAGGGTGTGCGTGAGAGGGGCCAAGTCCGTCGCCCTGACGAGTTGCGCCAGCCGGCCGTCCGATGCGGGATTGAACGGATTGAGTCCTCGCAGGATTTCATCAGACACCCTTTCGGCGCTCGCTGGTCCCACCCCGTCCAGCAACAGAAGAATGCGCGTCCAGGATACCAGGTCTTTTGGATTCTCGATGACGCGCAGGTGGGCGATGACGTCCTTGATATGAGCGGTTTCCATCAGTTTGAGCCCGCCGAACTTGACGTACGGAATGCCGGCGCGCGCAAGCTCGATTTCCAGGTCGAAAGACTGATAGCCGGCCCTGAACAGAACCGCGATTTCGTCGAGAGGCGTCCCCTGCTCGTGGAGCTCCAGGATTTTCTGAGCAATAAAGCGCGACTGAGTGTTCTCACCGTCGGCGGCGACAAGCATCGGCTTCTCGCCTCCTCCACGCTTTGTAAAAAGCCGTTTCGAGTACTTCTCGGCCGCCCGGTCTATGATGTCGTTGGTGAGGTCCAGTATCGGTTCGGAGCTCCTGTAATTTTCCTCGAGGGTAATCACGGCGCAGCCGGGAAACTGCTTCGGAAAATCCATGATGTTCCGGAAGTTCGCGCCGCGGAAGGAGTATATGCTCTGCGAATCGTCGCCGACCACCATCACATTTCTCTCGTCGCCGCCGAGATGCCGCACAATCCTCGCCTGAAGCGCGTTGGTATCCTGGTACTCATCCACCATGACGCGGCGGTATCTCGATGACAGGCGTTCCGCCGTTTCGGGGAAGCGTTCGAACAGCGCGACCAGATGGACCAGCAGATCGTCGTAGTCCATGAGATTGTTCTGCCGCTTGTAACCGACATAAGTCCGCGCGAGCTTTCCTATCTCGTCGCTCTGCTCGATGAATTGCGGAAATTCTCCCTCGATCACTTTTTCGAGAGGCGTCAGCGTGTTCACTGACATGGAAATCATTTTCCAGAGCGTCTGCTTCTTCGGGAAACGCTTCTCGCGGGAAGTCAGACCGAGCCGGCCGCGCAACAGATTGACCACGTCCTCGGCATCGCCCTGATCGAGTATCGTGAAATTCGATCCGAAATCCAGCTTCGGGGCCTGCGCTCTGAGTATGAGATTCGCGAAGGAATGGAAAGTGCCCCCGGCGACGCGCTCCGTCCGCTCATCCAGCAGCAAGGCGGCGCGGCGAAGCATTTCCTTCGCCGCCTTGCGGGTGAATGTAAGCAGCAATATCGAATCCGGCTCTATTCCCGTTTCGATCAGCCTGGCTACCCTGTATGTGAGCGTGCGGGTTTTCCCAGTGCCCGCGCCGGCTATGATGAGAGCTGGCCCTTCCGGATGCTTCACGGCCATATATTGAGCTTCGTTCAATTCCTTTTCATACGGGATGCGGAAACTCGTCTCCTCGTCTTTCAAGAGTTTCAAGGACGTCGGACGCAACGCAATCTTTTTCATACCGTAAAATACGGAACATTTCCCGGACGGCATGACAGGATGTCTCGACGCCGCCGCTATCCCGTTCAGACGCCGAGGGGTACGGCGGGCGTCCGGTTCGACCGCACGGCAGATCTGATGGCGGTATCGATCTAAGCGCCCGTCAAGCGCAAAACCGCTTATCAGCTTGACAAAGGATATTCCGTTTCGTAATTTGCTTCCGATATGTGAAAGAAGACACGCTCTTGGACAGACACAATACAAACTCCCTCCCGTCGGCGCGCACAAACGTTGCCGGGGAAGGTATCGCTCTATACCTCATCCTACGACAATTAACTGAATTTTCAACTAACCCTACTCCTATTCCACTGTTGTTCACCTAACAAGAAAGGTGCTTTATGACACCTCGACGCGCTGTATCTCCAGCTAACCGTGCGGCTGGAGCGTTTGTTCTTCTCGTGGTGTTCTCACTGTTCTCGGCCGGCGATCTCTTCGCCCAGCCGCAGTATATAGTGGGAGCCGCCTCCGCCACATCGGGCGTGAGCCCGTCTTTCTGGCAGTCCACAACTTACAGCAGGGCCG